>NZ_JBVJTD010000002.1:0-409311 GCF_055605965.1 Streptomyces sp. NPDC037126
CACCCGATACGAAAAGACCGCCACCTCCTACGAAGCAGCGGTCACTCTCGCGTCGTTCCTGCTCTGGGCAAGATCCGTTTGAAGACGGACCCTAGATCGATGCGCCCATCCACCCTCGGCCAGTGACCACCCAACGCCGTCACGATGACCTGGCCGCGCCCCCGCCGGGGAATCCAGGCGCCGGCAACGGACGCGCTCGCGTCGTCAAGAACCATGAGCCAACGCCCCGGTAGCGACTGCAGCTCGGCGTGAACCCGCTCACATACCAGCCGCGGATCCCGCACCTCCGTTTGCTCCGCGCTACCCGTGAGGTGCGCCAGCACCCGGACGAACGACGCCACCAAAGACTCTTCGCTCTCAGCATCAACCCAAAACACAGCGTCATAGCGGAACGCCTCAGCCGCGATGTACGCAGCAGCAAGACTGGATTTACCCAAGCCCGACAAACCCGTGATGACACACGTCCGCACACCCTGCGCCGAATCTTGCCCACCCAGCAGTACCTCGCCTACCTTCTCGACGAAGTGCGCCCGGTCCACCTCCGGAACCGGAGGCGCCTGCCCGAACACAATGCCCAGATGCTGCCGCCCCAGAGCCGAACGCAGTTCCTCATCACCGACCAGCACCGACCGGCGGAAATCACTCACATCCCACTGCGCTAGACCGGGATCAGCCGCCCGACGCATCACTTCGGCCACCAAACAGCCCAGCACAAGCCCACCGGCCCGACCGGACAACCCCCGCCCAGCCCTCTCCCGCTCCAAACGCAGCGCACTGTGGAGGTCCTCACGCAACTGCTCATCAGTGCGGGCATCGAACTCAATGCGCGCCCGCCCCAAGCGCTCCCAGTGCTCCGCGGACAACGCCTGGCATAGGCCCCAGGCGGCCGGAGCCCGTACCAAGAGCTCCTGAAGCCCCGCCTTGAGACGCGCAGCGTCACCACCGTGACGCTTCAGCAGTTCACCCAAATGCAGACATCCTTCGTCCGGCACAGCGGACGTGATCAAACGGTACTGGTCGGCTTCGAAGCCGGTGACCAGATGAACCAGCACCGACACAGCCTCGCGCGCCCTCACGGTCCGTCCCGCACCAGCACTCTTCACCTGCACCGCAAGCAGCGAGCAACCAGAGGCATCGACCAGATCGAAATCGACCGAATCCACATGGTGGCCGGACACCGCATTCCCGGGCCCCTCGACACGACAAGCAGTCGCCTCACCCTGCTGCATGCCAGCCAACAAAGCTTCGACCGTACGCAGGTACTGATACTGAAACCCGCGAGCAGCAACACGCCCACCGTCGATCGCCACGCAACCCCCTCGCGTCGAGCCCTACTGCGGGATTCACAGTAGGCGCGAGGTATGACAACGAAGGGCAACCTGGCCATATGTGCGATGGCTTTCCCGGAGTCAGTTATGACACTCTCAACGCCCGGGTTGCAGCGGACGCCACCGTGCCAGCAACGTGAGCCAGTCCTCGGCGGCGTAGGGCCCGCACCATACTCCGCTCCCAGGAGTCGCTCCACGAAGGTCCTGGGAGGGCAAGGGGTCATCGGCTCGAACGGCAGCGCCCGGCCTGCATGTGAACCCCTCCAGGTGGCCTGGTCACCTTCTACGACAGCATCGGCGACGTCATCTGGGCGGAGTCCGGCAACGGCTACTTCACATCTCCGTGAGACCAGGCACGTAGCTGGACCCACGGTGATCGGCACCACAGTTCATCAGGGCCGGCAGGACGGCCGGACGCTAAGCAGCTCGGTCCGCAGGACGGGCGTGCCGTCGACGGGCGCCGGGTCCTGCGAAGTTGGCTCGATACCGCCAGCAGCGATCTTGTCGAGCGTCTTCAGGCCGGCGGCACCGACCGTGCCGAACACCGTGTAGTTGGGTCGCAGCGCGGAGTCGCCGTAGACGACGAAGAACTGCGAACCGTTCGTGTTTGGCCCGGCGTTGGCCATCGCCAGCAAACCGCGCCCGTAAAGGCGACGGACGCCGGTCGGATCGCTCGGTGCCGGCGGCAGGTCCACCGGCAGCTCGTCCTTGTACTCGTACCCCGGCCCGCCCTCGCCGGTGCCGGTCGGGTCGCCACACTGCAGGACCTTCAGCGTCGGATACGCCGTCAACCGATGGCACACCGTACGGTCGTAGAACCGGTGCCGCGCCAGGTGCACGAAGCTCTGGACCGTGCACGGCGCCTTCGCCCGGTCAAGACGTAGCGGGAGCGGGCCCTGACTGGTCCGGACAGCCATATCGACCGTGCCGTGACTGGGGGTGTGCCGGGGGTCGGGCGGCAGGGGAACCGGTCGCGCCGCCGGCTCGTCCGGGGTCTGGGTGTACTGGCAAGGACCGTGCGTGGTTCGCGGCGGGGCATCGGAAGCGGAGGCGGTGGTGCTGCCCCCGGACACGACCAACGCTGCTGCCGCCCATGCGGTCATGAGAGCTCGGTTCATCCTGCACACCCTCCAAAAGATCGCCAGATGTCGGAGCGGTCGCAGCCTAAAGCGCGGCCCGGCGCGCGAGAACCCACCCGCAAGCCACATCCGCCTCCCAGCCTTCGACCCGCGGCCGCAGGCCACTACGTTCGGATGCGGCACAGCGTCGGCTGGCTGATCAGGATTACGGACCGACCTGACGGCTGATGCCGATGGCAGGGGCCAGCAAGGGCGGTTGGTGCCTGCACGAGCCTTTCAACAGTTCAGCCGCGCGCAACATAGCCCACCATCGCCGGTTGGCCAAACCGGCAATTGACCAGACCATGGAATCCTCAACGCGCGGTCCACTGACAAGGTCACGGCGGCGGTTGCAGAGCGGACCACAGGACTCTTGAGGGGCTATGACACCGCAGTTCATGAGCGTGCGAGAAACGGCAGAATACCTGAACGTATCCATCTCCTGGATCTACAAGAATGCCGCCCACGCGGGACTCGCCTCTTACCGGTTTGGAGCAGGACCTAACGCCAAGATTCGATTCAAGATGTCAGATGTCGAAGCGTGGCTTAAGCAACAACGCACACCGTAGAACAACCGAAGTGCCGACTCGGACTGACGAGCTGGCCCGGTATGATTGCGGACCCCCATACAGCATATGATCGGAAATCATCTTCTGTGTCTCGTTCGTTGATTCGTGGGATGGGCTCGTTCTTCAAGACGTGCGAGCATCTGCGGTCTCGGTGGTCGAAGTGCCCCCACCCCTACAAGATCCGATACCGTTCGGCGCGCGGAAAGCAGGTGCAGGAGTCAGGTTTTGCAACCCAGGACCAGGCCATCGGACGTCTGACGGAGATATACAACGAGAAGAAGGCCGCCGGCCCGCGAACCCAGGCCAAGGCGGAGCGGCTCGCGACCTACGGGGCGATGCGGTTCGAGGAGTACGCGAGCGAGTGGAAGGCCGGACAGCGGGACCTGGGCCCCGCCTCGGTACGGCATCTGGACTCTCTGCTGCAGCACCACCTCCTTCCCGTGCTGGGCAGCCGGCGGATGAACACGTTCGATCACAAGGTCGTCGACGGCTTCATCCAGACCATGGAACGCAACGGTGTCGGCCTGGCCACCCAGTCCAACGCCTTCGACAAGCTCAAAGCGGTCCTGCTCGACGCCCACCGGCTGGGTCTTTTCGACGAGAGCCCACTCAGGGGTGTCAAGGCGCCACACTACGACCCCGAGCGCGCAGTCATTCCCTCACCAGAGCAGTTGCGGCGGATACGGGTGGCCGGCGACGACCGTTTCTTGCTGATCGCGGACCTGATGAGCGGCTGCGGCCTGCGCAATGGCGAAGCTGCTGCGGTCAACCTGCGCAACATCGTGACCGACGACGTCTACCGGGTCACGGAACAGGTCAACCAGACCACCGGCCAGTACGGTCCACTCAAGCACCGGAAGCCGAACGAGTACCGCGACGTGCCCCTGCCAGCCAGGGTCAGGGAGACGATCGAGTGGTATGCCGACAAGCACGGCACCCTCAACGGCTACCTGCTGCGACACCCGAACGATCCGTCCCGGCCGTTCCCGCACTACTGCCTCAGCAACCAGTGGCGGCGCATCAAGAAAAGGGCCCAGGTTCACGTCCCCCCGGGGATGGTGATCTACGGCTTCCGACACTTCTTCGCTTCCAACTGCCTCACCCATGGCGTACCCATCACCGACGTGGCTGAGTGGATGGGACACAAGAACATCGCCATCACCTTCAAGATCTATCGGCACCTCATGCCCGGCTCGATAAGCGCAGCCTCGAAAGTCCTCAATCTGGAGCTCGCTGCGTAGCAGCCAACCCCGGCACGAGCGGACCAGCGATCCGACTGATCCGCGACCGCAACGGCCTGGCGCTCTCGTTTCGCCTCTCGGCCTTGAACACCCACAACAGCCAAGCGCTCGTTGCGCTGCGGAGGCTCCATGAAGCGCTTGCATGGCGGAGGTGTCGGCGAGGTTACCGCGATCGCGCGGCGTCCGGGGTCGACGACCGCAGCCCCTGGCTCAAGCAGCAAGATTGAGGTTGAGGACTCTCGCCGCCTTGTTGATCGATCCGGGCATGAGGTGTCGGTAGATCTTGAACGTGACGTCGAGACTCTTGTGCCCCATCCACTCAGCCACGTCGGTGATCGGAATGCCGTTGCTCAGGCAGTTTGACGCGAAGAAGTGGCGGTTCCCATAGAGGACCATCCCCTCGGGGATGTCCACCTTGCCGGACGCCCTGATCCGTCGCCATTGGTTGTCCATACCCCAGTGCGGATACGGCTTGCTGGGGTCGGTCGGCTGACGCAGCAAGTAGCCATCGACCGTGCCGTACGTCTCGGCGTACCACTCGATGGTCTCCCTGACTCGAGCGGGAAGCGGAACATCCCGGTACTCCCCCGCCTTCCGATGCTTGAGCGGGCCGTACTGACGAGTGGACATGACGACCTGCTCGGTGACGCGATACACGTCGTCAGCCACGATGTTGTTGACGTTCACGGCCGCCGCCTCGCCGTTGCGGAGGCCACAGCCGCTCATCAGGTCGACGATCAGCATGAGCGCGTGATCACCTGCGGTGCGTATCGCACGAAGTTGTTCAGGGGACGGAATAACGGCGCGCTTGGGATCGTACTGTGGCGGCTTGACGCCGGCCACCGGGTTGTCGGTGAAGACACCGAGCCGATGTGCATCGAGAAGGATCGCGCGCAGTTTGTCGAAGGCGTTGGCCTGGGTGGCCAGACCCGCACCGTTGCGTTCCATGAGGCGGACGAAGCCGTCAACCACCTTGTGGTCAAAGGAGTTCATCCGTCGGCTGGCGAGCGCCGGATAGAGATGGTGCTCCAGGAGGGAGTCGAGGTGTCGCACCGACGAGACAGCCAGGTGCCGTTGCCCGGCCTTCCACTCCTCGACGTACTCCTCGAACCTCATCGACCCGTACTTCTGGAGGCGCTCCGCCTTCGACCGAGCCTGCGGTGCCGCCTTCTTCTCGTTGTAGATCTCTGTCAAACGTCCAATGGCCTTGTCGCGGTCCGCGAACCCCGACTCCTCCATCTGCTTGCCGGCCGCCGACCGGTATCGGATCTTGTAGGGGTGGGGGCACTTCGACCACCGAGACCGCGGGTGCTCGCACTCCTTGAAGAACGATCCCATCCCCCGAACCAACGTATCCCGCGCCATGGCCGACCGACTCCTCACGACTGATGCTGACCTTTTGCTGACCAGGAGCAGTCGCGCAGGCCGTTGACCTGCTAAAACAGCGGCGGAATTCGATATGTGGTGGAACTTCGTCGGACGCACTCAGGGCGATATCAAACAAGCCCGGGAGGAGTGGGTGAGCGGGTCGAGATTTGGGGAAGTGAAGGGTTACGACGGAGCGCCCCTACCCGCCCCTGAACTGCCGCCGACACCACTGAAACCGCGGGGCCGAGTACGCTGAGCTGACATGTTCCAGTCCGGCACGCACATGGCCGGGCGAGGCTGAACACGCCTCGTCCGGTTCACTCAGACTGCTTGAGCTTCACGAGCGGGTAGATCCTTTTCCCGGCAGATGCGCCTGCGACAGATAGGCCGCGGCCCGGCGCAGGACCTCGTTCTCCTGCTCCAGCAGCTTGATCCGCCGACGCGCTTCCCACAGTTCCGCGCTCTCCTGGCTGGTCACCGGGCTTGGACCCGTCATCGATGTCCGCCCGGCGCATCCACTCCCACAACGTCATCGGGTGAACCCCGAAATCGGTGGCCACCTGCTCGACCGTGACACCCGGGCCGCGGTTCCTCGCGACTCGCACGACGTCCTGGCGGAACTCTTCCGGATAGGGCTTGGGCACAGCGACACCCTTCCCACCCGCCCCCCAGGGCTTGCCAGTTCAGATGTCACCCGATCGTGCAGCAGACCCGATAGCGTCAGTTCGCTATCGGTCGTCGCCGGTATCCAGCGCAGTTGGTGGCGCGGGCGTCGGCGTGGAGGCTGGACCCTCGACTCGACCAAGGTGACGACGCCGTTCGAGTCCATGCCGCACCCATGTACCGGTATTCGCGCTGGCGATCGGTATCGTCCGCCCCACTGGGCCTGCAACACGACGGCCCTCGAGGAGGAGGATCGCCATGGCCGATCGCGCGCAAGGAACCGCGCCCGGCGACGGATCTGCGGCGCTTGCGCCGGAGCCTGACCGTGCGGGCGGGCATGACGCGGTGCGCCTCGCGCTGGTGATCGGTGCTCTCGGTGTGGTCTTCGGTGACATCGGGACCAGCCCGATCTACACGCTCCAGACCGTGTTCAACCCGAGAGACCCGCACCCCGTCCCGGTCACCACGCAGAACGTCTACGGCGTGGTGTCGCTGGTGTTCTGGTCGGTGGTGATCATCGTCCTGGTCACCTATGTGCTGTTGGCCATGCGCGCCGACAACGACGGCGAGGGGGGCATCATGGCGCTCATCACCCTGGTGCGACGCTGGAGCTCACAGCGCAGCCGGCGAGCGGCGGCCGTACTGGCCGCACTGGGCATCTTCGGCGCGTCGCTGTTCTTCGGCGACAGCATGATCACCCCGGCCATCTCGGTACTGTCCGCGGTCGAAGGGCTCAAGGTCGTCCAGCCGTCGCTGGAAGGCGCGGTAGTTCCTATCACCGCGGTGATCATCGTGCTGCTGTTCCTGGTGCAGCGCCGGGGAACCGCGGCGGTGGGCCGGGTGTTCGGACCGGTCATGATCGCCTGGTTTGCGGCCATCGGTGCCTGCGGCATCGCCGGCATCGCCGACCACCCGGCCATCCTCAGGGCGCTGTCGCCGACCTACGCCGTGGGCTTTCTGTTCGGCCATTTCGGCACCGCTTTCTTCGCCCTGGCCGCGGTCGTGCTCGCGGTCACCGGTGCCGAGGCGCTCTACGCCGACATGGGGCACTTCGGCCGCCGGGCGATCACCCGCGCCTGGATGTTCCTCGTCTTCCCCGCCTGCATCCTGAGCTACCTCGGGCAGGGCGCCCTGATCCTCGCCGACCCGCGCCACATCAGCAGCCCCTTCTTCCTGCTCACGCCCGACTGGGGACGCCTACCGATGGTCGTGCTGGCCACGGCGGCCACCGTCATCGCCTCCCAGGCCGTGATCACCGGCGCGTACTCGGTCACCTCCCAGGCCGCCCAGCTCGGCTACCTGCCGAGGCTGCGGATCGCGCACACCTCCGAATCCACCATCGGCCAGATCTACGTCCCCTGGATCAACTGGCTGCTGATGGTCTCGGTCCTCACCCTGGTCCTCGCCTTCCGCAGCTCCACGGCGCTCGCCTTCGCATTCGGCATGGCGGTCACCGGCACCATCACCATCACCACCCTGCTGTTCTTCTACGTCGCCCGCGCGAAGTGGCGTACGCCCCTGTGGCTGATCGTCGTCGGCGCGACCGTGCTGCTCTTCGTGGACCTGCTGTTCGTGGCGGCCAACCTGACCAAACTCGTCCACGGCGCCTGGCTGCCGCTGCTGATCGGCATCACCGCGTTCACCGTCATGACGACCTGGCAACGCGGCCGCGAACTCGTCACCGCCGAACGGGCACGACTCGAAGGCCCGCTGCCCGAGTTCATCGACGACCTCCGCTCGGGAAAGGTCTCAACGCGCCGGATCCCCGGAACCGCCGTCTTCCTCAACCGAGGCAAGCAGACCGCACCCCTGGCCATGCGGGCCAACGTCGAGCACAACCACGTCCGACACGACCAGGTCGTCATCCTCTCCCTCGAAACCGAAACCGTGCCCCGCGTCCCGGCCGACCAGCGCATCGTCGTCGACGACCTCGGCTACACCGACGACGGGATCATCCACGTCACCGCCCGGTTCGGCTACATGGAGACACCGGACGTCCCCGGCACCCTGGCCATGCTCACCCCGGCCCAGACCGAGGGACCGTTGCAGCTCGACCAGGCATCCTACTTCCTGTCGAAGATCGACCTTCGGCGCGGCAAGTCCCCCACGATGGCGCCCTGGCGCAAGCGGTTGTTCATCACCACCTCATACATCACTGCCGATGCTGCCGAGTACTTCGGCCTCCCGCGCGATCGCACGGTCATCATGGGCTCGCACATCGAGGTATAGCGCGTGCATCAATTGCGACCGGATACCGGCCGGTGTCCGGTCTGCCATGCGTGACTGGCGTCGGCCCCGGGCGGTGAACTGCGGGTCCACGCGACGGTCATGAGGCCGAGTGGAGCGGCCAATTCCCGGCCGAGAGCCATACACGGTGCACAGTGAGCGCAGGGGTCTGGAACAGCCCGGACGCCAGGAGGAGGACCGGGCTCGTCGTCGACGTCATGGCCCGGTCTCCCTGGAGTCCGAAGGTGTCCTGACGCCACGCTGACGGAGATGGGCGGACCTTGACGGAACGCTAACGTGCCTGGTCAGACGGCATGGACAGGAATGTCAGAAGGTCGCCAAGAACTGGCGTACGCACTGTTCGAAAGCCCCGTTGCGCGGTGGGATGTAAGCGGTTCCGATGAGGATCGCGGGCCGGAAGCCTTCGGTCGGCGTGTGTAGAACGGTGAATGAGATGTCCGAGTACCGCCCGCCCTCAGGCGCTCGTGTCGTGGTGGGAGTGAGCGGCTCGCTGGGCAGTCTCACCGCCCTGGGCCGCGCGGCCGACGAGGCCAGGCGCCGGGGGGCCGAACTGTGGCCGGTGCTGGCCTGGGAGCCGCCCGGTGGGGACCATCTCGCCCGCAGGTCACCGGCAGCAGCCGTCATGGTCCAAGCGTGGGAGCGCCAAGCGCGGGAGAGGCTCGTCGGAGCGCTGCGCGAGGTGTTCGGCGGCATGGACACCGGCCTTCCGGGTCAGGCGCTCGTCGCACGGGGCGCGCCCGGATGGGTACTCGTGCGGATCGCCGACCGGGAGGACGACGTCCTCGTGGTCGGTGCCGGACAGCGAAGCCGGCTGCACCGCGCGCTCTCGCCGTCGGTCGGCCGCTACTGCCTCGCCCACGCCGGCTGCCCCGTCCTCGCGGTGCCGCCCTCCCCGCTGCAGGCCGCGCTGGCGGCCGTGCACCGCCGCAACACCTGGCGGCTGCGGCTGGACACCAGGGACCTGCAGAAGGAGTTCGAGACGGTGCCGCCCGACGCCTGAGGTGTCAGTGCGCGGCCGCTGTCGGCAGGTCCGGCTGCTCCGGGCGTCGCTGCGGTGCTGTCGGCACGGTGAGGACCATGGTGAGGCCGCCGCCGGGGGTGTCCTCGGCGTTGAGCGTGCCGCCGATGGCCTCCGCGAAGCCTCGGGCCACCGCGAGGCCGAGGCCGACGCCGGCGCCGCGAGGCGAGTCGCCGTAGCGCTGGAACGGTTCGAAGATGCGGGACTTGGCCTCGTCCGGAACACCGGGACCCCGGTCGACGACGCGGATCTCCACTCGGTCGGCCAGGGCACTCGCCGAGACGAGGACGGGGGTGCCGGCGGGACTGTATTTCACCGCGTTCTCCACCACGTTGGCGACGGACCGCTCCAGCAGGCCCATGTCGACGTCGACCATGGGCAGGGTCTCCGGAATGTCCAGCTCGACACTGTCCTCGGGTACACCTCCCAGCGCCATCGGGATCACCTCGTCCAGGTCGGTCTCGCGGATGATCGGCGTGACGGTGCCGGTCTGCAGGCGGGACATGTCGAGCAGGTTGCCGACGAGGTGGTCCAGGCGGTCGGCGCCCTCCTCGATGGACGCCAGGAACTCCCCCTGGTCGTCCTCGGACCACTGCACGTCGTCCGAACGCAGCGACGTGACCGCCGCCTTGATGCCGGCGAGCGGGGTACGCAGATCGTGGCTGACGGCCGCGAGCAAGGCGGTGCGGATGCGGTTGCCCTCCGCCAGCTCCTTCGCCTCGTCCGCCTTCTGCTGCAGGCGCTGGCGGTCCAGCACCACAGCCGCCTGGGCCGCGAAGGCGGCCAGTACGCGGCGGTCCTCGGCCGGCAGCACGCGGCCGGACAGGGCGAGTGACATGTGGTCACCGACCGGGACGTCGACGTCCGCGTCGTCGGGGGTGGCGCAGGGGCGAGGGCCGACGCTGCCGGCGCAGGTCCACGGCGCGATGTCGTTCTCGCGTTCCAGCAGTGCCGCCGACTCCATGCCGAAGGTTTCGCGCACCCGGTCGAGCAGTTCTTGCAGGGATGTCTCGCCCCGCAGGACATTGCCGGCGAGGAAGGAGAGGATCTCCGACTCGGCGCGCAGCCGGGCCGCTTGGTGGGTGCGCCGGGCTGCCAGGTCGACGACTGAGGCCACCGACACGGCCACCGCGACGAAGATCACCAGGGCGAGGATGTTCTTCGGGTCCGCGATGGTGAGGCGGTGCACCGGCGGAGTGAAGTACCAGTTCAGCAGGACGGAGCCGAATGCCGCGGAGGCCAGCGCCGGGAGCAGGCCGCCCAGCAGGGCCGCCGCCACCGTCAGCGTCAGGAACAACAGCATGTCGTTCGTGAGGCCGAGATCGGTGCTGATGTGTGTCAGCAGCAGCGTCAGGAGCACCGGGCCGCCGATGCCCGCGAACCAGCCCCACAGAATGCGCGAGCGCCCCAGCCGTGCCCCGCGCGCGATCGGCAGTCCGCGGCCCTTGCCCGCCTCGTCGTGCGTGATGAGGTGGACGTCGAGGTCGGGACCGGAGTCCCGGGCGACCGTGGCGCCGACACCGGGTCCGAAGACGTACTGCCAGCTCCTGCGGCGGGAGACGCCCAGCACGATCTGGGTGGCGTTCACGCCCCGCGCGAAGTCCAGCAGCGCGACCGGTATGTCGTCACCGACCACATGGTGGAAGGTACCGCCCAGGTCCTCCACCAGTGTGCGCTGGACGGCGAGTTCCTTCGGGGAGGCCGAGGTCAGGCCGTCGCTCCGGGAGATGTAGACGGCCAGCACCTCGCCGCCGGCGCCCTTCTCCGCCAGGCGCGCGGCACGCCGTATCAGCGTCCGGCCCTCCGGTCCGCCGGTCAGCCCCACCACGATCCGCTCCCGCGAACCCCAGATCGTCGACACCCGGTGTTCGCTGCGGTACGCGTTCAGGTACTCGTCGACCCGGTCGGCCACCCACAGCAGCGCCAGCTCGCGCAGGGCGGTCAGGTTGCCGGGACGGAAGTAGTTCGAGAGCGCTGCGTCGACCTTGTCGGGCTTGTAGATGTTGCCGTGGGCCATGCGGCGGCGCAGGGCCTGCGGGGACATGTCGACCAGCTCGATCTGGTCGGCCCGCCGTACCACCTCGTCGGGCACGGTTTCCTGCTGCCGGACCCCGGTGATCGACTCGACCACGTCGCCCAGGGACTCGAGGTGCTGGATGTTGACCGTCGAGATCACGTCGATCCCGGCAGCGAGCAGTTCCTCCACGTCCTGCCAGCGCTTGGCGTTGCGCGAGCCGGGGATGTTGGTGTGCGGCAGCTCGTCCACGAGCGCAACCTGGGGACGGCGCGCGAGGACGGCGTCCACGTCCATCTCGGTGAAGACGCTGCCCCGGTAGGCGAGTTCCTTGCGCGGCACCTGTTCCAGGCCGTGCAGCATCACCTCGGTGCGCGGCCGGTTGTGGTGTTCGACGAACGCGACGACACAGTCGGTGCCTCGCTCGATACGGCGGTGCGCCTCCGACAGCATCGCGTACGTCTTGCCGACGCCGGGTGCCGCGCCGAGATAGATCCGGAGCTTGCCGCGTGCCATGTTCACCCTTCGAAGCGGTAGCCCATGCCGGGCTCTGTGATCAGATAGCGGGGGTGGGAAGGGTCAGCTTCCAGTTTGCGCCGCAACTGGGCCATGTAGACGCGCAGGTAGTTCGTCTTGTTGCTCTGCGTGACACCCCACACCTCCTGCAGAAGCTGCTTCTGGGTGATCAGCCGTCCCGGATTGGTGACGAGGATCTCCAGCAGGTGCCACTCGGTCGGGGTCAGCCGCACATCCTGCCCGTCCCGTACGGCCTTCTTCGCGAGCAGGTCCAGGGTGAAGGAATCCGTCTCCACGAGCGTCGTCTCGGGCACCAGCGGTGTGTCCTCCGTCCGGCGGACGGCAGCCCGCAGCCTGGCCAACAGCTCGTCCATGCTGAACGGCTTCGTGACGTAGTCATCGGCACCGGCGTCAAGGGCGGCGACCTTCTCGTCGGACGCCTGGCGGGCGGACAGCACCATGATCGGCACGCGCGTCCAGCCACGCAGCCCCTTGATGATGTCGACGCCGTCCATGTCTGGCAGGCCGAGGTCGAGCAGGACGACGTCGGGCTGGCGTGCGACGGCGAGCCGGAGGGCCGTGGCCCCGTCGGGGGCCGCGTCCACCCCGTAGTGACGTGCCTGCAGGTTGATGACGAGGGCCCGCACGAGCTGCGGGTCGTCCTCCACCACGAGCACCCTGGTCATGGGTGTGTGCCTCTCCTGTCGTACGTCGCTCCGCACGCGCCAGAGGCAGGGCGACCGACGTCATGGCTGCGGGAGCCGGCGGTCCCGGGTTGCGTCCCGGACCGCCGACTCCCGTGTGGGTCGCGTAAGGCCGTCACTGCTTTGCTGCGAGGGCCTTGAGCGCGATGTTGAGTTCCAGGACGTTCACCTGCGGCTCACCGATGAAACCGAGGGTTCGGCCGGTGGTGTGGTCCTTGACCAGCTTCTCCACCGCGGAGACGGACAGATCGTTCTTCGCGGCGACCCGGTGCACCTGGAGTTCGGCGTAGGCCGGGGAGATCGCCGGGTCCAGGCCGGAGCCGGAGGAGGTCACCGCGTCCGCGGGGACGTCCGACGGCTTCACGGTGTAGCCGGGAACGGAGTTGTCCTTCACGACGGCGGCCTTGGCGGCGAGCACCTGTGCGCAGAGCGTGCCGTCGTCGGGCTTGTCGGGGCACTTGCCGTTCACCGCGCCGCTGTCGGCGGACAGGTTGGTGGCGCCGGACAGGATCAGCTTGTACCGCGTGTTGACGCTGTTGGCGCCGAGGCCGTTGGCCGGGCGTCCCTGGAACCACTTCAGGTCCGGGTCCGGGGTCTGCTGCCCCTTCTTCAGCGGCAGGTCGTAGGACTGCCCGATCAGGGACGAGCCGACGACCTTGCCGTCCGCCTTGATCTCCGAGCCGTTCGCCTTGTCGCCGAACAGCCCCTGGGCGATGCCGGTGACGACCAGCGGGTAGATGACGCCCGTCACCAGGGTCAGCACGAGGAGGGCACGCAGGCCCGCCCCGAGCAACCGGGCGGTGTTGGTAACCGAGTTGTTCATGGCGATCAGCCGATTCCGGGGATGAGGGAGATGAGCATGTCGATGATCTTGATGCCGATGAACGGGGCGATCAGGCCGCCGATTCCGTAGATCCCGAGGTTGCGCCGCAGCATCTTGTCCGCGCTGACCGGCCGGTACTGCACGCCCTTCAGGGACAGCGGCACCAGCGCGATGATGATCAGCGCGTTGAAGATGACCGCGGACAGGATCGCGGAGTTCGGCGAGGACAGGTGCATGATGTTCAGCTTGTCCAGGCCCGGGTAGACCGCCGCGAACAGCGCCGGGATGATCGCGAAGTACTTCGCGACGTCGTTGGCGATGGAGAACGTCGTCAGCGCACCCCGGGTGATCAGCAGCTGCTTGCCGATCTCCACGATCTCGATCAGCTTGGTCGGGTTGGAGTCGAGGTCGACCATGTTGCCGGCCTCCTTGGCGGCCGACGTACCGGTGTTCATCGCCACGCCGACGTCCGCCTGGGCGAGCGCGGGCGCGTCGTTCGTGCCGTCACCGGTCATGGCGACGAGCTTGCCGCCGGCCTGCTCCCGCTTGATGAGGGCCATCTTGTCCTCGGGGGTGGCCTCGGCGAGGAAGTCGTCGACGCCCGCCTCCTCGGCGATGGCCTTCGCGGTCAGCGGGTTGTCGCCCGTGATCATGACCGTCTTGATGCCCATGCGGCGCAGCTCCTCGAACCGCTCCCGCATGCCCTCCTTGACCACGTCCTTGAGGTAGATGACACCCAGCACACGGGCGCCCTTGTCGTCCTTGACGGCGGCCAGCAGCGGGGTGCCGCCCGCCTCGGAGATCCGGTTCGCTATCGCGTCGGCGTCCTCCGCGACGGTGCCGCCTTCCTCCTTCACCCAGGCGATGACCGAGGCGGTGGCGCCCTTGCGGATCTTCCGGCCGTCGACGTCCACGCCCGACATACGGGTCTGGGCGGTGAACTCGATCCACTCGGCGCCGACCAGCTCGCCCTGGTGCCGCTCGCGCAGCCCGTACTTCTCCTTCGCCAGCACGACGATCGAGCGGCCCTCCGGAGTCTCGTCCGCGAGGGACGACAGCTGGGCCGCGTCCGCGACCTCGGCCTCCGTCGTACCGCGCACCGGCACGAACTCGGCGGCCTGCCGGTTGCCGAGGGTGATGGTGCCGGTCTTGTCCAGCAGCAGGGTCGACACGTCACCGGCAGCCTCGACCGCACGCCCGGACATCGCCAGCACGTTGCGCTGGACAAGGCGGTCCATGCCCGCGATGCCGATCGCCGAGAGCAGCGCGCCGATGGTGGTCGGGATCAGGCAGACCAGCAGGGCCACCAGGACGACCATCGTCAGGTGCGTGTGGGCGAAGGTGGCGAACGGCGGCAGGGTCGCCACCGCGAGCAGGAAGACGATGGTGAGCGAGGCGAGCAGGATGTTCAGCGCGATCTCGTTCGGTGTCTTCTGCCGGGCTGCGCCCTCGACCAGGTTGATCATCCGGTCGATGAAGGTCTCACCGGGCTTCGTCGTGATCTTGATGACGATCCGGTCGGACAGCACCTTCGTACCGCCGGTCACCGCGCAGCGGTCGCCGCCGGACTCGCGGATGACCGGCGCGGACTCGCCGGTGATCGCCGACTCGTCCACCGAGGCGACGCCCTCGACGACGTCGCCGTCACCGGGGATGATGTCGCCGGCCTCGCAGACCACGAGGTCGCCGATGGTCAGCGCGGTGCCGGGGACCTGCTCCTCGGAGCCGTCCGTCAGCAGCCGGCGGGCGACCGTGTCGGTCTTGGCCTTGCGCAGGGTGTCCGCCTGCGCCTTGCCCCGGCCCTCGGCCACCGCCTCCGCCAGGTTGGCGAAGACCACCGTGAGCCACAGCCAGGCGCTGATCGCCCAGCCGAACCAGTCACCCGGGTACTGGAAGGAGAACACCGTGGTCAGCACGGAACCGATCCACACCACGAACATCACGGGGGACTTGACCATCACCCGAGGGTCGAGCTTGCGGAACGCGTCCGGCAGCGACTTGAGCAGCGCCTTGGGTTCGAAGAGGCCCGCTCCGACACGGCCCTCGGCGGGCTTGTGCCCGGTCGGCGCGTCCTGGTGCGGCGCAAGGGTGGGTGTGGACATCGCGTCCTCGTGGTTTTCCGTTCGGGTCGTCATGACGCCAGCCCCTCGGCCAGCGGGCCCAGCGCCAGCGCCGGGAAGTACGTCAGACCGGTGATGATCAGGATCGCGCCCACGAGCAGGCCGGTGAACAGCGGCTTCTCGGTGCGCAGGGTGCCTGCCGTCACCGGTACTGGCTTCTGCTCGGCGAGCGAGCCGGCCAGTGCCAGGACGAACACCATCGGCAGGAAGCGGCCGAGCAGCATCGCGAGCCCGGTCATGGTGTTGTACCAGTCGGTGTTCGCGTTCAGACCGGCGAAGGCCGAACCGTTGTTGTTCGACGCCGACGTGAACGCGTACAGGACCTCGGAGAACCCGTGCGCGCCGGAGTTGAGCATCGAGTGCGGCGGGGTCGGCAGGGCCATGGAGGCGGCCGTGAAGACCAGGACCAGGGCGGGGGTGATGAGGATGTAGCAGGCGGCGAGCTTCATCTCGCGGCCACCGATCTTCTTGCCCAGGTACTCGGGCGTACGACCGACCATCAGACCGGCGATGAACACCGCGATGACCGCCATGATCAGCATGCCGTAGAGGCCGGAGCCAGTGCCGCCGGGCGCGATCTCGCCCAGCATCATGCTCAGCATCGTGATGCCGCCGCCCAGGCCGGTGAAGGACGAGTGGAAGGAGTCCACCGCACCGGTCGACGTCAGCGTCGTGGAAACGGCGAAGATCGACGAGGAGCCGACGCCGAACCGCGTCTCCTTGCCCTCCATCGCACCGCCCGCGGCCTGCAGCGCCGGGCCGTGGTGCGCGAACTCGGTCCACATCATCAGCGCGACGAAGCCGAACCAGATGAAGCCCATGGCCGCGAGGATCGCGTAACCCTGCTTCACGTTGCCGACCATCACGCCGAAGGTGCGCGTCAGCGAGAACGGGATGACGAGGATCAGGAAGATCTCGAAGAGGTTCGTGAACGGGGTGGGGTTCTCAAAGGGGTGGGCGGAGTTGGCGTTGAAGTAGCCGCCGCCGTTGGTGCCCAGCTCCTTGATGGCCTCCTGCGAGGCCACCGCCCCGCCGTTCCACTGCTGCGAGCCGCCCATGAACTGGCCGACCTCGTGGATGCCGGAGAAGTTCTGGATCGCGCCGCACGCCACCAGCACGACGGCGGCGATCACGGCACCGGGAACCAGGATGCGCAGCGTGCCGCGCACCAGGTCGCTCCAGAAGTTGCCCAGCTCACCGGTGCGCGAGCGCGCGAAGCCACGCACCAGCGCCACCGCGACGGCGATACCGACGGCGGCGGAGACGAAGTTCTGCACGGCCAGACCGGCGGTCTGCACGACGTGCCCCATGGTCTGTTCGCCGTAGTACGACTGCCAGTTGGTGTTGGTCACGAACGAGACGGCCGTGTTGAACGACTGCGCCGGGTTGACCGACGAGAAATGCATCGAGCCGGGCAGCACGCCCTGCAGCCGCTGCAGCAGGTACAGGAAGAGGACGCTGACGGCGGAGAAGGCCAGCACACCGCGCAGGTACGCGGGCCAGGTCATCTCGGTGTCAGGGTTGGCACCGATGGCCTTGTAGATCCACTTCTCCACCC
Source organism: Streptomyces sp. NPDC037126 (assembly GCF_055605965.1). Lineage (NCBI taxonomy): Bacteria > Bacillati > Actinomycetota > Actinomycetes > Kitasatosporales > Streptomycetaceae > Streptomyces > Streptomyces sp. NPDC037126. Next base: position 17,288 of record NZ_JBVJTD010000002.1, read on the forward strand.
GCAGGTGCTTGCGCGAGGAGTAGACCTTGGCCATGTAGTTGCCAACGGGAACGTAGGCGAGCGCCAGTGCGCCGATGAGGGCGATCAACTGCAACACGCCGGCGAGTTCAGGACCCATATCTGTTTCTCAGAACCTCTCCGGGAAGATCAGGGCGAGGACGAGATAGCCCAGCAGGGCGACGGCCACGACGAGGCCGACGACGTTTTCGACGGTCACAGCTTCGTCACCCCCTTGGCGACAAGGGCCACCAGCGCGAAACCCGCGAGCACGGTGACGACGAAGGCCAGATCGGCCATCGCGAACTCCTGGAGTGAGGTTCGATTGAAACGGACGTGTAAGAGGAAAGCGCGTCTCTGGCTGGTTCTGGTCGTCCGTTGACGACCCTCATACGGCCATCAGGGCACCTTTGACGGGACTCTTACGGCCGCTGACCCGTACCGGTCGGTAGGCAGGTGTGACAGCCGGTGACCTGGCTCACAGCCGGAAGCGAAGACGGCAGATCACCGCGTCCGTCTCCCCCCGCACCGCGTGCGCGACGACCGCACCCCGCTGGTTCTGCAACAGCCGCTGCCACAACCGCTCCGGCTCTGCCTCCGGGATCAGCACGGTGACCCGGGTGCCGGTCTCCGCCGCGGCGTACGACCCACCGCCGTCCGGAAAGGCGGCGATTACCCGCCGGTACGACGCCACCAGCACCGCCAGCAGGGCCGCGATGGCCAACGTCACCTGCATCGTGAAACCGAGACCGTGTGCACCCGCGCCGGCCAGGACCAGGACGATCGCCTCCGGGCCGTACGCCACCGACGCCATCGCGTCCAGCGACAGCGCCGCGAGCCCCGTAACGGCGGTCAGCCGATGCCGCTCCCCGGTATCAGGCGGCTCCTCGCCGGCGGGGACGGCATCCGGCTGCTCGGTGGTCAGAACGGACATGGGTGCGTGCTCCTTACTTCTTTCCGCTGCGCACGATGGTTGAGAGGTGCGCGAGTGCACCCAGGTTCTGACCGTTTCCAGCCGCTTCCGGCCCTTCCTTGCGGCATCTTCGCGCCCGTCCACCCGACTTTGACGCGATCTTGGCGGCCGTCTCCGTCAGAGCCGTATCAAGGTCCGTCGCTCGGGCCCTCCAGGTGACTACGGTGTCCGCCATGGCACGCCCTGACGGGTCCGGTGAGGTGGCGAACGACCTCGACTGGACGAGGCAGTTGCGGAGCGCCGTCCGTTGCGCCGGCGTTCTGCTCGCCCTGCTACTCCTGGTCGACTGGGGCACCGGCAGAATTGCCCTATGGCGCACCGCGCTGTGGTGCGCACTCGCAGGGCTGCTGTTCGTCGTGCTCTTCCCCGCCCGTGTGTCCGCAGGCCGGAATTGGCTGGCCTCACGCCGACTCGTGCGCGAGCAGCGTGTGCGGACGGACTTGCTGGTGTCGGTTCGCTGCCTGGACGGCGTCTCCCCGCAGCTCGTGCTGCGGGACGCGATGGGCGGCCGGGTCCAGATCGACCCCGAAGTCCTCGTCCGCAACCCGCACCTGTGGTTCCGCCTGCACGAGGGCGTGCGCAAAGCGGCGGCCGACGGCCTGCTGCTGTGCGGGCAGACCGCTCTGCGCCGCCTGTCGGCCCGCATGGACCGCCAGACGGCACAGGCCGTGTTCAAGGCGTCCGGACTGGACTAGCACTGCCCCCGAGTCTGTCGCGGCTGCTGGTCACGCTGCTCGATGGCGTGTTCGGGGCAGGGTTCCGCTGAAGCGGACGAACGTCTGGACACCGGCAGCCTCAGCGGAACCCGCCTTGCCAACTACGGGCTGGTCAGGGCTCAATCCCTCCGGTTCGCAGGATGCGGCTGCACTCCTGTCATGAGGATGTCCAGCCCGCGCCGCGTCGTCGCCAGGACCACTCGGTCACCAGCCCTCAACACGCGGCCCTGCGACGGACGCCAGTCGAAGCCCGACCGGTCCAGACGCAGACCGGTGAGGGTGTCCATCGACGACGGGTCCGCGGCAGCACCCGCGGCCCCGACGGCGAGCACCCGCCACTCGTTCTCCCGGAACGCCTCATGCACCGACCGCCCTTCCAGTTCCGGATGCCCGGACACGTCCACGCAGGTGAACAGCAGCGAGCCCCGCTCCACCGGCATCACACCCAGCACATGGCGGCCCATCATGGCGGCGGCGAAGGACGGCGCGGCCAGTGCGGAAACGCTTCGGCTGCGGGTGAGCGCGTCCGGGTACGAGGCACGCAGGGTCCGCTGGACGGTCGCTGCCAGGTCGTCGTCATACAGCCGCATGACGACGCGCACGGCGGGGTTGCTCTCCCGGACGGCCATGACGATGTCCAGGTTCTGGCCGTCGTCACGGGTCAGGACCAGCAGCGAGCTACTGCGCCGGACGCGGGCCAGGTCGAGCACGCCGGGAGCGGTGGCATCCTGCAGGATCAGCGGTACGCCCAGTTCCCGCGCGAACGCGACGCCCCGCGCGTGCGGGTCGCGTTCGATCACCACGACCTGGTGGTCCGTGGTGCGCAGCCGGGCCAGCACCCGCGTACCGATCTTCCCGAGGCCGACGAGGACGATGTGGCCGGTCGTGTTCTCGTCGGGCGGATGGCTGGCGGAGGCTGCGCGGAAGGCTTCGGTGGCGTTCAGTGTGGCGGCCACGACGAGCGGCAGCACCGCCAGGCCGACGAAACCTGCCACCAGCTGGAGGATGCGGCGGGCGACGGGCTCGTCGGTGGCCGGGTCGCCCATGGTGAAGATGTCCAGCATGGGCAGGTACAGGTTCTTCCACCACGGGTGCTCGTCGGCGAACAGCGCCGTGGCGGCGGCCAGGGCCAGCACCATCGCGCCGAGCGCGCCGAAGACGGCTGTGACCTCCCGGGAGAGGAACACCCGCCACGGCAGGTGCGCGAGCCGGGCCCGCAGCCAGGCGCCGGGGCGGACGCGCAGTCGTCTGGGCGCCGCTTCGAGCGCGTGCTGGTGGGTGACCTCCTGGAGCATCAGCCGGCCGTGCGTGAACTGGCGGTGGTAGGCGGTCCGGGTGTCCGGCAGCAGCTGGGTGCCGTCCTCGCCGGGGGTCTCCGGGCTGTCCTGGCTCGCCGGGTCGTCCTGGTGGGCGCCGGATAGTACGGCGAGCGTGGCCAGGTCGGTGGCCTGCGGCGGGCTTCCGGCCGGACGCACGACACCGCGGAAGACCTTTCCCTCCACCTGCAGGGTGTGCCCATGACCGACGGCGGCTGCCGCCACGAGTTCGGGTACGGCGGTGTCGGCGTCGGACAGCACCGTGGTGGAGGTGTCCTGCACCGCTTCCCCGGACAGACCGGCGGCACGGTCCAGCAGCCGCTCCAGGTGCCGGCCGCGCTCGCGGTGGAACATCCGCACCACCAGCCGTATCGACGGGTTGAGGGTGCGGGCCAGCAGGGCGGCGGTCATGTTGACCTGGTCGTCTCGGTAGGTGAGGGCGAGCGCGGCGGCCCGCTCCACCCCGGCGGCCCGCAGGGTCCGCTCGTCCGGGCGTACGGAGACGAGCAGCTCCACCGGCGACCGGGGGTCCTCGTGCAGCGCGGCGATCCCCGCGCCGTACTCGTCGTCCCGGGACGGCACCACCACGGTGACGACCTCACCGCACACGGCGTCCAGTTCGAGGGCGAGCCGGTGCGCGAGTCCGTCGTCACCGCAGATCACCATGTGCTGCGAACGCTGTCCAAGTTCCGGCCTGAGTTGGAGAGTTGACGTCACATCAGAGAGGAACGGCGGGAGGCGTGACGTCGTTCCACCGGGCGGCCCGTCCGGCGTCAGGATCCCGTCAGGGAATCCGCCGAGCTTGCCTCATCACCCGCGTACCGGCCCTGCCGTGTCCAGCGCGGCGCCGGTCTGGTCGGCCAGGGTGACGGCGACCAGCCGCGCCTGGAGCGGGGGCACGGCGCCCGGGCCGGGGGTGAGCATGAAGCGGCCGAGGTAACGGCCGTTGCCGTACGCCCGGAGTTCGATCTCGCCCTCGGGCCAGCCGTCGGTGTCGGGGTTCCAGCTGCGCCGGCCGACCGTCACGCTGCCGTCCTTCTCCAGACGCGCCGGCCTGCCTACCAGGCTGCCGTACTCGAAGCGGCAGGCGCGCAGGCCGAGCAGGTCCGTCAGTTCGGTGCGCACGTGATCGACCACGGTGTCCGCCGAGTTGGCGGACTGGGCCAACGCGGCGGTCCGGTGGATGCGCGCGAGATGGTCCGCGTCGGTCACGGCCATGACTTCCAGTCGGCGTGCGTGGGCCGCGAGCTGGGAGACGATCACGCCGACGACCAGCAGCAGTACCGCCGTTTCGATGTCCGCCGAGGCGTTGATGTCGAAGGTCTGGTACGGCCGGGTGAGGAAGAAGTCGAACCAGGCCGCGGCCGACAGGGCCGCGACCACACCCGCGGTGCGGCTGCCCAGTGCGGCCACCGCCACGACCACCACGACGAGGATCAGGGCGGCGTTCGTGTGCGACAGGCTCGTACGGAACGGGACGAGGGCGAGCGCCACCAGGAACGGGGCGCCCAGGCCGGCCGCCAGGGCGAGCCGGTCCCTGAGTGGCCAGGGGTGAGCGGGAGTGCGTGTGCGGTGGAGCCTCCAGGCGCCTGTATCCGTGCTCATCGCGCACCTCCTGCGCTCTGCTCGGTGGGTTCGGCCCCTACGCTCTGGTCGGAGATCGGCAGCGACACGACCATCGTAAGGCCGCCGCCGGGCGTGTCCTCGGGGCTGAGGGTGCCGTTCATCGCCTCGGTCAGGCCCCGGGCGAGGGCCAGGCCGAGGCCGAGTCCTGTGGTGTTGTCGGTGTCGCCGAGCCGCTGGAAGGGCTCGAAGATCCGCTCCCGGCCGGTCTGCGGCAGCCCCGGCCCTCGGTCCACGACTCGCAGCTCGACCTGGCCGGCCAGGGCGCTGGCAGTGACCATCACCTTCTGCCCCGGTGGGGTGTGGCGGGCGGCGTTGCCGACCAGGTTGGCGATCACGCGTTCGAGCAGCGGCGGGTCGGCCAGCACGGCCGGGATGTCCTCGACGTCGGCGACCTCGACCTCCGGCACGTCGACCAGCGCCATGGGCAGGACCTCCTCCAGGGAGGTCGCCCGCAGGTCGAGAGCGAGGGCGCCGGCCTCCAGACGGCTGAGGTCCAGGAGGTTCTCCACCAGGCGGTTGAGCTTGGCCATGGACTCGTCGGCGGTGGCGAGGAGCTCGTCGCGGTCCTCCTCGGAGAAGGCGACGTCCCGGCTGCGCAGTGAGGTGACGGCGGCCCAGCCCGCGGCGAGCGGAGTGCGCAAGTCGTGGCCGACGGCCCGCAGCAGGGCCGTGCGCAGCCGGTCGGCGGCCTTCACGGGCTCGACCTCGGCCGCCGCCTCGGCGAGGCGGGCCCGCTCCACGGCGGAGTTGACGTGCGCGGCGAACGCGGCCAGCACCCGCCGCTCGGAGGAGGAGAGGGTACGGCCGCGCAGCACCAGGTACGTTCCCGCACCGGCCGGCACCACGGTGGCGCCGTCGGAATCAGGTGGCTCGTCCGCCAGCTCGGCCGACTCCATGCCGAAGGTCTCCCGCGTCCGCTCCAGCAGGGCCGGGATCGTCGCCTCCCCGCGCACGATCGTCCCGGCCAGCGACGACATCGTCTCCGCCTCGGCAGTGGCCCGCGCCGAGCGCCGGGACAGCCGTAGGGAGCGGTCGACGACGGCGGCCACGGTGGCCGCGACGACCGCGAACACGGCCAGCGCCAGCAAGGCGTTCGCGTCGTGCAGGGTAAAGGATCCGATGGGTGGGACGAACCAGTAGTTGAGCAGCAGCGATGCCGTCACCGACGCGATCACCGCCGAGGCGACCCCGCCTATGCAGGCCACGCCCACCACGGCCAGCAGGAACAGCAGTGCCTCGCTGGTCAGGTCCAGCGTGCCGCGCAGCTGGGCGAGTCCGGCGGTGAGCAGCACGGGCAGCACGAGGCCGGTCACCGGTCCGGCGATCAGCCGGGCCGTGGACAGCGTGCGCCGCCGGGACGGCAGCAGGGTGCCGCGTCCGGCCCGTTCATGGGTGACGCGGTGGACGTCGATGTCGCCGGACAGCTCCGTCACGGTCTCCCCCGTGCCGGGCCCGGTCAGGAACCTCTGCAGCCGGCCACGTCGGCTGGTGCCGAGCACCAGCTGGGTGGCGTTCTCGGCGCGCGCGAACTCCACCAGCGCCGTGGCCACGTCGTCGCCGACCACCGAGTGATAGCTGCCGCCGAGGTCCTCCACCAGCCTGCGCTGACGGGCCAGGGACGCGGCCGAAACGCCGCCTGCCAGGCCGTCGCTGCGGGCCACGTGCACCGCGAGCAGATCGCCGCCGGCCGACCGCGCGGCGATCCGGGCGGCCCGCCGTACCAGCGTGTCCCCTTCCGGCCCTCCGGTCAGGGCGACGACCACCCGCTCCCGGGTCTCCCACACACCGCCGATGCCGTGCTGCGAGCGGTACTCCTGCAGCGCCTCGTCCACCCGGTCCGCCACCCACAGCAGCGCCAGCTGCCGCAGCGCGGTCAGATTGCCGGGCCGGAAGTAGTTCGCGAGGGCCGCGTCGATCTTCTCCGGGGCGTAGATGTTCCCGTGCGCCATCCGCCGCCGCAGCCCCTCGGGGGGCATGTCCACCAGCTCGATCTGCCAGGCCCGGCGTACGACCTCGTCGGGCACCGTCTCATGCTGCGGGACACGGGTGATCTTCTCGACGACGTCGTTGAGGGACTCCAGGTGCTGGATGTTCACTGCGGTGATCACGTCGATGCCGACGGCGAGAAGGGCGTCGATGTCCTGCCACCGCTTGGCGTTGCGGCCCTCGCCCGGGATGTTGCTGTGCGCGATCTCGTCGACGATCGCCACCTGCGGGCGCCGGGCGAGCACCGCTGCCAGGTCCATCTCCTGGAAGCCCCCGCCGCGATAGGTGCAGGACGCACGGGGGACGACCTCCAGGCCGTCGAGCATCGCCTCCGTGTGCGGGCGGCCGTGGCACTCCACGAAGCCCACCACCACGTCCGCCCCGCGGGCGGCACGGCGCCGCCCCTCGTCGAGCATCCGGTAGGTCTTGCCGACCCCCGGGGCCGCCCCGAGGTAGACCTTCAGTCGTCCGGGCCGTACGTCACTCATCGCCGCCGACGCGCTCCGCTCAGTGGATCAACTTCCCCCACTCTTTAAGGGGCTGTTCCTACGGAAGCTCTTCCGAGGGCCGTGTGGGATGCGTGTTAGCGCTTCCTTGGCGCTTATCCCGGTGACCTTGACACTGTCTTGGCGTGACCTGGGCCGATAGGGTGAAGGCGGTGTGCCGGGAAGTCTGGTCGGCAGGGGAGCCAGGGTGGCTCCCCTTTCAGTCCCAGGAGGACGGCATGCGGAGCGTCGGCACGGTACTCGCGTTGGTCATTCTGGCCACCGTGGTGGCGACCTTCGCCCGCCGCTGGCGCATCCCCGCCCCCTCCCTGCTGGTCGTCGCCGGCCTCGCGGTGGCACTGCTGCCGGGAACCCCCCAGATCGAGATCAGCCCCGAGATCATCGGCCTGGTCGTCCTGCCGCCGCTGCTGTACGCGAGCGCCGAGGAGATGCCCTGGCGTGAGCTGCGGGCGGTGTGGAAGCCGGTCGGGATCCTCGCGATAGGGCTGGTCCTCGCCTCGGCCGCGGCCGTCGCCGCGGTGGCCGCCTGGGTCACGCCGCTCTCCTGGCAGATGGCGTTCGTGCTGGGCGCGGTGCTGGCCAGCACCGACCCGGTGGCCGTGACGGCGCTCGGCCGCCGGCTGGCCCTGCCGCCCAAGGTGCAGGTCCTCGTCCAGGCGGAGAGCTTGTTCAACGACGCGACCTCGCTGGTGCTGGTCCGGGTGGCGGCAGGCATCGCGATCGCCTCGGCCGCCGCGAACTGGGGGGCGGCGGGCGGCCAGTTCCTGCTGCTGGCCGGCGGCGGCACGGTGATCGGAGCGGCGGTCGCCGGAGTCATCACGCTGATCCGGCGCCGCACCGAGGACCCGGTCCTGGAGACGGTGATAGCACTCGTCACCCCGTACGCCTCCTACCTGCTGGCGGAGGCCGCGCACACCTCCGGAGTGACGTCCTGCGTGGTGGCCGGAGTGATCCTCGGTGGCCGGGGGGACCGACTCACCAACGCCCGCATCAGACTCCAGCTGCACGCCGTCTACGGCACGGTGGTGTTCCTTCTGGAGAGCGTCGTCTTCTCGCTGATCGGTCTGGCGCTGCCCGGCGAGGTCCGGGCGCTGGCCCACAGCGACCGGGCCTGGCCGCTGTACGCCCTCGCCGTCGCCGCCACCCTCGTCACCGTTCGCCTGCTCTGGATCGCGCCACTGTCCGCGGTCGTCCAGCGCAAGGGCGGCATCGGCCGCCTCAACTGGCGGCTGCCGATGGTGCTGACCTGGGCAGGGACGCGCGGCGTGATGCCGCTGGCCGCCGCCCTGTCCATCCCCGAGATCGCCAAGAACGGCACACCCCTCACCGACCGGCCGCTGGTCCTGGTCCTGACCACCTCGGTCGTCGTGGTCACCCTCGTCGGACAGGGCTTCACCCTCGCCCCGGTCGTCCGCGCCTCCGGCATCGCCCTGGAGCCCGCCCACACCGAACGCGAGGAGACCGAGGCCCGCTCCCACCTCGCCCACGCTGGCCTCGCCCGCCTTGAGGAGCTGGCCGAACTGGAGGCCGTCCCCGACATCGTCCTCGACCGGCTGCGCCGCGGCCTGAACGCCCGACTGGAAGACGCTCGCGACCGCCTCGCCGAGAGCAACGGCACCGCTGCGGCCACCGAATCGGCCGACCTCGTCTACCGCCAGCTGCGCCGCGACCTGATCGCCGTCGAGACGTCGGAGCTGCAAAGCCTGTACGACGCCCACCGCATCAGCGACACCACCCGTCGCCGCCTCCAGCGGTCCCTGGACCTGGAAGAGACACGACTGGCGGACGGCTGAGAGCAGTTGGCCGGTGCGCTTCGAGTGGATCTGACCGGTGCCGATGCGTCGTCCTGCTCGTGATCGCGTGTGACATCGGGGAGGTCGCGCGGCTGCTGTGGACATGCACCCCGCCGCCCGACGGGTTTCCTGGCCCGGCCCATGCGCTTCAGGATGCTCGCCGGGATCCTGGCGGCCGTGGTGCTCCTGACCCGCCGGACCCAGCCGACCGTCGGACGACCGCTCAGCGGAACTCGGCCAGCCGCGGTCGCAGCCCCAGCGCGGTGAGCGCCATGGCTGCGAGGAGCAGGCCGGCCGCCCAGGGCAGCAGGTCGCTCACGGCCGAGCGGCCGTCCCGCACCGACGAGGTGAAGTGGGCGCGGTTGATGTCCGTCACCTTGTCCAGGGCGGCCATCCACGCGCCGAAGTGGGCGTTGGAGGTGTCCGGCTTCCAGTCCATGCAGAACTCCACCGCCTCGCGTTCTTTCCCAGCCGCCAGCAGGGCGCGGATCTTGCGGTCGTCGCGCTGGTAGACGGCGTACGTGTCCACGGTCCGCTCGGCCGCGGCACGTTCCCCGGGGAACGTGATGTTGTCCAGCTCGCGCCGGAACTCTCCGGTGAAGCGCAGGTCGTGGTGATCGGTCTCGTACGCCCGCCAGCTGGTGGACAGCCCGTCGTCGTACGTGTCGAGGGTCGCGCCTCGTATGCCGTAGAGCTGCTGGGACTTGGCGAGGAACGAGCGCGCGTACTGGTCGCGGCGCTGCGGGTCGAGCAGGTAGCGGCTCTCGTCGGCGTTGGCGTCATAGGCGATGGCCCGCGCGCGGGAGAGGGCGACGACGGAGTCGAAGGCGTCTCGGCGGGCGCCGCTCAGATCGTCGGACGAAGAGGTCAGCATCTGCGCGCCGAGGATCACCGCGAGCACGGTGCACAGTGCGCCGGCGAGGAGCGGCGGGTTCAGGATCCGGTGGAAGCGCCGGGCCAGGTACCACTGGAGGAGACCGAGGACAGCCAGCAGGAGCAGGCTCAGCGCGGCGGTGGCCGCCAGCTGTGCGGCGAGGGTCGAGCGGGCGGCGGTGTACTCCGCGTCGAAGGCACGGTCGTTGGAGGCCACCAGGGTTCGGGACTCGGGCAGTAGCTTGCCCTGCAGCAGGTCGGTCGCCTTGCGGTAGTCGGCCAGGGCGGCCGGCTTGCCGCCGGTGTGCCCGTCGTTCTCCAGGGCGCGGCCGATCAGCTCCTGGTACTCGGCGAAGTCGTCGGTGAGGTTCTCGACGGTCTTCTCGTCGGCCCGGTCGCCCTGGGCCGCGACGGCGAGGGTCCGCAGGTCGTGGCCGATCTCGCGCCGGGAGCTGCCGTAGAAGCCGACCGCCTTGTCGTACGGGGTCTGCAGGCGCCCCTTCCCCGCATCGCCATTGGACAGCAGGATATTGGCGGCCTGCGCGTCCATGTCGTTCAGGGCGAGGTTGAGGTCGGCGGCGCTGGTGGTGCGCGGCGCGTCCCGTCCGGCGACGCTGTCCCAGGTGCCGTTCGCGGCGAGCCCGGCGACGAGCAGCAGCGCCGCCGCGGCGGTGGCGAGCAGGAGCGTGGCCGCGCGCAGGAGGCGCAGCCGCGCGGGCACGGTGGCCCGGAAGCGGCGGCGCAGAGCGGCCCGCGCGGCCGCTGCCCGCTGCCCCAGGCGCAGCCCCGGACCCGGTCCGGCCGTCCGCGAATACCCTCGTCTTCGCGGTCCGGGGCTGCCCCCGGGTTGGGCGACCACTGTCCGTGGCGGTGCTCCTTGCCCGGTCCGAGGACCCTGCGCTGATCCGGCCGTGAGAGTCACGGTCCCTCCAACGTCACCGCCACGGACGGTCGCCCGTCCCCCGTTGCCGATCAGTCTGCGACCGAAAATCAGCCACCCCGGCTCGCCTTGACGGCTCCCTGATGGCGAATCAGCCCTGTTTGACGGCACTTTGACGTCGGCCTTCGTGGCGCCGTATGAGTGCCGCAAATTCGGTGTCCTTCGCACCGTCCGAAGCAGCGAGCGGGACTAGATTCGCTGTCGGCCGCCGCCGGGGCCGCGGACGTCAGTGGCCCCGCACGATGAGCGGAGTCCCCACTCCGCCCTGAGGCGAAGGCGGTCCGGTGCGTGTCCGAGGGGCGCGCATCCGCGCACGGCGTTCTGTCGTCGCCTCATCGCCGGCGCTCGTGCGCCACCGTGCGGTGCCGGGGCCCCGGCACCGCACGGACCCTGGCCACAGTCCCTGTCCACCGTCAAGGCACGAAGGTGTCCATGCTTCCCGCTGCCCCCGAGCAGGCCCCGCCATCACGCCCCGAACGCGCACCCCGAACCGGAGCGGGGGGAAGAACGAGGCGGCGCGCGCCGAGCGGGTTGTTCGAGCCCGCCCAGCTCGTCCGCTCCTTCCCCGAAGCGGTGCGCAAGCTGCATCCGCGGGTCCTGGTGAAGAACCCGGTGCTGTTCGTCGTCTCTGTCGGCGCCGTCCTCACGACGCTGTCGGCGTTACTGCACCCAGCCGTCTTCACCTGGGTCATCAGCCTGTGGCTGTGGCTGACGGTCGTCTTCGCCAACCTCGCCGAGGCGGTCGCCGAAGGCCGCGGCAAGGCACAGGCCGAGTCGCTGCGCCGGGCCCGCACGGACACGGTGGCGCTACGGCTGCTGCACTGGAGCTACGGCACGAACCTCGCCACCGCCCGCACGGAAGCCGTGGCCGCCACCGACCTGAAACCACTGGACGTCGTGCTCGTCGAGGCGGGCGAGATGATCCCGGCGGACGGCGACGTGGTCGAAGGCGTGGCCGCGGTGGACGAGTCGGCGGTCACCGGTGAGTCGGCCCCCGTGATCCGGGAGGCAGGCGGCGACCGCAGCGGGGTCACGGGCGGTACCACGGTCCTGTCCGACCGGATCCTGGTCCGGGTCAGCGCCCGCCCCGGTCACAGCTTCCTGGACCGCATGATCGCGCTGGTCGAGGGCGCCTCCCGGCAGAAGACCCCGAACGAGACAGCTCTCAACATTCTCCTGGCCTCGCTCACGATCATCTTTCTCCTGGTCGTGGTCGCCCTGCAGCCGATGGGCGAGTACGCGAGTGCCGCGCAGTCGACGACCGTGCTGGTCGCGCTGCTCGTCACGCTCATCCCGACGACGATCGGGGCCCTGCTGTCCGCGATCGGCATCGCGGGCATGGACCGGCTGGTGCAGCGCAACGTGCTCGCCATGTCCGGCCGGGCGGTCGAGGCTGCGGGTGATGTGAACACCCTGCTGCTGGACAAGACCGGCACCATCACCCTGGGCAATCGCGAGGCAGCCGCGTTCGTGCCGCTGCCCGGTATCGACGCACGGCAGCTGGTGGATGCCGCCCAGCTCTCCTCCCTGGCCGACGAGACTCCGGAGGGCCGCTCCGTCGTCGTCCTGGCGAAGGAGCGGTACGGGCTGCGGGCGCCTGCCGAGGGTGAGTTGGCGAACGCCCGCTGGGTCGCCTTCAGCGCCGAGACCCGGATGAGCGGCGTCGACCTGCGCTGGAACAACGGCGCCGTCTGCGCCATCCGCAAGGGCGCCGCGCAGCAGGTGATCGAGTGGGTGCAGATGTACGGCGGCCAGGTACCGCCCGAGGCACGGCGGTACGCCGACGCCGTGGCCGCATTCGGCGGCACACCGTTGCTGGTGGCGGTGCACGACTGGGACGGGCCGCGTGTCCTCGGACTCATCCACCTCAAGGACGTCGTCAAGGACGGCATCCACGAACGCTTCGCCGAACTGCGCCGCATGGGTATCCGCACGGTGATGATCACCGGCGACAACCCGCTGACCGCGAAGGCCATCGCCGAGGAGGCGGGCGTCGACGACTTCCTCGCCGAGGCCACCCCCGAGGACAAACTCGCGCTGATCAAACGCGAGCAGGAGGGCGGCAAGCTGGTCGCAATGACCGGTGACGGCACCAACGACGCCCCCGCGCTGGCCCAAGCCGACGTCGGCGTGGCGATGAACACCGGAACCTCGGCCGCCAAGGAGGCCGGCAACATGGTCGACCTCGACTCCAACCCCACCAAGCTCATCGAAATCGTCGAGATCGGCAAACAACTCCTCATCACACGCGGGGCGTTGACAACCTTCTCCATCACCAACGACGTGGCGAAGTACTTCGCCATCATCCCGGCGATGTTCGCGGGCTCGTACCCCGGTCTGGAATCGCTCAACGTGATGGGCCTGCACAGCCCGACCTCCGCGATCACCTCCGCGATCATCTTCAACGCGCTGATCATCGTCGCCCTGATCCCGCTGGCCCTGCGCGGCGTGCGCTACACCCCGGCCTCCGCCCTCGACCTGCTGCGCCGCAACCTGCTCGTCTACGGCCTCGGCGGACTCGTCCTGCCCTTCGTCGGCATCAAGCTGATCGACCTGCTGATCTCACAGGTGCCCGGCCTTGGCTGAACCCCGCGCATCCGCATGGCTCGCCCGTCAAGGTCCCGTATGCGCACGTCAGAGCCCCGTCAGAGACCGGCGTTCCGGCTTGCCCGGCGGCTGCGGGACAGCTTCCATGGATCTCGTGAACAGCGCCTGGCTTCTCTTCGACCGGCCGCCGAGTCCCGCTCGGCCACCGCGTCGTGCGCCACGCTGACCGGAAGCGCCCACGTTCTGCCGGCATCGCGTCCCGCCGACGCCGTGCCCGCTGACGCCGCGTCCCGCCGACGCCGCTTTCCGTGACCGGAGGGGCGCCGCGATCGGCTCCCGGCGCCCCTCGTTCACCTGTCTACCCCGCACGCACACCGCCCCTCACCGGGCCGTGCCGACGTGCCTGCAACCCCGGATGGGATCATGTCCAACTCAGCCCTCTCCTCCCGTACCGTCCTGGTCACCGGCGCCACCTCCGGCATCGGCCACGAGACCGCCCGACAGCTCGCCGAGCGCGGCGCCACCGTGCTGCTGCACGGCCGCACCGCCGAGGAAGCGCGCGCCGCCGCCGACGCCCTCGTTGCCACCGCGGGTGTCCGAGCCAGCCAACTGTGCGCGTACGCAGCGGACTTCGCCCGTCTGGACGAGGTGGAGATGCTCGCCCAGCGGGTCGTCGCCGAGCACCCGCACCTGGACGTCCTCGTCAACAACGCGGGCATGGCCGCCCCGGAGCGCCACACGGTCACCGCCGACGGCAACGAGATCGCCTTCCAGGTCAACTTCCTCGCCCACTACCTGCTGACGTGCCTGCTGGAGCCGGCGCTCACCAGCGACCCGGGCGGCCGCGTCGTCAACGTCTCCTCCTCCCTGCACCGCACGGCCTCCATCAGCTGGACGGACCCCAACCGCGCCCGCCGCTACTCCCGCCTCGCCGCCTACGCCCAGTCCCAGCTCGCCCTCACGGTCTTCGCCGCCGACCCGCGCGTCACCGCCGTCTCCGTCCACCCGGGCGTCTGCGACACCGCACTGCTGCCGCTCTACTCCCAAGAGGGCGTCTCGGCTTCCGAGGGTGCGGGGCACGTGGTCCGGCTGTGCGACCCGGCCGTCGAGATCGTCAACGGCGCCTACTACGACCGCGACGAGCGCGCCGACCCGGCCCCGGCCGCGACCGAGGACCGCACGGTCAAGCGCCTGAACAAGCTGGCGGACCTGCTGGTCGGCCGCACCGCTTGAAGAACCCCCGCTCTCAGAGGAGTTGACGTACATGTCCAAGCGCGCCCGCAAGAAGAAGGCCAACCACGGCGGCAAGGCCGGCCAGAGCTGACCGAGCGCGGCAGCAGGGCGGGCGACAGGGGACAGCCTTCCTCCGGTCGCCCGCTCATCCGTATCCCGTCTCCCCCACCCATGAGGCGTCGATGATCGAGATTTCACCGCCGGACAAACGGGCGCTTGCGCGCTGGTTCCCCACGCACTCCCCGGGTCCCGCCACGATCGGCGAGCACGTGCTGGCCACCGGCATCGGCCGCTGGTGGGCCGACCGGCCCGTCCAGCCGAGCACGGTCGCCGTCTCCTGCGCCGGCCACGTCGTACTGCGCGGCAGCCCGGAAGAACTGACACCGGAACTCCTCGCCCCGCTGGCCGGCAACCGGGTCGAAGCCCCGGCACGGTTCCTGCCCGCCCTCGGCGCCGCCTTCGACCGGCTCACCCCGTGGGAGCGCATGATCTGGACCCTCCAGGCCACGCCACAGTCCGCGACGGTCCCACACGCGGTGACCATACGGCGTCTGGAGCCGGCGGACACCGACGCGGTGCAGGAACTCGGCCCGGACGCCTCCTGGCTCTCGGCCAGCTGGGGCGGACCACGCGGCCTCGCCGCCTCCGGCCACGCCTGGGCCGCGGTGGGCCGCACCGGCCGCATCCAGGCAGTGGCCTGCACCTACTTCCGCGGCACCGGCCACGAGGACGTTGCCGTCCACACCGTCCTCGACCACAGGCGCCACCACCTCGCCCTGGCCTGCGTCACCGCCCTGTGCGCGGACATCACCGCCCGCGGCCACACACCCAGCTGGAACTGCTCCCTCCACAACCGCCCCAGCCGCCTCCTGGCCTGGCACGCCGGCTTCCGCCTCGTCCGCGAGTACGTTCACTATGCGGTGGGGAGCCCCGCGTCACACCATCGGCTCAGTGCCTAGGGCTGTGACCCGACACCCCCGCCAGTCTCGGCAGCCATGACCGAACGTCAAAGCCGGCTGCTCCACGAAACAGGTCACCAGGCTCCTGCCGGGTGGGCAGCACCGTAGCGTCAACGCTTACTCAGGTAGACGATCACTCCCATGGCGACGGGTGCGCCGATGGTCCAGATCCAGGCGATCGGATGGCCGAAGTTCATGGTCCGGCCCCAACCGACGCGCTTGGGTACGGCGAGCCGTGGATCATCTCTGTTGACGTAGAAAATTCCATGCCAGTGGCGATCGTCGTCCCAGTTCACGTCCCGCCTCCCGATACCCGACTCGCGGGAGTGAACCTACTCCCCAAGAGACATCACCCGCCGGTGCGGTTTTCGGTTACAGCACCAGCCAACGACCGCCACGGAAACAGGGAGCCGTCAGTGTCCAGGAAACTCCCGCTCCTCACCTTGCCGATCCTCGAGGACCGCCATGGGGTCGAGGGATGGTGATCCGCCATGACGAAGCCGGCTGCCGGACGGGTCGTCGTGGGAGTGGACGACTCCTCGGCCGGATTGGGGGCCTTGCGTGCCGCGGTGGCTCAGGCTCAACTCGCGGGCCGGGAACTGATCGCCGTACGTGTCTACGAGCCGCAGTGCCCCTACGCGACCTGGCGAGGCAGGCCGGTCGGGTGGCCGGTTGGCCCCTCGGAGTCGTCCTCGCCGTCCTGGCAGCAGTTGCAGGCCGCCCGCGAGCAGCGAGAGAGATGCCATACGGCGGGCCTTCGGCCAGGCGGTCGGCGGCATTCCGCACGGTATGCGAGTGCAGGTGGTCGCATCCATGGGCTCACCCGGCGAGGTGCTCGTGGCCACCGCGCACTACAACGACGACCTGCTCGTGGTGGGCCAGGCACCTATTCGCAGGCTGCGGTGCCTTTGGCCGTGGCGCTGGTTCCTGCGCTCCACCCGCCGCTACTGCTCCGCACACGCCGTCTGCCCCGTGCTGGCCGTCCCCCCGCAGCGATTCGTTCCAGTCGCCGCCACCAGCGAGCCGTTGCATCCGCAGGCCCGGGACCAGCCATGGGGCGTCACGCACGATCCACCTGTCGAACTGGCCCGCTCGGTAAAACCGGGCGATAGAAAGATGTGGCCCGAGCGCGCCTGCTGCTGCTCGGCCCCACCGATGGTCAAGGCAGTCTTGCCGACCGGCGACCGGCACGCGGTGGACCTCTTCCTGTGCGGGCACCACTACCGGGCCTCCGTCGGGCCTCTGGCGCTCGCCAACGCCATGGTGATTTTCGGCGAGCGCTCAGCCATACATTCACACGTCGGGCAGCGGTAGTGAGGTCCGGATGTTGCCCACTACGGCGGTCTGGAACGGCAGGGTCGCAATACGAACACGACAGCATCCAGGCCGAAGGAGATCCGGCGGCCACCTGACGACAGCGTCCCTGTGGCGGGCATGGACGGAAGGGAGCACGCGCCACTGCACCGCCTCCCGCAGGACAGCCGTTCCGGCAGGAGCCCGCCATACGCGCGCCAACCGATCAGCGCGGATGGCCCTTGACCGGAGCGAGTCGCTGCGCGTCAAGGACTCATCAAAGAAGTGGCCGTAGTCATCACAAATCCGCTAATGACACTCGCCAAACGGCCGGCCTGCGACTGTGCTGAATGAGCCGGTGCTTTTACGGCACCACCTTTTCCTTGCGGCCACATCGCCGCACTGCAGCCGAGCATCCCCTTCCCGTCGTCGCCACGGGGGTGTCACACATGCCGGATCTCGGATTCATCGTTCTCGTCATCGCAGCGTTCGCCCTGATCGCTCTGATCGCCAAGGGGGTGAGCCGGCTGTGAGCCTGGACAACGTCGTCGGCCTGGTCGTCGCCGTCTGCCTGGTGATCTACCTGGTCCTGTGCCTGATCTTCCCCGAGAAGTTCTAGCTGCGTCCTACACGGACCGTGGCTGGAGAGGTTCTCCATGAACGCCACTCTCGCGGGCTGGCTGCAGATCATCGCCCTGGTCGGTGCGCTGGCCCTGACCTTCCGCCCGCTCGGCGACTACATGGCCCATGTCCTCACCTCCCCCGATCACTGGCGCGCGGAGCGCCTGCTCTATCGGGCCGGCGGCGTGGACGCGGACGCCGAGCAGACGTGGCCCGGCTATCTGCGCAGCGTGCTCGCGTTCTCCGTGGTCTCGGTGCTGTTTCTCTACGGCTTCCTGCGGCTGCAGAGCCATCTCCTGCTCTCCCTCGGCATGAGGCCAGTCGCTCCCGCCCTGTCCTTCAACACCGCCGCCTCCTTCGTCACCAACACCAACTGGCAGAACTACTCGGGCGAGTCGGCCCTGGGCCATCTGGTGCAGATGGCGGGTCTGGCGGTGCAGAACTTCGTCTCGGCGGCGGTCGGAATCGCCGTGGTCGCCGCCCTGATCCGCGGCTTCACTCGGAAGAAGACCGACCGGGTCGGCAACTTCTGGCAGGACCTCACCAGGGTCGTGCTGCGGGTACTGCTGCCGATCTCGCTGGTCATGGCCGTCGTGCTGGTTGCCGCGGGCACGATCGAGAATTTCCACGGCTTCGAGTCGATCACCACCATCGCCGGACAGCACCAATCCATCCCCGGCGGCCCGGTCGCTTCCCAGGAGGCCATCAAGGAACTCGGCACGAACGGCGGCGGGTTCTACAACGCAAACTCCTCTCACCCCTTCGAGAACCCCAACCCGTTCACCAACTGGCTGGAGATCTACCTACTGCTGGTGATCGGCTTCTCGCTGCCGCGCACCTTCGGCACGATGGTCGGTGACAAGCGGCAGGGCTACGCCATCGTGGCCGTGATGGCGCTGATCTGGGCCTCCTCGGTGGCCATCGTCACCGTCAACGAGCTGCACAGCGTGAGCAGTTCGGCCGGACAGGCGGCGAGCGGGATGATGGAGGGCAAGGAGCAGCGCTTCGGGATCTGGGCCTCGGCCCTGTTCGCCGTGTCCACGACCCTGACGTCCTGCGGGGCGGTCAACTCCTTCCACGACTCGTACACGCCGGGCGGCGGCGGCCTGACGATCTTCAACATGATGCTCGGCGAGATCGCGCCCGGCGGCACCGGATCCGGCCTCTACGGCATCCTGATCCTGGCTGTCGTGGCGGTCTTCATCGCCGGCCTCATGGTCGGCCGCACCCCCGAGTACCTGGGCAAGAAACTGCGCGGCCGGGAGATGAAGTACGCCTCCCTGTACATCCTCACCACCCCGGCGATCGTGCTGGTCGGCACGGGTGTGGCGATGGCTCTGCCGGGTGAGCGGGCGGCGATGCTCAACCACGGTCCACACGGCTTCTCCGAAGTGCTCTACGCCTTCACCTCGGCCGCCAACAACAACGGCTCGGCGTTCGCCGGGCTGAGTGCCAACACCGTCTGGTACAACACCGCACTAGGACTCGCGATGCTCCTCGGCCGCTTCCTGCCGATGGTGTTCGTGCTGGCGCTGGCCGGATCGCTCGCCCAGCAGCAGCCGGTGCCGGTCACAGCGGGCACTCTTCCCACCCACCGGCCGCAGTTCGTCGGTCTGCTGTCCGCCGTGATCCTCATCGTCGTCGGCCTCACCTACCTGCCCGCGCTCGCGCTGGGACCGCTCGCGGAAGGGTTGCACTGATGCCCACCACCACCTTGGAAGCCAAGACGCCGAAGGGGCCGCCGGAGGCCCAATCCCATCGGGTCTCCGCGGGAATGCTTGACCCCAAGCTGCTGCGCGCCTCCGTCCCCGACGCGCTGCGCAAGCTCAACCCGCGCCGGATGGTCAAGAACCCCGTGATGTTCGTGGTCGAGGTGGGCGCGGTGCTGACCACCCTGTCGGCGATCAGGAACCCGAGCGTCTTCGCCTGGGTGATCACCGTATGGCTCTGGCTGACCGTGGCCTTCGCCAACCTCTCGGAGGCGGTCGCGGAGGGACGCGGCAAGGCGCAGGCGGAAACACTTCGCCGGACGAAGAAGGACACCATGGCCCGCCGTGTCATCCATGACGGGCAGCCCGGCGCACCGGAGGTCACCGAGGAGGTGCTGGGCACCGAGCTCCGGCTCGGTGATCACGTCGTGGTCGAGGCCGGTGAGATCATCCCCGGTGACGGCGATGTGGTCGAGGGCATCGCAAGCGTGGACGAGTCGGCCATCACGGGTGAGTCGGCTCCGGTGATCCGCGAGTCGGGCGGCGACCGCTCCGCCGTGACGGGCGGGACGAAGGTGCTCTCCGACCGCATCGTGGTGCGGATCACCTCGAAACCCGGCGAGACGTTCATCGACCGCATGATCGCGCTGGTGGAGGGCGCGGACCGGCAGAAGACACCGAATGAGATCGCGCTCAACATCGTCCTGGCCTCGCTGACCATCGTCTTCCTGGTCGCCGTGGTGACCCTGCAGCCGTTCGCCATCTTCGCCGGCGCCGAGCAGTCCATCGTCATCCTCGTGGCGCTGGTCGTCGCCCTGATCCCGACCACGATCGGCGCGCTGCTCTCCGCGATCGGCATCGCCGGGATGGACCGGCTGGTGCAGCGCAACGTACTGGCCATGTCTGGGCGTGCCGTGGAGGCCGCCGGCGACGTCAACACCCTGCTGCTGGACAAGACCGGCACCATCACCCTGGGCAACCGGCAGGCTGCCGAGTTCCTGCCGGTCAGCGGCGTGGACCTGGAAACGCTGGCGGACGCGGCCCAGCTCTCCTCGATCGCCGACGAGACGCCCGAAGGGCGCTCGATCGTGGTCCTCGCCAAGGAGCGTCACGCGCTGCGCGCACGGACCGAAGGCGAGCTGGCGCACGCCGAGTTCGTCCCGTTCACCGCACAGACACGCATGTCGGGAGTGGATCTCGACGACGAGCTGGACAACCGCTCCCTGCGCAAGGGCGCGGCCACGGCGGTGATGCGCTGGGTCCGCGAGCACGGCGGCCATCCCACCGACGAGGTCGGCCCGCTGGTCGACGGCATCTCCGCCACGGGCGGCACGCCGCTGGTGGTCGGCGAAGTGGACCGGCGAGCAGGGGTCGAGAGCGCCCGGATCCTCGGGGTGATCCACCTCAAGGACGTCGTCAAGCACGGTATGCGCGAGCGCTTCGACGAACTGCGCCGCATGGGCATCAAGACGGTCATGATCACCGGTGACAACCCGCTCACCGCCAAGGCGATCGCCAAGGAGGCGGGCGTCGACGACTTCCTCGCCGAGGCCACTCCCGAGGACAAGATGGCCCTCATCAAGCGGGAGCAGGCCGGCGGCAAGCTCGTCGCGATGACCGGTGACGGCACCAACGACGCCCCGGCCCTCGCCCAGGCGGACGTCGGCGTGGCCATGAACACCGGAACGTCGGCCGCCAAGGAGGCCGGCAACATGGTCGACCTCGACTCCAACCCGACCAAGCTCATCGAGATCGTCGAGATCGGCAAGCAACTCCTCATCACCCGGGGTTCCTTGACCACGTTCTCCATCGCCAACGACATAGCCAAGTACTTCGCGATCATCCCCGCGATGTTCGCCAGCGTCTACCCAGGGCTGCACCATCTCAACATCATGGGCCTGCACAGCCCGACCTCGGCCATCTCCTCCGCGATCATCTTCAACGCGCTGATCATCGTCGCGCTGATCCCGCTGGCACTGCGCGGCGTCCGCTACCGGCCGTCCTCGGCGGCCGCGCTGCTCAGCCGCAACATCTGGGTCTACGGCCTCGGCGGCCTGGTGCTGCCGTTCGTCGGCATCAAGGCCATCGACCTCATCATCCAGTTCGTCCCCGGACTGCACTGACCGACTAGGAGGGCGATCTTCGTGTTCGGCTCTCTCGCCCATGTGGTCCGCCACCACCTGGCGGCGCTACGCATGCTGCTGGTGTTCACCGTGATCACCGGCATCGCCTATCCGCTGGCCGTCACGGGCATCGCCCAGGGCCTCTTTCCACGCCAAGCCAACGGATCCATGATCAAGGACAACGGACGTCCGGCCGCCTCCGCCCTCATCGGCCAGACCTTCGACCGTCCCCTGCACAAGGGTCAGACCGCACCAGCACCCGACACCAAATGGTTCCAGCCCCGCCCGTCCGCGGCGGGAAGCACCGGCTACGACCCGACCAGCTCCGGCGCCTCCAACCTCGGCCCCAACAACGCCGCGCTGGTCAAGACGATCGCCCAGCGCCGCGCCGCCGTGGCAGCATTCGACGGCGTCCGGCCGAGCAGCGTTCCCGCCGACGCGGTCACCGCCTCCGGTTCCGGTCTCGATCCGGACATCTCACCCGCGTACGCCTACCAGCAGGTGAACCGGGTGGCGAAGGCCCGTGGACTGGCCCCCGCCGCAGTCCGACATCTCGTCGTCACACACGTCAGCGGCCAGGAGCTGGGTTTTCTGGGTCAGGAAAACGTCAATGTCGTTCGGCTGAACCACGATCTGGCCGCGTTGAAGCAACGATGAACACGACCGCACAGCATGCTTCACGCCGTCCCCCGGCGAGCTCACCCTCGCCCGACCGGACCACGTGACTCCTGGCTCGAGAGGTCGGTCCAGGGCAGGAAGAGGAACACAGATGACGCGACACGTGCTGATAGTCGACCACGAGCCACAGCTGCTGCGTGCTCTGGACGTCAGTCTCACCGCGCAGCGCTACGCCGTCGCCGCCGCGCCCGACGCGACCAGCGCCCTCAGACTGGCCGCCGGCAAGCCGCCTGACGCGGTGATCGTCGACCTCGACCTGCCTGACGCGGACAGCACCAATCTCATCACCGGCCTGCGGTCCTGGTCGTCCATGCCGGTCATCGCCCTGTCGGAGCATGCCGCTCCCGCCGACGTCGTCAACGTGCTGGACGCGGGCGCCGACGACTACGTGACCAAGCCGTTCGCCATGGAGGAACTGCTGGCCAGGCTTCGTGCCGTACTACGTCGCACGGACCGCGGTTCCGGACCGGGGACAGTCAGCGTCGGAGAATACGCCGTGGACCTGACCGCCCGCACCGTGGTGGGGCATGCGGGTCGCGGTGAGCCCGTCCACCTCTCGCCCACGGAATGGCGGCTTCTCACCCCCCTGCTGCGCAATCCGGGACGACTGGTCACCGGCCACCAGCTGCTGCGCGACATCTGGGGACCGGGCCACGACGAGCACTCCAACTACCTGCGCATCTACATCTCGGGCCTGCGCCACAAACTCGAACCCGACCCGGCCCATCCGCGTTACCTGATCACCGAGCCCCACATGGGCTACCGCTTCGAACCCGGCGGAGGCACGGCACGGTGAGCGTGGGAGACACCGTCGTCATGGCGGTCTTCGCCGCCTGCGGCGGATGCGTGATGACGCTCGCCGGAATCACCGGCCTGCGTCAGACCCGCAGGATCGAGCGGACCGGCGTCAAGGCCTGGGCACTGGTCAAGCGCAACCCCGCAGGGCGTGAGGCCGATCCCTCCATGCCACGCCCGCTGCTCCAGTTCAGCACGGAGGCCGGCCAAGTGGTGGAGATCGGCAGCCCCGTGCCTGCGACACGGCGGCGGCCGTTGCGCGACGGCGACACGCTGCTGATCACGTACGATCCGGCCGACCTGGGCACCGTGGTCGTCCACAGCCGCGAACGGCGTCTGCTGGACTACGCGTTCATTGCCGCGGGAACCCTCGTGCTTCTGCTCTCGGTGGTGCTGGTCGTCCTCACAGCGCCGTAGTCCGTGCTCTGCATCCTTGCGGCCCCTCTGCCACTTACAGAGGGGCTTCAATCCGCCGTCCGGCGCATGGCGTTCCCGCTCTCGGCCGCCGCAGGCAGGCTCAGCACGGCGGTCAGACCACCGCCGGCCGTGACCTCCCACCGCAGTTCGCCACCGATCAGCTGCGCGAGGTCCGCGCACAGGCGCGGCACCAGCCCGCTGACCGGAGCCGGAACGCCCACGACCTCCCTCGCCTCGACGCCGGGAGGACCGTGGTCGACCAGCCGGATCTCGACATGGCCATCGGCCGTCACCACGGTCACGGCGGACGGCTCAGCGTCGGGGCTGCGACGCAGCGCATGGGCTGCCAGGTCGGTCACCACCCGGGGGAGCACCGCGGCATCCGCGATCACGTCTGGCAGGTCCTCGGTCATCTCCAGTGTCAGGGTGTGCCCGCCCGGGCTCAGGTCCCCGAGCACGACCGCCATCACCTCGTCCATGTCGACCGGCCGCAGATGCACGTCCAGGGCGCCGGCGTGCACCCGGCTCAGGTCCAGCACGTCGCCGACGAGGGCCCCGATCCGACGGACAGCCTGTTCGGAGCGGTCGCACAGGGCAGCACACTGAGCAGCCGTCGCGGGCGTTCGCCGCTCCCGCAGCCGCTCCAGTGCCGCTTGCGCCGCTGCAACCTCCATCTCCAGATCGTTCGTGGCAGCCCGCAGGGCCTCAGCGCGGCGCCGGTCGGAGACGGCCCGCTCGCTCAGGGCCTCGGCCTGCCGGCGACTGCGCCGATTTTCCCAGGCCGCCGTCACCTGGGCGGCGCAGCCGTGCAGCAGGCGCCGGTCGTCCTCGTCGAGAGGCCTGCCACGCGCGGCCGGCACCAGTTCGTCCACACTGGCACTTCCGTGTCCGCCTGCTCCGGTCGCTCGGGCGGGCGGGGCCCCGAACTGGCGGTGACGAACCACTCTCGGGTGTCCGGGCCCTCCCGCTGGAGCAGGCTGAGCGCCTCAAGGCCGAAGGTGGTCCGGACGCGTTCCAGCAGGGCCGGCAGATCGTCGCGGTCGCGCAACGCCGACGTCGCCAGATCCGCGAGGGTCCCCGCCTCCGCCGAAGCCCGCGCGTGTGAGCACCCGGGTCCTCGCGCTGCACGGCGACGGGCACCTGGAGCGCATCACGCTCGTCGACGACGCCACGGGGAACGAGGTTGAGGAGCGGGCGCGGTTCGTCTTCACCTTCATCGGTGCGCGGCCACGCACCGGCTGGCTGGCCGGGGTCGTGGAGTGCGACGAGCACGGCTTCGTGCTGACCGGCCCCGCCCCGACCTGTTGCTCGCCGGGAAGCCTCCCGCCGACTGGCCGTTGGCACGCGAACCGCTGATGCTCGAGACCAGCGTCCTAGGGGTCTTCGCGGCCGGTGACGTGCGCGCCCACTCGATCAAGCGGGTGGCTTCCGGCGTGGGCGAAGGCGCCATGGCCATCGCGCTGATCCACCGGTATCGGGCGTCGTCGGGCCAGTAGCGAGGGCCGGAGGGGGGAGCCCGTCATGCGAGTCGGCAGGCACCTGCAGACTCACCACCGCGGCAGGGGGTGCTCCTGGTGCCTGCGACGTCCCAGACTCACGACGAAAGTGCAATGTCGTGCCTGGTCCGGTATGACGGCGACCGGTGGGTACGGCTCTGCCGACGCTCGGAGGGCTGGGCATGCTCCATCATTTTCAGTGACGGAGGCAGCAACAGCCCCTCCTACCATCGCGTTTGGTGCGAATGGGGGGCCTGGCTTGCGTCGGGCCGACTCGGGGGCCGTCAGGCGCCGGCCGCGTCGACCTTGAAAGGGGCTCAGCGGCGGCCTCGCGGGTCCCCGTAGTTGGCGAAGAAACTCACGACGACAATGAGGCCGAAGATCCCCAGGCCGAAGGTGCCGACGATGGTCCAGATCCCCTTGCCGTCCTGCGCGGAGCGAACCCCGCCAGCCAGCCCGCCGACGGCCATGCACACGCCGAGGACGAAAGCCCGCGAACCCTGGGGCTTGAGCCAGTGCCGCTTGTCCGGGCCTCGGCGCCCCGGCGGGGGCGGCCCAGCGGAGTGTGTCATTGGTATCTCACCTTTCTTGGTTCCCCCCGGGCCTCGACGTGAGTGTCGCCCGGCTTCTTGTGTGTCATCTTCTCGCCGACGTCCTGCTGGGCCCGGACCAGGCCGGCAGCGTGCTCCAGTGCGGCGAGCAGGTGGCCTTCGCTGTGGCCGCGCCGCGCAGGCTTTTGGGTCCACCGCGAGGCTGCGCAGGCTGGTCGCCTTCGGTCGGCGGTCGGCGGTCGGCGGTCGGCGGTCGGCGGTCGGCGGTCGGCGAGCCATCGTCCGACCGCGCGGTCCAGCGCATCGCCGTCGATGCGGGCCAGCAGCCGCCGGACCGTCGTTTCCGCCAGGCAGGAACCGCTTCGAAAACCGTGTTCGAGGCAGCGGTGTAGAAGCTGGCACGGGCGTACCAGGCGGTGTAGGTCGCGAGCGAATGCCACGGGGCCAGGGCAACAGGGCCCTCCCGTGGCTCCGGCGCGTTCTGATCCCGTTAAGAACTGACGTCTCATCAACCTCCCCTGTATAGAGTCACAAATGCCCGGCGACACCTGACAGGTCAGAGCCGGGCAGACCTGACCAGTCACTTCACGGGGGTAGATCAGTGACCCGAGCCATCTCTGTGCGCGCAACCCTTCGCCGTACCGGCGTTGCCGCCTGTCTGGCCGCGATGCTGTGCGGGGGCGCCGCCGTTCCGGGGGCTGCGGCAGCCGATCGCAGCGCTTCTTCCTCTAGGGACTCCGCGACGGACACCGCCCAGCAGTCGGCCGACCTGCTGTCCCGGCTCGCCGCCGAGGGCGTCTCCTCGGGCGGGGGAACGTTCGACACCGGGGGCGTCACGGCCGCGCTCAAGAAGAACGCCGACTCGGTCCGGCAGAGCGCTGTCGCAGCCGCGGCGCTACCGAAGTGCCGAGGCACCTTCAAGCACACCACGGCCGACGTGACCCTGCAGGAGTCCATGCGGTACGGCATCCCCTGGGGGGTGAAGCTGCGCCCGGCCAACAGAAGGTTCGGCGTGGTCAACCTCAGCGCCCAGATATTCGCGAACAACCGGCAGGCCAACGTCTACCAGCCGCACGTCGAACCATGGAACTACCACTTCCACGGCCCGCTTCCGCGCACGTTCCACATCGTGCGAAGCAACAAGACGTACACCATGCCGCGCGGGGCGACGGTGTCGTTCCTGTGGGTGTGGTACTCGGTCGCCAAGCCGAGCCAGGGCGGCTACCGGTATGTGAACTGCACGTTCAAGCCGTAACGTTTCGGACGGCGAGCACACAACAAGGAGACCGAGCCGTGCCGACACCCGAGGAACTGTTCGCTGCCGTCGCCCATGACCTGTCGGTCTGCGGGCTGACGAGCCGCCTGGTCGAACGCTCGCCTGGCGCTGGTGACCCGCGCTACTGGCGGCAACTCGTGGTGGACGGCGTTCCGGTGGGGTACCTGGAGTTCAACGCGGACCTCGACGCCGAGGTGCAGGTGGAGATCATCGCCGGGCACACCCAGGACGCCGTACTGGAGCACCTGCCGTCTCTCGGCAGCAGCCGGGCATGGCCGGCTTGCCGGTCCGGCCACCCCCACCCCATGCGGCTGGTCCCCGCCGCGGACTCGGATCCCGACAGCGGGCCCCGCTGGGTGTGCCCCGCTGATCCCTCCCTCCGGTGGCCGGTCGGCGGGCACCCCGGCATCCCCGGTCGACCAGCCGCCTGAGCCGGTCGGAGGTGAGCGGAGGGAACGAACTCCTGCCAGCCGGGTTCCCGTTTCGCCGGGAGCCCGGCGGCTGGGGCCTCCGCCCGGTACCGACGTAGCGAGACCGGTCGTAGGCGGCGCTCGCCGCGCACGAGAGCGAGACGTCGGGACGGCGCCGCCGCTGGGGCGGCATCTACGCGGGCGAGAGCGAGTCTTCGCCCTGCCGGAGGCGATGGAGGGGATAGGCATCGGCCCCACTCCACGAGACTTCCTGGAGCAACTGCACCGGGCGTTGATCCGTCACACCGGTGGCAGCTTGGCGGACGACGTGGCGATGATCCTGGCGGACCGGTTCGACGGCCTGCCGGAGGCACCTTCCGGGGGGGGCAGACGTAGGGTGATCGTCGCTGTCGGGAGCGAAACCTCGACTCGGGGGTCCTCCGAACCGGAGCACGGCTCGCCGTCACAGCGACGGCGTCGGTCAGAAAATCGCAGGTCAGGGGCGATGGGCGGTTTCCGGGTGGGCGGGCCACCAGAAGCGGCGTCCGGTGATCAGGACCAGGGCGGGCACCAGCACTGTGCGCACGAGCAGGGTGTCGAGGAGCACGCCTATGCCGACGATGATCCCGATCTGTGTGAGGGTGATCAGCGGGAGCACACCGAGGACGGTGAACACTGCTGCGAGCAGGATGCCGGCACTCGTGATGACACCTCCCGTGGAGGCGAGCGCCGCGAGGACGGCCCTACGGGTGTCATGCCCGGCCAGGGTCTCCTCTCGTGTTCGGGCGATGAGGAAGATGTTGTAGTCGACGCCCAGCGCGACAAGGAACAGGAAGGACAGGAGGATCACGCTGCTGTCGAGGGCGGGGAAGTCGTAGACGGTCCGGAAGAGCATCCAGCTTGCTCCCAGCGAGGCGAAGAAGGAGCCGACCACCGTCGCGACCAGCAGGATGGGCGCGACGAGAGCGCGCAACAGGATGGCCAGGACGGCGAACACGATCGTGAGGACCAGGGGGACCACGACCTTGGTGTCGTGGGCGTCGGCCTGAGCGATGTCGTACGTTTCGGCTGTGGTGCCGCCGACGAGGGCGTGTGCTCCGGGGATCTTCGCCAGGCGTGCGCGGAGGGCGGTGATGGCCTGGTTTGAGCCGCTGGTGCCGGCGGCTTCTCGGAGAACGACGTCCGTGCTGGTCCACTGCGCCGCGCGTTGCCCTGCTGTCACCTCGGAGACGCCCGGGACACGGCGGGCCGCGCGGGCGACCTGTTGGGCGGTGGTCGGTGTGGAGATCACGGTGAGGGGTTCGGTCGCGCCGGCGGGAAGGACGGTCTGCAGGCTGCGCTGCCCCAGGACGGCTTCGGGCGTCTTGCGAAAGGAGTCGGCCTGGGACAGACCGGTTCGCAGGCCGAGCACGCCGGAAGAGAGGACGAGGAGCACGGCGATGCCGACCGTGGCCACCCACACGGGGCGGCGGCCGACCAGAGAACCGACCCTGGCCCAGCCGCTCGCGCCTTCCGCGGTGACCGGCTGGCCGAGTTTCGGCGTCACGGGCCAGAACAGCCATCGGCCGGGCAGGACAAGGACGGCGGGCAGAACCACCAGGCCGAAGAGCATGGCGACCAGGATGCCGACGGCTCCGGCGAAGCCCAGGCCGCGGTTGCCCGTGAGCTCGGCGGCCAGCAGGGTCAGCAGGCTGAGGACGACGGTGACGCCGCTGGCGAGAACGGCCGGAACGGTGGCGCGCCAGGCGCGGGCCATGGCGGTGAAGCGGTCTTCGTGCAGGCGCAGTTCGTCGCGGTAGCGGGAGACGAGGAGGAGTGCGTAGTCGGTGCCGGCACCGAAAACGAGGACGGAGAGGATGCCTGCGGCGGACGCGTCGACCGTGACGCCGAAGTGCGGGGCGAGTGTGCCGACCAGAACGCTTGCCGTACGGTCGCCCGCGCCGACGACCAGCAGCGGTACCAGCCACAGGATCGGGCTCCTGTAGGTGATCAACAGCAGGACGGCGACGACGCAGACGGTCGCGATCAGCAGGTTGGTGTCGGCGCCGTCGAAGACCTTGCCGAGGTCGGCTTTGAACGCCGGGGCGCCGGTCACCTGGGCCTGGAGGGAGGTGGGCAGGTCGCGGCGGGCCGTTGCGCGGATGGCGTCGATCTTCTGGGTGTTCTCCTGATCGCTCCGACTGCTGCTGAGGGGAACGGCGATGACGGCGACCTTCCCATCGAAGACGTTCGGGTGTGATGCGCCGGGGCGCAGGCCGAGCTTTCCGAGCGCAGTCGCCTGGCGCTCGATGGCGGCTGTCTGAACAGCGGTGAGAGGACTGCCGTCACGGTTGCTGTAGACGACGAGAGCGGGTGCCACGGAGCCGGACGGGGAAGAGCTGACGATCCGCGCGACCTGAGCGGATTGTGAATCGGTGGGCAGGCCCGCCCCTGTGTTCCGTGTGGTCGTTGCGTCGGATGGACCGAGGCTGAACGCGGCGCCCAGGGCGGTGATCGCCAGCACGACGACCAGCAGGGCGAGACGGACGGGTCGCCTGGGCCTTCGGCCGGTTGCTCGGGGTCCTCCGACGAGGGAGGGAGCGTCAGGTGCGGCAGGCTGAGGCGAGCTGGTGGGCACGACGCACTCCAGATAGTTAAGTTACTTAGCTACTTTCAGCGTGCCAGACTGTCCGACATGGCGCAACAGCGATCCACGGGAGGCCCGGGCAGGCCTTCGCAGGCCCACGCAGAGGCAGCTACCGGGCGGGGCTTCGAGATGAACGAGCCGCCGCACGATGAGCTGTCCGATGCACTGCGCGACGTGCTGACCTTGACCCAGCTCGCCCGGCTGGAGCTCGCCGAGCAGCTCGCCATGCCCCTGACGGACGTGGAAGCGATGGAACACGTGGTGATGGCGGCCCGAGCCGACGAGCAGATCGGGCCGGCGGAGCTGGCCCGGCGCCTGCGCGTGACGTCGGCCGCCGGCACACAGACGGTCCACCGCCTGGTCGCCGAAGGCCACATGACGCGCAGCCGGCACCCCGGAGATGGACGCCGGCAGGTCCTCGACGTCACCGACCAGGGTTTGCGGCACGTCATGGGCGCGCTCGTCCCGCTGCTGCAGATGCTCTTCGACGCCGGGCAAGAGTTGTCCGAGCAGGACAGGGCCGGCGCGCTGCGCTATCTGACGAACCTGTCCCAGGCCTACCGGCGGTTCCTGGAAAAGGACAGTGAGGGAACACCATGACCATGTGGGTGACGCGACCGGACGGCGGCCGTCCGGAGGGCCGCAGCTGCACACACATCGCCGTTGCGGCCTCAGCAACTGTGCCTTACGGCGACGTGTGCCTGGAGTGCGTTGCCCTTGGGCACGAGGGGCAGGGAGCGCGAGTCTGCCTGGCCTGCGGCCACATCGGTTGCTCCGACAGTTCGCCAGGTGCCCATGCCACCGCTCATTACGAAGCAAGCGGGCACCCTCTCGTCCGCTCCGCGGAGCCGGGCGAGGTGTGGGCCTGGTGTTACGTCGACGAGGTGTATCTGGAGCCACGCGACGCCTGATCAGCGCGCCAAGAGCACGACATCCACGCCACACCGCGTGCCCCGGGATCCGGCATCCCGGGGATGGGTGCCGTGCGGGAGGCTCAGGCACCTCCCGCACGGCGGGCGTCTCAAATGCCGTATATCCGCAGCTCCCACAGGGAGATGCCGTACGAGGTGGCGCGCTGCCTGCCGAGGACGCGCACGTAGCGGCCTGTGCCGGACACGTTGTAGCTCTGCGCCCCGCCCGCGCCGTCGGTGACGGTGGCCAGGTCCTTCCATGTGCGGAAGTCCGGGTCGTCGGAGACCTGGATCTCGAACCCGGAGGCGTAGGCCGTCTCCCAGTTCAGGGCGACCTGGGAGATGTCATGGCTCGCCCCGAGGTCGACGTTGATCCATTGCCCGTCGCAGAAGCAGCTGCTCCAGCGGGTGCCGGTGTTGCCGTCGACGGCCTGGGAGGCCGGGTAAGAAGCGCTTTCCGTGGAGGAGGCCCAGACATCGCGCCCTTGCGACAGCAGAGTCCCGCCGCCGCTGCCGCTCGCCTTGGTCGTGGCCGTCACGGCAGCCGATTTCACCGAGATGTTGCCGGCCGCGTCGTAGGCGGACACGGTGTAGGTGTAGCCGGTTGAGGCGGCGAGGCCGGCGTCGGTGAAGCTGGTGCCGGTCGCTGCGCCCACCTTGGAGCCGTTGCGGTAGATGTCGTAGCCGACCACGCCCACGTTGTCGGTGGAGGCCGACCATGACAGTGAGGCGCTGGAGGAGGTGGTGGAGGTGACGCCCAGACCTGTGGGAACGCTGGGCGCGGTCGCGTCGTTGCCGGCTCCACCACCGTGGGGATCGTAGGAGAAGGAGTTCACACCCAGGCCGGGTCCGCCGACCCAGGGCTCGAAGCCGAACTGCACACTGGTCATGTACCAGGACGGGGACAGGTAGCCTCGAACAGCGGAGTCGTCGGTGAAGTCCTTGATGTTCACGGTGACTGCGTCGGTGGTCTGCCGCCGGACGTAGGAGACGGTGTTCCAGGCCGGGTTGCTGCCTTGACGGCCGTACCAGACGTCCCAGTCGGCGCCCTCGATGGTGACGGTGCCGACTTTGGAGCCGAACGGCTGGGGCGGCCCGGCGTGGTCGGCCCAGATCATCAGCTCCTCCCCGTTGTTCTGCCCGCCCGGGTCCGGGTTGGTGTCGAACCAGATGTCATAGGAGGCGTCCCACTGTCCACCGGCGGTCGTGAAGTTCACGCTGGAGGTGGGAGCGGTGAACGACGAGACCTGCTGCGGCAGGCCGTTGCCGGTGGAGCAGTTCCCGTAGTGGCAGCCGGCGTAGATGGACGGATAGGCGGCTGGCGCGCCGCTGCCGGCGAGGTTGTGGTACCCGGAGGTGTACTGGAACCCGTCGTCGGTGACGTCGATGCACTGTTGTATCGAATCGCCCCACTCGTTGTTCTGGACGATGTACTTGCCACCCGAGACGGACGTGCTGCCGAACTTGTCGCAGATGGGGGTGGCCGCGTGCGCGAGCGGCGGAGTGATCAGGGACATGACAGTAAGCAGCAGGGCGGCCAGTAGTCCGGTCAGTGCCGCGCTGCGCCTGCCGAGGTTTGCGGGGAATCCGAGCACGGAGATCCTTTCGGTCACCGGCCGCAGCGGGGTGCGGCCGGGTGGGGGGAGGGGGCTCGGCCGGGTGTGGAATCACCTCTGCGACCGGTCCGTGTCGGCGCGGTTCCTTCCGTGGATGGGGGTTCGCTCACCCGGGAAGTGCCGGCGCTGGGACCCGCGTTGTTCGACCTCTCACGTCGCGGTGCAGGTCAGCGCGGGTTTGTCGTTGGTGCCGCTGTAGGCGGCCTGGAGGCCGAAGGCGGTGCTCCTGCCCGCTTCGACGACGCCGTTGTAGGGCGCGGCCGCGACGCTGACCCCTGCGGCTGCCTGCGTGTACGTGCCGTTCCACAGGCTGGTGATCTTTTGGTTCCCCGGCCAGGTCCACGTCACCGTCCACGACGTGGTGGAGGCCGAACCGGTGTTGGTGACCGTCACATCGGCGGTGAAGCCGCCGCCCCAGTCGTTGGTGGCCGTGTACGTGGCAGAACATCCTGTTCCGCTTCCGGTACCGCCACCCGCGGCCGTGGATACGGTCACCGCGTCGGAGGGGGCGGAGACGTTGCCGGCCGCATCGCGAGCCGTGACCTTGTAGTCGTACGTCGTGGAGGCCGACAGTCCTGTGTCGGTGTACGAGGTGCCGTCGACGGAGGCGACTTTCGTACCGCCGCGGTAGACGTCGTACCCGATGACACCGGTGTCATCCGTGGAGGCCGCCCAGGAGAGGGAGACGCTGGTACTGGTGGTGGCCGTCGCCCGCAGGCCCGTGGGCGCGGACGGCGGGACGGTGTCGCCTCCCGTGCCCGTGCCACCGATGACCGGGTAGGCGTTCTGGACCAGTTGCTGGAACTCGGCGCCGAACCACTGGCCGGCGGGTACGTCGTGGCCGGGGATCGCGTCGGTGGGGTAGGTTCCGCCGTTTCCGTCGGTCTGAGTGCCGGACGGGTCGCAGTGCGGGTCGCCGTGCTGGTGGGAGCCGCCGGGGTAGTCGCCGTCCGACTCGCCGGGTGGTTTGATCCAGACGAACGCGATGATCGGGCTGCCCGAACCGTAGGGCTCCGTCTTCGGTCGGCTGCCGATTCCCGCGCCGTCGATGTTGCACCAGTCGCCGCGGAAGGGCCGCCGGTCCACTCTGTTGGCCGTGACGTAGTCGTCGGCACTGCCCGGCGTGGAATCCAGCCGCGTCGGCCGGTGGGGTCCGCCCCAGCCGTTGCGCGAGGTGTCGATCAGGAAGCCGATGCGGCTCGGGAAGCCGGCCGACACGAGTGCCGCGTACATGGCGTTGTCGTAGTCGTACTCGTCGAAGTACGGGTTCCACTGGTAGAAGTTCGCCGACTTCACAGGATTGCCGCCGACCGTGAGTGACGGATCGGTCAGGAACGGCTCCTGGGTGGGCGTGTAGTTGGCGGTGTCGCTGACGAACCCGTCCACGCTGTCGAAGCCGGCGCTGGTCGCCTTGACGACCTTTGCGTACTCCCGGGCTGCCGGGCCCATGTTGCTCTGCCAGCCGAGCCAGGCCGAGTGCGCGATGTCCATGTACGTGTAGACGTTGGGGATCGCGTGCAGTTTGTCGAGTGCGTACGTGACGCCCTGCTCGTAGTAGGGCGTTGCCGTGGCGCAGGCCGGCTTGCTCTGATTGGTGACCGCGTTGGGCAGCGAGTCGGGTTCGATGACGGTGGCGATCCGCAGATCGCCGTACTTGGCGTTGCCCAGGATCGCCGCGACGGGATCGATGTACTGCCTCTCGTACTCGTCCAGTCCGGCCGCGGTCGCCGGCAGCTCACCGTTGGAGGCGAGCGCCGCGCAGTCACGCCCGGGCAGATCGTAGATGACGACCTCGACCACGACCGGCGAGGCACCGGCCTTCGCTGCGGCCTCGTCCAACTGGGCCCGCAGACCCCGGTGGGTGCTATCACCGGAGATGGCCCCGATGTGATCCATCCAGATGGCGGTCTGATACCCGGCCACCTGAGCCTCCGCGGCACCGAGGGCGCCTCCGTCGGCCGTGGCCTGGGCGTGCACCTCCGCGACGTAGTCGGGGTTCAGATAGGGCGTGGCACCCACATACGGGTTCGCCACATGGAGGGCGGCGGCCTGTGCGGCTTGGTTCCCCCAGCAGGGCACGAGTGCGGCCCCGGTCATCGCGGCCGTGACGACGGCCGCTCTGATACACCCTGGCAGTGGTAATCGCACTGTCGTTCCTTCCGGTCGGGTCCAACGCATGGGAGCGCTCCCACACATAAAGCCAGAAGGGTTCCAGGTCGTCAACGGGTGACGGAGTGTTTACTTCCTGAAGCCGGAAACGGTTTACCGACAGACGCTGCCCGTCGGGGGCAGGGTCTCCTCCCGGTCCCCCGCTGTGCTCGTTGCGGGACGACGACTGCCAAGTCCCCTACCGGTGTCGGGCGAACCTCAACGCTCTGGGCCGCAAGTGACGATGACGCCATGAGGTTTCTGCAGAATAAGGTGGAGCGCAACGCTCTGATCAGGGCGGCAATGCACGAGGACGCCTGGGAGGGCGACCTTCCCATCGAAGAGGTCCTCGCCATCGATGGCCTGCCCGACTCCCTCAAGGCCGCCTGCCGGCCGCACATCGACCAAAACTCGCCCGCTGGATGACCTGTTACCCACTCGATCACCTGAACGTTCCTCACGCACGAGGGGCTCGGCCGTCATGTCGGCCGAGCCCCTCGACGCGGGCTCATGTACGGGTCGGGTCACCATCGGTACCAGCGGCCCCGGCCTCCGCCGGCGCTGGTGGAGCGCATGACGAAGCCGAGGAGCCACAGGACCAGGACGGCGACGGCGACCCACCAGAGAATCTTGATCGCGAAGCCGGCGCCGAAGAGGAGCAGTGCGAGAAGCAGAACGAGCAACAGGGGAACCATTTTATCGACCTCCTGCACCGCCTTCTTCCCTGGAATTCTGTCGCCATTCACCGACGCCACGTTGTTTGTGAAGGGAGTGCCGGGGCACAAGCGGATCACCGCGACAGCGGACCGCAACTACGAGGAGGCGCTTTTCCATGACTGCCCACGAGAAGGCCAAGGCAAAGACCGAGCAGGCCGAGGGCACGGCCAAGGAAGCCCTGGGAAGTGCCGTCGGTAACGACCGAATGGCCGCTGAGGGACAGATGAAAAAGAGCACGGGTGACGCTCGCGAGGCCAAGGAAAAGGCCAAGGACGCCTTCAAGCACTGACTCGTCCTGGTCAGCGCGGACGAGAAAGGGGCCCTTCCGGGAGCACGGCCGGGAGGGCCCTTCGTCGCGTAGTGGGAGTATCCGTCCCATGAAGGTTGCGGACCGCCGCGGAGCGCTGGTACCCGTCCGGACCCACTGTGTGTGGACCCCACGGTGTGGGGTTTGGCGCGGTCGGGTGGTCATACCATGTAAAGCTGCTTGCGCGCCGGTTCCCCGGGTAGGGCGATGGGACATGGGTGGCACCCGCACCACCCTGATCTCGTCGAAAGTGATGCGCTCGTGACTCTTCCCGACAGCGCCGACGACCGCGCTGAGGGCTCGGGTGCAGATCCGAGCGCAGACGCGTACGAGATCGCCGATGCCGTGGAACGTCTTACGGCCCTGTGGTCCATGGCTGCCCAGAAGGCGGCAGTGCGTTTGTCCCTTCACCAACTGCGGGCGCTTCGGGCCCTGGAAGCGGCACCGGAGGTGAATCTTACGGGCTTGGCGGAAAGGCTGGACATAGGGCTTCCCACCGCCAGCCGTCTCTGTGACCGGCTGGAGGCGGCGGGAATGCTGGAGCGGTCACTGCACCCGCGCAACCGCCGCGAGGTGCTGCTGACGCTCACGGGTCAAGGACGCCACGTTCTGGGAGAAGTGGCCCGTCGGCGTTCCCAGGCCCTCACCGCGGTACTCGCGGCCATGGAACCGGCGGAGCGATCGGCGCTGATCCGTGGCATGAAGGCCGTCAGTCGCGCATCGGATGAAGCCCCTCCCCCGCCGCCGAAGGCGACCTGAGTTCGACCACTCCGCCGGCCTCTGAGATCGTCCCGGCATCGCGGCCGCTCCAGTCGAGGCACACGACGGCGGCGTCGGAGAGGAGAGCTTCGCCCTCGACGTGTTCGATCAGGCCGGCGACGACCGAGCGTGCCGCCTCGTGCGGCGAGGTCTGTCGAGTCGCGCCCAGGACCTGGCGCAGGACGCTTTCCCCGAACGTCTCGCCGGTCGCTGACCTGGTGCCGTGGACGCCGGTGCTGATGACGACCAGGCGGTCGCCCGCCTCGACGTGGAAGGTCTGCTCCTCGTACAGGGTCTCCTCGAACATGCCGAGAGGCATCTGTGCCTCGAGCTCGATGCGCTCGATCGTGGCGCCGCGCTGACGATAGAGCTGCGGGGACCCGGCGTCCACGGCGCTGACCGTGCCGGTGTCGAGGTCGAAGCGCAACAGAAGCGTGGAGGCGTACACCTTGCCGCCGTACTGGGAGAAGACTGCCTGGTCGGCGAGGCACGCCTGGTCCGCGAGGCCGATGCCGGCGCGACGGGCGTTGCGCAGGGCGCCGACGGTGAGACTGGTGAGCAGGGAAGCCTCGATGCCCTGGCCCATGCCGTCGGTGACGGTCAGGGTGAGGTGGTCGGCGCTGGTGGACCAGTCGAAGTTGTCGCCTCCGATGGCATAGGCCGGCTCCAGGTGAGCGCCGATGACGTATTCGTCTCGGGCGCACCCTCGGCCGGGAAGGAGTTGCCACTGCATCTCGGCGGCGAGGGTGAGACGGCGGGTACGGCGGGCCATGAGGTACAGGTCGGTGTCCCGGCCGGCGGTGGCGATCTCGTGGCCCAGAGCAGTGGTGAACTCCCCGAGTCGCAGTACCGTGCCCGGATCGGCGCAGGCGCCGGGCACGCGGACGGAGAGCACACCGAGGCGGTCACCGCGTACGGACATGGGCAGGTGAACCAGTTGCGTGGCCGGGTCGGTGGTGACTTCCACCACCGGTTTCTGCGTGGTGAAGGCGGTACCGGCGGGGCCGTCGTGGGCGGAGACCGGATCGCCGGTGTGCGGCAGGTGCGTGACGGGTTGCAGTACCGTCAGGCCGTAGTCGGCGAGGAGGAGAGTCACCTGCCCGGCGCCGAAGCGCTCCGTCAGCAGACGGCCGGCGGTGGCCACCAGGGCGTGTGGGGGAACCGCCCGCAGCCGGGCTTCCGCGGACGGGGCCTGCTCCGAGGCGTTCACGGCGTCTCCATCCTCTTCCCTTGTGGCTTCCACGCTATCGCGATCGCTTCTCGTGCGGAGTGGGTGCCGCAGCCGACCGTACGTAAGGCTCGGCTCCGGCACTGCCGGTCGGCGCCGGTCCATCGCCTTCCGGCGGAGCCGTACGACACAGGAGGAGACAGACGTCGTCGTCGCGTTCGTGGTCGTGCAGGAGGGGCTTGAGCAAGGACTCGGCGCACGCGTCGAGGTTCTCCACGTGGGGATCGCCGAGCGCGGCAAGGGTCCGGCCGAGCAGCTCGATACCGGGGTCCATGCCGTGAGTTCGCCGCTCCACCAGACCGTCGGTGTAAAGGACGAGTGTGGAGCCGGGAGGCAGTTGGGCCGTGTGGTCCTCGTACTCGAAGTCGATGGGCACCCCGAGCATGACTCCGGGTCTGGCGTCCAGAACGCGCACGGCGCCGGCGGGCGTCCGGACCAGCGCCGGAGGGTGGCCGGCGGCGGCCCACACGATGTGGGGGTCGCCGGGCCGGAAGCGCGCGAGCACCGCGGTCGCGTACAGGTTCGGCTGCTGGTGACGCAGCATGCGATGGAGACGGGTGAGTATCCGGGCGGGGCTGTCGTCCTCGATCGCGTAGGCGCGCAGGGCGGTGCGCAGCTGTCCCATGATGACGGCGGCGCGCAGGCCGTGTCCGGTGACGTCGCCCACCACGGTCAGCAGACTGCCGTCGGGCTGGGGGAAGGCGTCGTACCAGTCGCCTCCTATGTTGAGTCCACGGGTGGCAGGGAGGTACCGGGCTGCCAGGCGCAGGCCTTCGATGGTGGGGAGGTCGGTGAGCTGGGCACGTTGCAGGGCTTCGGCGGTGTCCCGGTGCTGTTCGTAGCGGCGGGCGTTGTCCAGGGCGATGGCGGTCCGCCGGGCCAGCTCGACCAGCATCACACTGGTGGCCTCGTCGAAGCGGTCGCCGGACGCGGTCAGGGTCAGCACACCCGAGGTGCGTCGCACGGTGAGCGGGATGCACAGCAGCGGCCGGTCAGGCGAGAGCGCGGAGGGCGGGAGGTCGTCGACGCCCGGGAGCGCGCCGGGGCGCGGCCCGGCGTGCTGCGGGCGGTCGAGGCGGGCTGCTGCGACCGCTGCGGCGGAGTGGGCGCCTTTCATGCCCGCCGGTTCGTCGAAGAGCCAGACGTCGACCTGACTCGCGTACTCGGGGACCAGCAGTCGGGGAAGGCACCGCAGGATGTCCTCCGGGTCGAGGGACGCGGTCACGACCGCGCTGGCGTCGCCGAGAAAGGTCAGCAGGCGTCGTGCCTTCTCGGCCTCGCCGCTTGCGGCCCGTTCGGCGTCGAGCAGGTCGCGCTGGGTTCGTGCGGCGTCGTCGAGTTCGGCGTGCAGGGCGAGCACGCCCTGGTTGGTCTGGTACAGCTCCTCGCGGTGCAGACGGAGCTGTCGCTCTGCTTCGTCCAGTCTGCGCAGGATCGGCGCGATCTCCGCGTCCGCCGCCAGGAGCGCTTCGGCGTGGGTGATGTCGTTCGCGTACGGCTGGGACGACTCCCGCCCCGGAGGGCTGGGACAGGCGACAGTCAGCCGCCAGGGCGGCTTGCCGCACAGCTCGGGTGCGAGGGACCTCCCGGCGACCTGCACGAGCACGGTCTCATCGGGCCTGGCCGGCTGAACGGTGATGGTGACCTCCGTTCCTCCTTCGTCCAGGCCTTCGCGGAGGCGAGCCAGGAGGGCGGTCAGGAAGCGGGCTCGTTCGACCGCGGGTACTCCCGCGGTCGCCGTGAGTCTCGCGGCGAGGAGGCGGGCGCGGACGGCCTCGGTGACAGAGGTGACGTCGTGAACGTCCGGCGGGATCACGCGTACCCGACCGGACGTTCCGGGGCCAGGACGGCCACGCAGGTGTCGTCGCGTACGGGACTGGCGGCGCTGCTGGCGTCCCGGAGGACGGTCGCCGCGACCACGGCTGGGTCCCGCGCGAGCAGCTGGGGATCGTCCGGCGGCACCCACCGGCCGGGCAGCCCGTCGCTGTGCAGGACGAGCAGGCTGCCGGGCCTCCAGGGTGAGCGATGGACGGGTACGGTCGCCGGGAACTGGGCGCCCACGATGCCGGGATGGGAGGTCAGGTGTTCCCATGAGCCGGCAGCGTGCAGCCGGGCGCCCACGTTGCCGACCCCCGCGAACTCCAGTCCCCCGATGTCGGTATCCAGCTGGGCCAAGGCGATCGCCGCCCCGCGGGTGGGGCGCAGCACCAAGTGCATCCGGCGCAGGATCTCCGCGGGTCGCAGATGTCGGACACGGTGGAGCTCGTCCACTGCGGTGCTGGACGCCTGAGCGGCCTTGGCTCCGTGGCCGAGGCCGTCGGCGAGCAGCAGGGTCGTCCGTGCGCTGGAGCGTACGCAGCTCCAGATGTCTCCGGAGTGCTCGGCCCTGTCGAGTGGGACGTTGACCCCTCCGGCCCGGCAGGCCGGCGCGCCCCTGTCAGGGGCGGCATCCTGGGCGATGCGGGCCACCGCGACGGTGCCCCGAGGGGTGCTGTACAGATCGAACATGTTGGAGATGCGCCGGCACGTGCCCAGACCGGCACCGAGTGAGGTCTCGCTGGTGGTGTAGCCGTCCCGCATGGCCGTGGTGACATCACCGATGCCGGGACCGTGGTCAAGGGCGACGAGCTGCACCGCCGGACCGCGCGGGTCCGCTCCCGGACCGCCGACGAGGTCGATCACCAGGCGGCCGCCACCGGCGTGCTTGAGCAGGTTGGTGGACAGCTCGGTGGCCACCAGGGCGGCGACCGCGGTGCGGTGCGCGTCCAGGCGGGCATGGGCGCCGGCCTCCTCGGTCGCCACGCGCACGTCCCGCACTCGGGTCGAGTCGTGCACCGGGATGTCCCAGACGCGCGTCATCGCGATCCCGCAGGAACGCCGTGGGCACCGGTGACCCAGGCGGTGACGGTCACGACGGTGCCCCGGCCGGGCCCGGTGTCGATGGCGAACTCGTCCATCAGCCGCCTGGCTCCGCTCAGGCCCAGCCCAAGGCCGCCGGCGGTGGTGTAGCCGTCGGTCATCGCCAGCTCGACATCGCGAATGCCGGGGCCGGTGTCCATGAAGCTCAGCCGCAGCCCGCGCGTCAGGCCGTCGATCAGCGGGGTGAACTTCGCCTCTCCCCCACCGCCGTGGATCAGGGTGTTGCGGGCCAGCTCGCTGGCCGCGGTGACCAGCTTCGTCTGCTGCACGAGCCCGAACCCCAGTTCGGCCGCGAGCTGCCGCACCCGGTGGCGCACCCCTGCGAGATCGGCGTCCGAGCCGATCGGCAGGCTGGTCGTGGTGGCGGGGTCGGAGGTCTGTGTCACGTGCACCCCTCACGTCTGCCAGGGACGGCCGAGGGGCATCGGCGGAGCAGTTCGAGAGCGCGCTCCACATCGAGCGTGGTCACCAGGCCGGGCAGGGTCAGTCCCAGCTCGACCAGGGTGATCGCCACGGCCGGCCGCATCCCGCAGAGGACGGTACGGGCGGCCAGCAGGCGGGCGTTGGCAGCGATCTCGGCGATGACCCTTCCTAGGAACGAGTCGACGATCTCGACGCCTGAGACGTCGATGACCACGCCGGTCGCCCCACTGCGGGCGACGCAGTGGCTTATGTCCTGCTGGAGCTGATCGGCCATGCCGTCGTGCAGCTCCCCTTGGAGGCTGACCAGCAGGATGCCGTCCAGCGCCAGGATCGGCACCGAGACCGAGTTGCCCGGGCGTGGGACGGTCATCGCGGGCTCACATCGGCCACACGGTGCGAGACCTCTATGCCCTGCCGGTCGAGCGCGTAGGCCAAGGCGTCGGAGAGCGAGTTGCGCGTGAGTACCGAACTCAGGTCGATGCCCAGGTGGACGATGGTCTGTGCGATGGCCGGGCGGATGCCGGAGACTATGCACTCGGCGCCCATCAGCCGCGCCGCAGCAACCGTCTTCATCAGATGCTGTGCGACGAGCGAGTCGACCGTGGGGACGCCGGTGATGTCGAGGATCGCGTAGCGGGCGCGCTGGTCCACGATGGCCTGAAGCAGGGACTCCATGACCACCTGGCTGCGGGCGCTGTCCAGCGTGCCTATCAGGGGCACCGCGACGATGCCGTTCCAGAGTTTGATCACGGGGGTGGCCACTTCGAGCAGCTGCTGCCGCTGGCGCGCCATGAGTTCCTCGCCGGCGCTGACCGTCGTCTCCATGATCACAAGGCGCAGGGTTCCCATGAGCACGGTCAGAGCCAGCAGCACGTCCTGTGCCTCAGGATCGGCCGGGCCGGAGCTCTCGCAGCCCAGCACCCCGGCGGCCGCCACTCGCAGGCGCGCGGCCTCGTCCGCGATCTGGGCCGGGCTGAACCCGCCACGAGACCGGGAGGCGGCCATACGCCCCAGCTGCTCGCGCGCCGAGTCGAACCCTGGGGCCGCGACGTCCTCCAGCCGACCGCTCGACGCCACCTCGGAAAGGGCGTCCACCACGGTCTTGCACGCCTCGACGGCCTCGTCGCGGGAGACGGTGAAGACCGTACGGAACAGTGGCGTGTCCGCCCATCGCTGGGCGATCTGTTCGCGACGGCGCTCCAGGAACGCTCCCAGCTCCCGCGCCGCCGACCCGGCCGCTGCCTGCTCCGACACCTGCATCGTCTCCCTTGAGAACAGGCTGCTGCGTCGGGATCGACACAACGCAGCCAATTATTGCCACATGACAATCACTAACTCTGCATGCGCCGAGGAAACGACACAGCATCGACACATTCACGGCGTGCGGCCGACAGCTCAGCGTCCGCGCCAGTCCAGGCAGACCACCAGGGCGTCGTCCTTCGGGACGGACCGGCCACGATGCCCGGTCAGCTCCCGCAGGACGGCACGCGGCACCTCCGCGGCCGGCAGGAGCCGGGTGGAGAGGATGGCCCGGGCAAGGGCGGCGTTCTCGCACGCCTCCCCGTCGGGCGAGGCGACCGCGTACACCCCGTCGCTGACGAAGACGAGCCGATCGCCCGGCTCGACCTGGAAGTCCTGAGCCCTGTAGTCGGTCTCCTCGAACATCCCCAGCGGGAGCTGCGCCTCGAAGGTGACACGCTGGACGACACCGTCGCGCAGCCGAAGCAGCTGCGGGGAACCGGCGTCCACCAGCTTCGCCCTGCCCGTCACGAGGTCGAAGTCCAGCATCAGCACCGAGAGGTAACAGCGACCCTGGTAGTGGGCGTACACCGCCTGGTCGGCCAGAGCGGCCTGGTCGTCGATGGCGATACCGGCCCGCCGGGCGTTGCGCAGAGCGTTGACGGCGAGGTTGGTCAGCAGGGATGCTTCGATACCTTCCCCCATGCCATTGGTGACATAGAGCATCAGACGCTCCGCCGTGGCGGACCAGTCGAAGTTGTCGCCGTAGATCGCGTACGCCGGCTCCAGCTGGGCCCCCAGGTCGTACTCGGGCCGGGAGCAGGAACGGCCGGGCAGGAGCTGCCATTGCATCTCGGCGGCCAGGGTCAGCCGGTCCTTGCGCCTCGCCTGGAGGTAGACGTCCGTGTCGCGCTCGGCCACGACGACCTCGTGCGCCAGCACCTCGGCGATGTCCACGAGCTCGCCGAGAAGGTCACCGACCCCTTCCTCGTCCGGCAGGGTGACCGTCAGCACACCGAGCCGGTCCCCGCGCACCGTGACCGGCAGGTGGACGCGCACGGCATCGTCCTGCGGACTCTCCACGAACGGCTCCTGGGCGCCGAAGGCACGTCCGGCGGGGCTGTTGTGCACCGAAACCGACTCCGAGGTGAGCGGCAGCACCGACACCGGTTGCAGGACGGTGAGGCCGTAGTCGGCCAGGTAGAGCTCGACGGCCTGCGCCGCGTACTCCTCGACGAGCACACGGCGCACAGCGTCGAGCAACTCGTGCGGGGCCGCCGTGCGCAGAGCACGCTCAGCGGTCACAAATCTGGTCACGATGCCGAATACACCAATCCTTCGGGCACAAACGAACCTCGCTCGGACGGCGAGGCAGTCCGGGTCGCGCTACGCCAGTCCAGACGATGTCTCGCCGCTCTCGGCACCCAGTACGCTGGCGGCCGTCCCAGGTGCCTGCGAGAGTGTGACGGTGACTGTCTTCCGCCCCCGCCCCGAGCCGGTCGAGGTCGCGCGCGTGACCTTGACGGCCGTGGAGTTGCTGGAAGTCCTCTGGGGCCGGGCCTCCACTGCGCCGGCCTCTCCGTCCCAGATGCGCGTGCTGCTCGTGCTCGAACACCAGGACGGCATAAACCTGCGCTCCCTTGCCGATTCTCTCGCCTCCACACCTCCGTCCACCAGTCGACTCTGTGACCGACTCGTGGCCGCCGGCTTCGTCGAGCGTGCCGTGAGCCCCACGGACCGCCGCGAGGTGCGACTGCACCTCAGCGACCGCGGCCGCGCCTTCCTGGACGACCTGCGCGCACGCCGGGAGCAGGAGTTGCAGGCCGTACTGAAGCTGATGCCCGCCGCCAAGCGGACCCCGTTCCTTGCCGGGCTGGAGGCGTTCTGCGACGCTGCGGCACTGCAGATACACGACGGTCTCCCGCACACCGGGGGCCAGACGGCCTGAGCCCGGAGCCGGCCCGCCGACCGCCGCGACGCTTCGAGGCTTCGCCTGCCGGCACGCAGAGCTGTCTCCGCCCACCAGGACATCGCGCCTCCTTCCTCACACGGCGCCACGGCCGCTACTTTGTTGCCTCGCGGTAACAATTGTCAAACGACAACAGCTCACGCGTGGACGGAACCGGCGGCTCTCCACGCCGCTGCGGGGCCCTGCCCGACCGGCAGGACCCCGCGCACGCACTCATATGCAATTTCTCTCTGCTCTGCGAGGAGAGCGGGGCTTCCGCCCGGATGCCGGCACCCCGACCATCAGGTGGTGCTGAGCATGCCTTCGCGCAGGCGCGCCAGGAGGCGGGAGATCAGCCGTGAGACGTGCATCTGGGAGACGCCGAGACGTTCACCGATCTGGGCCTGGGTCAGTTCCTCGACGAAGCGCCAGTGGATGATCTTGCGGTCGCGGTCGTCGAGTTCGGCGATCATCGGGGCGAGGGCGTGGAAGTCCTCGATCAGGCCGAGTGCGGCGTCCTCGTCACCGATGAAGTCCGCCAGCGCCGACTCTCCGTCTTCACCGCTGTTGAGCGCTGCGTCGAGGGAAGCCGACTTGTAGCCGTTGGAGGCGAGCTGGGCCTCGACGACCTCGTCCTCCGGAAGGCTCATCAGTTCTGAGAGCTCTTTGGTCGTGGGCGCCCGGCCCAGTCGGCTGCGCAGCTCGTCGTTTGCGCGGGCCAGCTGGACCCGGGCCTCCTGCAGGCGACGCGGCACGTGCACGGCCCAGGTCGTGTCACGGAAGAACCGCTTGATCTCGCCGACGATGTAGGGCACGGCGAAGGAGGTGAACTCGACCTCACGGGACAGCTCGAAGCGGTCGATCGCCTTGATCAGGCCGATCATGCCGACCTGGACGATGTCCTCCATCTCCTCCGCCCCACGGCTGCGGAACCGGCCGGCCGCGAAACGGACCAGGGACATGTTCATCTCGATCAGCGTGTTGCGCGCGTAGCTGTAGGCGGCCGTGCCCTCCTCCAGCACCGCCAGCTGCTCGAAGAACAGCTTCGACAACTCC
Organism: Streptomyces sp. NPDC037126; assembly: GCF_055605965.1. Classification (NCBI taxonomy): domain Bacteria; kingdom Bacillati; phylum Actinomycetota; class Actinomycetes; order Kitasatosporales; family Streptomycetaceae; genus Streptomyces; species Streptomyces sp. NPDC037126. Next base: position 62,019 of record NZ_JBVJTD010000002.1, read on the forward strand.
CGCGCGTCCTTCGGTGCGACTCTCGAGGGGTCGGCGATCTCCGGCACGCCCGCCTGCTCGGCAGTCTGCACGGTCGTTGTCGCCATGATGCGCCCCTCCCAGTCGCTCAGCCTCGTCCCCGCGGGTCCAGGCTCCGGTAAGCATCCGCGTACCCCGGGCGCCGACCAGCACTCCCGTGACTTGGTCGGCGCGGCCCCGAACCGGTAACAGCACGGGCACCGGGCCGACCTGCCCGGACTCGGCCCCAAGCCCGTGGGGCCGCTCGGCCCTCGGTGCTGCCCGGTCAGCCCCTGTGAGGCCCACTCGACCGGCCGGACGCTGAAGCCTCAGCGTCCCGAAGGAGATCTCGCGATGACCAGCATCCAGGAAGCGCCCGTCCACGCCCTGCTGACCGACGGCACGACCGCGCGGATACGGCGGGCCGGCCCGGCCGACCGCGACGAGGTTCTGCGGCTGTACGAGGAGATGTCACCGGAGAACCTTCGGCTTCGCTTCTTCTCCGCCGGCCCGACATCCGCTCGGTGGGCGGCCGACCGGGTCGCCGCAGGAGAACGACCCGGATACTGCGCGCTCGCTGCCGAGGTCGACGGGCATCTGGTGGGCCTGGCCGAGTACGAGGTACTGCCAGGCACGGACACCGCCGACGTCTCGCTGGCCGTAGCCGACGACTGGCACCACCAAGGCGTCGGCACACTGCTGCTGGAGCATGCGGCCGACGCCGCCCGCGGCGCCGGCGTCACGGCGTTCAGAGCCGATGCCCTCGCCGACAACCACGAAGTGCTCAGGGTGTTCCATGACCTGGGGCTGCGCGTGACCCGCGCCTTCGAAGGCCCGGAAGTCAGCTGCACGATCCAACTCACCGAAGACGAGACGTATTTGAGTGCTGTCGAAACTCGGGCGCTCGTCGCCGATGTCGTCAGTCTCCAGTCTCTGCTGCGCCCGCGTGCAATCGTGGTGATCGGTGCGGGCCGCACACCCGGGTCGGTCGGGCGCGCGATTCTGCGCAACATCGAGAACGGAGGCTACGACGGGCGCCTGTTCGCGGTGCATCCGGAGGCCGACGCGATCGCCACGGTACGGGCCCACCGGTCTGTCGCCGACCTCCCCCAGGTGCCGGACTTGGCGGTGATAGCCCTCCCTGCCGCCGCCGTCCCCGGCGTGGCGGAGGAATGCGGGAAGGCGGGCGTGCGGTCACTGCTCGTGGTCTCCGCAGGCTTGGACACCCACCAGTCCTCGGCCCTGATCGACGTGTGCAGACGCCACGGGATGCGGTTGGTCGGCCCCAACTGTCTGGGGCTGGCCAACACCGAGGCCGGCATCCGCCTCGACGCCACCTTCGCCGCGCACCACCCCGGGGCCGGCACCGCCGGGGTGGCCGTGCAGTCCGGCGGAGTGGGCATCGCGCTGCTGGACGGACTGGCCCGGCTCGGCATCGGCGTCTCCACGTTCGTCTCGCTCGGCGACAAGTACGACGTCAGCGGCAACGACATGCTGCAGTGGTGGGAGAGCGACGGGCACACCGATCTGGCGCTGCTGCACCTGGAGTCCTTCGGCAATCCCCGTGCCTTCTCCCGCACCGCGCGTCGTGTCACCCGCAGGATGCCCGTGCTCACCGTGGAGGCGGGCCGCTCGGCGGCCGGCCGGCGAGCCGCCGCCTCGCACAGCGCGGCCGCGGCCACCCCGGCCATGACCCGTCAGGCCCTGTTCACCCAGGCGGGCATCACCGCCACCCGTACGATCGGCGAACTCCTCGACACCGCGGCCCTGCTGCATTCCCAACCGCTGCCCGCCGGCACCAGGGTCGCCGTTGTCAGCAACGCGGGCGGGGTGGCGGTCCTGGCCGCCGACGCCTGCGCCGACGCCGGACTCGTCGTGCCGCCGCTCCCCGCGGACCTGGTGGACGAGCTCCTCGACCTGCTGCCAAGCGGCGCCACCGTCACCAACCCCGTCGACGCCACAGCCACCGTGGGGGAGGAACAGCTGCGCGCGTGCATCGGTCTGCTGGCCGGCCACGGTGCCGTCGACGCCGTCCTCGTGGCTCTGGTCCCGACCGCGGTCGCCACGGCGACGGGCGAGGAGCTGCAGCGCGCCCTGACCGTCGCGCCGCTGCCGTTGACACGGCCCGTGGTTGCGGTGCTCCCCGCGCAGTCGCCCCGGGTCGAGCTACTGCCGACCACCGACGAGGGCAGGGTGCCCGCGTACTCCGACGCCGAGGACGCCGCACGCGCTCTGGCCCATGCCGCAACCCGAGCCCGCTGGCTGGGCAGGCCTTCCAGCGTCGTACCGGAGTTGCCGGACGTGGAGACCGGACGGGCGCGCGAACTGGCGGCAACCTTCCTGGATGCCGCTCCGGAGGGTGGCTGGCTGGATCCGCAGACGACCGCCGCGCTCCTGGGCTGTTATCGCATTCCGCAGATCCCCTGGGTCTGGGCACGGGACGAGAACGAGGCGGTCGCCGCGGCCGACCGGCTCAGGGGACCCGACGGGCGCGTCGTCATGAAGGCGTACTGGCCGGGACTCGTGCACAAGAGCGAGCAGCATGCTGTCCATCTCGATCTGCGGAACGCCGGCCAGGTCAAGGCCGCCCACCGGGATCTCGTCAGCCGGTTCGGCGATCGGATGACCGGTGTGGTGGTCCAGCCACTCGCAGAACGCGGTACCGAGCTGTTCGCCGGTGTCGTTCAGGACGAGGTCTTCGGACCGCTCGTCGTCTTCGGTCTCGGCGGCACCGCGACCGAGCTGCTCGCCGACCACGCCGCCCGGCTCGCCCCGCTGACCGACCTCGACGTACACGACCTGCTCACCTCCCCGCGCTGCTCCCCCCTGTTGTCCGGCTACGCCGGCAGCCCCGCCACCGACCTCGACCGCCTGGGACAGCTCCTGCACCGCCTCTCCCGGATGGCCACGGACCTTCCCCAGCTGGCGGAGGCCGACCTCAACCCCGTCCTGGCCGGGCCGCACGGCGTCACCAGTCTCGACACACGGGTACGGCTCGTCCCACGCCGACCACACGACCCGTATCTCCGCCGCCTGCGCTGATCGAGCAGCCGACGGGCATGCGCCGCGTCCCCCCAGACCGCCGCTCGTCGCCGTATCAGGGACCATCGGCTCTGGTGAACCAACGACACCAGTGGTGTGCTGGTAGTGGCGGGAAGGACCCGTGGGAGACGCGGAGAAGCGGCCGGCAGCCGCGCACCGCGCAATCCGGATCCGCGAGAAGCGGGTGGCCCTTCCCGTCCAGTCGTGCAAGGACCCGGCCGCCGCCCTCACGGGGTCCTCCCACGGTGCCCCCGCCGTGCGGCGGCGGCCGATCCGGCGTATGGGCCGAAGAGCCCACACCCGGGTCCGGGCGGCCCGTGGCGATGCCGCCGGGGAGCGCGCATGCTGGCATGGACGATCCCATGAAGGGAGCGGGTGCCATGACCTCCGTCACCGCCGTGAAAGCCGCCCTCGAGCCCGTCCATCGCGAACGGCTGATGCGCCTGGGCCGTGAGGTCTCCTTCGACGCCGGTACCCGCCTGTTCGAGGAGGGACATCGGGCCGATCGCTTCTGGATCGTGCGTACCGGCACCGTAGCCCTCGACCTGCATGTCCCCGGCCGTCGTGCCGCGCTCATCGAGACGCTGGGAAGCGGTGAACTGGTCGGTTGGTCGTGGCACTTCCCGCCCTACATCTGGCACCTCGGTGCGGAGGCGACGAGCCCGGTGCGGGCCTGGGAGTTCGACGCCGAGGTCGTGCGCACGATGTGCGCGGAAGACGCCGAGTTCGGCCGGGCCGTAGCCACGTGGGTGGGACGGGTGGCCGCTCAGCGGCTGCACGCCTCCCGCGTCCGCCTGCTCGACCTGTACGCCCCGTACGGCGGCGGCACCCTGGCGTGAGCGCGGCAGTGCTCGGCACAGCCCGGGATTTCGAGGAGTGAAGATGCACAGCAGCCCGCACCGGGTGGGTGACGTCATGACGCGCGCCGCAGTGGCGGTCGGCCGCGAGGCCCTGTTCAAGGAGATCGTCGAGCGCATGGTGCAGTGGCAGGTCAGCGCACTTCCGGTGCTGGAGGGCGATGGGCGGGTGATCGGAGTGGTGTCCGAGGCCGACCTGCTGCCCAAGGAGGAGTTCCGTGACAGCGACCCGGACCGGTACACCCAGCTGCGCCGCCTGCCGGACCTCGCCAAGGCCGGAGCGGTCTCGGCCGAGGAGTTGATGAGCACGCCGGCGGTCACCGTGCACACCGACGCCACGCTGGCCGAGGCGGCACGCATCATGGCGCTGCGGCACGTCAAGCGACTGCCCGTGGTGAGCGCCGACGGCGTGCTCGAGCGCGTGGTCAGCCGCGGCGATCTGCTGAAGGTCTTTCTGCGCCCGGACAGCGAACTGGCCGACGAGATCCGCCGGGACATCGTCGACGTCCTCTTCCCGGCCCCGATCGAACCTGTGCACATCATGGTGACCGACGGGGTCGCGACCCTCACCGGTCGCGTCCCGGACGCCGCGCGGATCCCGCTCGCCACCCGTCTGGTGCGGGGGGTCGAGGGCGTCGTGGGTGTGGACTGCCGGCTCGTCGCCGTCGATGGCGAGCGTCACTGAACGCCGACCACGGAGCGGGACGGCGTCGTCAGTGACGGCCGTCAGCTCCGTCCCCCGCCGAGGCTGCCCCACTCCGGGCCGACCTGATTCCACTCCGCGTCCCAATCGGCGAGGCGGCGCCGCACGAGCCTCGCACGGATCAGCCGGCCTCCGGCCCAGACCGCCGCGGCCGCCGGCGGGGCAGCGAGGGCACCCGTCAGGACCATCTGCAACATCGCCTCCGTCCCGCTCAGGGGCGGGGAGGCGAGATGGCCGTGACCGTCCGCCCACACGGTCAGTCTGCTCCCCGCGGGCGCGCCGGGGAGGACGTCGGCAAGACCTGTGTGCACAGAGCCGTCCGCGTCCGTCCAGCGCACGGTCACCCACACGCGGCCGTCGTCATCGCCGCCGCCTACGCCGAGCGGGATTTTCGGTGCCTCGTCCATGAGCACGGCGGACACCGCGTGCACCTGAGCGCGCCGGGCCGCGAACGCCGAGTCGGTCGCCCGTGCCGCGACCGCGCCCCCGGCAACTCCGACGAGGAGGGCAAGGGCCCAGGTGAACAGCACGATCCAGGCCTCGACGACGTCACTGCGCCGCTTGAGCGGATTGCGCCGCCAGCGCCACAGCCACTCCCTGCTCATCTTGGTGGGCGGTATCGCCGTCATCGGTCCGCATCCTCGGGCGTGACGCCGGCCGTCGTCAGGCGGACGCCGACCGCTGGGGGTCCGGCGGAGACGGAACTGGATCCGCGTGACGGGGCAGGCCGGTCAGCGCGCAGTGCACGTCCACCACGCCGGGCACGGTCCGCGCCAGATGGGCGGCGAGCGGAATCAGTGGAGCCTCGTGTACCTGGCCGGAGAGTGTGACCACGCCGTCGCGCACGCCGATCCGAATCGCTTCCCCCTGTGTGCCGAACAACCGCGCGACGACGTCCCGCCGGACGTCCTCGGCGATGTCCGCGTCGCTCCGCAGGAAGACCTTCAGCAGGTCGGACCGACTGACGATGCCCGCCAGACGGCCGTCGGGGTCCACGACAGGCAGTCGCTTGACCCTTCTGCGTGCCATGGTGCGCGCGGCCTGGGCCAGAGGAGAACCGGGCGCCACGGTGACGGCCGGTGCGGTCATCAGCTCTCCCGCCGTCACCGCGTCGGCCTTGCGGACATCGGCGAGGTGACCTGTCCGCCCGTACCGGTCCACGACGCCTTCGCCGTACTCCTCCTTGCACAGCAGGTCCGCCTCGGACACCACACCGACCACACGCCCGCCGTCGTCCAGCACCGGGAGGGCACTCACCTGCCATTCCTGCATCGTCCGCAGGATCTCCTTGAACGCCGCCCCCGTGCGAAGGGCGACGACCGTGCGGGTCATCACGTCGTTCACGACGGTGGGGGTGCCGTTCATGGCGTCCTCCAGCGGACTGTGTGCCGTTCTGCGACACGTCCAGGCTGCGCCGACCGCCCGCCTCCCCGACATGGGCCAAGTGGCCCGTAACAGGGGCCTTTCGCTCGTCCGCAGGTGCCCTGAGTCCCGTGGCCCGAGGCAGCGCGGCTTCACTCATCCGGTGAAGAGAGGAACCCGCCAGCGCAACGCGGCGCCAGCCCCGCCGGACCCGGACACCTCCATGCGCCCGCCCAACTGCTCCGCTCGCTCGGCCATGTTGCGGAGCCCGCTGCGCCGGCCGCCGGACGGGATGCCGACACCGTTGTCCGAGACCGTCAAGAGCACCTCGTGGCCGTCGGTCGTCAGCACGACCTGCGCGCGGTCGGCGTGGGCATGGCGGGCGATGTTGGTGAGTGCTTCGGAGAGGACCGCCACGAGGTGGTCGGCGATCTCGCGTGGCACGTCGGTGTCGAGCAGGCCTTCCATTCGCACGCTCGGGGCGAAGCCCAGCACCGGGGTTTCCTCGCCGACCATTCGCACGACCCTCGCCCGCAACCCGTCGCCCGCGCCGCCGGTCCGAGAACGCAGTCCGAAGATCGCCGATCTGATGATCTTGATGGTCTCGTCGAGGTCGTCGACCGCTCTCAGCACGCGTTCGGCAGCCTCCGGGTGTTCGATGAGGCGGCCCGCGCTCTGCAGGGTCATGCCGGTGGCGAAGAGCCGCTGGATGGCCAGGTCGTGCAGGTCACGGGCGATCCGGTCGCGGTCCTGCAGCACGGCGATCTGTTCGGCGTCCCTGCGGCGCTCGGCCAGTTCCATCGCGATGGCGGCCTGGGCGGCGAAGCCCTGCAGCATCTCGGTCTCCTTGCCCGAGAAGACGGGCCGGTCCATCTCACGGGCCACCAGCACCACGCCTCGTACACCGCCTTGTCCGGTTCCGATGGGAACCGCCACGGCCGGTCCCAGCCCCTCGAACCGCGGCGGCTCCGGTGAGATGCGATCGTCCTCCCCCACATCGTCGCTCGCGACCGGGGCGGCTGCGGAGAAGGCGAGGCCTATCAGCGTTCCCGACAGGGGCAGAACCAGCCCACGGTGGGCCTCCGCGTCCAGGCCCACGGCGATCTCCACGGTGAGGGACTCGCTGCCGGACATCGGCATCGCCACCGCCGCCAAGGCCGCTCCCATCAGTTCACGGGCGCGCTCGGCGATGAGTCTGAGGGTTTCCGTGCGAGCACTGCCGGACATGAGGCTGTGGCTGATCTCGGCGTTCGCCAGGAGCCAGCGCTCACGCAACCGGGACTGCTCGTACAGCCGGGCGTTGTCGACGGCCACCCCCGCGGCGACGGCGAGCGTGCACAGTACCGACTCGTCGTCCTCGTCGAACTGCCTTCCACTGCGCTTCTCGGTCAGGTAGAGATTGCCGAAGACCCGGTCCCGCACCCGGATCGGCACCCCCAGGAAGCTGTTCATCGGCGGATGGTGGCGCGGGAAACCGCAGGAGGCCGGGTGCTGGGAGATCTTCTCCAGACGGAGCGGCTCGGGGTGCCGGATCACTTCACCGAGGATGCCGTGGCCCGCCGGATGGTGACCGATATCCGCGATCTGCTTCTCGCTCACGCCGACGGTGTGGAAAGCGGACAGGGAGCTGCCGTCGGGACCGATGACGCCCAGAGCGGCGTAGTCGGCGTCGACCAGCACGGCAGCCGCCTCCACGATCGAGCGCAAGACCTGTTCGAGATCGAGCTCCCGTCCCAGGGAGAGCACCGCCTTCAGCAGGTTGTGCACACGGTCCTGGGTGCCCCGGGCCGCACTGATCCGTGCCCGCAACTCCTCCAGCAGCTCATCGAGCCCGAGTTGCGGCAATCGAATGGTGGGCTCCTCCGGGTCTGCCACCCTGCGCCTCCAGGCCCCTTGCTTGCGATATCGCACGATCGGGCGCATTTGCCACATTAGTCTTTCGCGACGGCGGGGGCAGCGCGGCGATCAGGACGCCAAGGGGCTCGCCTCGACGCCGGCACGCGCCACACCCTCCGCAGGCAGGGCCGATCGGCCCCCGCGTGTGGGACCGTGGGCACCTCCCCCGGCGTCCCGTCACCGCTCCACGCTGGGAAGCAGACCGCACCGCGAGGGGCCAGGAGTGGCGTCATGAACCGCTATGTGTACGACTTCCGGGACGGCGGCCGTGGCCTGGCCGGACTGCTCGGCGGCAAGGGCGCCAACCTGGCCGAGATGGCCCGGCTGGGGCTACCGGTGCCTCCGGGGTTCATCATCACCACGGAGGCCTGCCGGGGTTTCCTGGCAACCGGAGACGAACCGGAAGGTCTGTCGGCGGAGATCTCCCGGCACCTGTCGGCCCTGGAGACGACCGTCGGGCGGCCGCTCGGGCAACCGGACGACCCACTGCTGGTGTCCGTCCGTTCGGGAGCCCGATTCTCCATGCCGGGCATGATGGAGACCGTCCTGGACATCGGCCTGAACGACGACTCGGTCCTCGGTCTGGCCAAGGTGTCCGGCAGCGAGCGCTTCGCCTGGGATTCGTACCGGCGGCTCCTCCAGATGTACGGCACCACGGTCCTGGGCGTGGACCAGGCCCTGTTCGACGAGGTCATGACCCTGTTGAAGGGCGCCCGCGAGGCTTCCGACGACCTGCACCTGGACGCGGGCGATCTGGCCTGGCTCGTGGAGACGTACAAGCAGCTGATCCGCAACGAGACGGGCCACGACTTCCCGCAGTCCCCCACCGAACAACTGCACCAGGCGGTGCTCGCCGTGTTCCGGTCCTGGAACGCCGAGCGCGCCCGCCTGTACCGGCGCCGCGAGCACATCCCCGACGACCTGGGTACCGCAGTCACCGTGCAGCACATGGTCTTCGGCAACCTCGGCCCGGACTCCGGCAGCGGGGTGGCCTTCACCCGCGACCCGGCCACCGGACGCCCCGGACTCTACGGCGACTACCTGCCGAACGCGCAGGGTGAGGACGTCGTGTCGGGCGTGCGGAACGCCGTATCGCTGGCCGAGCTGCAACGGCTCGATCCGGTCTCGTACCGAGGGCTGCGCGACCACGCTCAGACGTTGGAGCGGCATTACCGCGATCTGTGCGACATCGAGTTCACCATCGAGCGCGGGACGCTGTGGATACTCCAGACCCGCGTGGGGAAACGCACGGCCGAGGCCTCCTTCGCCATCGCCGCCGAGCTGGTGGAGGAGGGACTCATCAGCGCCGACGAAGGCCTGGCGCGGGTGAGCGGCGACGGACTCGCTCGACTGATGTTCCCCCGCTTCGACACCACCGCCACCGGTGAGCCGCTCGCGCACGGCGTACCGGCCTCACCGGGCGCTGCGGTGGGTGCCGCCGTGTTCGACTCGGTGGAGGCGCTGCGCCGTGCCGGTGCCGGCGAGAAGGTGGTCCTCGTCCGTGCGGAGACGACCCCGGACGACCTGCCCGGCATGGTTGCCGCGCAGGCGGTGCTGACCGGCCGTGGCGGCAAGACCAGCCACGCGGCTGTCGTCGCACGAGGGATGGGCAAGGTGTGCGTGTGCGGCGCGCAGGACGTCGCCGTCAACACCGACGCACGGCTCTTCACCGCCCGGGACGGCACGGTCGTGGAGGAGGGCACCGTCATCTCGGTCGACGGTTCCACGGGATACGTGTATCTCGGGGCCGTGCCCTTGGCCGCCTCGACGACCATGCGGTACCTGGAGTGCGGTGAGCAGGCCGACGCTGTCGTCTCCGCGGTGGTCCGAGCTCTGGAACACGCCGACTGCGTGCGGAGACTCGAGGTGCGGGCCAACGCCGACACTCCCGAGGACGCGGCGCGCGCCCGGCGGTTCGGGGCCCAGGGCATCGGGCTGTGCCGCACTGAGCACATGTTCCTCGGTGAACGGCGCAAGCTGGTCGAGGACATGATCCTGGCCCGTACGGAGGCGGATCGCGCCCGCGCGTTGGCGGCTCTTCTGCCGCTGCAACGCCAGGACTTCACGGGTCTTCTCCAGGCGATGGACGGCCTGCCGGTGACCATTCGGCTGCTCGACCCGCCGCTGCACGAGTTCCTGCCCGACCGCACCGATCTGGCCGTGCGGATCGCGGCCGTGAAGGCCCGGGGAGAGCAACCGGGCTCCCACGAGGTGGAGTTGCTCGACGCGGTGAACCGGATGCACGAGGAGAACCCGATGCTCGGCCTGCGAGGCGTGCGGCTCGGGCTGGTGGTTCCCGGCCTGGTGGCGATGCAGGTACGTGCGATCGGCGAGGCAGTCGTCGAACGCACCCGCGCGGGCGGCTCACCGTGCGCGGAGATCATGGTTCCGCTGGTCGGCTCGGTCGAGGAGCTCCGGCTGGCCCGCGAGGAGGTCGCACGGGTGCTCGCGGAGGTCGGTGAGGGGACCGGCGTGCCCGTCAGCTGCCCGGTCGGCACGATGATCGAGCTGCCCCGGGCCGCGCTGACTGCAGGCCGGATAGCCGAGGAGGCGGAGTTCTTCTCCTTCGGCACCAACGACCTCACCCAGACCACCTGGGGCTTCTCCCGCGACGACGTGGAAGCGGCGTTCTTCTCCGCCTACCTCGACAAGGGCGTCTTCGCCGCGTCACCGTTCGAGACACTCGACCGGGAAGGCGTGGGCCGGTTGGTCCGGATCGCCGTCGAGGAGGGGCGTGCGGTGCGTCCGGATCTGCAGGCCGGCGTCTGCGGCGAGCACGGCGGCGATCCGGAATCGATCCACTTCTTCCACGCCACCGGCCTGGACTACGTCTCGTGCTCGCCGTTCCGGGTGCCGGTGGCCCGCCTGGAGGCCGGCCGGGCGGCGCTGACCGGCGCGGAAGCCGGTGACAGCAGGTGAGAGGGAGCATGACCCGCACCCACGATCCGGCGCGCCGGCGGATCGATCTCGACCATGCCGAGGCGATGCGCATGCTGGGCAGCGTGTCGATGGGACGGATCGTGTTCACCCGGCAGGCTCTGCCCACCGTCCGCCCGGTCAACCACGTCCTGGACCGTGGTGACATCGTGATCCGCACCCCCGAAGGCTCGGCCCTGACGTCCCACGCGGGACAGACCGCCGACTCGGGCGTCGTCGTCGCCTACGAAGCCGACGCCATCGACCCCGATACCCGCCTCGGCTGGAGCGTGGTCGTCACCGGTTACGCCCATGTGGTGCACGACCCGACCGAACTGGCCCGCATCCAGACCCTGTTGGAGCCCTGGGCGCCCGTGGAGGGTACGGATCAGGCGGTGCGCATTCGTCCCGAACTGGTCACCGGGATCCTCCTCGTCGACTCACGTGACCAGCAGGCCGCGCAATCGCCCCGCTCCCCATAGCCCGCTGTGCGCCTTCTCGGCGTACCAGGGCTGCCCCGGGAGGCACCATCCGTCACGATGCCGCGCACGGCACATCGCCGGGTGGGCCCTCTGGTCCGTCCCGCGCTCGGATGGGGGACCGGGTGGCCTGTCGGCAGAGGCATGTCGGCCCCTGTGGGCGCGGCCGTCTCGGAGTCACCGTCTACGGAGACGACCTCGCGAGGAGGTGTTCCGTCATGGGCACCACGAAGCGGCTGTGGCGGTGGCGGAGCAATCCGCTGCGGCGGCACGAGGATGTCGTCGAGGCCTGGATCCTCCTGGCCGCATGCTTGGTCGTGGTGGCTGCCGGCGCCCTCGCCGCACTGGCCACGGTCCGCAGCGCCGAGCACGAGTTCGCACAGCAGCGCGCCCAACGGCATCAGGTGCCCGCCGCCCTGCTCGCCGACACACCGCGCAGCGTCACCGGGGACTGGTCGGCGAAGGGCCCGGTCCAAGGCCCGGTGCGCTGGACGGCTCCCGACGGCGGCTCTCGTACCGGGCACACCCTGGTGGGCCAAGGCCTGAAGGCCGGAGCCAGGGTGACGGTGTGGATGGACGACCAGGGCCGCCTCGTGCTCTCGCAGCCGACGGGCCGGACCGAGGGTGATGTCGAGGCCGCCCTCTTCGGAGTGGCTGCCGCCCTCGCCGGCGCGGCTCCGGCGGTCGGTGCCGCCGCCGTGGCACGAGCGCGGCTCGACCGGCGTCGCATGGCCCGCTGGGAGAAAGAGTGGGATCTGGTGGGGCCGCGGTGAGGCCCTCGGACGAGCTGAAGCGGGGACCTCCCGTGTGCCGGGGGCCGCTGAGCCCGCTCGGCGTGCGCTGTGGGGTAGAAGCCCCCTGTACCCGGCTCAGGCAGATTCCGGTACGACGGCCACGGGGCAGGCCGCGTGGTGAAGTACGCCGTGGGCGACTCGGCCGAGTTGCAGCCCGAAGTGGCCCTGCCGCCGACGAGCCCCTACGACGAGCAGGTCGGCCTCCCGCGACCTGGCCAGGAGAGCATCGCGTGCGAAACCCTCGACCGTGTGCCGCTGGGTCTGCAAGTCGGTCGGAGCGTTTCGCAACGCCTCCTCGACCAGTTCTGTCGCCTGCCGCTCGTGCAGGTGAGCCGGCTCTCCGACGATCAGCGGATGGCGGGGACTTTCGTGCAGGGGGCGGCGCCAGGCCCGTACGGCCTCCAACGGCACTCCGCGCAGCAGGGCCTCCTCGACCGCGAACCGTACGGCGGCCGACGTCGCGGGCCTCTCACCCACGCCCAGGACGATCCGGCCGCTTGCGCCTGCACGGGCCTGGTTGTCATGGCTGCCGCGCAGCACGATCACCGGGCAGTGCGCGTGGCCGGCCACCTCGATGCTGACGGAGCCCAGGAGCGCCTCGGTCATGTCGCTGCGGCCGCGGCAGCCCACGACCAGTGCGAGAGCGCTGCGACTCTCCCGTATCAGGCTGTACTCCGCTTCCTCGGGCAGTACGTCGGTGGTGACCTTGACGCCCGGCTGCCGAAGACGGGCGCGCCGCTCGGCGGTTTCGATGATGTCCTCGGCCATCATCTCCTCGGACGGCTCAGCGAGGTCGGGGGCCACGGACGCGCCCTCATAGCGTTCCCAGAGCGAGGCGTGCACCAGCCGCAGGGACGCGCTACGCACGGCCGCCTCGTCGGCGGCCCAGTCGACGGCCCTGAGGCTCGGCTCGCGGCCGTCGACACCGACGACGATCGGAAGGTCCAGGGGCGCACTGCGGACATGGGCGTCCGGTGCCGTCATGGTTTTCTCCTCGGTGGGTGGGTCAACTGTGTGCGACGACGGCGACGGGGGCCGAGACGTGGTGCAGGGCGGCGTGGGTGACGTGGCCGATATGGGCCCCGAAGAAGCCGGTGCGGATGCGCCGGCCGACGACCACCAGGGAGGCGTCGCGGGAATCGTTGACGAGGACCTGCGCGGCACTGCCGCACCGGCTCGCCTCGATCACCTCGACGTCCGGGAACTTCTGCTGCCAGGGACGAAGCGCCTTGTTCAGGAGGGTGGCCTGTCCGCGCTCCAGCGAGCCGTAGAGTTCGGCGTCGCCGGCGAAGCGGTAGAAGGAGGTCGGCGGCTCGGGCCACGCGTGAACGGCTCGCAGTGCGGTCTCGCGGCGCGCGGCGGCATCGAAGGCGAACTCCAGCAGCGTGTCGTTCGGCTGCTCGATGTCGAGACCGAGCACCACGGGCCGGAAGGGCGTGGCGGCGGAAGGCACTCCCGCCGGATCCATCCTGTGCTCGTCGGCGGCCTGCTCGCCCGCCCGGACCAGCACCACCGGCCGCTCGGCACGGGCCACGGCGGCCAGACTGACCGAGCCGATCATGAACCCCTCGAGTCCGCCGAGGCCTCGGGAGCCCAGCACCAGCATCTCCGCATAGCCGGCGGCCTCGCACAGCATGTCGGTCGGGGTCCCTGCCAGCTGCTCGGTGACCACCTCGAGACCCGGGTGACGCAGTCGGACGCCTTCGGCCGTGTCGCGTGTCAACTGCTCGGCCCAGTGCCGGTAGGTCTCGGGATCCCACAGTGGGCTCCGGCCCGCGAATCTGGGATGCGACTGCCAGACGTAAACGATCTTGAGGGGCAGGCTGCGCATCAGCGCCTCACGCGCCGCCCACTCGACCGCGGCAACGGTCTCGGGCGAGTCCTCAAGGCCTACGGTGACGGTTCGTGACATGGTCTCCGCCTTCCGAGTGAGGGGTCGCGGTATCAGGGTGGCGCCGCCCCTCCCGCGGGATCAGGGGCCACACGGCCCCTTCAGGGGCCGACCGACCCTCTGCGTCATGGAAGCCCGACGGGCCCGTACAAGGGCCCGTCGGCCCCTGGCCCGATCCCTGTTCCTCCGCCCACGCTGGGAGATGCCGGACATCCCGTCGAGGTCCTTGTGGAGACACCATGTACGGCACCCCGCACATCGTCAGCGACGTCATGACCCGGACGGTCGCCGCGGTCGGCCGCCGGGCACCCTTCAAGGAGGTCGTTGATCTGATGCAGGACTGGCAGGTCAGCGCCCTGCCAGTGATCGAGGGCGAGGGCAGGGTGGTCGGCGTGGTCTCCGAGGCCGACCTCCTCCCCAAGGAGGAACTCCGGGACGACGCGGACGCGGGGTATCTCCAGCTGAGGCAGCCTGTCGACGTCGCGAAGGCGGGCGCGCTCACGGCGGGAGACCTCATGACCGCTCCCGCCGTCACGGTCCGGGCCGACGCGACCCTCGCCGAGGCCGCGCGCATCATGGCGCACGAGGGAGTCAAGAGGCTCCCCGTGGTGGACGGCACCGGTCTGCTGGCGGGCGTCGTCAGCCGTGCCGACCTCCTCAAGGTCTTCCTGCGCGACGACGAGGACATCGCCGAGCAGGTACGGCGCGAAGTCACCTCGTACCTCTTCCCGTCGCCGGCGTCGGCCGTGCGGGTGGTCGTGAACGACGGTGTCGTGACGCTCACCGGCCGGATCCGTGACACCGCTCTCGTCCCGGTGGCGGCGCGCCTCGTCAGGGCCGTCGAAGGCGTGGTGGACGTGGAGTTCGACCTCGCTCACGACACCGTCCCGCGGTAGGCCTGTCAACGTCCACAGCACATGGGGTCGCCATGACCGAGACACGCACCTTCAGTGAGCGGGAGCCGATCCGTGTGTTCCTGCTCGACGACCACGAGGTCGTACGTCGCGGGCTGGCAGACCTCCTCGACGCGGAACCGGACATCTCCGTGGTGGGCGAGGCGGGCACCGCCGAGCATGCACTGATCCGGGCCCCCGCGCTGCGCCCGCATGTCGCCGTTCTCGACGTACGTCTGCCCGACGGGGACGGCATCTCGGTCTGCCGGGAACTGCGGGACCGGATGCCGGAAACGGCATGCCTGATGCTGACTTCGTTCGACGACGAGGACGCGCTGCTGGACGCCATCATGGCCGGTGCCTCCGGATACGTCCTCAAACAGATCAAGGGGTCGGACCTGGTGACGGCGGTCCGCACCGTGGCCTCGGGGCAGTCCCTGCTGGACCCCGCGACGACGGCCCGGCTCATGCGATCCCTGCGCACCGACCCCGCCCCGGCCCCGCCCCTGCCGCCAGAGATCGCCGGCCTGTCCCCCCGCGAGCGGGACATCCTGACGCTGATCGGAGACGGCCTCACCAATCGCGAGATCGGCAGGAAGCTGTATCTGTCGGAGAAGACCGTCAAGAACCACATCTCACGTCTGCTGGCCAAGCTGGGGGTGCAGCGCCGGGTCCAGGCCGCGGTCCTGGCGACCCACCTGGACCAGCACGAATCCGACTCGCATGCGCACGAGGCACATCAGTGAAGGGGCGGGCGCTCAGGCGGCGGTCAGCAGGTTCTTCACCTCGACGACGTCGTCGATCCCCTCGACCTCGGCCACCAGCCTAGCCATGGTCGCCGAGGGGATCCGCCCGCTCAGCTCCACCGTGCCGTCGTGCACGGTCACCTCCACACCCTCCCGGTCGGCCGGTGGACAGTAGGCGCCGATCATGGCCCGCACCTGCGCATGGATGGCCGCATCGTCCCTGATCAGCGCCTGAAGCAGGGCATCACGGCGCACGACGCCCACCAGCCGCCCCCGGCGATCGGTGACCGGCATGCGCTTCAGCCGGGACAGCGCGGCGAGCCAGGCTGCCTCGGCGACCGTCGTGTCTGGCAGTACAGTGATCGCGGGGCTCGTCATCAGGTCCGCGGCCGTCTCACCACGGCTCTTCCCATGCATCCGACGCTCGCGCAGCATGCCTATGCGTCCGGGACGGTGACCGGAGGCCTCGAAGGCGACCTTCGCCAGCAGATCGGACTCCGAGACGACGCCGACCACGTGGTCGTCGGCGTCCACCACCGGCAGCGCGCCCACCTGCTCACGTGCCAGGGAACGGGCGATCTCGCGATACGGCAGGTCTTCGTGAACGTGGACGGAAGGCACGTCCATCACGTCCCGGATCAGCAGCGGCCCGGGCTCGGTGGGAGATGAAGGACTCGGCGGTACCGCCGGCGGCCGCCCCTCGGCATCCGCCAGCTTCGCCGCGGCCTCCGACTGCTTGGCCGCGGCCGTGGCCAGGGCTCCCAGGTAGCGCAGCATCATGTCCTGTCGTGCGGCCTCATCGGGCCTCCAGGAGCGGGAGGGCACGTTCCGTCGGGCCTCGGCCTCTGCCCGGGAGTTCTCGTGCGCGTTCACGGCGGCCTCCTGACTCCGTCCCATCGGCTACCGTCCCAGTCTTGCGTCCTCCCTGGCCATGCCAAGAGCCGAACGGCCCTGCTGAAACGGCGTGACGGCCCTATGCGGTGCGGGGTGGACGAGGAACGGTGAGACTGGAGGAGCAGTCGACCGGCAGGAGGCCGCCGATGAGTCTGCGGGACTTCCTGGAACGGTTCCGTCCGGCGGGTACGCCGGGCGCGTCCGCCACCGGCGTGCCCGTCGACCGTACGGCAGAGCGCGAGGCGGAACTCGCCCCGGCACTGGCGCAGTTGACAGGTGCTCAGCAGCGAACGGCGGACGTGAGGGTTGCTGCGGAGAACGCGGCGCAGACGCTTCGGCAGAAGGCCGCTGGAGAAGCGGAGCGCCTTGTGGCGGCCGCGCGAGAGCAGGCTCCCGAGGTCCGCCGGCAAGCCGCGGAACCCATCGTCCAGCAGGCCCGGCGGGAGGCCGAGGCCTTGCGCACCGAAGGGAACCGCACGGCATCGGCGCTCCGTGAGCGGGCCATGGAACGCATGCCCCACCTGGTGGACATCGCGGTGGCGGATGCCCTGCGGCTGGCGGACGGGGCGCGAGGAGAGCCATGACCGCCGGGTGGGTTGCCGGAACCGTGCGGGCCAAGGCCCTGGCCGGCCGGCACCCGGGGGCCGCCGGTGCGCGGGAGATCGCGCGCGGCCCCACCCTGGACGACGCGCTGCAGCGCCTGGCCACGACGCCGTACGCACGACACGCGCGGACGGCCGTGGGGCTGCCCGAGGTGCAGCGGGCGGTGGCCGACACCCTGCTGTGGCATCTTCGGGTACTGGCCGGATGGCTGCCGCGAGGCGGGGCCCGCATGCTCGTTCCGCTCGCCGCCGGCTTCGAGATCTCCAACGTCATCTCCCGCCTGCCCGCACCGGACGGCCACCCGGCTGCTGTGACACCGGCGCCCTACCGCCTGGGCGCGTTGGAGACCGCTTGGCGCAGCCTGGAACGTGCGGGCACACCCGCGGAACTACGGGTGGCCCTCACCGCCTCGCCATGGGGCGATCCGGGCGCGGACACTCCGTGGGCCCTGGTCACGAGCATGCGGATGGCAGCCGCGCGGCGGACCGCCGCCGCCGTTCCGCCCGCTCGCCGGTGGGCGCGGGGACGCGCGGTACTGCTGGCGGCGCGCGAACTCTTCGTACACCGGCGCTCTCTTCCGGAGCCCGCGCGACGGGACGCGGCCCGGCTGCTGGGCGCGGGAGCTCCGGTCGCCGCCTCGTACCAGGAGTTCCGCGAGGGTCTGCCCTCGGCGGCCCGCTGGGTCCTGGCGGATGCCGACGAGCCGGCCGCGCTGTGGCGGGCCGAGGTCCGCTGGTGGCGGACGGTGCAAGCCGACGGCGCGGCGATGCTGCGGGAGGGCGGGTGCGGGCCCCGAGTGGTGGTCGGCGCGGTCGCGGTGCTGTCCGTGGACGCCTGGCGGGTTCGGGCGGCCCTGGAGTCGGCGGCGCGCGGAGGACGCCCTGGGGAGGTGTTCGATGCCCTGGTCTGAGGCGATGACACCGGTGCGGATGTGCCGTGTGGCGGTGGTCGTGCCGGAGGCGGCCCTGCGAGGCGCGTTGGTGCGGATCGCCGAGGAGGGCTGCGTCGAGCTGGACCGTGCCGAGGAGGCCGCGCCGGGTGCGGCGGCAGTGCGTCTGCAGCGCCTGCGTGGGACGACGGCGGCCGCGCCCCAGAACGCCTCGTCGGTCGCCCTGGCCGCCGGCGCCCCCGACCTCGACCGGCTCGAACGACGCGGCGATCTCGCCCTGCTGGCCGGGGAGGCTCAGCTGGAGGAGCGGGCGGAGAGCGCCGTTCGGCGTGGGGAGGTGGCCGCGCTGGCCGGGTGGTGCCCGGCCGCCGAGGTGCCCCGCGTCGCCGGCCGGCTGTCCGCGGCGGGCGGGGCGCTGCTGCCGCTGCCGTCCCCGCGGGGAACCGATCCTCCGACCTTCCTGCGGTCTGGCCGCGCCGCGTCCTTCACCCCTCTGGTGACGACGTACGGCACACCCGCCTACGCCGATCTCGACCCCTCGTGGCCGGCGGGCCTCACCTATGTCGCGATGTTCGGGATCATGTTCGGTGACGTCGGCCACGGGGCGCTGCTCGTGATGGGTGCGATCGCCTTGCGGTTCGGACAGCCGCGGCGATGGGCTCGACTCCGCCCGTTGTGGCCGTTCCTCGCGGGCGCCGGCGTCGCGTCCATGCTCGCGGGCGCCGCGTACGGCGAGTTCTTCGGGCCGACCGGACTGCTCCCCGTGCTGTGGCTGGACCCACTCGAAGACCCCGCGCGTCTGCTGGCCGCGGCCGTCGTCCTCGGAGCCGGTCTGCTGGCCCTCGCGCACGCCGCCGGCGCGCTGAACCGGGTGCGCGAGGGGGGCTGGGGCGCGGGGTTGTACGGGGCGTCCGGCTGCGCTGGGCTGCTGTTCTACCTGGGCCTGGCACTGACCGTTGCCGGCCTGCTCCTCCACATGCGGTCGGCGGCGCTCGTGGGAGCCGTGATGGGCCTGGCCGGGCTGGCGCTGGTAGCGCTCGGGCTGTTCCGTGCCACGGCGGGCGGGGGCGCGGGAGTCGCCGAGACGCTGGTGCGGCTGTTCGACGTCGTCGTGCGTACGGGCACCAACACCCTGTCTTTCGCCCGGCTGGCGGCGTTCGGTCTCACCCATGCCGCGCTCGCCGATCTGGTGTGGCGCGGCACCACGGCTCTGGCAGGACGTGGCATCGCTGGAGTCGCGGGCGCGGCCCTGCTGTTCGGCGTGGGCACGACCGTCTCCTTCGCCCTGGAGGCTCTGGTGGCCGGCGTGCAGGCCCTGCGGCTGGAGTTCTACGAACTCTTCTCCCGGCTCTTCGAAACGGAGGGCCGCCCGTTCCGTCCCTGGCACGTTCCCCCGGCGGAGCCTGCCGATCCCGCTGCGAAGGTGATCCCATGCTCGCCTGGCTGATCGTCCTGCCGGTCCTGGCCGCGGTACTCGGCGCCGTCCGGCTGCTGCGGCGTCGCCGGACCAGGCACGCCTTCCGCTGGCTCCTGGGCACGAATCTCGCCCTGCTGGTGGGGGCCGTGGTCGTCCTCGCCACGGCCCTGACGGGCTCCGCCCAGGCCTCGGCCCAGGCCGCTGCCCCCGGCGGCGTCAACGGATCCGCCTTGATCGGGGCGGCCATCGCGGTGGCCGGCGCGTCGATAGGCGCCGCGATAGCCGTCGCCTACACCGGCGCCGCCGCGCTGGCCGCGTTGAGTGAACGACCGGAGATGTTCGGCCGGGCCATGGTGATCGTCGGACTGGCGGAGGGCATCGCCGTGTACGGGCTGGTGGTCGCGATCCTGCTGATCGGAAAGGCTTGACGATGGGCACCGTCGCCGCCATCGGCGCCCGGATCGACGTGTGCGGGCTGGCACTCGCCGGCGTCGAGGTCCTCGTGGCGGAGGAGCCGGAGGCTGTACGCGCGGCCTGGCGGGCCTTGCCGGACACGGTCGGCCTGGTGATCCTCACGGCCGAGGCCGCCGAGGTGCTGGACAGCGCGGCGACGGCGCCGGACCCCACCTGGCCCCTGACGGTGGTGATGCCTCCATGACCGCACCCGTCGGGGCACTGGAACCCGTACGCGCCGAGTTGCTGCGCGCGGCGCAGGCCGCGGCCGACACCGTACTGGACCGTGCGCGTGCCGGGGCCGAGGAAACCCTGCGCACGGCGCGCGCCACGGCGGAGGCAGTGCTCGACCGGGCCAGGGAGCTCGGCGAGGCCGACGGTGCCGCCGAGGCCGACCGGGAGCGGGTGCGGGCGGCACAGGACGCGTGGACGACGGAACTCACGGCTCGCGCCGAGGTCTACGCAGCGCTCAGGGCCGCGATCCATGAGGGTGTGCGGCGCGCACTGGCGAAGGGCGCGGTTCCACCCTCGCGCCTCGCGGAGGCGGCACGGACCGAGTTGGGTCCGGATGCGCGGGTCACGGCCGCGCCCGGAGGCGGGGTGACGGCCGAGGTGCCCGGCCGCCGGCTCGACCTGTCGGCGGACGCCCTCGCCGACGGCGCACTGGAACGGCTGGGTGTCCGGGTCGAGTCGCTCTGGGGACCGCCGTGACCGCCGTCGATGGTCAGGCGTCGGATGCGCCCGAAGCACGGCCGGTCCCGCACGTCACCACCGGCGCCCCGGCACCCGGCCGGGCGGACAGGCCGCACGTTCTCCGCGTCGCCGGGCCCCTCGTGGAGATCACCTGCCCTCCCACGACGGCCATGCACGACCTGGTCGCGCTCGGCGCGGACCGGCTGCCGGGTGAGGTCGTCGCCATCCACGGCGACACGGCCACCGTCCAGGCCTACGAGTACACCGGGGGGCTCGCCCCCGGCCATCCCGCGGAGCCCCAGGGGCGACCGTTGTCGGTGCGGCTGGCCCCGGATCTCCTCGGCGGTGTGTACGACGGTCTGCTGCGGCCCCTGGCCGGCACCGGTGACCTCCTCACGACCAGCGGGTCGCCGAGCGTCGAACGGGATCTCGCCGAGCGGCCGTTCTCGCCGTCGGTGTCGAAAGGTGCGTCGGTCGAGCCCGGCGACGTCCTCGGAGAGATCGGCGCGAGTCTTCCGCTGCGGCTTCTGGTGCCGCCGGACCGGTCCGGCACGGTGACACGGATCGCGAGGGCGGGCGAGTACTCCGCGGCGGACGTGCTCGCCGTGGTGGGCGGACACGAGGTGCGCATGAGGCAGTCGTGGCCGGTGCGCAAGCCACGACCGGTGACAGGCCGGCTGCCGACGGACGTGCCCTTGAACACCGGACAGCGCGCCGTGGACCTGCTCTTCCCTGTGGCGCGCGGCAGCACGGTGGCAGTCCCTGGTGGTTTCGGCACCGGCAAGACCATGCTGCTCCAGCAGATCGCCAAGTGGTGTGACGCGGATGTGATCGTCTACGTCGGCTGCGGCGAGCGCGGCAACGAGATGGCGGACGTCATCGAGGAGTTGGAGGAACTGGTCGACCCGCGGACCGGGGGCCGGCTGGCGGAGCGGACGGTGACGATCGCGAACACCTCCAACATGCCGATGATGGCCCGCGAGGCCAGTGTGCACACGGGCGCGACGGTCGCGGAGTACTTCCGGGACATGGGTCTTGCCGTGGTACTCATCGCCGACTCGACGTCCCGCTGGGCGGAGGCACTGCGCGAGTTCGCCTCCCGTATGGGCGAACTACCCGCCGAGGAGGGCTATCCGGCGGGGCTTGCCTCCCAACTGGCCGCGTTCTACGAGCGGGCGGCTCCCGTGCGCACGCTCGGCGGCGCGTCCGGATCCGTCACCGTGATCGGCGCGGTGTCCCCGCCGGGCGGCGACCGCACCGAGCCCGTCACCGCGCACACCGAGCGGTTCGTGCGGTGCCTGTGGAGCCTGGACCGCGAACTCGCCTACGCTCGCCACTATCCGGCGGTTTCGTGGTCGGAGTCCTTCTCACGGGACGCCGCCGCACTGGCCGCCGCGCATGCGCGGTCCGGTGACCCCGAGTGGGCCGAGCGGCGCGGCCGCGTGGCGGCCCAGCTGGCGGAGGCCGACCGGCTGGCGGACCTCGTCGAGCTGGTCGGCATCACCGCTCTGCCACCCCGCGAGCGGATCAGCGTGCTCGCCGGCCGGCTGCTGCGTGAGGCCGTGATCCAGCAGAACGCGCTCTCCCCCGCGGACGCCTTCAGCACGCCCGAGAAGACGGCCTCACTGGTGGACGCCGTGCTGGCCGTCATCGACCGGTGTCTGGAGCTGGTGGATTCCGGTACCCAGGCGGACGCGGTCGAAGCGGTCGACTTCACCCCTCTCCTGCGGGCGCGGGAGGTGGCGGGTCCCGCGGAGACCCCTCCGGTGACGGCGGCGCGCGACCTCGTGCTGGCCCGGCTCGAGGAGGCGGCGTGAGCGGCACCGCCGGCATCGAGTACACGGGCGTGCGGGAACTGCGCGGCCCGCTGGTGGTCGTCGAAGGGGTCGGCGGGGTGGGCTGGGACGAGTTCGCCACGATCGTCCTGGACTCCGGTGAACGACGCCACGGCCTGGTTCTCGAGGTGGACCACGACGTCGCGGTGGTACAGGTGCTGGAGGACACGGCCGGCATGAACCGTTCCGGCACCCGTGTCGCCTTCTCGGGTGCGCCGTTGCGGATCCCGGTGGGTGGCGGGTGGCTGGGGCGGGTGTGCAACGGCCGGGGAGAGCCCGCGGACGGCGGACCGCCGGTGCTCGGTGGGACGTACGCGGCGGTCGGCGGCGCGCCGATCAACCCGGTACGCCGGGAACCACCCGATGAGCCGGTGCTCACCGGCGTGGGCGCCGTGGACGTGCTGACCACGCTGGTGCGGGGCCAGAAGCTGCCGGTGTTCTCGACGGCCGGACTGCCGCACCTGGAACTGGCCGTGCAGATCGCGGCCCAGGCGACCTGCGGAGGTGAGCCGTTCGCCGTCGTCTTCGCCGGGATGGGGCTCACCCACGCCGACACTGCGTTCGTCCGTGACGGGCTCGCCGCGCGTTCCGCCGCACGGGAACTGGTCCTGTTCCTCAACACCGCCGACGATCCGGTGATCGAACGGCTGCTCACCCCACGTCTGGCGCTGACCGTCGCCGAACAGCTGGCCTTCGCAGAGGGACGACACGTGCTGGTGGTGATGACGGACATGACCGCCTACGCCGAAGCGCTGCGCGAAGTGTCCGCGGCACGCGGAGAGATACCGGCCCGGCGCGCCTACCCCGGCTACCTCTACAGCGACCTCGCCTCCCTCTACGAACGCTGCGGCCGGATCCGGGGCCGACCGGGATCGGTCACCATCGTTCCGGTGCTCACCATGCCCGCGGGCGACATCACCCACCCCGTCCCCGACCTCACCGGGTACATCACGGAAGGCCAGATCGTGCTGTCGGCCGACGTCCAGGCCACCGGCGTCTATCCGCCCGTGGATCCGCTCTCCTCGCTCTCGCGTCTCATGCGCAAGGGAACAGGACCCGGACGGACCCGGCCCGACCATCCGGCCGTCGCCGCGCAGCTGATCGCCGCCCTGGCCCGGTCCCGGCAGGTGGCGGAACTCGCCGACCTCATAGGCCGTTCCGCGCTCAGCCCCACCGATCTGCGCCACCTGGAACTGGAGGACGCCTTCCGGCTCCGGTTCCTCGCGCAACGCCACGACGAGAACAGGCCGTTGAGGGAGTCTCTGGACCGTGCCTGGGAGGTGCTGCTCACCTTGCCACGCAGCCAGCTCGGTATGCTCCCGGCCGACCTGCTCGACGTCCATGCTCCGCCCCGGGGTGAGGAACCGCGATGAGCCCCCGGCGGCGCCGGACTCCGGCTGGAAGAGCCGGGCGCCTGCGGCTGCGCCGCAATCTCGCCACAGCGGTGCGCGGGGCCGACCTGCTGGAACGCAAACTCCGGCTCCTGCTCGACCGCGAGCAGACGGCACGGCGGGCGGCCGAGGACGCGGACCGGGTGTGGCGGGGAAGACTGGCCGAAGCGGACACCTGGCTGCTCCGAGGGGTGCTGCTGGGCGGCGGACACGCGCTGGTCGAAGCCGCGCCGGCGAACCGGGCGCGCGTCGACGTCCAGTGGGCCGCGCTCATGGGCGTACGCCATCCCGCAGCAGTGGAGTGGAAGGCCCCCGTACGCTCCCCCACGGAGCTCACACCACCCAACACGGCGCTCGCGCACGCCGAGACGGCATACCGTGCCGCGGTCGGGGCCGCGGCGGACCTCGCCGCCCACAGAACGGCCGCCGACCTGCTGGCCGCCGAAGCCGGACGGACGCGACAGCGGGTTCGCGCCCTGCGACGGCACTGGATCCCTCGCTTGGAGGACGAACTCGCGGCGCTTGAGCTGGCGTTGGAAGAGGTGGAACACGAAGAAGCAGTACGCCGCCGCTGGGCCGCCGACCGCGCCGACCAGTGACACGCTACGAACCGGACGCGGTACGGCGGGCCCGAGCGAGGCCCGCCGTACCGCGCCGGCCCCTTTCAGCTGCCACGCTGGATCTCCACGTGCTTCGCCTCCGCCTTCTCGGTGCCCAGGCCCACGCTGATGGTGAGAATGCCGTCGGTGTAGTCGGCCTTGACGTCGTCGTCATCGGCGCCGGGCGGCAGTGACACGCTGCGGCTCATCGCGCCGTACCGGATCTCACTGTGGTTCTTGGCGATCTCCTTCTCGGTGCGTTCGGCCTGGACCGTCAGCACACCGTCGGTGATGAAGACGTCGATGTCCTCGGGCGCCATACCTGGAAGCTCCGCCCGCATCACATAGCGGCCGTCCTGCGTGTAGTCCTCGATCCGGACCGTGTACAGGTCACCCATCGTGGGCATCGCGAACCGGGCCGGAAGGTTCTCGAACCAGTCCGGCATCTCCGGGAACGCGAACCTCTGCTTGCGTATCGGTGTGGTCATCGCCGTATCTCCTCGGCTGTCCGGGCCTCCTCGGCTGTCCGGACGCCTCCAGTCCAGCGCGCGGAAACACGGGCCGCTGAGGCCGAACAGCCCACACACCCGAGCCCTGTGGTCCATTTCGTGCCGTGCGGTCGCGGTCAGACTGAGTCCAGGGGACGCACGAGACTCGGCGGCGATCACCATGTCCGACGTCAGCACCACAGACCTCTACGAAGTGACCATGGCCATGTCCTACCTCCAGGAGGACATGTGGTCCCCGGCGACCTTCAGTCTCTTCGTCCGCGATCTTCCGCCCGGCCGGGGCTTCCTGGTCGCCGCGGGCCTGGAGTCCGCCCTGGACTTCCTGGCCGGGTTCCGCGTGGAGCGCGAAGACGTCGAAGTGTTCGCGGAGGCCCTGCACCGCCCTGCCGGAGATCTCGAACCACTCCTCGGGCTCGCCTTCGAGGGCGAGGTGCGCGCGGTTCCGGAGGGGCACGTGGTGTTCGCCGGTGAGCCGCTGCTGGAGGTCACCGCGCCGTTGCCGCAGGCACAGCTCGTGGAGACGTACCTGCTGAACCAGCTCTGTCATCAGACGGTGGTGGCGTCCAAGGCGGCGCGCTGTGTCCTGGCCGCCGCGGGCAGGCCGGTCGTCGACTTCTCGCTGCGCCGCACGCACGGCCCCTGGGCGGGGCTGCAGGCCGCCCGGCTGGGCGCAATGGTGGGCTACGCAGGCACCAGCAACGTCGCCGCGGCCACCTCCCTCGGTATTCCTGCCTCGGGCACCATGGCCCACTCCTACGTCGAGGCGTTCCCCGGTGAGGAGGAGGCGTTCCGCGCCTTCGCGCGCTGTCACCCCGGTCCCGTCACCTTCCTCGTCGACACCTACGACACCGAGGAGGGTGTGCGCATCGCCTCCCGCGTCCTGGACGACCTCCGTCGCGGTCCTGGTTGTGCGATCCGCCTGGACAGCGGCGACCTCGACGCACTCTCGCGGAGGGCACGCGCCCTACTGGACACCACGGGGTTGAGCGACGTGCAGATCGTGGCGAGCGGAGGACTCGACGAGTACGCCGTCGACCGGCTGGTGCGCGCCGATGCCCCGATCGACGTGTACGCCGTGGGCACGAAGGTGGGCGTCGCCGCGGACGCCCCGTACCTGGACGCCGCGTACAAACTCGTCGAGTACGACGACCGCCCCGTCATGAAGCTGTCCTCGGCGAAGGTCACGGCCCCGGGCCGCAAGCAGGTCTTCCGTCGCCCCGGACAGCCCGACCTCATCGCCCTGGCGGCCGAGACACCGCCGGACTCCGCGGAACCGTTGCTGCGCGGGGTCATGCGTGGTGGGCGCCGGACGTGGTCGCCGGACCACTGGCAGGACGCCCGTCGGCGATTCCGCGAGGACATCGCCGGTCTGCCCGGATCAGCACGCAGGATCGGGAACCCCGAGCCGGTCCGGCCCGAACGGTCCGAACGTCTCGAACGGCTGACGGCCTCGGTGCGGGCCGACATCGAAGCCCGCCTGTGCCCGAGCCGTCGAACGGAGAGGGCGGTCCCCCGCGCCGCGCCGCTCTCGGCCTCCCCACACCGACCAGCAGCCGTTGCGGCGGAGGGTCGGCAGGCCCCGCGCGGGGACCAATGGCCCCTGGCAGGCCCACGCCACCGGAGCCTTCCATGAAGTAGGCGACGGCACCCCTTCCGCGCCACCGCAGGGAGGAGGCGAGGGCCATGTCCACCCCCGCTCCAGCGAAGAAGGACGACCGGGCCGTGAGCATCGGCCCCGAGGCGACCGGCGCCTCCATGCGAGCACGCGTGGGCGACGAGATCGTCGTACGCGGGACCACGGCCGGCGTGGTCGCACGGGACGGCGAGATCGTCGGCCTCCATCATCCCGACGGCAGTCCGCCCTACGACGTGCGCTGGGCCGAGGACGGACGGTTGACCCTGTACTTCCCGGGTCCCGATGCCTACGTCCGGCACCTGGTGACAGGAGACGGCCATGCCCGGTGACCGCCGACCGGTCGTGGTGGGCGTGGATCCTGATCCGGCCCATCGAATGGCCCTGGCCTGGGCGGCGGACGAAGCCGCCCGCCGTCGGCTGCCGTTGCGTGCCGTGCACGTCGAGGGTGTACCCACCCGGGGCTACCGGGGGCAGCTCCCGCCGTCGTGGGAGGAATGGAACGAAACGCTGCACAAGGCCGGGCGGCAGGTGCTGGACGAGGCCACGGACTTCGTGGCGGCCCGGCACCCGCAGCTCGACATCGAGGCGCTGCTCGCGGAGGGCGACACGGTGTGGGTTCTGCGGGAGGAGAGTCGAGACGCAACCGCCGTCGTGCTGGGTTCGCGGCATCTGAGCCGGAAGCAGGAGGTTTTCGGCTCCGCGTCCGTCGCCCTGCCCCTCATGGCCCATACGCACTGTCCCCTGGTGGTCGTCCCCGAGCCGGAGCACGTCACCCAGGAACCCGCTTATTTCGTCGTCGGCGTCGACGGCAGCGAACACTCCGCAGCCGCGGTCGACGTGGCGTTCGAGGCGGCGGCCCTGCGCGGCGCCGAGCTGCGGGCCCTGCTCGTCTGGGAGCCCGGGCGGCTGCGCATCTTCGACGAGTCGGAGCCGCAGCAGGAGTCCCGGCGCCTGCTCTCCGAGACCGTGGCGGGCCGCCACGCCCGCTACCCCGAGGTCGACCTGCGACACGAAGTGCTCCTGGGACATCCCGTCCAAGTGCTCGCCGACGCCTCCGCGCACGCGCTGGGCCTGGTGGTGGGCACCCGCGGCCGTGGAGGCTTCGCCGGCATGCTGCTCGGCTCGGTCAGCCAAGGCGTGCTGCACCACGCGAGTTGCCCTGTCATCGCGGTCCCTGTACGAGGGTGAGCCACTGTGACTGCAGAACCTCCTGATGTGAACGCCGTCTCCGCGCTCGTGACGGAGGCCGCTGCGGCGCCGTCGCTGCACAACGCCCAGCCCTGGGCGTTCCGCTACCTGCGCGACGTCGGCGTGCTGCGTCTGTACGCCGACCCCGAGCGCGCCCTGCCGCACATCGACCCGGAGCGCCGGGGCCTGCACATCGGCTGCGGCGCCGCGCTGCTGAACCTGCGCGTGGCCGCGGCGGCGGCGGGGCTGGCACCGGTGGTCCGGCTGCTGCCGGACCCCGCCTACCCCGAACTCCTCGCCGAGGTGCATCTGTGCGGCAGCGGCACTCCCGACAAGGCGCTCGCCCGGCTGGGCCCGGTAGTCCGCCGTCGTCACTCCAGCCGCCTGCCCTTCCGCGACGAGGGAATCCCGGACGCCGTGCGGGAGAGGCTGTCCGACGCGGCCCACGACGAGGGGGCCCAGCTCTCCTTCCCCGGCGCATGGCACGTGCAGTCGATCCTGGAGCTGGTGCGGGACGCCGAGGACAGGGAGGCGCTGGCCCCGGACGTGCGTGAGGAAGCGGCACGCTGGACGCACACGGAGCTGCCCCATGCCACTGGGGCGGCCGACGGCATCTCCGGCGAGGCGTTCGGCCCGCGGCAGCGCGGTACCTCGGCCCCGGTGCGGGACTTCGCCGCCGGCCGCCCGATGCCCGGACGCGCCTGGGCGTCCTTCGAGAAGAACCCGAACATCGCCTTGCTCGGTACGGCCCACGACAGACCGCTTGACTGGCTCCTGACCGGTCAGGCGCTGGAGCGGGTCCTGCTCCGGGCCACCGCGGACGGGCTGGTCGCCTCCCTCACCTCCCAGCCCCTGGAGTGGCCCGAGACCCGGTGGGCCGTCCGCGATCCCGTGTCGGCCATGGCGCACGTACAGATGGTGATCCGGCTCGGCTACGGCCCCGAGGGTCCCGCCAGCCCACGACGGCCCGTGGCCGATGTGCTCGACGTCCTCTGACACGGACCGGTACCGGTCGCCAGGCGTGAGGAGAGCACCATGAAGGTCTGCGAGGTGATGACCGTTCCACCGGTGTGCGTACCGCCCCGCACCTCCATCGCCGACGTGGCCCGCCGGATGTCCGAGCGCGCGGTCGGGTCTGTCGTCGTGACCGAAGACGGAGCACTGCACGGCATAGTCACGGACCGCGACCTGGTCGTTCGCGGCATGTGCGGCGGTGTGAGCACGGAGGCTCCGGTGGAGTCGGTCATGTCCGCCCGAGTCACCACCGTGGAAGCGACCGACGATCTCCAGGTCGCCTACCGGACGTTTCGGCGCACAGGTGTCCGTCGGCTTCCGGTGCTGGATGCGGGACGGGTGGTCGGAGTCCTGACGATTGACGACCTGTTCCTCGACGTCTTCCGGCGCCTGGCCGACATGCTGGGCCCGGTCGCCTGGAGCGTCCTACAGGAGCCACCCGGCCCTCGCCCCGAGGCTGGAGCCCTGCATGAGCCCTGACCCGGCCGCGCGGGGAACCGCTCTGCGCGAGGACAGCCGGTCCGCGGGCGGCACTGCGACCGTGCCGGGGCCGCCCCCGGAAAGGCCGGGCGCCACCTCGTCCTCCATCCCCTCCCTTGCGGTCTCCGACGTCTTCGCCGCCATGGGCAGCTCGCCCCGGGGCCTCACCTCGGCCGAGACGACCGCGCGGCAGGGCCGTCACGGTCCCAACGAGCTGCCCAGCGTGGGCCACGGCCGTATGTGGCGTCGTCTTGTCGCCCAGTTCACCGACCTGTTCGCGGTCGTGCTGCTCGTCTCGTCGGCCATCACGTTCCTCGCCTATCTGCTGGGGCAGCCCCGGGATCCGGCCACCCTCCAGCTGGCCCTGGCGATCCTCGGGGTGGTGCTGCTCAACGCCGGGATCGGGTTCGCGCAGGAGTACTCCGCGGAGCGTACGGCCGAGTCTCTGCAGGCGATGGTGCCGCGCACCTGCCGTGTGCTGCGTGACGGGGAGCGGCGGGAGCTTCCCGCGCGGGATCTCGTACCGGGGGACGTGGTGGTCCTGGACGCCGGGGACGCGGTACCGGCCGACTGCCGGCTGGTCGAGGCGCAGGAGGCCACCGTCAACAACGCGGCGCTCACCGGCGAGAGCGACCCCGTGGCCCGGGTCGCGGAACCCGTGCCGCCGATGCCGCCGCTTCAGGCCCGCAACTGCGTCTTCATGGGCACCGACCTGGTCGCGGGCACGGGCAAAGGCGTCGTGATCGCGACGGGTGCGGCCACCGAGTTCGGACGGATCTTCCGGCTCACGGCCGCCGCACCGCGGCAGCAGACCCCGTTGCAGCGTCAGGTCGCGGTCATGGCCCGCCGGGTGGCGGGCGTGGCCCTGGCGACCGGAGCCGTGCTGTTCGCGGTGCGTGTGCCCAGCGGGCAGCCGTTCGTGGACACGTTTGTCTTCTCGCTGGGTGTGATGGTCGCCCTGGTGCCGGAGGGACTTCCCGCCACTCTCTCCGTGTCCTTGGCGATCGGCGTGCGGCGCATGGCTCGCCGGCACGCACTCGTCAAGCAGCTGCTCGCGGTGGAGGCGCTGGGCTCGACCAGCGTGATCTGCACCGACAAGACCGGCACCCTCACCCAGGCCGAGATGACCGTCGTACAGCTGTGGGCGGACGACGCCTCGCACGCCGTGTCCGGAGTGGGGTACGCACCGGTCGGCGAGATCACCGACGCGGGGGGCTTGCGGGAACTGCTGCGGGCAGCGGCCCTGTGCGGCAACGCCAGGCTGGTGCCGCCGACCGGACGGGACACATGGCGGGTACTGGGGGACACCACGGAGGGCGCCCTGCTGGTGGCCGCCGCGAAAGCGGGCCTGGACCCGGCGCGGGAGGAAGCCGTGACGCCTCGGGTCTCGGAGCACCCCTTCGACTCCGCACGCAAGCTGATGAGCACCGTGCACCGCGTCGGTGACGGCACATACCTCGCCTATGTCAAGGGCGCGCCGCTCGAACTCCTGCGCCGCTGTGACACCGTCGACCGGGGCGGAGCTCGAACACCGCTGACGGACGCCGTCCGCGCCCGGGTGGCCGCGGCCGCGGACGGCATGGCCGGACAGGGTCTGCGCGTACTGGCCGTCGCGGAGCGGCGGGTCTCAGGCCCACACCCCTCGGTCGGTGACGTCGAGTCCGAGCTGACGTTGCTGGGTCTGACAGGGATGTACGACCCGCCCCGGCCGGAGGTCCGGGATGCGGTGGACTCCTGCCGACGGGCCGGTATCCGCATCGTCATGGTCACCGGCGACCACCCTCTCACCGCGGAGGCCGTCGCCCGCCGCGTCGGTATCGTGCGCGAGTCGGCCCCGGCGGTGACCACGGGCGCCGAACTGGACGCGATGGACGCGAACGGTCTGGACGCCCTGCTGGCGGGCTCCACCGAGCTGCTGCTGTGCCGGGTCAGTCCGGAGCACAAGATGCGGGTGGTCACAGCGCTGCAGCGGCGTGGCGAGGTGGTCGCCGTCACCGGCGACGGAGCCAACGACGCCCCCGCCCTCAAGCACGCCGACATCGGCGTCGCCATGGGCGCCTCCGGCACCGACGTCGCCCGTGAGGCCGCCGTGATGGTGCTGCTCGACGACTCCTTCGCCTCCATCACCACCGCGGTGGGGCTGGGCCGCTCGGTCTACCGGAACATACGCAAGTTCCTGATCTATCTCTTCAGCCACAACATCGCCGAACTCGTTCCGATCCTGGCCGCGACCTTCACCGGGTTCCCGCTGGTGCCGATCACGGCCGTACAGATCCTCGCCATCGATCTCGGCTCCGACGTGCTGCCCGCCCTCGCCCTCGGCGCGGAGCCGATGGAGCCCGACGTCATGAACAACCCCCCGCGGCCCCGCCAGGAGCGGCTGTTCTCGACCGCCGTCATGGGCCGCATCCTCTTCCTCGGCGGCATCCAGTCACTCGGCGTGTGCGCGGTCTTCTTCTGGCACATCCATGGCTCCGGCATCCCCTACGCGGACTTCACCAAGACGAATCCCGTCTACCGGGAAGCCATCACCATGGTCCAGGCCGGCATCGTCGTCAGCCAGTTCTTCAACGCCCTCGCCGTGCGCACCGACCGGCAGAGCGTCTTCCGTGCCGGTCTGCTCAGCAATCCGTGGCTGCTGGCCGCCGGCTGCTTCGGCATCGGGCTCATGGCCGCCATCAGCTACGCCCCACCGCTTCAGGCGATCTTCCACACCGCTCCCCTGTCCCCCGCCGACTGGGCGGTACTTGCGGCGTTCGGAGTGCTGCTGCTGGTCGCCGAGGAACTACGGAAGTGGGCACTGCGACACCGGAGTTCGGCATCCCCGACGGGAGGAACGGCATGAGAGTGATCATCGCGGGCTGCGGGCGGGTCGGGGCCGCTCTGGCCACGCAACTCGTCACCGAAGGCCACGACGTACGACTCGTCGACCTGCAGCCCAAGGCGCGGAAAAAGTTGTCGCCGGGCTTCCCCGGCGCCTTCCACGTGGGCAACGGCTTCAGCCGCGCCGCGCTGGAAACGGCCGGCATCGCTCAGGCGGACGCCTTCGTCGCGGTCACCTCCGGGGACAACAGCAACATCGTCAGCGCACGCACCGCCAAGGACACGTACCGGGTCCCGATCGTCCTCGCCCGCATCCACGATCCACGCCGCGCCGACATCTACCGGGAACTGGGAATCCCGACCATCTCGAGCGTCCGCTGGGCCGTGGGCCGTATCCATCAGATGCTGCTGCACCGCCACCTCAGCCCAGAAGTCTCCTTCGGCAACGGCGAGACACTCCTCGTCCGCTCCCAGCTGCCGCCGTATCTCGTCGGGCGTCAGCTCACCGACTTCGACGTCGACGGCGAGATCCGGGTCGTGGAGATCACCCGCGGGGGCCGCTCACTGCTGCCGGCACACGGTGTCCTGGCGGAGTCCGGCGACCTCGTCACCTTCGGCGTCGCCGCGACCGCGCTGGGCCGGTTGAGCGGCTTTCTCGACAAGGAGCTGGGAACGTGAAGGTCCTGATCGCGGGCGCGGGCCGGCTGGGCACCCAGATCGCCCAGGTCCTGTCCGCCGCGCGCAACGACGTCACCCTCGTCGAGTACGACGACGACCGGGTGGCCGAGCTCGAAGACCTGCCGCACGTGAGGCTCGTGGCCGGGGACGCCTGCGAGCCTGGTCTGCTGGAGCACGCGGGAGCCCTCGCCTGCGACCTCGTCATCGCGGCCACCGGCCGCGACGAGGACAACCTCGTCATCAGCCTGCTGGCCAAGCGGCAGTTCGGAGTGGCGCGGGTGGCCGCGCGCGTCAACGAGGCCGAGAACGCATGGCTCTTCGACCAGCGATGGGGCGTGGACGTGGCCGTACCCACGGCCACCCCGCTGATCTCCCTGATCGAGGAGGCCACCGGCGCCACGGACACGGTGGCGCTGCTGCGGCTGAGCAAGGCGGGAGTCGAGGTCATCGAGACCGCCATCACCGAGCACTCCTGGGCCGCGGGGCGCACGCTGGGCGAGATCGCCCTGCCCACGGGAACCGTGGTCGCCACCGTCGTACGCAACGGCCGGCCCACGGTTCCCGGAGCCGAGATGCGGTTGCTCCCCGGCGACGAACTCCTGCTCGTGTCGCACGAGGCGACCGAACAGGAGATCCATGCGGCCTTCCAGTGATCGAGGGGCCTGCAGGTCCGGGACCCCGGATCACCGCTTCCCCGGCCGCACGATCACGACCGCCTTCCACCCGTCACGCAGCCACCAGCCCCCGGCAGGCCGGAGCGCCCGACCGACCAGGTACAGCCGCGCAGCGGCGGGCAGACGACGCACCGCACCAGGGGTACGGCCCGCGACTGCGTCACACGCACCCCCAACTGCCTTGTCGGCAAGGGATATCGGAAACATGACCGCCCCTTTGCCTGACGCCGACGCTCACTGCCGCTGTGGGACGACCGCGACAGGGCACTGGGCGCGGTGCAGGAGCGCATGGCTGACGCGGCCGAGCTGCAATCCGAAGACGCTCGTCCGGCGCCGTGCCCCGACGACCACCAGGTCCGCGGCCGCCGACCGGTCCACGAGGATCCTGGCGGCCGGCCCTTCCTGCGTCGCCGGACGCGTTCGGACATGCGGGTACTCGGCGATCGCGGCCTTGAGCCGAGCGTCGACGACGGCGGAGGCACGCTCCTCGTACGTGTCCGACGGACTTCCTGCCTGCACCCGGTCGCCGTGCCTGTCGAAGGCGGGCCTGCGCCAGGCGTGCACCACGTCCAGGACGCAGCCGCGCACCTCGGCCTCCCGGAAGGCGAACCGCACGGCCTCGGCGCTCGTGTCGTCGGCGTCGCCGATGCCGAGCAGGATCCGCTCGTGTGAGCCCGCGAGCCCCGCGGGATCGCCTCGGACGACGATCACCGGGCACTGGGCCCGGGCCGACACGGCCAGTCCCACCGACCCGAGGAGCAGCCCCTTGACCTCGCCCCGGCCACGTGAACCCGTCACCAGAGTGAAAGCCTCCTCGCCCTCGCGGACGAGGGCGTCCACCGGGTCCTCGGGGATGATGTCGGTGGTGACCTTCACATCCGGGTTGCGTCGCTCGGCGCGCTCGGCCGCCGAGGCCACGATGTGCTCGGCCAGCACCTGCTCACAAGGGCGTCCGGGGTCCACGGAGGGAAGGCGCGCCTCATAGTGTTCCCATAGCGAGGCGTACACGAGCCTGAGCGGGAGACCGTGGCGATCGGCCTCGTCCACGGCCCAGTCGACCGCCGCCAGACACGAGTCCGATCCGTCGACGCCTGCCACCAGAGGAAGTGTCATCATCCCCACCACCTTTCAGGGGGCCGCCCGTCGCGCAGCACATGGGGGGTGACTTTCACGGTCGCACCTCTGTGGGCTGTGCCGCGAGGGCGTTTCGGCCCGTACCGGAGGACCTTCGGTCCGCTACGGTTCGTGGTCGCGTTCGTGCGCCTGTCGTACGGAGGCGACGACCCGCCCGAGCAGTTCGGGCAGAGCCCTCCGCGCCGCTTCGCTCAGACACGCGCCGAGTTCGACGTCGGTCACCTCCATGGCGTGCACCACGAGTCTGGACGGCAGCCGGCCGAGGGCTTCCGCCAGGGCGAGGCACTCCCCGAGGCCGAGCGCGTGCGTACTCGCCATAGCCGCCGTGCGGGCGGCCGCGTCCGCCGCAGTGAGGGCATGCAACTCCCCCGGCCGACCCGGCCGTATCCGGAGAGCTTCCACCACGATCACCGTGTCCGCGCCGCGCCACAGGTCGAGCATGCGCGCGGGTTCACCGTCGGTGACCTTCAGAACGGTTCCGTCAGGCACCCGGCCCCTCAGGGCTTCCACCGCCGCCGGGCCGACCCCGTCGTCACCGCGCAGTGGATTGCCCACACCGATCACCACGACCCGGCCGCTCATCCGCGTTCCACGGTCATGTCGAGGAAGTGGGCGGCACAGGAGATGCAGGGATCGTGGTTGCGGATGGCCCGTTCGCACAGCCGGGTGAGCTCCTCGTCGTCGGCGGCGGGCCCGCCCTTGCCCAGGCGTGACTGCACCGCCCTGCGCACGTCCTCCTCGATGGCCGTCTGGTTCTGCGCCGTGGGCGGCACGATGCGGGCCTCGGTCACCGTGCCGTCCCCGGTGAGGGCGTAGCGGTGGTACAGCAGGCCCCGCGGCGCCTCGGTGGCCCCGACACCGACACTCCGGCGCGGCGGAACCTCGACGGCCGGCCGGGGAGGGCGTTCGTATCCGGCGATGATCCGGAGGGCCTCCTCGACGGCCTGCACCACCTCGACCGCCCGTACGACGATGCTGCGGAAAGGGTTGTCACAGAGGGCACCGTTCGCCGGATCACCCAGGCCGGCTTCCCGCGCCGCCTCGGCGGCGACGGGGTGCAGCCATCGGCCGTTGAGCGCATAGCGGGCCAGCGGGCCGGTGAGGTAACGACGGCCGTCGAGCTCGGCCGTCAGGGCGGTGGAGTGGGGTACCTGCCCCTCCTGGACGTGCTGTTCGAAGTCGGACAGAGGGAACTCACGCAGCCCCGGACCGTTGTCGTTGCCGTGTCCAGCCATGACCGCAGGTGTTCCGCCGTCGATGGCGTAGCGGCCCGGGTCGCGCAGGGCGAGCAGGTCGTGGTCGCACACAGCATCCGGGAAGTCGAACGTGGCGACCCAGCGGACCGTCTCCAGGGCGTCGTCACGGGCTTGCCGCAACCGTTCCGCCAGTGGGCGGAGCTCGTCCGGCGTCGGGGTCCGGTAGAAACCGCCGATCCGGACGTTGACGGGGTGGATGGGGCGGCCGCCGAGCTGTTCGAGGATCGCGTTGCCGGTCTGTTTGGTTCTCAGGCCACGCTCGACGGCGGCACGCTGGTCACGGGCGAGTTCCACGACGTCGGCACGCCCGAGGAAGTCCGGGGCGTGCAGCAGATGGATGTGCAGAGTGTGGCTCTCGATCCACTCGCCGCAGTACAGCAGGCGCCGCAGCTCCGCGAGAGGGCCGTCCACCACGACGCCGCAGGCGTTCTCGATCGCCTGGCAGGCGCTCATCTGGTAGGCGACCGGGCAGATGCCGCAGATGCGAGCGGTGATGTCGGGCGGCTCGGTGTGGCCCCGGCCGGTCAGGAGGGCCTCGAAGAAGCGCGGCGGTTCGTAGATGCGCAGCCGTGTCTCGGCGACCGTGTCCCCGTCGACGCGTAGGTGGAGGGCTGCTTCACCCTCCACTCTGGCCAGCGCGTCCAGTCGCAGGACGCGGGTTCCGCGGTGGTCCATCGCGAGCCTTTCCGGGCGAGGTCGGTCAGGCCGGAGGGCTCTGCTGCTCCTCGGGCGCGAGGTCGGGTACGGGGGCATACTCCGGCGATGCGGCGTTGAAGGTGCGGAAGACACGCTGGATGTCCCGCTCGCTCATCCCGTCGCGGCGCAGCTGCGCGACCATGGAGCGCAGGTTGGGCTTGCTCGACGGGCCGAAGCAGCCGTAGCAGCCGCGTCCGTAGGCAGGACAGAGGGCACCGCACCCGGCATGCGTCACCGGGCCCAGACAGGGGGTGCCGTGGGCGACGGTGATGCAGGTGGTGCCGCGCCTCTTGCACTCGAAGCAGACGCTGTGGTTCGAGATCTGGGGTTTGCGACCGGCCAGGTAGGCGGTGACGACTTCAAGGAGCTGACGGCGGTCGATGGGGCAGCCGCGCAGCTCGAAGTCGACCGGCACGTGCGCCGAGATCGGTGTCGAGGTCTCCAGCGTGGCGACGTACTCCGGCCGGGCGTAGACCGCGGCGAGGAACTCGTCGACGTCGGCGAAGTTGCGCAGTGCCTGGATGCCGCCCGCGGTGGCGCAGGCCCCGATGGTCACCAGGTACCGGGAGATGCGGCGGACGTGCTGGATCCGCTCGGCGTCCTCGGCGGTGGTGATCGACCCTTCGACCAGGGAGAGGTCGTACGGCCCCCGGCCCTCCAGCCGCGCGCGCTCCCTGTCGGCGCCCTCGGCCGGGGTCATCTCCAGGAAGTGGTCGATCCGTATGCGCTCGGTCAGACCGAGGAGTTCGTCCTCGCAGTCGAGGAGGGTCAGCTGGCATCCGTCGCAGGATGCGAACTTCCACACGGCGAGCGTCGGCCGGGGGGCGACGGCCGGTCCGGGTTCGGTGACCATGTCACAACTCCCTTACGAGGAGCAGGTGTGCCACGCGGTCGTAGCCGACGACCGGTCCGTCGCGGCACAGCAGGAGCGGTCCGAGCTGGCAGTGGCCGCAGTGGCCGGTGGCGCAGTGCATGGTGCGTTCCAGGGACACCTGGACGCGGTGCGGGACCAGGCCCCGGATCACGAGTTCGCGTGCGGTGTGACGCATCATGACCTCGGGTCCGCACACCAGCGCGCACGTGTGCGCGGGGCGTGGATCGAGACGGTCCAGGAGCGAGGTGACCACGCCCACCGGGCCCTGCCAGCCCGGCCCCGGCCGGTCGACGGTCGCCTCCACCCGGGCATGACGGCCCCAGCTCTCGATGTCGTGCCGGTAGATCAGATCGGCGGGGCTTCGGGCGCCCACCAGGACCGCGAGACGCCCGTACGCGGCGGGCCGGCCCAGCACCTCGTGTACGACAGGCCGTAGCGGAGCCAGACCGATGCCTCCGGCGACCACCAGCACGTCGTGGCCGGTTGCCGCTTCGAGGTCCCAGCCGGTGCCGTACGGCCCGCTGAGTCCGACGGTGTCGCCCGGGTGCAGCCGGTACAGCGCGGTCGAGACCGCACCCACCGCGCGCACGGTGTGCACGAGTCCCCCGTGCCGGCCGTGCAGCGCGCTGGCTGAGACGGGCACTTCGCCGACTCCGAACACGTAGATCATCGCGAACTGGCCCGGTGAGAAGGGCGGTAGTGCCTTCCCGGCAGGGACCAGCTCGATCGACCGGGTGTCGGCGGTCTCGCCCCAGGCATCGGCGACGCGGTACGGCAGCGGGGGCGCCACGGTGTTCATGGCGGCTCGGAGGCGGATGCCGGCCCGGTGGACCGTGTCCAGTCGTGCAGAGCGGCCGCTTCCTCGGTGATGTCGATGCCGACGGGACACCATACGATGCAGCGCCCGCAGCCCACGCAGCCGGACGAGCCGAACTGGTCGTACCAGGTGCCGAGTTTGTGAGTCATCCACTGCCGGTAGCGGCTGCGGGAGGAGGCCCGCACCGGGCCACCGTGCAGGTAGGAGAAGTCCAGGTCGAAGCACGAGTCCCACAGGCGCCACCGTTCCGCGTGGTCACCGGTGAGATCCGTGACGTCCTCGGTGGTCGTACAGAAGCAGGTGGGACACACCATGGTGCAGTTGCCGCAGGTCAGGCACCGCCCGGCCACGTCGTCCCAGCGAGGCGCGTCGAGCGTGCCGGCCATCAGCTCGCGCAGGTCGGCTTCCGGCATGATCCTTCCCATACGGTCCGCGGCGGCCGTGACGCCCGCGCGAGCCGTCTCCCGGGTTTCCGGGTCGGCCGGACGAGCGGGCAGTTCGGCGAGGATCTCAGCGCCCTCCGGGCTGCCGCTGCGGACCCAGAAGCGATGTCCGTCCCCGTCGACCACTTCGGTCATCACCAGGTCGTACCCGGGGCCGGCGGCCGGTCCGGTGCCCATCGAGACGCAGAAGCAGGTGGCGCCGGGCTCCGTGCACTCGACCACGATCAGCAAGGCCCCGGAGCGACGGTCCTCGTAGCCGTGATCGCGGTGCGCCCCACCGGTCAGTACCCGGTCCTGGACGGAGACGGCCCGGAGATCACAGGGGCGCACACCCAGGAAGGCATATCGAGGGGGCACAGCCTGTTCGGCCGTGAAAACAAGCTCGCCCTCCACCCGGTCGGCGCTCCACTGCCGCACCCGTGCAGGGTGCAGGAAGGACTTCCACGACTGGGGGCCCGCCGCGTTCGCGAAGGCCGCGCCGTCCGACCGCTCTCGCAGCCGGTACCGCCCTGCTTCCAGCTCCACACCCCATCCGTAGGGCAACTCGTCGGCCGACCGCAGCTCCGCGAGCACGATGGCGCCGTCCCGCGCGGTGGGTCCGACCACGGTGAAGCCGCGCCGGATCAGCACGTCCACGAGCGCCGCCATGCCGTCCTTGCCCATGACGAGTCCGTCGGGCGCGGTCGGCCGGGAGGCGTTCACGTCGGCGTCGGTACTCATGAAGGCCTCCTTCAGCGCGGCGGGCGGCGCGAGGAGCCCTGTCGTCCCCTCAGGCCCACGAGCGCAGCATCTCCGGTACGGCATCGCGCCGACAGAGCCGGGTGGGCACGTACACAGGTCCATTGGCCCCTCTTGACCGCCGGCAAGCCGGCATCAGGCGTTTCGCCACTGAGAGCCGGGCCCGGCCGTCGTCTCGGACGCGTGACAACCGTGGACCGGTGCCGTCCGGCCACGGCCGGGGCCCTTCGACCCAGTGCGGGCGGGTCTGTCCGGGTGGATGGTCGAAGCAGGCCCGGAGGAAGGAGGGGCCGGCATGCCTTGGGAGACCATCCGGAAGGAAACCCCACCGCGTACCACCCCCAATCTGCGTGACTACGACAAGGAGTGCGCCGGTTTCACGTGGCAGGCGGCACGCGGCAGGCTGCAGGGGCTGCCCGGGGGGCGGGGACTGAACATCGCGCACGAGGCCGTCGACCGGCACGCGGCATCGGATCGCGCGACTGCTGTCGCTTTGCGCTGTGTCGGGCGGGACGACTCCGTCACCTCGGTGACCTACGGGGATCTGGCCCGCTCGACGTCACGTTTCGCCAACGTGCTCCGCGGCCTCGGCATCGGACATGGTGACCGGGTGGTGACGCTGCTGGGGCGCTGCCCCGAGCTGTACACCGTGGTCCTCGGCACGCTGAAGAACACCAGCGTCCTGTGCCCGCTGTTCTCCGCCTTCGGACCGGACCCGGTGTTCCAGCGGGTGACGCTCAGCGACGCGCAGGTGCTGGTCACCACGGCGGACCTGTACCGGAAGAAGGTCGCCGGGCGACGGCACAGCCTCGCCGCCCTGCGTCACGTGCTGATCGTCGGCGACGGGGCCGACGAGCTGCCCGGTACCCGGCCCCTCGCCGCGTTGATGGCCGACGCGGCCGACACGTTCACGATTCCGCCGACCTCGCCGCACGACATGGCCCTGCTGCACTTCACGAGCGGCACGACGGGCATCCCCAAGGGCGCGGTGCATGTGCACGAGGCGGCAGTGGCCCACTACGCGACCGCGCTGTACGCCCTCGACCTCCATGGGGACGACGTGTTCTGGTGCACCGCGGACCCGGGATGGGTGACCGGCATGTCGTACGGGATCGTGGCACCGCTCATGCACGGCGTGACGGTCGTCGTGGACGAGGGCGAGTACGACGCCCGGCGCTGGTACCGGATCCTCGCCGAGCAGCGGGTGAGCGTCTGGTACACGGCCCCGACGGCCCTGCGCATGCTGATGCGCACGACGCCGAGGACGGGCCCGTACGATCTGCCGCGCTCCTTCGACCTGAGCGCGCTGAGGTTCATCGCGTCGGTCGGCGAGCCCCTCAACCCGGAGGCCGTGGTGTGGGGGCGGGACGTGCTCGGGCTGCCCGTGCACGACAACTGGTGGCAGACCGAGACCGGCGCCATCATGATCGCCAACTTCGCCGCGTGCGACATCCGCCCCGGCTCGATGGGGCGCCCGCTGCCCGGTGTGCAGGCGGCGGTGCTGCGGCGGGGCGAGGACGGCCGGGCAGCGGTCGCGGACGGGCACGTCACCGTGCTGGAGGAGCCCGGCGTGGAGGGCGAGCTCGCACTCCGTCCCTGCTGGCCGTCCATGTTCCGCGGCTATCTGCACGACGAGCCGCGCTCCGCCGCGGCCTTCGCGGACGGCTGGTACCTCACCGGCGACCTGGTACGACGCGACGCCGACGGCTGGTACTGGTTCGTGGGACGCGCCGACGACGTGATCAAATCGGCGGGACACCTCATCGGGCCGTTCGAGGTCGAGAGCATCCTGATGGAGCATCCGGCGGTTGCCGAATCCGGGGTCATCGGCCGGCCCGATCCCGTGGCCGGGAACATCGTCAAGGCGTTCGTCACCCTGCGGCCCGGCTTCGATCCCACCACCACGATGCGTCAGGAACTGCTGGCCTTCGCCCGGCGGAGACTGGGCCCGGCCGTGGCGCCCCGGGAGATCGCCTTCGACCAGCACCTGCCGCACACCCGCAGCGGCAAGGTCATGCGCCGCCTGCTGCGGGCCCGTGAGCTGGGCCTGCCCGAGGGCGACATCTCCACCCTGGAGGACTCAGCCCAGGAGGCCTGGTCCACGGCGAGGACGGAGCAGCCGGCATGACCACCACCCGTACCCCGCACACGCCCCGGCCCGCGACCCGCACGGACCGTCAGGCCGCACACCGTCTGGCCCTGCTGGAGTC
This sequence comes from Streptomyces sp. NPDC037126, assembly GCF_055605965.1. Taxonomy (NCBI): domain Bacteria; kingdom Bacillati; phylum Actinomycetota; class Actinomycetes; order Kitasatosporales; family Streptomycetaceae; genus Streptomyces; species Streptomyces sp. NPDC037126. The sequence goes on from NZ_JBVJTD010000002.1 coordinate 103,539, forward strand.
GATGCTGCGCGTCCGCCGGTTCGAGGAACGCTGCGTGGAGCTCTACAGCGCCGCACGCATCAGGGGCTTCATGCACCTCTACATCGGCGAGGAAGCCGTGGCCGTCGGCGTCAATGAGGCGCTCACGGACGACGACGCGGTCGTGTCCACCTACCGCGAACACGGGCACGCACTCGCCCGGGGTGTCCCGGCCGAGGCGATCATGGCCGAGATGTTCGGCAAGGTCACCGGCTGCAGCCGCGGCCGTGGTGGCTCGATGCACCTCTTCGACGCCGACCGCCGCTTCTACGGTGGCAACGCCATCGTCGGAGGCGGACTCCCGCTTGCGGCCGGTCTCGCCCTCGCCGACCGGATGACCGGTCGCACCCGGGTCACCTGCTGTTTCTTCGGCGACGGCGCTTTCGCCGAAGGCGAGTTCCACGAGACCGCCAACCTGGCCGCGCTCTGGCGGCTGCCCCTGCTGCTGGTGTGCGAGAACAACCTGTACGCGATGGGCACGGCCTTGGCGCGTCATCAGGCCCAGACCGACCTCGCGCTGCGTGCCGCCGGGTACGGCATGGTCTCCTGGGCCGTCGACGGCATGGACGTCTTCGCCGTCGAGGATGCCGCCCGGCGGGCGGCCGAAGGGGTACGGGCCGGAACGGGGCCGCACTTCCTGGAGATGCGCACGTACCGCTTCCGCGCCCATTCCATGTACGACTCCGACCGCTACCGCGACAAGGCCGAGATCGAGTACTGGAAGGAACGCGACCCGGTCGAGGGACTCGCCGGGCAACTGCGGGAGGCGAAGGAGCTGACCGACAAGGCCCGCACCCATCTGGAGGATCGTCTGGCCGCCGAGATCGACGCGGCCGTGGAGGCGGCCGAGCAGGCCCCGGAGGAGCGCGTCGAGGACCTTCTCACCTATGTCACCAGCCCGGTGGAGGCGGCTCGGCCATGACCACGCCCCACGCACGTACCGCCGGGCCCGCCGCCCCGACGGAACGCAGGACGACCTACCGGGAGGCGATGCGCGACGCGCTGCGCGAGGCCCTGCGCACCGACGACCGGGTGTTCCTGATGGGTGAGGACGTGGGCCGCTACGGCGGCTGCTTCGGCGTCAGCCTCGGCCTGCTGGAGGAGTTCGGCCCCGAGCGGATCCGCGACGCCCCGCTGTCCGAGTCGGCGTTCGTCGGCGCCGGGATCGGTGCGGCCCTTGCCGGCATGCGGCCGATCGTCGAGATCATGACGGTCAACTTCAGCCTGCTGGCGCTGGACCAGATCCTCAACAACGCGGCGACCCTGCTGCACATGTCGGGCGGCCAACTGCCCGTACCGATCGTGATCCGGATGACCACGGGCGCGGGCAGGCAGCTCGCGGCCCAGCACTCGCACAGCCTGGAAGGCTGGTACGCGCACATCCCTGGCCTGCGGGTCCTTGCGCCGGCCACCCTCACCGACGCCCGGTACATGCTGGCTCCCGCACTCGCCGACCCGGACCCGGTGCTGATCTTCGAGCACGGCAGTCTGTACAACGTCCCGGGCGACCTGCCCGCGGATGCCGGCCCGGTCGGCCTGGACCAAGCGGCCGTCCGCCGGCCCGGTACGGACGTGTCGCTGATCACGTACGGCGGCTCCCTGCCCAAGGCACTGGCCGCGGCCGAGGACCTCGCGAGGGGCGGGATCAGCGCGGAGGTCGTCGACCTGCGCACCCTGCGCCCGCTGGACGACGCCACCGTCGGCCGGTCCGTGGCGCACACGCACCGCGCCGTCGTCGTCGACGAGGGCTGGCGCACCGGCAGCCTGGCCGCCGAGATATCCGCGCGTCTCGCCGAACGGCACTTCTACGATCTCGATGCCCCCGTCGAACGGGTGTGCAGCGCCGAGGTGCCCGTACCGTACGCGCGCAGACTGGAGGAGGCCGCGCTGCCCCAGCCCGACGGGATCGTGGCCGCCGCGCGGCGCGCCGTCGGCGAGCCTGCGACGGCCGGAGAGGTCGGGCGGAGATGACGGCGTTCACCATGCCCTCGCTCGGCGCGGACATGGACGAGGGCGTGCTGCAGGAGTGGCTCGTGGGGCCCGGGGACCGGGTGCACAAGGGCGACATCGTGGCGGTCGTGGAGACGGACAAGGCGGCCATCGAGGTCGAGTGCTTCCAGACCGGGACCGTGGGGCAGCTGCTCGTCGAGCCGGGGACCCGGGTCCCGGTGGGGACGCCGCTCGCGGTGATCGAGCCCGCTGGGCGGGCACGGGCTCCCGGGTCTTCAGCCACTGCGGAGGGTGATGCCACCCACCGCGAAGCCGCCGGGCCGGAGCCGGGCTCTCCTCGGCGAGCGGCACCCGTGCACGCGGAGGCCGACCACGAACCGCCCGCACGACACGAGCATCCCAAACGCAGGCGCAAGACTCCCCCGAAGCCGGAAACCGCCCCGGAACCGGTGCACACGGAGGCCCGAGAGCAGGCGAGCGGACACCACGCACCAGCGCCCGAGGAGTGCCATGACGGAGCCACCGGGGTCATCGGTACCGGGCCCCTCGTACGGCACCTGGCCGCGCTGCGCGGTGTCGACCTGGCGGAGCTGCACGGCACCGGCCGGGGCGGACGGATCACACGTGCCGACGTGGATCACGCCCAGCGGTCTCCCGCGTCCAGAGTGCGGGCCACGCCGTACGCACGGCGCCTCGCCCACGAGTGCGGTGTCGACCTGACGGGTGTGCGAGGCACCGGGGACGGCGGAGCCGTGCGCGCGGCGGACGTGCACACGGCCATGCGCTTCCCAGCCGTGGGAGACGAACACGGGCGGTCCGATCGGCGCCCGCAGAACGGCGCGCCGCGCCCCGCCGCCGTACCGACCGGCAGCCGTCCCGAGGACCGTACGGACACCATGCGCCGTGCCGTCGCCGACCTCATGAGCCGCTCCAAGCGGGAGATCCCGCACTACTACCTGTCCACCACCATCGACCTGACGGCGGCCGACGACTGGCTCCGCCGGTTCAACCGCGCCCGTACACCCGCCGGCCGCCTCGTGCCCGCGGCGCTGCTCCTGAAGGCGGCCGCCATAGCGGCGCGCGAGGTGCCCGCGCTCAACGGCTACTGGCGGAACGGCGCGTTCGCCCCCGCCTCCGAGATCAACCTCGGCATCGCGGTCTCGCTCCGGCGGGGCGGACTGCTCGCCCCGGTGATCCACCGCGCCGACACGCTGACGCCGGACGCCCTCATGACGCGTCTGAAGGACCTGGTGGAGCGCGCCCGCCGGGGAAGGCTGCGCGGGAGCGAGATGGCCGGCGCCACCCTGACCGTCACCAGCCTGGGTGACCAGGGCGTGGAGGCGGTGTTCGGGGTCATCCACCCGCCCCAAGTGGCACTGGTCGGCTTCGGAGCGGTCGTCGAACGGCCCTGGGCCGCCGGCGGCATGCTCGGCGTGCGTCCCGTGGTGACCGCGACCCTGGCCGCGGACCATCGGGCCACGGACGGCGCCGTGGGCGCCCGCTACCTCACGGCAGTCGACCGTCTGCTGCAAAAACCCGAGGAGCTGTGATCGCGATGAAGCCCCTGAACAACGCGGAGGCCCTGTCGGTGATCAAGGAGTCGATCATGCAGATCATCCCCGACGCCGACTTCACTCCGCTCGAACCGGAGGACAGGTTCCGTGACGTGCTCGAACTGGATTCGCTTGATTTCCTCAGCCTCGTCGAGCTGCTGTCCGAGCGCACGGGAGTCCGCATCGACGAGGAGGACTACCCGGAGCTGACCACCCTGTCGGATGCCACGCGTTTCCTGGTCAGCAGATCGAAGTCCCGGACCAGCCCGGCGCGGTGAAGCCGGGCGTCCGTGCTCTCTCCCGGCGGTCCTCACTCGCGGTGGAGCACGACTTTGAGGACCCCCGTGCCGGTGCGGCGTGCGAACACCTCCACGGTCGCCTCCACCCTGCCCGTGGGCAACACGGCCATCGGTGGATGTCAGTCCGGCTCCATGTAGGGGCGGCGGAAGACCGGGGCCTGGCCGGCACCCCACGGGCGTACGACCGCCAGCACCTGAGCGACGGCGGATTCCAGCGCGCCACCGGTATCGACCGGAACGGCTTCAGGCCACGGCGGTTCCCTGGCGGCCATGGCACTGGCGATCTCGGGGCCGGCGTCGGATGCGCCGGGGGCGCGCATGCGCAGGCGGGACGCCGACACATCGCCCGGCACACGGCAGTGCAGGGCGAACAGGTCGGCATCGGCGCGTTCGGCTGCGCGGGCAGCGGCCTGCCGCTGTGCGGCATCGGACCAGGTCGCGTCGAGGACGACCGATTCACCGGAGGAGAGCAGCACGACCGCGCGGTCGAGCAGGGCGGCGTACGTCCTCGCGGTCCACTCGGTCGTGTACAGCCCTTCGCCGTACGCGGTTGCGGCGGACTGCTCCGCAGGGATGCCCGCAAGTTCCTTGCGCATGCGGTCGCTGCTCAGCAAGGTGACTCCCAGCCGGTCGGCCAGCGCTCCGGAGAGCGTGGACTTGCCGCTGCCCGGCAGGCCACCGACGAGGGTGAGACCCACGGCTGAGGTCCGCAGGTGGCGCAGCGCGATGGAGGCGTGCCGCCGCGACGCCGCTTCCGCGCCGGGCGCGCCCTGGTGGGCCTGGATCGCCGAGACCTTGGCGCGGACGAAGGCCCGGTAGGCGACGTAGTGGTGCCAGAGGGAAGGGGGCGCGGAATCACCGGAGTAGTCGCCGTACCGAGCGAGGAAGTACGCGGCCGACTCCGCGGCTCCGAGCTGTTCGAGGTCCATGGCGAGGAAGGCGGCGTCGTCGAGGCCGTCGACGTAGCGGAGACGGTCGTCGAACTCCAGGCAGTCCAGGACGCGGGGGCCGTCGTCAAGGCAGAAGATGTCTTCGGCCAGCAGGTCGCCGTGGCCGTCGACCATCCGTCCCTGCTCGATACGGGTGTCGAAGAGCTGCTTGCGACCGGCGAGATAGCGGCGCACCAAGTGCTCGATCTCCGTCAGGTGGTCGAGCACGACTCCGTCCTCGGCGAGCGCGTGCATCTGCGAGAAGCTCGCTTCCCAACGTGCGGACAGGGCATCCCGCGTGCCCTCGGCGTCCACATGAGGGCCGCGGGGTGCGGCCGCGTGCCACGCAGTCAGGTGCCTGGCGACGGTCCGCAGGACGTCGTCCACGGCGGCCCCGGTCCGGGCCAGGTGGGAGAGGCGGCGGTCCTCCGGCATGCGGCGCATCACCACTAGTGGTTCGGGGACGTCCACACCGGGACTGCGGAATTCACCCAGGCCTATGTAGACGTCGGGGCTGAACCGGCGGTTGAGGGCTATTTCACGCTCGCACACGGCCCGGCGCGCGGCGACCGTCGTGTAGTCCAGGAATCCCAGGTCGACGGGCTTCTTCACCTTGTAGGCCCGGTCGCCGAGGAAGAACAGCGTCGCCGTGTGGGTCTCGCACACGCCGGCGCGCGAGGGAGGCCCGGTGTCGTGCCGGGCGGCCGGCCTGAGAGCCGCCCCGCCTGCCTGCGACTCGCGGAGGCCGGACTCAGTCATGAGGGACGACTGCGACCGGGCAGCGGCCGTGGTGGATCGCGGCCTGCACCACCGGCCCGAGGTGGGGCGGCGCCAGGGGGGCACGATGCCTGCGACGACCCACGACCAGCAGGGCGGCGCCCTCGCCGGCCTGTACGACAGCTCGTGCGGGGCTCTCCAGCCGGACGCCGTCGGTTGCGTCCACCTGCGGGTACTTCGCCTGCCACGGATACAAGGCCGCGCGCAGCTGTTCGTGCGCCTGTCGCGTCAGCTCCTCGCTGATTCCGTGGTCCACCCCCCAGGGCACTCGTGCGTGGAGCGGCACGCTGCGACCGTGGACGGCGAGGAGCGGGACCCCCCTCGCCGCAGCGGTGTGAAAGGCGAAATCGAGCAGCTCGTCCGAGGATCCGTGCAGCTTCAGGGCCACGACGACACGGGTCGCGGGCGCCACCGGCTGCGCGTGGTCCCGTGGTTCGGCGCGTACCAGGACCACGGGACGCTCCGCACGTGCCACGACGGGCATGCTGATGTCCCCCAGGAAGTAGCTCTCGACGGGCTCCAGTCCCCGGGAACCGAGGACCGTCATCTCCGACTCCGAGGCTGCCTGAAGCAGGGCGTGCTGGGCGTCGTCGGCCACCAGGTCCGCGACGACGGAAAGTCCCGGATGCCGTGCCTGCAACTCCGTCTGCGCGGTACGCACAAGACGCTTCGCCCAGTAGTTCTGATCGGCTTCCGCGGGGACGCTGGTCGGTTCCTGAGCGAGCGTCGGCCAGGCGTGCAGCAGCCGCAGGGGGAGCTTGCGCCGCTCGGCCTCGTGGGCGGCCCAACGTGCGGCGGCCAGACTCTCGGGTGAGCCGTCGAGGCCCACGGTGACGACTGGTTGCATGGCGGCGGCCTCCGTCTCGTAAGAAGCTGGAGGGGACGGGGACGACCCGGCGGTGCGGTTGCCCGGGACGTCGCCTGCCCGCCGGGCGCGATGAGTTCTCCATTCGAGGATCCCCCGGACCTCGCCACGGCGCATGCTGACGCCTCACGAGGACCGGAACCGTGGCATGGGTCAGGAGAGGAGACGGGCACGGTGACGATTCCCCTGGTGGTGGGTGTCGACGGGTCCGAGCCAAGCCTGGAGGCGGTCGACTGGGCCGTCGCCGAGGCGGACCGGCACGGGGTCCCGCTCCATCTGCTGCACGCGGCGGCCGGTGAGCAGGAGGCGTCCGACGTGATCAGCGCCGCCTCGGCGCGTGTCAGGCGGGGTGGCCCGGCGGTGCAGCTGTCCAGCGAGGTGTCGCACGAGGACGCGGCCTCCGCGCTGGTGGACCACGGCCGCAATGCCTTCGCGCTGGTCCTGGGGGACAGGGGGCTCGGAGACCTGCCCGGCCTGCTCCTCGGTTCGGTCAGCCTCGCCGTGGCGGCACGCGCCGACTGCCCGGTGGTGGTGGTCCGGGGCTCCCCGGAGCATCGTTCTGGACGCTTCGGAAGCGTCGTCGTGGGTGTCGAGGACGGGGAAGGCAGCGGCACGGCCGTGGACTTCGCGTTGCGCGAGGCCCATGCACGCCGTTGCCGGCTGCTGGCGGTGCACGCCTGGACAGCACCGTCCGGTGCCTGTACGACACCGCAAGCCGCGTCGTGGCAGCTGGAGGCCCATCGGCGCCCGCCGGCACAGGTGCTGGACGACGCTCTGCGCCACGCTTCGGAACGGTATGGCGATACCACGGTGAGCCGTCGCTTGATCGAGAAACCGGCACGCCGGGCGCTGCTGGAGGCGGCATCGGCAGCGGATCTGCTGGTGGTGGGCGCCAGGCGGCGCCTGGGGCATCCGGGTCTGCAACTCGGCCTGATCAACCACGCGCTGCTGCACCACGCACCCTGTCCCGTCGCCGTCGTCCCCCAGGTGTGAACGCTTCCAGGGCCGGTCGCCGGCCCTCAGGGACATTCGGCCCCGTGTCCGAGGACCGCTGCGGTTCGATCGTGAAAGTGCCCGGGGCCTGCAGCAGGACGCGGAGGCTAGGAGAGAACGATGTCGCACACAGGACAGTGGAAGGTACGTCTCGACCTCTTCGAGGAGGACGACGGTACGACGAAGGCGCATCTGGTGCTGGACACCGGAACCACGGAGTTCAGCGGCCACGGAGCCGCGCGCTGCAATCCGACGGACACCAACGTGCCGGAGATCGGCGACGAACTGGCGGCGGGCAGGGCCATGATCGACATGGCTCACCAGCTGCTGGAGACCGCCGACCGTGACGTTCAGGGAATGAACACCCCCGGGCCCGGTACCCGTCAGACCACCGGACGACCGCTGTGAGTCATGGGTTGCGGGCGTCGTCCGTCCGGAACTCGATCTGCGTGGTGACCGACACCACGCCGTCGACACCATGGCACAGATGCTCGATGACGGGAATCAGACTCCTTTGCTCCACCGTTCCGGCGAGTGCGACCCGCCCGTCGTGCACCTCCACGGTGACGTCTCGTGGGTCGATGCCCAGGGTGCGCCGCAGGAGGTCACCGGTGATCTCCTCGCGGATGGCCTCGTCACGGCGCAGGAAGATCCGGAGCAGATCCCCACGGCTGACGATGCCCAGGAGCCGATCCGCCTCGTCGACCACGGGCAGCCGCTTGACGTGCTGGGTCTCCATGAGGCGGGCCGCCTCGACCACGGTCCACTCCGGCCGGGCGCAGACCGCGGGCGCGGACATCAGTTCCTGTGCCAGGGACCCCTCGGCCTTGGCACGCTCCCACGCCTCCAGATGCGGCACAGGAGCTCTCCCGGAGGGGTCCGCCTGGTCGGCGCTCTTGCGCAGCAGATCGGCCTCGGACACCACACCCATCGGACGGTCGAGTTCGTCCACCACGGGTACGGCGGTGACGTCGTTCTCCTCCAGCAGTCTGACGAGCTCCTTGAAGGGCGTGTCGGGCCGTGCCCGGACGACGTCCCGGGACATGAGTTCGTGGACTGTTCGATGGTGCATGGTGCCTCCCAGGTGCGGGACACTGCCTCGCGGGGGCAGGAACCGCCGTCCTGTGCGGCGGTGTGGCGCGCGTGGCAGGTTGGATACATCACCATTCTGAGGAGAGGGCGGCGATCATGCGAGCTCACCTCGGCGACCAACTCGTGATCGAGAGTCCGGCGACCGGCGGCGCCAGGCGTGACGGCGAGATCGTCGGACTCCACCACGAGGACGGCACGCCCCCCTACGACGTGCGCTGGTCGGACACGGACGAAGTGACGCTGGTGTTCCCCGGGCCCGACGCCCACGTCCACCATCTGGAGTACGAACAGCCAGGACACACGCACCGGCCTGACACGGCGGAGGAGTTGAATGCGTCCGCCGCCGTCCCGCCGACCGGAGGACCCGGCCCCGGCGACATCGGCCGGCGGGTGGCCACCGAGCGCCGCAGACAAGGACTCACCAGGGAGGAGACGGCCGGCCGCGCCCGGATGTCGCCCGGCTATCTCGCGTATCTGGAGGAGGGGCCCGCCGCCCCGTCCTTGGCGACGCTCATCAGGCTGGCCGACGCGCTGGGCACCACGACCGCCGCTCTGCGTGGCGGAGGCATCGATCTCCCGCCCGGTCAGGGCCACGCACTACTGCACCCCCGGCTGCGGGACCTCAGCCTCGAGGAGTGCCGCACCCTGCTCTCCACACACGGCGTGGGGCACCTCGCGGTGACGACGTCCGAGGGCCGCCCGGCGGTCGTCCCGGTCAACTACGCGGTGGTCGATGACACCGTCGTCTTCCGGACCGCGCCCGACTCCGTGGCGGCCGCGGCGGCGGAGACAGAGGTCGCCTTCGAGGTCGACCACGTGGACGAGGCGCTGAGCCAGGGGTGGAGCGTGCTCGCCGTCGGCCCCGCAAAGGTGGTGACGGACCCCGAAGCCGTGCGCAGGCTCACCCGGCGAGCACACACGATGCCGTGGGCGGGCGGCGAGCGCGAGATGTGGGTGGCGATCCGGCCCACGAGCCTGACGGGTCGGCGGATCACCCCGGCCGACCGGTAGACCTCGCGGCTCATTCGCACCGAGGGACCGGCCCACCGCGTACTCCTCGAGGCGTCGTCCGAGGCCGATCTGGTCGTCGTCGGGGCTCAACGCCGCCACGGCACCTTCGGTCTGCAGCTCGGCAGGGTTGCTCACACCCTGCTGCACCACTCGGAGTGCCCGGTCGCCGTCGTCCCCCAGCCGGTTTGAGGCCGACGCGACTTGTGGGCTCACCGGGACAGGGACAGGTGGCGGATGTCGGAGTGGACATGGGAGTGGACGAGCCACGATCCCGCCGCCGAGCGGCTGCGTGAATCCCTTTGCACGCTCGGCAACGGATACTTCGCCACGCGGGGCGCGGTGCCGGAGTGCCGGCTCGGCCTGGTGCACTGTCCGGCGACCTACGTGGCCGGTTGTTACAACCGCCTGGAGTCGACCGTGGCGGGGCGGCAGGTGGTGAACGAGGACCTGGTCAACGTCCCCAACTGGCTGCCTCTTCGGTTCCGTATGCGCAACGCGGAAGGAGGGTGGGGCCCTTGGTTCTCCCCCGGCACCCACACCCTCCTCGCCCACCGGCACACCTTGGATCTGCGACGCGGCACGCTCAGCCGGTCCGTCCGTCACAGGAACGACGACATGGGGGTCATCGGCGTCGAGCAGACCCGCCTGGTGCACATGGCCGATCCACATCTGGCCGCGCTGCGAACGGTCTTCACGGCCGAGGAGCGATGGGGAGAAATCGAGGTCCACAGCGGTCTGGACGGCGCGGTGATCAACGGGAACGTGCACCGCTACCGCGGTCTGAACCATCACCATGTGACCCACGTGCGCACCGGAGCACGAGAGCCTCGGACGGTGTGGCTCACCTGCCGGACCAGGATGTCGGACGTCGTTGTCGCTCTCGCCGCCCGAACGACGGTCGTCCCGGCAGAGGTTGTGGCCGCTTCGGAGCTTCGCCCGTCCCGCCATGGTGCCGTTCACCGCCTGGTCGTCCCGATCGGTCCCGGTCAGCCGGTCACCGTGGACAAGGTCGTGGCGCTGCACACCTCACGGGACACGGCGATCAGCGACCCGCTGGGCGAAGCGGTCGACCGCGTGTCGGCTGCGGCGGATTTCCTCGGTCTGCTGGATTCGCACGTCGCCGCGTGGGAGCGCCTGTGGCGACGCGCGGACATCCAGGTGCCCGGCGAGGCCGGCCGCATCCTGCGCTTCCATCTGTTCCATGTGCTGCAGACGCTCTCACCGCACACCGCCGACCTGGACGTCGGCGTTCCCGCCCGAGGACTGCACGGTGAGGCCTACCGGGGTCATGTGTTCTGGGACGAACTCTTCGTCCTGCCCTATCTCAACCTGCACTTCCCGGAAGTCTCCCGGGCACTCCTGAACTACCGCTACCGGCGGCTCCCCCGAGCCTGCGGATCGGCGGCCTCGGTCGGCCGGTCCGGGGCGATGTATCCATGGCAGAGCGGAAGCAACGGGCGTGAGGAGTCACAGGAATGGCATCTCAACCCCGTCTCGGGCCGCTGGCTGCCGGACAACTCCCGGCTCCAGCACCACGTGGGCTCGGCGATCGCCTACAACATCTTGCACTACTGCGAGGCTTCCGGTGACACCGAGTACCTGTGCACAAGGGGCGCGGAGATGCTGCTGCAGATCGCCCGCTTCTGGGTGGACCTGGCCGTCCTCGACCCCGGCATGAACCGCTACCGAATCCGTGGCGTGGTCGGCCCCGACGAGTACCACGACGGCTATCCGGGTGCCGACCGGCCCGGCTTGGACGACAACGCGTACACCAACGTCACCGCCGCCTGGGTCATCACCCGCACTCTGGAACTCCTGCGACGACTCCCCGCATGGCGCCGTGAGGAACTGTTCCACCGGGTCCGGCTGAACACCGACGAGCTGCCCGAGTGGGAGGAGGTCTCCCGTCGCCTGCGGGTGCCGTTCCACCGCGGCGTCATCAGCCAGTTCGACGGCTACGACGCCCTCGCCGAACTCGACTGGGAGGCCTACCGCACCCGCTACGGCGCCATCCGGCGACTGGACCGCATCCTGGAGGCCGAGGGCGACACGGTCAACCGCTACAAGGCGTCCAAGCAGGCCGATGTCCTCATGCTCGGTTACCTCTTCTCACCCGCCGAGCTGAGGGCCCTGTTCAGGCGCCTCGGTTACGATCTGGACGATGACGTCTGGCGCGGCACCGTTGACTATTACCTGCAACGCACCAGCCACGGCTCCACGCTCAGCGAACTCGTCCACGGACTCGTCCTCGCCAAAGCCAGACGGGCGGACGCGTGGCGGTACGTCCATGAGGCCCTGGAAGCGGACATCGCAGACGTGCAGGGCGGAACCACCGGCGAGGGCATCCACCTGGGGGCCATGGCCGGGACCCTGGACATGGTCCAGCGTGGCCTGACAGGGCTGGAGACCCGCGAAGACGCCCTGTGGCTGAACCCGGTGCCCCTCCCGGCGCTCTCCGAGTACGGCTTCACGGTGCACTACCGCGGTCATTGGGGCGTCGGCATACGACGGAGGAGCGGACAACTGGAGATCAGCGTCCCGGAGTCCGAGGAGGCACCCATTCGCGTGATGCTGGCCGACCGCGCGGTGACCGTCACCCCCGGGGAGACATGCACCCTTGTCCTGCCCGAAAGCTGATCGGTGGGGCAGGAAACGGGACGGCATCGTCCGGATCGGCAGCGAACACCGGAAACCCGGGACGCGGACCGGAGGCGGCTCTGTCACCCGTACGACCCAGCAGGCGGCTGGCGTAAGGCGGCGCCCGCCGGGCATCCGCTTGTTCGGGCTCGCTGGGCAGCCTGCGGTGTTCTGCTTCGTGTCTCGAGTGGGGGGCATGATCCTCGACGGTGTACCAGCGCCTCCTGCCGGGAGCGCCGGACCGGACCTGGCCGCCCGCAAGCAGCGGCTGCGCCGGCGCCCTCGCCGACCGCGCCCGGGCGGGCGTGCGGGTGCGCGTGCTGCTCGACGGCTTCGGCGCCAAGGAGATCGAACAGCGGCTGCTGGACCTGATGGACGCGGCCGGTGTCGAGGTGGCCTGGTTCCGCAGACCCGCGCGGCTGTCTCCGTTCAAACAGAACCACCGCTGCCACCGAAAGGCCCTCATCGTCGACGAGCAGACCACCTTCACGGGGGGTGTCGGCATCGCGGCGGCGTTCGCACAGAACTGGGCGGAGTGCCACGAGGAACTCTTCGACGACCGCGACCGCTTCGTCGAGCACCCGCAGCCGGGCCGGTCGGTGGTCCAGGTCGTCCGCGGCTCCGCGAGCATCGGCTGGCAGGACATGCAGACCCTGATCAGGGTCATGCTCACCTCCGAAACTTGAGTGCGTCGACAGCTCACTTGATCGCCGTGGTCTTCCTCCTGCGGTTTGGGCCCGGTGTTCCCAGTGACTGAGAACGGCTGTCGCGGTGATCGCAACGGTCCCACACCTGCGGGGCACTCAACCGGGCACGGCATGGGAGTTGTTGCCGTTCTTCACCGCCGGAGCATTCTGCCTCTGCTTCGACGTGCGACGACTGTTCCGATCGACTGGACAGGCATGTGATGATTCGTCGGTCCGGGGTCGGCAGAAGCGCCCGCCGACCGGATGCATGCCGACCGCAGCGCGTCCTGTTCCCGTGGTTCAGGCACTGGATGCGCCCGATCGAGGGTACTTGGCGAGTATCTCCTGGAGCCGACCCACGAACCGGAGCGATTCGTCGTGCTCACGCTGCCAGACGTTACGGCCGAAGATCAGCCCGGTCGCGCCGGCCTCCATCGATTGTCGTGCCTTCTCCAGCATGGCCTCGTCGCCCGCTTTCTCCCCGCCGGAAACCAGCACCAGGGTGCGGTTCGCCGACCGCACCACCGCGTCGATGGCCTGCTGGGGGGAGAATTCGCGCTGATAAGCGTCCTTGACTCCGGTCACCTTCTCCGGATGGGGGAAGTTCACCTTGACCATGTCAGCACCGAGTTCACTGGCGGTTCGCGCGGCATAGTCGACGGCGTAGAAGGAATCCCTGCCGCCCTTCTCCTCGATCGCCGCGCCGCGTGGGTATGCCCACACGATCAGCGGCATGCCGAATCGCTGAGCGTCCTCCCGGACCTGGCGAAGCTGCCGGAAGTCCGTCTCCTGTGCGGGGCTGCCGACGTACAGCGTGTATCCCACGGCATCCGCTCCGAGGCGGACCGCATCGGCGACGGAGGCGTGCAGCGGGGACAGGGCCTCGACGTCGGCGGGGATGTCGGTCTTCCCGTTCAACTTGAGGATCAGGGGAACCTCGCCGGCGTAGTCCCAGTAGAACTTCTCAGCCAGCCCGATCTGGACGGCGATCCCGTTGAACCCTCCCTCCAGCGCCAGCCGAATGATGTACGCCGGGTCACTCACGACGGGATTGTCGAAGAAGTCCCGCGGACCGTGTTCCAGTCCATGGTCGTACGGCAGGAAGATCGCAGTACCGTTGCGCAGGCCGTGCTGGTGAAGGATCCGGTTGAGGCGGGTCTTCTTCCCCGTGCCAAGCCCGGCGCCATTGATGCCTTTACCTGGTTGCCTCTTCATGCCACAAGATTGGCATTCTGGGTGAATCAACCGGCAGGGCCGTTCGGTCCCGTGCACGGGACCGAACGGCGCGCCCGGATCCCGTCATAGACCGGAGGAACCGCTCGAGCTCACGAGGACCGACCTTGCCGTGGGGCCCGGCTGCCGTACAGCTGAGGGTTCTCATCCTGGGCCGGCACTCGACCTGGTGCGGGGCGGCTCAGCGACCGTCAGGTACCGAAGAACACGTCGAACTCCGTGTAGAGCTCCTGGGGGACCCGCTTGGTCGCCTTTGTGGCCTCGGCGAGCGGGATACGCGTGATGTCCGTGCCGCGCAAAGCCGTCATCATGCCGAAGTCGCCGTCCTTGACCGCGTCCACGGCGTGCAGACCGAAGCGGGTGGCGAGCCACCGGTCGTACGCGCTCGGCGTGCCGCCCCGCTGGACGTGCCCGAGAACCGTCGTGCGGGCCTCCTTCCCGGTGCGGTGCTCCACCTGCCGGGCCAGCCAGTCGCCGATCCCGGACAGGCGTACGTGCCCGAACTCGTCGCGGGACTCGTCCTTGACCACCATCTGTCCGGCCTTGGGAACGGCTCCCTCCGCGACGACGACGATCGGCGCGTAGTTGATCTCGAAGCGTTTCTCCACCCAGGCACACACCTGGTCGAGATCGAACTCCACTTCCGGTATGAGGATCGCGCTCGCACCCCCGGCTACGCCGGCGTGCAGAGCGATCCACCCGGAGTGGCGTCCCATCACTTCGACGACAAGCGTGCGCCTGTGGGACTCCGCGGTGGTGTGCAAGCGGTCGATGGCCTCGGTCGCGATGCCGACGGCGGTGTCGAAACCGAAGGTGTAGTCGGTGCCGCCCACGTCGTTGTCGATGGTCTTGGGCACGCCCACCAGGTTGACCCCGGCATCGGACAGTGCGGTCGCGACACTGAGCGTGTCCTCGCCGCCGATGACCACGAGAGCATCGATCGTGTGTGCGGCGAGAGTGCTGTTGATGCGGTCGATGCCGTCCTCGAGCCGGAGGGGGTTGGTGCGAGAGGAGCCGAGAATCGTGCCGCCCAGCGGAAGGATTCCGCGCACGGCCGGGACGTCCAGAGGCATGGTCACGTCCTTGACGGCACCGGCCCACCCGTCGACCATCCCGACGAACTGCCAGGCGTACTCCTGCGCGCCTTTGCGTACGACGCTGCGGATCACCGCATTGAGACCGGGGCAGTCGCCGCCACCGGTCAATACTCCCACCCGCATGACTGCCCTCCTTGCCTTCACCCGTCGTGATCACGCAAGCCGCAGAACGGCGGCGTGATCACGTTCGCCGACCTCGGGCGCCACCGGCCCGGTCCTGAGTGAGCCGGTGCCTGTATGGAGATCTGTCTCCAGCTTGACCCCACCCGGGACGGAGCGCACTGTGTGCTCCCCTCTCGTCGGCTCCCGAAAACGCGGAGCCCTGTCGGCAGCGCTCAATGGAAGTTGGGGCGATGGCGCTCGAGTGCCACATGACGCTTTGGGGGAGAATGGTCGGGTGAGCGCACTGCACCGTCGGGCGGCCATGATGAGCGAGCACAGTCAACAACCCACGCCGCTGTCCGCGCCCAGACTGCGCTTGGGTACCGAGCTGGAGCGGATCGCCGAGCAGCTCAGGGCGCTGGCCCGAGCCCAGGACGAGTTGCACGACCTATATGAGGCGGTCCTGAGCCGAGAGGTGGAACTGCCCGTTGTCCTGGAATTGATCGTCTCCACCGCGATGGAACTGGTCGGTGCCCGCTACGGTGCGCTCGGCGTGCTGGACGAGAAAGGCGAGAGCCTCACGCTCTTTCTGCCGGTGGGCCTGTCGGAGCGCGAGCGGGCCGGCCTGGCCGGGGTGGAGCTCCCCAGGGGGCGCGGTCTGCTCGGGCATCTGATCACCCATCCCGTACCGCTGCGTGTCGACGGCATATCCACTCACCCCGGCTCGGCAGGCTTTCCGCCCGGTCATCCGCCCATGCGCACCCTGCTGGGCGCTCCGATCACCATCCGCGGGAAGATCTACGGGGATCTGTATCTGTCCGAGCGGCGCGACGGACGCCCCTTCGACGGCCGGGACGAGGGCCTGATCGTCGCACTTGCCGGCGCTGCGGCCCTGGCCATCGACGACGCCCGCCTGTACGAGCAGGCGCGGCGCGACGCCGAACGGTTCCAGCGCCTCCTCCTGCCGCGCCTGCCCGACCACCTGTCGCCCTTCGACGCCGCTGCCGCCTACCGTGCCGCCACCACTCCGGACCACGTGGGCGGGGACTGGTACGACGCCCTGCTGGTACCCGACCGGGCCTGCGCCGCGGTCATCGGCGATGTGGTCGGACACGACCTGCAGGCAGCCGCCGCCATGGCTCAGACCCGCAACATGCTGCGGGCACTGCTGTACGACCGCCGCGCCTCGCCCAGCGCCATCCTCACTCACCTCGACCGCGCTCTCCAGGCGATCACCGAGAGTCCCGTGACCACCGCATGCCTGGCCCGGATCGAACGGACGCGGTCGGCCGGCTGGACGCTGTGCTGGAGCACGGCGGGCCACCCTCCGCCTCTGGTGATCACCTCCGATCGCCAGGCGTGCTACCTGTCCGCCGATCCCGACCTGCCCCTCGGGATCGACAGCGCCCAACCACGGCACAACCACACGCACCCCCTGCCCCCGGGCGCCACGGTGGTCCTCTTCACTGACGGGCTCGTCGAACATCGGGAGCAATCGCTCGATGTGGGCCTGCGGCGCCTCACCGTCATCGCCGCCGCCCACGCCGACCTGTCCCTTGCCGATCTCGTCCGTAGGCTGATCGACGAACATCCCAGCGACGGTCATGACGACATGGCGATACTCGCCCTTCGCGCCCCGCACGTCTGACCATCGCCGCACAGCCTGGAGGAGAGGTCTTCGGGCCATCCGCCCTCTTGCGGGCGGAGAACGCCGTGCCGGGGCAGGCCGGTTGGTCCGGGATCCCCCGCTCCAGTGCCGGGCCGTCGAGCCGAGCCGGCGGGGAGCCGACAACCCGACCGATCACGACACCGAGCGTCCGCGACGAGAGACTGTTCGTGGCGCTTCCCAGGGGACAGGCAGTCGGCAGCCTGTGCTCCGCAGCAGCGGGTTTGCGATCGTCGTGAGGCCGGACGAACATTCTTTTAGGGCCCAACGGCCGACACCAAGCCTTGAAACCGCGCCCCCGGATGCTGGGTGTGACGCTCACAGCCATTACGTGTCCCGCGGAGGTGGCGAGGTGCAGGAGGCTTGAGAACCGCTCCATAGCCGCAGGCAGTTCTCCAGGGTCGGCGGGGCGGAAGGCAGAGCGGAAGGAGTCCGCCCATGCGCATCCTCGTGGACCTGAATCGATGTCAGGGGTACGCACAGTGCGTGTATCTGGCGCACGAGGTCTTCAGGCTGAGTGGTCAGGAGGCGCTCACCTATGAGCCGAACCCCGATGACGAGCGGCGTCTGCAGGTCGAACGAGCCGCTGCGGCATGCCCCGTGCAGGCGATCATGATCGACCGCTTGGACGGCGCGGAGGGAAGCACGACGTCATGACCTTGCCACCAACGGTCGCCGCGCTGGTGCGCGAGTTCAGAGCCAGTGGCCGGATCGTCATCGTGGGTGCATCGATGGCCGGGTTGCGAGCCGCGGAAGCACTGCGCGAGGAGGGCTTTACCGGTTCTCTGACCATCATCGGGGACGAGCCGTACGAGCCCTACGACCGCCCCCCCGCTGTCCAAGCAGGTACTCAAGGGCTGGGTGCCGGCCGACCACACGAAGCTGCCCCGCATGCGGGAAGTGGATGCGGACTGGCGGCTCGGGGTGGCCGCCACCGGGCTGGACCGGTCCACCAAGCAGGTGCGCCTGGCCGACGGTGAGCAGGTTCCGTACGACCGGCTGCTGATCGCCACGGGCACCCGCGCGCGACAGTGGCCGAACCCGGCCGAGGCCGCCCTGCACGGGGTCCACACCATCCGCTCGCGTGATGATGCCGCACGGCTGCAAAAGGCGCTGGCCGAGCCGCCGTCGCGGGTCCTGGTCATCGGCGCCGGGTTCATCGGCTCGGAAGTGGCCTCTGTCTGCCGCGAACTCGACATCCCCGTGACCGTCGTCGAGCGGGGTTCGGCGCCGCTGGTCGGCGCCCTCGGCGGGGTGATCGGGGAGATCGCCGCGCAGATGCAACGCGATCACGGCGTGGACCTGCGCTGCGGGCTGGGCGTCTCGTCACTGGAGGGCGACCTGGGCGGACACGTGCGGCGGGCTCAGCTCTCGGACGGCACCACCGTCGACGCCGACGTGGTGGTGGCCTCGCTGGGGTCGATCCGCAACGTGGAATGGCTGGAGGGCTCCGGGCTGGCGACCGGTTTCTGGGGTGTGGGGTGCGACGCCGGCGGTCGTGCCTTCGACATCAACGGCGTGGTCACCGACAGCATCTACGTGGCAGGGGACGTGGCGCGTGCACCGCATGTGCTGTACGAGTACCAGTTCCTCGCGATGGAGCACTGGGACAACGCTGTTTTCGGCGCCGAGGTCGCGGCGCACAATATGGTGAACCTCGAACCCCACTATCGCCCGCATCTGCTGCTTCCCGGCTTCTGGTCCGGTCAGTTCGGCGTCAATATCAAGTCAGTCGGCGTGCCGCCTTTCGGTGACGAGATCGTCTTCACGCAAGGATCTATCGCGGAGCGCCGCTTCGCGGCCGCCTACGGCCGCCGGGGCCGCATCGTCGCCGCCGTCACCTTCGATCACGGCAAGTGGCTGGAGTACTACGGAAAGCTGATCGAGCGATCCGGCCCGTTCCCGCCTCCGCCACCGGGCTGGGACCAGCCGCCCGACATGAAGCCGACGCCGGCCGACTTCCCGGAACGCGGCGCCCCTGGGGCGGCACCCGACGTCGTCCTGACCGGCCACGACCCGGGCGAGCGGACGGCCGAATTCCGGGCTCGGCGTCACTGACGAGCCATCCCGGTCAAGCCGTGTAGGCGGACAGCAACGACAGTAAGAAGGAGGGGAGCCTCGTGGTCGAGGAAACCCCCTGGCAGCAGGCCCTCCGCTACGCCAACCGTGCCAATCCGTACCCGTTCTACGAGGAACTGCGCAAGACACCGGTGGCGCGGCAGCCGGACGGCACCTATGTCGTCAGCACCTACCAGGAGATCGTCGCGCTGCTCCACGACCCCCGGGTCAGTTCCGATCCAAGAAAATGCCCCGTCCCGGTCGCGGCCCAGTCAAGGGGCTCGGCGGAGCCAGTGGCCGAGCCGATCAGGGAGGCACTGACCGAGCCGAACACCATCACCTGCGATCCGCCCGAGCACGATCGGGATCGCCGGATGATGATGCCCCATTTCGTCGGATCGCCTCCTTCACCTCACCTGATCGCCGACCTGGAGCCCGAGATTCGGCGAATCGTGGACGGCCTCCTGGACAACATGAGAGGCAAGAACCGCATGATGTCGTCGATGAGTTCGCCTATCCCCTGCCGGTGACGGTGATCTGCAAAGTTCTAGGCGTGCCACTGGAGGACGAGCCACGCTTCCACCAGTGGATAGAAACGGCCCTGGACTCGTTGGACTTCGGCCCCGAGGCCGCCCTTGCGCTGACGGCCGTCCTACGACGAGTGACGCCGCCATACGGGCCAGCATCCGGCGGCTCTCCTGCTCGGCGATGGCGATGCGTTCCTCGGGAAGGGCGCGTCGCCCCCGGAGCTCGGGGCTGGACGCCGGGTCCGTCAACCGGGCTGCGGCCGCCCGGGAGGCGTTCACCGCCGCCAGGGCGGTCTCGATGCGGTCCGCCGCTCGGCGGTGCGCGACTGGACCGAGGCCGGCGTCTGGCCGCAGTTGCACGAGGTGCTCCTGGCAGAACTGCGGGCCGCGGGCTTGCTCGACATGGACGATGTTGCGATCGACGGCTCGCACGTCCGGGCCTTGAAGGGGGGGGCTGACACCGGCCCTTCGCCGGTCGACCGGGCCCGGCCCGGCAGCAACCACCATGTGATCGTCGATCGGCACGGCACTCCCTTGGCCGCTTCGCTGACCAGCGGAAATCGTCACGATGTCACTCAGCTCATGTCTCTGCTGGACGCGATACCCCGCATCGCGGGGTCCGTGGACGGCCACGTCACCGGCCCCGTCGACTGTTCGCCGACCGCGGCTACGACGACGACTCGTACCGTCGACTGCTCCGAGCCCGCGGCATCACGCCGGCGATCGCCCGCCGCGGCACCCCGCACGGATCCGGACTGGGCAAGACACGGTGGGTCGTCGAGCGGACCTTCGCCTGGCTCCACCGATTTAAACGGCTCCGCATCCGCTACGAGGTACGCGCCGACCTCCACCTCGTACTGCTCCAACTCGCCTGCAGCATCATCTGCTTGAGGCGCCTACGATCCTCATTCTGAAACCATCAGTAAGCCGCTGGCCCGTAAGGCAACGGCATTGGCTTTAGGTCGTGTATCGAAAGCATGGACGGGCCGTGCGATGTGATGTCCAGGTCCGGCCCGTCCGTCCGACGCTAAAGGTCGAGTTGGTACTGGTGTGTCGTGTGCGTGGGCATGTAGCCGAGCCTGTCGTTTATTTGTCTCATAGGCGCGTTGCTGTCGGCGACGTCCGTCAGGAGATCACCGAGGTCTGGATAGCACCCATGGGCGTGTCGAATCGACTCGGCCTTCATCCATCGGCCGAGGCCGTGTCCACGGTGCTCGGGCAACACGGCGGTACCGTAGTGCTGGCCGTCGCCTCTGCCGTTGCCGGGGACGACCAACTCGGTGAACCCGGCGATCGAGCCGTCGTAGGCGTCGACGGCAACGACGGTGTGCAGGTGGTCGCCACGCTGTTCGACAGCCTTCGCCGCGGCCCGGACACGGTCCACGTCCCAGGTCACCGTGCCGTAGTCGGTGTCGTCCATGGGCATGTCGTCCATGGCGCGACGCGAGGCGGCGAACGTCTCGGCGAGGCCGTCGGGCACGGTTCCGCACCATGACATCAGCCGGTAGCCGGGATGCGGACGCTCGATGATCTCGGCGAGGGCCGTGGTGTCCACATCGGTCAGTGGCAAGCGGGAGAACCGCAGGGCGAGGACCTTCCTGAAACCGTGCGCCGGCAGGAAGTGGTCGCCGGGCGATCCGGCCTCGGCCTGCGCGATGACGCAGCGTCGGGCATCGGCCCGGGCAGCGGCCACGGCGGCGTTGAGGAGCTGCGAGCCGACGTGCCGGCGTCGTTCCGAGGGATGGACACCGAGGGTCAGTTCGGCCAGGTGCTCCTGTCCGGGACTGTTGAACAGGCGTAGAAAGGCGGTTCCGATGGGAATGGAATCAGCGTCGGAGGCCAGCCATGCTAGACGCCGGCTGTTCGGGCCGTGAACGGGGTCGGTCAGTGGGGTGATGCGAGACGACAAGACGTCTCCCTCGTGAGGAAGTGGCAGAGGTCAGTACGCGGACTCAACTGCTGGGCACTCTTGCGCATGTGCTCCACACCTCCTCGTCGACAGGGCCGGTCCCGAACAACATCGGACGGCTGGGAGAACTTAGCTGTCCCATCGGCTCCTCGGCAAAGGGTTAACGAAAGAGACCGGGTGCGAACGTGCGGTCACAGCCACTCGTTGATGACCGCGACCAGCATGGTTGCCTCGTAGAGGACCGTCGGCTTGTCGTACCTGGTGAGCACGGCCCGGTGGCGCTTGAGGCGATTGATGCCGCACTCGACAGCGTGCCGACCCGATAGTCCATCTTGTCGAACTTCGGCGGACGGCCGCCGAGCGAGCCGCGCTGCTTCCGGTGGAGGGCCTAGTCGGCCTTGTCCGGGGTGGTGCAGCGGATGCCGCGTTTGCGCAGGTGCCCCGCGGCCGTCGGTAGCTTTGGTGATGACGACGATCTCGGTGTGGGACACGCCACCGGGATTCGCGAATCCTGGTCACTGGAGCCCAGGCTGCCGGTGTCGACGATGTGCGGCGACCCCGCGCCGATCAGCTGGGGCCAGTGGGCGCCCGATGAGCCCGGCGACAGCGGGTAAGCGATACGCGATAACGACAGTCTGCGATGAGACGACAAGGAACGACCCACAGGAAGAGGTTCATGGTCACTCCGCTGAAGGATCGGACATCGGATGGACAGGAGCCTGCGGCGTGGCGGTACACCACTGCCTGGGATACGGCAGATGTGTCGATCGCTGGGGCCCGAGCGGCCGTACGCTCGCTACTGGCCCAGGCCGGTCACGAACCTCACCACCGGTCAAGCCAAGACGCTCAGCTCATAGTCAGTGAGCTGGTCACCAATGCGTCGCGACACGCTCCCGGCCCGGGCGGCCTCGTGCTGGAAGTGACTCCGGACGCCGCCCTACTGCGCATCAGCGTGAGGGACAGCTCCCCTCACTTTCCTGGACGGCCCGCACACGACGTCCGCCGCGTCGGCGGACACGGACTGCACCTGGTCGATCAGCTCTGCGACGACCTGCACACCATCGCTCTGGACACTGGCAAACAGATCGTCGCTCACCTCCACCTGCACCATCCCGCCGGCTAGAAGCCGCCTGTCTCGACAGCGCATCCCACAGCACCCCTGAGAGCCACCGGGGGTACTGCGAGCGGCTGTTCACCGCTTTGAGGACGCCCTGTCAGTGACTGGTGAGCATGCCTTCCCGCAGCCGGGCCAGGCAGCGCGACAAGAGCCGGGAGACGTGCATCTGGGAGACGCCCAGGCGCTCGCCGATCTGGGCCTGGGTGAGTTCCTCGACGAACCGCGTGTGGATGATCTGCCGGTCCCGGTCGTCGAGTTCGGTGATCAACTGCGCCAGGGCGTGGAAGTCCTCCACGAGTTCCAGGGCGGTGTCCTGCGTTCCGATGAAATCCTGTAGCGCGGCCTCGCCGTCCTCGCTGCCTCCGATCGTGGCGTCCAGGGAGGAGGAGTTGTAGCCGTTGGAGGCGAGCTGGGCCTCACGGACCTCGCCCTCGGGCAGGCTCATCAGCTCCGACAGCTCCTTGACCGTCGGGGTGCGGCCGAGGCGGCTGCGGAGTTCCTCGGTCGCCTTGGCGAGCTGCACGCGGGCCTCCTGCAGACGGCGCGGCACGTGCACGGCCCAGGTCGTGTCACGGAAGAACCGCTTGATCTCGCCGACGACGTAGGGCACGGCGAAGGAGGTGAACTCGACCTCGCGGGACAGCTCGAAGCGGTCGATCGCCTTGATCAGGCCGATCATGCCGACCTGGACGATGTCCTCCATCTCCTCCGGCCCCCGGCTGCGGAAACGGCCGGCCGCGAAACGGACCAGAGACATGTTCATCTCGATCAGCGTGTTCCGCGCGCGTAGCTGTAGGCGGGCGTGCCCTCCTCCAGGGCCGTCAGCCGGTCGAAGAAGACCTTGGACAGCTCACGGGCATCCTTCGGCGCCACCTGGGAGGGATCGGCAACCTCTGGCAGGTCAGGCGTCTGCGGGTCCGTTGCTGTCGCACTCATGAGCGCCATGACGTGTCCCTCCAATGGCCGAGTCAGCCCTCGTCGCCGGCCGGGAGGGGCCGACGCCGACGCGCGGATACCCCTTCATCCTGCGTCTCTCTACCTTCATCCATACGAACTGGGGGCACCGGCGCCGAGCCGATGGCACGAAGAGCCAAGCCGACGACCGGACCACCGAGAAGCCGGTGGTGGAGGGCTGTGACCAACCAGATGGACGGCCGCGCTGAGAGCACGGCGAAGTGCGCACCTGTCGGTCGGCACCCGGTGGCCTGCCGCAAGCCTGGGCAGCCCTTGACCGGACGGCCCCCATCAGGGCCGTTCGACCCCTGCCGCCCAAGAACGATCGGGTTGAGTCTGATGGACGGGGTTCATGGCGACACTGGAAGGCGTGGGATCGGTGATCACACGAGTGCGAATGCCGCACCGGCACCTGACGCCGCCCGCCAAGCCCGGGCCACCGCGCGAACCGCCCACTCCTCCGTCCCGGCAACCACGGCCGTTCGGCGGGCGGTGGATCTTCTGGTGGATCCTGACGACGCTCGCCATCGTCATCCTGCTCTCCCGCGCCCCGACCGGTCCGCACACGAGTTCACTCCCCTACAGCGACTTCGTCAGCAAGGTGGGCGCCAGCCAGGTGCAGATGGTCGACATCAACGACAAAGGCGGGGTCAGCGGCACCCTGAATGACGGCACGAAGTTCACCACCCAGATCCCTACCGCACTGGGCTCCGGGGTCCAGCTCCAGCATCAGCTGACTTCTCACCACGTACAGATCAAAGCCAGCCAGAGCGGCGGCGGCGGTTCGCCCGGTCTGTCCATACTGTTCTCGTTCCTGCCGTTCCTGGTGCTGATCGGCTTCCTGCTGTGGATGGGACGCCGGGCCGCAGGGTCGGTGACGGGCGGCCTGGGTTCCATCGGACGCTCACGCGCGAAGATCATCGAGGCGGAGCGGCCGACCACCGGCTTCGGCGACATCGCCGGCTATGACGGGGTCAAACAGGAGATCAGCGAGGTCGTGGACTTCCTTCGCCATCCCGCCAGGTACACCGCCGCGGGAGCCAAGGGGCCCCGGGGCGTGATCATGGTCGGGCCGCCCGGTACCGGCAAGACGCTCTTCGCGCGGGCCGTCGCCGGCGAGGCGGATGTGCCGTTCCTGTCGGTGACAGGCTCCGCATTCGTGGAGATGTTCGTCGGCGTCGGCGCCTCCCGGGTGCGCGACCTGTTCGACCAGGCCCGCAGGCGCTCCCCGTCGATCGTGTTCATCGACGAGATCGACGCGCTCGGGTCGCGCCGCGACGGCGGGGCGCGGCTGGGGGGCAACGACGAGCGCGAGCAGACCCTGAATCAGCTCCTGTCCGAGATGGACGGCTTCGACCAGTCCAGCGGCATCGTCGTCCTCGCCGCCACCAACCGGCCTGATGCCCTCGACCCGGCCCTTCTGCGCCCCGGGCGCTTCGACCGGCAGGTCACCGTGCCGCTTCCCAACCAGGCCGAGCGGGCCGCGATCCTCGCCGTCCACGCCCGTGACAAGACGCTGGCTCCGGGCGTGGACCTGGATGCCGTTGCGCGCGCCACACCCGGCTTCTCGGGCGCGGATCTCGCCAACCTGGTCAACGAGGGCGCCATCAACGCCGTACGCGACGATCGCACCCGGATCGAGCGGCACGACCTGGACGCCGCCCGCGATCGCGTGTTGCTGGGACGTCGGGAATCTTCCAACGCGCTACTGCCCGAGGAGCGCCGGTCGGTCGCCGTCCACGAATCGGGCCACGCCCTGGTCGCGGCACTGTGCGCGCACGCCGACCCGGTGGCGAAGGTCACCATCCTGCCTGCCGGCGTCACCCTCGGCGTCACCGAGCAACTCCCTGAGGCGGAAAGGCACTTGTACAGCGAGAGTTACCTGACCGACCTCCTTGCGGTGCGTCTGGGCGGGCGGGCGGCCGAGCTCGTGGTCTTCGGCGAGGGATCGACGGGAGCCGCCAACGACCTGGCCGGAGCGACCCAGATCGCCACGCGCATGGTCCGCGAGTTCGGCCTCTCGTCCGAACTCGGCCCGATCGGCTACGCCCCGACCCGCCCGCACTTCCTCGGTGAGAGCACCGACGAGCCCGGTCTGCCGGCGTACTCGCAGCAGACCCAGCGCATCGTCGATGAGGAGGTTGTCCGCCTGCTGCGCCAAGCGGAACAACGCGCGATCGCATTGTTGCGCGGCCACCGGGCCGCCCTGGAGCACCTGGCCGGAAAACTGGTCACGCAGGAGACCGTCGACGGCTCCGTCGTCCTCGACGTCCTCCGCCAAGAATCCGGCGGTTGGGGCGATGATCACGGAGTGAACACGTCATCGCCCCCTCGGCGGACGGAGCGAGGGATTCGTACGTCGCCGCGGTGATCGTCAGCAGCATGGCGGTCACCGAGGCACAGGGGGCAAAGAGCCGGATGGGCACCAGAGTCCGGACTCGTGCGAGGCCGTGTGGTGACCTGCGACGCCGGGGGCCCAGTCGCACTGCGGACAACGCAACGACAGGCGCGGTCCCGGTCGCGATCGACGCGGATCCGCGCCTACCGGGCGCAGCGTGCACGGCGCATGCGAGGGTGGGCAGAAGGAAGGTGTGCTGGACGAGACGGAGCACCTGATGGGTTGGCGTGAGTTCTCGCAGCAGATGGCGTCATGGCGCGGACGCTACTGGCGCAGTCGTCGGTCGAGGACACCCTGCAGAGCATCACGCCGTCAGCGTCCGAGCTGGTGGAAGGCTGCGACGCGGCTGGCATCCCGATCCTTCACGGACGCGAGGTGCAGACCTTGGCCCCGATCGACCAGCTGGTCATCGACAGCGACCAGCTGCAACAACAGCTGGGTGAGGGCCCTTGCTTCGACGCTGCCCAGAGCCGGCAGGGCGAGCGGGTGTTCCGGATCGCTGACCTCACGCAGGAAGAGCCCCGCCGGCCCACCTACGCTCCCCGAGCCCGCGACCTGGGGATGGGCAGCATGATGGGTTTCCTGCTGTTCACCGGGGACGAAGAACTCGGCGCGCTGAACTTCCACTCCCGCCGCGCAGGCGCGTTCTCCGACGTCAGCGAGATGGCCGGATGACTGCTGGCCTCGCATGCCGCGGTCGCCTTCTCCGGTGCTCGCACCCATGCGCGTATGGAGCGGGCCGTCGCCACCCGCCACACGCTCGGCCAGGCCATGGGCATCCTCATGGGCGGACACCGCCTCACCGCAGAGCAGGCCTTCGACGTGCTGCGCCGCTACTCGCGGGAGAACAACATCAAGTTGCAGCAGACCCGGCTGGTGTGCTGGCGCATGGCGGCCCGGGAGGCCGTCTCCGCGAACTGGTCGGCATTGCGAACGCTGCGGTTGCGTAGCCAGGTTGCTAGCCGCTTGGTGCCGAGTCGACGCAGGGCGGCTGGGGTCTGGTAGCCGGTCAGCAGGGTGAGCGGGCCGGTGTTCGGGATCAGTAAGGGGCCCCTACTGGGGGCACCGGCTGAGCGGGGCCCGCGCCACCTCTCGGAACGCGGCAAGCGTCCCCGTCCCCTGGTACGTCTCATCCGCGCGGGGTGTCCGCGGGGCCACGGATGACGACGACTGGGCAGGCAGCGTGCTGGACGAGGTGCTGCCCGACCGAGCCCAGGAGCGCCTCGGTGAATCCACCGTGTCCCCGGCTCCCCACAACCAGTAGCTCTGCTCCCCGGGCCGCATTCAGCAGCACGGCGGCCGGATGCCCGCACACGGTCGACGAACGGACCTCGACCGTCCGGTCAGGACCGAGGGTCTCGTCGATCGCCTGAGTGAGGACAGCGCCGGCGTTGAAACCGAAGTCGAACCCTGTGGGGCCCCAGCCGTAGAACGACGGGTACTCCCAGGCGATCACCGCTTCGACCACCCCACCCACCAACCCGGCCTGCCGCGCCGCCCACCGCAAAGCGGCCTTCGACGGCCCGGACCCATCGACGCCGACCACGATACGCGGCGTCGATGACGTCTGATCGCTCATCGCTCCACCCTGCCCGTTGACAGTACGCATCGGGTCACGCCATACGTCCGGTCTACGACCGGAGTGCTGTGCCCGCACCTTGAAACGCTCCGGTCAGCGCTGCTCCGCAGACCCGCACCGGTCACATCGTCACCGTTCGCGGTTGATCCGGAGGCCGAGGACAGTGGTGGTGACGTCCTTGATGACATCGTCGATACGGCCGACCACGTCGAACACCGGCTGCTGCAGGTCGGAGTCGAGGCATCCGGCTATGCGGTGCAGGTCGAGACCGATGGCGTAGAGATCGCGGATGGTGCGGTCGCGCAGGTCGGCGCCGATGCGGTCCCGGTCCAAGAGGAGTCTGAGCTGCTCGTCGTCCGAGCGGTGCACAGCCAGGCGGCGGGCGAGTGCGGCCTGGGCGGCGAAGGGGGCCAGGATTTCCACTTCCGCGTCGCCGAAGTGCCTGCGCCTCGTGGCGCGGGGCGACAGACAGCGTGCCGATGCGTGTGTCGCGATCGGTGAGCGGGACGGCCACAGCCGGCCCAAGAGCCGTTGCTCCGGGCGGACGGACGGCCAGCGTGTGAAGATCGCTGTGGGCGTCCTCGGTGATCTGGGGTCGGCCGGTCGTGAAGGCGCTAGTGGTCAGGGACGCGGCGGCCACGGGCAGTGTCCGGCCGAGCAGTCCCCTGGCGTTGATGCCGGCGGCGGCACGGACCACCAGGCAATCGGGCGACCGGTCGGGAAGTGCGATGACGGCGGTGTCGGCGTCGGCGATCCGCAGGGCCTGCTCGGCGATGACCTGCGGCGCGTGGCTGCTGTCGGAGTCGCTGAGGATGGCGGTAGTGACCTGTGTGTGGGCGCGCTGCCACGCCGCGCGCAGCCGGGTCTGCTCCAGCAGTACCGCGTGGTCCACGGCGGTTCCAGCAGCCGACGCCAGTACCTGCGCCAACTCCTCGTCCTCGGGACTGAACGGTCCCGGGGAGTGGCCGGGGTGATGCCGAGGTGTTCCAGCAGCTGGCCGTGTCCGCGCGCGACCTGACCGGGGCGGCCTGGGCTGTCGTGGTCCCGAGTGATGAGCTCGGCCAGTCGGACAGGGTCATACAGGCCAAGTCGCTCTCGTCCGTGACCAGCATGACCGCGCGCAGCAGCGCGCGAATCCTCCCCTGCGTGCGCTGCACCTTGCGGGCCGTGGACAGCAGGTTCTCCACCGCCTGCTCCAGCTCCAGGCGGGCAGGATCGGGGAAGTACAGGTGCCCCGGTACCGGTGCGTCGGCGGACCGGGCCGGTGGGTTCGGTCCGCCGGGCTGTCTCACGTGAGCAGGCAGGCAGACCGGGCCGGTGGGTTCGGTCCGCCGGGCTGTCTCACGTGAGCAGGCATGACTCGCGCTCCACGGACTTCGCAAGCGGCCCTCACCATCGCCCCGACGCGGAGCGGATTCCAGCGGCGCAAGGTCAACCGGCGGCAGGCAGGTAGCGGCGGCCGTCCACGATCGTGAGTCCGATCCGCATGACCTTTTCGTCGGCACTCGGGCGCCAGTGCCCGTCGACGGCAGTTCGGGCGGGACGGTCGACCTCATGAGCGTCGTGGATGCGATGGGTGTAGCCCGTGACCGTGACGCTCTCGATGACGTCGCCCCTCGCGTCCCCCCTGTCCGCCTGGAAGACGACGACACCGCCTTCTCGCGGGTGGTCCGGACGCTCGTCAGTGCCTGCCCGATGACAACGCCGTCCTGGTCGAGCTGGTGGGCGACGACCGGCAGTGCCCGATCGGTGAAGACCACACGTCCGTAGTGACACACGGCAAGCAGCGCCAGACATTGCGCCAGGTCGAGTTCGGTCGTGCCGTCCACGGTCACAGAACCAAGACTGGTCTTCGGCGGCCGGAAGCGCTTGGACCGTTCGGGGCCCCTATGTCCTGCCTTCGACACGGCGCCGGCAAAACGGCCTGCCGTCTGCGGTGGCGTCACCCCCACCGGGAACCTACGCGTCCTGCGGAGGCATGATCACGCGCCAACCATCCCCACTGCCGGCGTGCGAGCCTGGCCCGGTGGGACGTGGTCATGGACCTGGACCATCTTGAACGTCCTCGTGGCCTCCTCGGCATCCTCGCCGACCGCGGCGAGGACGTCTCGCATACCCGGCCGGCCTGCTACAGCGGCGCCGGCTTCGCCCCCACCCTGCGTGCCGCCGAAGCCCGAGGGCAAGTGGTGCTCGTGGACCTCGATCGGCTGTACGGAGGGGGGTAGCCCGCCGCGTGCACGCCTCGCTGCACGCGCGTCTTCGACGGCCGGGTTCGCGACGAGTCCCTGCGCCGGCTCGTCTCGCCGTCTGCAGGATACGACGTGTCCCACCAGCTCCTGCCGGAGGCCAAGGTTCTCTCGTGGTCCAGGTCCAACAGCCCTTGCGCGTCCAGGACTTCGACGCACCGGCCGAGACCGCCGACAGCTGGCTCGAAGCGCACGACGCACTTTCCGATGTCGTAGTGCACGCCCGCCTCCGCAAGCGCCGGCATTCCTCGTTGCTCCGGGTTCTCTGGACCGTGAGGACGGGCTCGGTTGCCGGTTGCTGGGTGGGGTGATCTACTCGAATTGGTGGGCCTGGTCGTATGGAGCACCCTGCCCGGCAGCCGACGAGGCACGGCGTACGACGCAGGCCGTCGGCCCCGCAAGGAGAAGCCGGGATCGCTTGCCGACGGTCCTCTGCCGTGCGGCCCGAGCACGTGGGGCTCCGCGCTGGAAAGGAACGCGGTGATGACCTCTGCAGCCACGAACAACCGTCCCGGACAGCGACTGCGCCATCAAGTCACGGAGGCGGCGTCGACGATCGGCAAAGCCGCTGTGGCGACAGGCAGGGCCACGGCGGACGCCGTGCGCCACCCGGGAGAAACGGCCGGCCGCGCACGCAGGACATCGCACGCGTTGCCCTTGATGTGGCAGTCGATCAAGCCGGTGCTGACCGGCAACGTGACCGACTGGCGCCGGGAATACGCGTACACGCTCGGGGAGCAGGCCTTCGTCTACGGGTTCCCTTACATCTACAACGCCGGTCTTCGCCACCGGTGGGTAACCCGGGTGCCCGACACCGACGCGACGCCGTACGCCCCCGTCAACCACTTCTGGCACGCCCGGAAGCTCTTCGACGCCTCCGACCGGCAGGGCCTGTGCCCCAATAACGACACCCTGTACTCGTTTGCCTGGGTGGACCTGAGCGAGGAACCCGTCATCCTCTCGCACCCGGGCATGACGAATCGGTACTTCACCTTCGAACTGGTCGGCATCACCTCCGACAACTACGACTACGTGGGCGGGCGCGCCACCGGCCCCGACGCGGGTGACTTCGCCCTCATCGGACCGGGGTGGAGCGGAGACCTCCCCGACGGGGTGCGTCGCACGGCGGCCGCCCCCAGCCCCTGGATCCTCATCGTCGGCCGGACCCTCGTCGAGGGCGAGCACGACCTCTCCAACGTCCACGCCCTTCAGGACCAGTACCGATTGGTCCCGCTCCACATGTTCGGAACCACAGGAGCGCAGGCCCCGGCCCGGCACGACGTGCTGGAACCGATCGACGCGGCGCAAGACCGTCTCGGGCCCTGGAAGACGTTGAACGCGATGCTGGCCGAGAATCCGCCACCGCCGCACCACGAGATCCTGCTCAAGCAGTTCGCGGAGATCGGCATCGGCCCCGGTCTCGACGTCGAGGCCCAGCCCGAGCCCGTCAAGCAGAGTCTGATCCGGGCGGCGGCCACCGGTGTACCCATGCTCGAACAGCAGCTGCTCAGCGGCGAATGGGCCCACGTCGTCAATGGCTGGCGCTACCCACCACCGCAGATGGGGCGGTTCGGGGACGACTTCCTGCGGCGGGCCGCCGAGCAGTCCCTGGTCGGTGTCGCCGCCAACGATCCCGAAGAAGCGGTCTACCTGGCCGCCTTCCACGACGCTGACGGCACCAAGCTGTCCACCGGTCGCTACGAACTGCGCTTCGAGCCGGCAAGTCTCCCTCCGGTCGACGCTTTCTGGTCCCTCACCGTCTACGGCGAGGACCGGAACCTGGTCGCCAACCCGATCGACCGATACTCCATCGGTGACCGCACCCCGGGGCTGGTCACGGATCCGGAGGGACGCCTGACCATCCACTTGCAGCCTGACTCCCCGGGGTCTGCCCAGGAGCCCAACTGGCTGCCCACACCGGCACAGGGGATCTGGTTCGCCGCACTGCGCATGTACCTGCCACGACCGGAGGTCATCGACACACGATGGGAGTGCCCGCCGATCAAACGCATCGCCTGACGGCTTTCGCCGTGGCCTGCGTGAGCCCTACGCCCGGGGCTCCTTGTTGCGAGGCATGAGCACAAGGGCCGCCGCCGCCACGACGAGCGGCAGGACGCTGACCGCGAGCATGGTGAGCCGCAGTCCCCCGGCGAAATCCAGCCCGAGTTTCAGGCCTGCCGCCTGTCGGAGCAGGTTCGGGTCATACCCACTGCCACCCGGGTTCTGCACCATTCCGCTCCGGACGGCATCCACGGCCTGTTCGGCCCTCCTCACCGACAGACCTCGTACCTTCGCGTCCGCCAGCCACCGCCGCTTGAAGAAGAAGTCGAAAAGCAGAATGTAGACGGTGGGCCCAAACGCGGAGCCCGTCATCGCGAAGGCCATCTGCACGGAGGCCACTGTGCCGGAATGCCCGGACGGCGCCTGAGAGAGAACCGTCTCGGACACCGACGTGGAGGTGACCAGCGAACCGAGGTTGCACAGCCATGTGGCAAGCACGAGCAGCCACAGTGCCATCGTGGGGCCCGCGGTACCCGCCATCAGCAACCCGCTCGCCGCCATCACCAGTAGGCCGCTGACCATCACCGGCCGCGGGGTGTGCTTCCCCACCAGGCGCCCGGCCAGGATGACGGCACCGGCGATCAGCAGTGTGCCGGGCAGGTACAGCAGGCCGATGGTCTCGGGGGACAACGACAGGACGATGCTTCCGAACTGCCCAAGAACGATGCCGAGTCCGGCAGCCAAGAAGTTCAGCGTAAGGGTCGCCCCCAGGGCCACGCCGAACGGTGTGCTGCGGAACAGCGCCAGTTCGAGGGCCGGTTCCGGAATGCGACGTTCGTGGAGCACGAAAAGCACGATCGCGATCGCGCTGATCAGCAGCCATACCCAGGTCTCGGGCCGGGAGACGCCGTTCTGGGCCGCCGCGAGCCCGACGACGAGGGTCACCAGACCAGTCCCGACCATGGTCACGCCGGCCAAGTCGAGGCGACGCCCGTGCTGGACAGGTGACTCAGGAACGTACCGGGCCGTCAGCCAGAGTGAGACCAGACACAGCAGTGGTCCCACCAGGAACAGGGACCTCCAGCCGACGGCCGCCACCATCCAGCCCGTGAACGCGGGAACCACACCGCAAAGGATCATCGTTACGGCCATCAGGATTCCGATGCCCGCGGGGCGTCTCTCCGCCGGTACCGCCACGTTCATCAGGGCCAACGGCACTCCCAGCAGTGCTGTCATGCCCAACCCGACCAGGAGGCGCATCGCCAGCAGGAAGCCGTAGCCGGGGGACAGCATGGAGAGCAGGTCGACGAGCGTGACGACGACAAGCCCCAGCATCAGCAGCCGCTTGAGGCCGAAGATGTCCCCGAGGCTGCCCGCGGCGAGGACGGCGGCGGCCATGACCAGCGTCGCCGCTCCGCTCAGCAGCCCTAGCACCTGCGGCGGCACATGGAGGGCCCGGCTCACCTGCGGCAGATTCAGGCTGAGCACCAGGGGGTCGACCACCGTGACCGTGAAGGCAAGGGCGAGGCCGAGGATGATCGGCAGGGTCGTCACGTTCGTGCGTGGGCCGGCCGTCGGCACCGCGATACCTCCCGCCCTCCCACATCGCCTACCGGTCGACGCTAACCCGGCCCGCCACGTGCCCTCGGGCTCCCCCGGAACAACATGCGCGGAAGTCCGGCATTCGGGTCAGCCGACCCCTGTCGAACACCGTCCAGGCTCACCGCCTGCTTCATCACGGACACAACGGCTGCGCGCCCGCCGACGAACGGACTGCTCGAGAGCCCAGTGCGGTGGCCTCGCCGCATCGGCGGCCTGAGCCTCGATATCACTCCCCCAAGGACTTTCGACGCCCGTGCAGTTCATGAACGCCAAGCAGACCGCCGAGTACTTGAACACGTCACTCACGTGGGTATACCGGGACGCGCCGAAGCCCGGTCTCGCGCCGTACAAGTTCGGCCGTGGCCGCGCATCCAGGAGGATCTCGCGCAGCTTGTCGAAGGCGTTGGCCTGCGTGGCCAGTCCCGCTGCAGGACGCATCCTGGCGTCCTGATACTGCGCACCACCCGCGACTCCATCGGGGGCAGCGTCCGCACCCGGCCTGGGGGCCAGGCCCACCTCGCACGCCCGGATGCGCCACACAGCCCGGCATGATCCAGCCACAGACCACGCATGGAGCCGCAGGACGTGGCCACCTTGTTCCGGCACTTGGTCAACCTCGATGAGGTGTCGCATGTGCCCCGGCCCGGCGGGAACCGGCACCGCCAACCCGCAGTGGAGACAGGCGCCGTCACCGAGCACCGTCACGCCCTGTTCGATCCAGTCCTGCCTTTGCATACTTCCATCCCTCCCCGTGGGACGATGGCGGCGCCGAGGCCATCTCCAAGCCCCGGGGAGGGACGACACCTTCTGGACGGCCGCGGTGAACACCCGGGTCGCCGGCAACTGGGACTGCCAGACGCCGTCCAGAGAGGCTTCGCAGCTGAGAGTGACCGTCACTCCATGTCTGCCCCGCGGGATGGTGACTCCGGTAGGCCGTCGAACCGGTCCGCCAGGATCATCGCCACGTCGTCCGCCAAGCCGCCTCCGGTGTGACGGGTCAGTGCCTGGTGCAGTTGCTCCAGGAATTCACGTGGGGTGGGGTCGGTGCCCATCTCTTCCATGGCCCGTGGAAGAGCGAAGAATTCGCTGTCCCGGTTGCGGGCCTCGATCACACCGTCGGTGTACAGCAGCAGGCGATCACCGGGTGTGAACGGATAGGTCTCCGGCTTTTCGGGGAGGTCGGTGATGAGATCTTCGAGGCCGAGAGGCGGCGACGGTACGCTCGGCAGCAGTGGCGTCGTCTTGCCCCGGTGCAGAAGCAGCGGTGGGGGATGTCCACGGTTGACCAGCTGCACCACGGGCTCGTCCGGCACCTGCGCGATGAGCGCCGTGGTGAAGCCTTCCAGGAGAACCTCCTGACCATATGCGCCCGGCACGGCGACTTCCCGCCGCAGCGCGGCCGCGCAGCGGTTCATGACCTCCACCAGGTCGTCCTCGTAGTGCACGGCTTCCCGGAACGCGCCCAGTGCCACCGCGACGGCCCGTACCGCGGTCAGCCCCTTGCCCCGGACGTCCCCGACGATCATCCGGACGCCGTACCGCGTCCGCACCGCCTCATACAGATCCCCACCCACCCGCGCCCCGGTCCCGGCCGCAAGGCACAGGCTGCCGGCCCGCAGTGGGCCGAGGCGCTCGGGCACGGGCCGCAGTACGACCTCCTGGGCCGCCACAGCGATGCGGCGGACCTGGTCGAGTTCCCGCTGCCTGCGCTCCTGCATGGCACGGCTGGTGATGAAACCGGCCACGGAGACCAGGGCCAGAGCCAGGAAGTTGCTGTAGACCTGCAGGGTGCTCCATGCCCCGTTGTAGGTCGCGGTGGTCACACTGATCGCCAGCGCCAGGACGGCCGCAGCGGTGGTGCCCCTGGGCCCCAGCGTCACTGCCGCCAGCGCCGGGACCGCGGTGAGAAAGGGGCCGGTATAGATGAAGTGCGCAGGCGTGAGCTCGATGACCAGAACGGCCAGCGCGATCAGAAAGGGCAGGCACTGCATGAGGGTGAAGAGGACCCGGCTGTGACCGCCTGCTCCTGGTACCGGGAGTGAGCGCAACACCGACTTCATGCACCAAGCGTGCCTCGTCGGCACCCGCGGCTCCAGCGGCGGGCTGTGAAGGCACTGCCGTGATGCCCTGATCTCGCCTCTACGCGCCGTTGGCCTCATCCCGCACGAGCGGGGAGAGCAAGCCGGGCGAACCGCGTGGCGACACGGCAGCAAGGAGGCCGTGTGGCCCGGACGCCCGCGGAGTCACGGCCAAAGGTGTGGAGGATTGGTAGCAGCGGCAGGTGGTGCGCCAGGTTCGCCTGGTCAGAGCGAGCCGCGATCTTCGGGGCCGCCAGCCGTGGGCTGCCCGGATTCGTGTCGGTCCAGGATCGCCAGCAGTTGTGCAACTGTGGCTGGGGCATCCGCGGGATGGCGCAGGACGGTGTCGGGGGCGACGTGGTAGACGTTCGAACGGCCTTCCCGGACATGGGTGAGATATCCGCCCTCTTCCAGGTCGGCGATGATCTTCTGAACGGCCCGCTCGGTCAGCCGGCAGCGGACGGCGATGTCGCGGATGCGAGTGGTGCTGTCTTCGGCGACGGCGGCCAGCACCCGGGAGTGATTGGTCAGGAAGGTCCAGCCCGCGTGTGGCTCCGGCGCTCGCTCCATACATCCCACGATACGGCTACTGATTCACGCATTCAAAAGGACGCATTTCTTTTCATGTATTAGTCGACAGGAAAATGGGTGGGGGGTGACGCCGCTACGTCGGCGACCAAACGCCAGTACGAGAGTGTCTGGATCGGCCCGGCGTGCCGACCTGGGGCGCAGAACGCGCCGAGAAGGAAGCAGACGGCGAGTTGCCCCACTGTGTTGTGCTCCGCCCGCGCCAGTTCCCGAAGCCTGAGCCGATCGAGGGGCACGCTGCGGTTGCACGATGAGGCCGTGGCCGAGTGATGTGCCGTATTACCGGTCGGGGGCCGTTCCTGACACTGTCCGGACTGTTGCGGGTCATGACGCGTCGGTGCGGGTGAAGACGTACTCGTCGAGGATGATGCCGATCGCGACTGCGATGGGGATGGCGACCAGGGCGCCGATGATGCCCAGTAGTGCGCCGCCGACCAGGACACCGACGATGGTGACGATGGGGTGGACGTCGACCGCGTATTTCATGGCCTTCGGTGTGATCAGGTAGTCCTCGGCGAGGCGGAAGGCCGTGTAGAAGGCGGCGGTGAGGCCGGCGATGAGCAGGGACACGGACAGGGCGACCAGGCTGACGATGACGCCGGCGATGGTGGATCCCACGATGGGGATGAGGTCCATCAGGGCGACGAAGACGCCCAAGGCCGAGGGGTAGGGCACGCCGAGGCCCCAGCACCAGGCGAAGGTGGCGAGTCCGGCGATGACCGAGGTGGCGAGGTTGCCCAGGAGGAACCGGCCGGTCCGGCTGAGGATCTCATCGGTGATCTCCTGAGCGTGGCCGCGCTTGCCGGCCGCGACGAAGCGGAGGCAGAAGCGCTTGATCGCGGGAAGTTCCGCCATCAGGTAGAGCGTCACGATGACGACGATGACCAGGGAGGTCAGCGCGCTCAGGACGGTCTTTCCGGCGCCGAGCAGTCCGCCGGCGATGCCGGATGCGCCTTGGGAGTTGAGCGCCTGCGTGACTCTGGAGACGATGTGGTAGCGGTCTTCAAGCCTTCCCAGCGCGGAGTGGCGGTCGTGAAGCTGCTGCAGCCAGGTCGGGGCCGCCTTGATCAGCGCGGTCACCTCCTTGGCGACGGGCGGCTCGACGACGGCCGCGAACCCGGCGAGAAAGAGCAGCAGCGCGGCGACCACCACCGCCACCGCCCAGCCGCGCCGCAGGTGGTGCCGGATCAGCCAGGCCACCACCGGTTCCAGACCGATCGCGACGAACAGCGCCAGAAGGATCAGCGTCAGAAGCTGGCTGATCTGGAGCACGGTGTGCAGGGCCAGCCAGGCCGTCGTGGCGCCCAGGCCGAGCCAGAAGCCGATGCGGAACCATCGACTGTCCCGGCCTGCCCTGCCTTTGCCGGTGTGCGAGCCGCCCGCCCCGGAGGAAGGTCCTTGCGTACCGCCCGCGCGGCCGTCGCCGCGAGCCGGCTGCTGTGAACTCATTCGCGCACCTCCAGCCCGCGTCGTCGGCATGGTCGGTGGCCAACGGCCCGAAGGGGCTTTGATCCCTGGTGTCGGCACCCAGCACCAGGGCATCCTTCTGGCCTGTCCAGCGGGTCGTAGATCACGATGGGTTCTCCCGACGAAGGCGGCAGTCGCAGACTCATCAACCCACGTCCGGCCCGTTCTTCGTCGCCATATGCGCAGTCGACACAGCATGAACTCGTCGGGGACACGGGTACCGGGCCAGGCGCCGCCCTGTGCGTGGCCACGTCAGAACACGGTGGCCTAGCCTTGCAGGCGGCGGTAGCAGGAGTCGGTGACGGCTGCGGTGCCGAGGGCGATACGCCGCAGCCGGCCGGTGGCGGAGGATCGGCGGC
This sequence comes from Streptomyces sp. NPDC037126, assembly GCF_055605965.1. Lineage (NCBI taxonomy): Bacteria > Bacillati > Actinomycetota > Actinomycetes > Kitasatosporales > Streptomycetaceae > Streptomyces > Streptomyces sp. NPDC037126. Next base: position 141,330 of record NZ_JBVJTD010000002.1, read on the forward strand.
CGTGGTCGGGGAGGGCCTGGTGAGCCTGTTGGGCGGGGTCGGCCCCGGCGCGGGCGTTGACCGCGAGGCTGCGGGGGCGCTCCCCATCGGCCCAACACGTTGCCGAGGGACGCACGGCGGTGGCGGGCATGGCCCATCTCCTGGAGGGCGGCATGGACCATCTGGACACCGCCCGCGGCCTAGGATTGCGCGGGTGAAAGCAAGTAGTGGTGACATGGAGAAGGCGGCCGGTGTGCTCCGCGCCGGCGGCCTGGTGGCCCTTCCGACCGAAACGGTCTACGGTCTGGGCGCCAATGCCGAGGACCCCGCTGCCGTTGCACGTATCTTCGAGGCCAAAGGCCGCCCGCCCTCTCACCCTCTGATCGTCCACATCGGCAGTGCGGAGCAGCTGGGCGACTGGGTCGAGGACGTGCCCGCGGCGGCGCGCCTGCTGGCCGAACGCTTCTGGCCGGGACCACTCACGCTGGTCCTGCGGCGCGGTCGCCGGGTGCCACTCGAAGCGACGGGTGGCCTGGAGACGGTGGCCGTGCGAGTGCCCGACCATCCCGTCGCCCTCGCGCTGCTGTCGGCCTTCGGCGGCGGGATCGCGGCCCCGTCCGCCAACCGCTTCGGCTCTGTCAGTCCCACAACGGCCGACCACGTCCGCGCGGAGTTTGGTGATGCCGTCGACTTTGTGCTGGACGGCGGCGCCTGCCAGGTCGGCGTCGAGTCGACCATCGTCGACGTCACGGGCGATGCCCCGAGCGTCCTTCGGCCGGGCGGGGTGACGCGCGAGGACCTCGAAGCGGTGCTCGGATGCCCGGTTGCGGTCCCCTCGACGAGCCGTGTGCGGGTGCCCGGACAGCATCCGTCCCACTACGCGCCCAAGGCGCGGGTCGTCCTCGTCGAGCCGGAGAAGGTCGTTGCCGAAGCAGAGATCGCGCAGGAGCAAGGGCACCGGGTGGGCGTCTTCCTTCCCCCCGCCTTCTCCGGCGCCCCGCTGAAGGCGCACGCAGTGGTGGGGGTCCCCGTTTCCATGGGCGACTACGCGCGCGGGTTGTACGGGTACCTGCGCGAACTCGATCAGCGGGGTTGCGACCTCATCATCGCGTCCTTGCCGGTGCAAGAGGGCCTGGGGCTGGCGATCGCCAACCGGCTGCGCCGCGCCGCGGGGCCCCGGCCCTCCGCGTGACCGAAACCTCCTCCACCGCGGATCTCACCGGCGACGTGCCCGGCCTTCGATGAGCGGGCGCGAACACCTGCGCGTGGTGGTCCCCGACCGGCAAGCTGCCCCCTGGCCTGCCGTGACAGGCAGACTCGCGTCCTACCAGGCACGCGGCCGGGCTGGATCATCCGTTCGGCGGACATCCCTCCCACCGGCGTGCGTCGTTGGGGACTACATGGTCGGGCAGGGTGAACAACACGGTGCGGGCAGCGCACGGCCGCATCGCGCGCGCGTCGCCGCCACCGGACGGTCGTACGGCAGCGACGAGGCGGCCCGCGCGCTGCGGGCCCGGCTGGAAGGGGCCGCCGGGCAGTTACTGGGGCTGCCCGACACCCTCCCACCGAGCCGGCTTGCGCCGGACCCCTGCGAAGCGATGAGCTCGATCTGGAAGTAGCCCCTGTTGGGCTGCGGCGTCGGCGGTGGCGACGTCGCCTTTGCCGTCCGGGTGCCGCGTCACGGCTACGTGCTCTGCTGGTTGCTGTGCCAGCCTGAGGTCACCCATACGGTGCACGCAACAGCACCTGGCTCGAATCCGGTGTCCGGATGGCGACCCACGACGTGGTACGAGGTGCCGGCACCCGACGCCGAACGGCCCATCCCCAGCCTCTGCTTGGTCTCCGTCGGCATGGCAGTGCGCACCGCTGTCCGATGAGCAGTCAGTTCCGTTCCGCCCGCCGCACGGCGTCGCGAGTGATGCGGGTGGCCGCGAACTCGGTTCCGGCGACGAAGCGCATCATCGGCCCGAACATGGGGGCGGCCAACGAGCCGGTGAAGTAGAGACCTGGGACGGAGGATTCGAACTGGTCTGTCAGCCGGGGCGCTTTGGAGCCGGAAACACATACGACGTCCCGGCGTATCTCGGGCGCCAGGAAGGAGATGGCGCCTATGTCGAGGCGGTAGCCGGTGGCGGCCAGCACGTGATCGACGGTCAGTGTCTCCAGCACGCTGCCCTGTCCGGCAAGTTCCAGGCGGGCCCCGGCCTCGACTGCCTCGGCACGGGTGACTCGGCACGAGGTGCGCACGGGTACGATGCCCTCGACGCGGTCGCGCAGCCACCAGCCGCCAGAGGGCCCCAGCGCCCGGCGGAACAGCAGCAGGCGAGCCGCGGCCGGCAACCGCCGTACGCCGCCCGGCGCCCGGCAGACCGCCGCGAGTGCCCAGCCGGTGCCCAGCGGCGAGGCGGGCTGCGTCAGCCGCCGCAGCAGGGACCTGTTCAGGGCCGGGTGCCTCCCCCACAGCACCCGCTGCTCCCTCACCAGGACCTGCACCTCGGCTCCGGACTCGTGGAGCAGCGCCGCGCTCTCCAGAGCGGACTGACCGCCCCCGACCACCGCGATCCGCTGCCCGGCGTACCGGGACAGGTTGCTGTGCTGGCTGGTGTGCGACACCAGGAAACCGGCGCCTGGGCCCTCGGGAGCCAGGCGCAGCAGTTCGGCCGGCACGTGGGCCAGCCCGTTCAAGCCGGTGGCCACCACGACGGCTCCCGCGGCGATCTCCTGCCCGTCGTCCAGCCGAAGGACGAAAGGGCCACCGTCCGCCGCCCGGTCGACGCGGAGCACGCGGGCCGGGTCGACCTCGCCGACGTAGCGCTTCTGGAACCACTGGCCGTAGCGCACGAACACGTCGCAAGGGATCGGTGTGAGCTCGGTCAGCTCCGGCTCGCCGTGCAGGCGCCGGAAGTCCGCCAGTCGCCCGCCAGGCTCGGGGGCCGACAGATCCGTCGCATCGGGAGTGGACTTGAGGAACATGCCGGTGGCCATGGCGTGCCGCCAACTGCCCATCACCTCACCGTAGATCCGCACCGGTAGCCCGGCGGCCCGCAGATGCGCGGCGACCGACAGCCCGTACGGACCCGCGCCGACCACCGCCACCGGAAGCCCACCACGGGCGGTCACTCGCTCGCGGGCAGGCCGCTGCCCAGGAAGCGACTGCGTCATGTTTCCCCCACCGATCGGCCGCCCGCCCTCCCCAGGGCAGGACGACACCTCGGGACGCCACGGCTGGCCGACAGCCGACCGCACGTTCCCCCTCCGCGCCTGAGTCTGCCCCAATGAACGAAGGAGACTCGTGGATTTGACACACCTTGACCAGAATCTGGTCGAACCACCCGGCTGTCCCGAAAGCAGCTCCGCCGTCCGCTCACGTACCTGCCAGGGCGGAGGAGTGACAGTCTCGGCGGACCACTCGGGCGAAATTCATCGGTGACTGCCACGGCGACCGGCACCGCGGTCGACTCCCTCCACGGCTTCAGCGCTCCGTTCGACACCGCGATCGGCCCGGCCGCGCCGTCGCAGGCCCGGCACACGGTCGAGTGCGGCACCAATCGCTTCAAGAGACATCGAGCCGTGGCCACCAGATACGACAAACCCGCGGTCCGCGACGAGGCCGCCGTCCTCGTTGCCGCCATCAATCAGTGGTCGTGACGTACTGGTCCGACGACAACGCGAACACCCGGATTCGCCGACCGCACGAGGGATTGACGGTCTCACGGACCGGACGCATCCCCAGTTTGGTCATGATCCGTTCGGAGGCGTCGTTGCCCACTTGAGCGATGCTGACGATCCGCTCCAGCCCTCGCTCTTCGAACCCGAACCGAACAGCGGCCGCAGCGGCCTCGGTGGCCAAGCCCTGCCCCCAGTGGGAACGTTCCAGGCGCCAGCATGTCTTCCTCGCGCCAGCGACGCAGGATCAAACGGGGAGTCTCAAGCGTGACCATCCCGTCATTCTGGATCACAGAATGCGATCATGAGTTCATGAAGCTGAGCTGGCTGTGCTGCGTACGGAGATTGAGCAGCTGAAGCAGACCCACGCCTCGCGCGTCGCCCACGCGGGAGGGGTGGCTGACCTCGGGAAGCGCCTGAGGCCCCGCTGGGATCTGCGGTTGCGCGCGGAGCGCTGCCAGAAGTGAACAACGTCATGGACATGGCCATGTAGGCCTTAGGCTTTCGATCCATGTTTGCCGGTGTCGACACTCATTCCGATGCGTACCAGGCGGGTCGGGTCCTTGCCCCGTTCATCCTGGCTGCCATCGCCCTCGTCATCCTCTGGACGACGACCCGCAAGTGGCGTCAGCCCCGACCGATCCCCGGGGAGCCGGAGGCCACGGCCCAGCTCGCGCGGAAGCGAACCCGTCGAGTCGTCATCGGCACCGTGGCCATCGTCGCGACAGCTCTGGCGGTGGCAGTGCCCCGGATCCGCCAGTCCGGCGACTACGGCAGCGCCGCATCCAAGGGACCTACGAATCTGACCATCACCGCGCCGACCAGCCTTGGCAGTTACCAGCTGATGACCGGCACGCAAGCAGACCGACTCAGCGCCCGAACGGCCGCGAAGACGCCTAGATACCACAACGTCGTCTTCTACACCCCCGCGGGCGAGCCCACTCGGCCCGTGATAGTGGTCCTCAGTTCCTCCAGCACCACCGATCCTCAGCTCGCGAAGGAACTCGTCCAGCACTCCGCCGACTACGAGAGCGTCAATTTCATGGCTGGGGCGCGCATGACCGACGCCAAGAATTTCAATCCTGGCTCGGCCGGCGGGAAGATGAGATGCGGAAGCAACAGCGCCCAACTGGTGTGCGGGTGGGCCGACTCCGCGACCGTCGGCGGCCTCGTAGCCAACGTGACCAGTGGCCTCGACGTCCAGCAGACGGCCACCCTGACCCGGGAATTCCGGGCCGCCGCCGAACACTGAGTCGGAGGCACGCGTGGAAGGTCGAGGTCATCAAGTCGGGCCTCCAGCAAGTCCTTGCCCATCGCACAGGTTTGGTACCGCAGGGACGGCCGGCTCGGCGCCCCTGCACCCGCTCGGACCTGGACGACCTCAGCGGTGGCCCCTTCCGTACCTCGCCATGATCCACGCGGCGCCACGTTCCGCAAGGGCTCGCCGTCTTCCCCTGCGCGTGCGCTGACTGGCGCGGCGCGGTGGCGGATCCGTCCGCACGGCCGCCACAGCGGCGAGATGGCCGGCGGCCCGCGCCAGCTCCGCCCGCAACTCCGAGCGCCGCTCGGGGGAGCCGGCTCTCAATAACGCCGCATAAAGCCCTTCGAGTTCGGCTAAGGCGGCACCCAGCCGCAGGTTCGCCTCACGTACTCGCCGAATGTCACCGCGTGGCATGGACGCCTTCCTCCCCTGGTCACGGGGTCTTACCCTCGCCGACAGCGATTGATTGCGCAACCGCGCAATCAATCGCTGTCCCAACCAACCCTTGGAGGAACCTGCCGCTCTCCCCTTCCGAGGCAGCATGGAGGTTTCATCCTGCGTCGACGGCCTTGCTCGCCTTCGCCCAGTTCGCATGCAGCTGGTCCAGGTACGACCGGGCTTGGCTGCCCGGCGTCGTGCCGCGGGCGAAGGCGAGCATGTTGCCCGCACCGGTGTTGTATCCGAGCGCCAAGAGGTCGTTCTTCGTGTACGAAGCCGGCCAACGGGGCGGCAGTTGGGTTGCCAGATCGCGCAGGTACCAGGCTTCCGCCTCGATCGCCAGATCGCGATCGTCGGGCAGGTCCTCCCAGCGGTGGTCGGCGAAGTCCCGACCACGCTTGACCTCGTCGAAGGTGGCCCGGTGCATGTTGGCGATGCCGAAGGCGGCGTCGGGCTTGTACTTCTGCCAGGCACGCTCGAAGGCCGGATCGTGCGGTTTGTACGACTCGTTGTAGAGGATCGCCATCACCAGCTGTGCGCTGACGCCCGCCTGACGGGCTCGGGCGCGAACCTGGGAAGCGTAGTCGGCGGGGTCGTACGCAGTGTCGGTCGACGTCGACGGGGAGGGAACGGACGAGCTGCCCCCCGAGGTTGGCCTCGTGGGCGACGCTTTGACTGGAGGGGGCGTGGCGTCGCCGCGCGGCAGGCCGACGGCACGGGCGATGGCGTAGAGCGCCAAAGCCAGGACCACCAAAGGCAGCCACCGCCTGCGCCTCGGTGCTCCCGAACCGGACATGGCTGCCCTCCTGCATCCTTCGTCGGCCAGCGCCCTTGTTACAGCAGGAGATCTAAGACTGACGTGAGACGACGCCGACGCAGCCGGACGGCCCGCGCACGAGCAGCACCACCGCACCGAGCGAATGAACCGATTCAGTTGGACTGCCGTCTCCCTCGCGGCGCGGAGCCCCCTGACCTGACAAGGAGTTGAGGGGGCGACGACAGCGGGCGGGCCGGGCGTTCCTTGATCGCTCGGCGCGCTGGACGGACTTGTCGACGCCGTGCTGCCTGGCCGAGCTTACGCGCCGGATCGGCCGGTCCCGGTGCGCCGGTGGCCGTCAGGGGCGGTCGGCCGCGAACGGGCCCTCGTCGACGAAGCGGCGCAGCTGGCGTGCGAAGGCCTGGACGTCCTCCTGGGGCCAGGTGGCGAGCGAGGACTCGATGCCGGCCGCCAGTCGCTGCCTGGTGACCGACACGACGTCGTCACCCTGCTCGGTGAGCGCGAGGAGGGTGGCGCGGCCGTCGGCCGGGTCGGGCTGGCGCCGGAGCAGGCCGGCCCGCTCCAGTCGGTCGGCCCGACGGGTCACGGTGGTGCGGTCCAGCCCGATCTCACGGCCCAGGTCGGCGGCGCTGCACGCCCCGGTCCGGGCCAGGCCGCTGAGGACCGGGTACGTGAGGTCGTCGACCGCTTCCCCCAGCCCCTCGGTCAGCCGGGCGTAGAGGCCGGCGCGAGTGCTCCGCCGCAGGAGCAGGCCCAGTGCATCGGCGATGTCGTGTCCCGTCGAGTTCTTCACCCCTCCAGATTAGCGTGCGCGGCGCACGCTTTTCCTGTACGGTGATAAGCGTGCTTCAGGCACGCATCTCCGACCGACGCGCCGCGGGCCACTCCCGCACCCGACCGAAGGAATCCGCATGCACCGCACCGACGTCCACGCCGCCCTGACCGACCTGCTCCTCACCCCGGGCCTCGACCTCGACGAGGCCGCCGACCGGCACTTCGCCCCCGACTACCGCCAGCGCACCGACGGAAGCTGGGCGGACCGCACCGAGTTCCTCGCCCACATCGCCCACCTGCGCACGGTCGTCGCCGACGGCTCGATCAAGGTGCACGACGAACTCTCGTCCGGCGACCGCTACGCCGACCGCCACACGATGGAGGTCATCAAGACCGACGGCTCCACCGTCCGCATGGAGGTCTACCTCTTCGCCGAGTTCGCCCCCGACGGCCGCTTCCGCCGCATCGAGGAGACCACGCTCATGCTCGAAGGCGCCGACGCCGACCGGAACCTCGGCAGCGCCCGCTGAGCCACATCGCCCACCTGACGTGCCAGGGCCGCCCCCGTACCGGCACATCGGCGCGCCGCCGTCATGGCGCGTCATCCGAAAAGCGAGAGGAAGTGGTTGTCGTGCTCGACGTGCTCATCGCCGGGGCCGGCCCCGTCGGGCTCTGGCTCGCCGCGGAGTTGCGCCTGCACGGGGTGGACGTGACCGTCGTGGAACGCCGGGCGGCACCGGACGGACGGTCGCGCGCGGTCGGCATGCAGGCCGGCACGCTGGACACCTTCGCCAGCCGCGGCCTCGCGGAGCGGTTCATCGAACGCGGCACCCCGGTGCCGACCGGCCACTTCGGCGCGGCGACCACCCGGCTGGACTTCTCCGCGGTCGGGGCGGTGCACCCCTTCATGCTGGCGCTCGGTCAGTCCGTCACCGAACAGCTCCTGGAGGAGCACGCCGTCGCCGTGGGCGCCCGCGTGCTGCGCGGGCAGGAGGTCGTCTCGCTCACCCAGGACCCGGACGCCGTCGAGGTGGTGCTCCGGGCCGACGGCACCCATCGGATCGTGCGGGCCCGCTGGGTGGTGGGCTGCGACGGCACCCGCAGCGCGGTGCGCCGGGCGGCCGGCATCGACTTCCCCGGTCAGGACACCACCCTGACCGGGTGGCTCGCCGACGTCGAACTCGACGATCCGCCCGCCGCGCCCCTCGCCGCCACCTCGCGCGCCGGCTCGTTCCTGGCGGTCCCGATCGGCGACGGCGTCCACCGACTGGCGGGCCTCTCCACGGCCACCATGCATCACGGCACCGGCGAACCACTGACCCTGGAGGAGGTGCGCGAGCAGACCCGCACGCTGCTGGGACGGCACCTGGGCATCCGCAACCCCCGATGGCTCTCGCGCTACGGCAACGCCACCCGCCAGGCCGCGCGGTACCGGGCCGGGCGGGTGCTGGTGGCCGGCGACGCGGCGCACATGTTCTTCCCGGCCGGCGGGCAGGGCATGAACCTGGGCATCCAGGACGCCACCAATCTGGGCTGGAAGCTGGCCGCCACCCTCCAGGGGCGGGCGCCCGACGGACTGCTCGACAGCTACGCCACGGAGCGCCGGCCGGCCGCCCGCGCCGTCATCGACAACACCCGCGCGCAACTCGCCCTGTTCGCGGCGGCGAGCCCGGAGCAGATCGCGCTGCGCGAGGTCTGGTCCGCCGCGCTCGCCGAACCGCGGACCAACCGCCGGTGGGCCCGCCGGATCGCCGGATTCGACGACCCGTTCCCCGCCGACACCTACCCCGGCGCGCACCCGCTGAACGGCACCCGACTGGCCGGCCTCGCCCTGGACACAGCCGGCGTACCCACCGCCCATCCGTTGATGCACCACGGCCGGCCACTACTGCTGGACCTCGGCGGTACGCGGACACCGTGCCCCGCGGACGGCCTGGAGCAGCGCGCAGCAGCCGTCGACGCCGAGGCCGCGCACCCGATCTGGCGGGACGTCACCGCCGTCCTCATCCGGCCGGACGCCCGGATCGCCTGGGCCGGCACCGACACCGACGCGCAGCGCCGGGCCGCGGACTGCCTCACCGCCCTGCGCACCCTGTGCCGCTGAACGCCGCCCGGTGGGCCCACCCGCTGGCCTCTCTCAGCAGCCCTGGCTCACGCATCAGGCCGGATCAACGCGCGGCGGAGATCAGGCCGCCGCGGCGAGTGTCCGTGCGGGCTGCGTCTGCTCGTAGGCGTGGCCGACCCGCAGGAGCGCCGGCTCACCGAGGGGCCGGCCGAGCAGCTGCATGCCGATCGGCATGCCCGCCGAGTCGTGGCCGACGGGAACGGTCAGAGCGGGCACTCCGGTGATGTTGGCGGGGGCGGAGAGGCGCACGTAGGCATCGGAGACGCCCTCGACCGTGCCGCCGGGCCAGGTGACCGTCTCCTCGTCGGCCCCGACCGCGGGCATCGGGACGCTCGGGGCGGCGATCACGTCGACCTCCTCCAGCATCCGGGCCCACTCGGCGCGCATGAGCGTGCGGGAGCGTTGGGCTCGTACGTAGTCACCGGCGCTCATCAACTCGCTTGCCTCCAGGAGGATGCGGACGTCCTCCTGGTACAGCTCGGGGGCCGTTCGCAGGCTGGCCTCGTGGTAGGCGCCGGCCTCCGGCACCATCAAGCCCCACTGGGTGGCCTGGATGTACCGGGTCATCGGGATGTCGACCTCGACGAGCCGTGCGCCCAGTGCTTCCAGCTGCCCGATGGCGTGCCGGACGGCGGTCTCCACCTGCGGGTGGACGTCGTCGAAGTAGTAGGTGCGCGGCAGGCCGACGCGCAGCCCCGTCAGGTCCGTGCCGGCACCGGGCTGGTAGTCCACGACGGGAACGGACAGCGAGGCGGGGTCGCGCGGATCGTGTCCGGCCAGCGCGGTCAGGACCAGGGCCGCGTCCTCGACGGTGCGGGTGACCGGACCGACGTGGTCCAGCGACCAGGACAGGGAGGTGACGCCGTGACGGGGGACGAGACCGTAGGTCGGCTTGAGGCCGACGACCCCGTTGAGCGCGGCGGGCACCCGGATCGACCCGCCGGTGTCGGTACCCAGGGCGAAGGTCGCGGTGCCCGAGGCGACGGCGACCGCGGAGCCGCCGCTGGAGCCACCGGCGACCCGGCTGCGGTCCCAGGCGTTGCGGGTCTGCGGGGTGGTCAGGCCGAACGCGAACTCATGGGTGTGGGTCTTGCCGAGCAGGATCGCGCCGGCCGCGCTCAGACGCGCGGCGACCGTGCTGTCCGCTGTCGCGCGATGGTCGGCGCGGACCCGGGAGCTGGCCGTGGTGGCCATCCCGCTGACATCGATCAAATCCTTGAGCCCCGTCGGGATGCCGTGCAGCGGTCCCCGGTAACGGCCTTGGGCCACTTCGTGTTCGGCTTCGCCCGCCGCCCGGCGCGCGTGCTCCGCGGTGACCGTGACGTAGGCCCCGAGGTGCGGTTCCGTCTCCTCGATGCGATCGAGGACGGAGTCGACCAGTTCGACGGGGGACAGTCGCCGGGCACGTATCGCGTCCGCGGCGGCGGCGAGCGACAGCTCATACGGCTGCATCGTGCTTCTCCTCTCCGGCGCGATAGGCGGCGGCCGGCGGGACGTCCGCGAAGTCCAGCTCGCGCAGGACCGCGACGACGCTGTGGATGTGGTTGGCGACCGCGGCGACCGCGGCGTGGCGCTCGGCGGGCAGCACGAGTCCGGCGCGGGCGGCCCAGCGGGCGGCCTCCGGCGGTGTGAGTTCGACGGCGGACATGGATGTTCTCGCTCTCGGTGGAGGCTGGAGCGACGGAGTGACCGACGCCCCAAAGGCCAAGGATTCGCTTTGGGCACAGCCGCAGACGCTGCGGCGGCTCGGTGGTCTGTGCGGGAGCGGCCGAGCCGGGCCGATCGCGCGGTCAGGCCGCGGTGGCCGGGACCTGGACGCCGTGCTCGGTGAGCAGCCGGTAGCGGCCGTTCTCCCGGCGGACGGTGCCCGCCGTGGGTCGCGGGAAGTGCGTGCCCAGGAGCAGCGCGTCGGTGTCGGCCAAGGCGTCGAGCAGCCGGGCGCGGGTGCGGATCGCCTGGGCGGGGTCGATGTCGACGCAGCTGTGCACGTGGGGGTGGGACAGCTGCACGGGGTGGTGGATGCTGTCGCCGCTGATCAGGGCGCGGCGGTCGCTGCCGCGCAGTTCCACGGCGACCTGCCCCGGGGTGTGGCCCGGCGCGGGGGTCAGGAAGACGCCCGGCGCCACCTCGTACCCTTGCGCGGGCACGTCCACGAGATCGTACTGCCCGCCGTCCCGGACGGGGGTGACGGAGTCGCGGAACATCTGGCGGCGGGCCTCGTCCAGGTCCGCGGCGGCCCAGTGGTCCCATTCGGTGCGGCTGGTGAGGTAGCGGGCGTTGGGGAAGGTGGGAGCCCAGTCCTCACCGGCGAGGCGGGTGTTCCAGCCGACGTGGTCGGTGTGCAGGTGCGTGTTGATCACCAGGTCCACGGATTCGGGCGGGAAGCCGGCCGCCGCCAGGCGCTGCGGGAAGTCGGTGTCGAGGCCGTTCCAGGCCGGGTTGGCGCGCGGCTTGGCGTTGCCGATGCCGGTGTCCACAACGATCCGCAGCCCGCCCGCCTCTACCGCGAAGCTGTGGCTCGCCAGGCGGGGGACGTCGGCGTCGGCGAAGTCCGGGCGCAGCCACGATGCCTCGTCCAGCACCTGCCTGGTGGCGTCCGGCAGGAGCCAGGGCCCGGTCTGGCGCGGCAGTTCGATCTCGTCGACTCGGCGTACGGCGATGTCGCCGAGGCTCCATTCCGCGCTTGTGAGTGAAGTGGCCGGACGGGGCGTGGCGGTGCTCATGGGTGGGTCCTTTCGGATGGCGCGAGGCGGTGCGGTGCAGTGCGGTGCGGTGCGATGCGGGAAGGCAGGGCTCGGTCAGCCGGTGCTCGGCTCCCGCACGGCGCGGGTGAGGTCGGCCAGGGTCAGTAGGGCCCTCGGGATCGGGACCGCGGTGCCGGATGGGCTCACGGTGCGGGCGGGCAGTGGCCGCGCGGCGTGGACGGCGAGGCCGGCTGCGGCCGTCAGGGTGAAGAAGGCCATGCCGCCGGTGGCGCGGGACGTGCGCGGGGCGATGAGCCGGGCGCCTGGGCTCTGGGCGCCTCCCTTGGCGACGACGCCGGGGGCGAGAAGCCTCATGGCCGGGCGGGAGGCGGGGGCGATGCCGGGACGCAGGGAGCGCCACATACCGGAGTGGAGACGTGCGGTCTCGGTGGTGGGAAGCACCGCGGCCGCCCGCGCGGTGAACCGCGGGAGCAGCAGAAGGCACGTGCGGGTGGGAGCGGCGGCGTGCCGCATGAGGGCGGTGGAGGTCGGCGCACCGGGCGCCATGTCGGGGCCCTGGGTGGTGGCTAAGAGGGCCATCGGAGCGGCCTCCGCGAGCAGCGCACCGGCGCCACGACGCTGAGCATGGAGCACCTCTCCTCACCTAAAGGCAAACGATTTGCGTTAGGCAGCCAGAGTAAGGCCGGCGTCCCGCAAAACGCAAACGCTTAGCTTTTAGGCGTGCAGGGGGCGCAGCTCCGGCCGAGAGCCGTCGCCACGAGACCGTCGGTATAGGCGGCCGACAGCTCCGAGGGACGGAACAGGATGCGGTACATCAGGGGCGCGACGAGGACGTCCAGCAGGGTCTCCACATCGGGCACGGCCTCCCCGCGCCCGGCCGCGCGCACACCGATGGCCTTCAGCTGCTCGGCGGCGTATTCGGAGCACCGAACCGCGTTGCCCTGCTCGGGGTCGCCCAGCAGGGCGTCGCGGATGTACGTGCGGCCCGGCGTCGAAGACATCTCCTCCGCGAACTGCACCACCCAGGCCCCCAGGTCCGCCCGCAGGCTGCCGTGGTCGGCCGGCGCACTGTCGGGGCGCAACCGTTCGACCGCCACGTCGGACAGCAGTTCCCGCAGGTCCCCCCAGCGCCGGTACACGGTGGACGGCGTCACTCCCGCGCGGGCGGCGATCAGCGGCACGGTGAGCGCATCCCGCCCCACCTCCGCCTCCAGATCACGGACCGCCTGATGCACGGACTGCTGGACGCGGGCGCTGCGCCCGCCGGGGCGTGTGGTCGCTCGGGCACTCATGCAGACAGCTTAATGCGAAGAAGTTGCGTCTGCCGCTCGTCCACCCCAGTGCCCTGATGTACTCCGAGATCTTCCTCAGGCTCGAACCGCTCGGCCTGTACTACCTGGCGAACATCCCGGAGGCCATCGACCTCGCGCGATCAAACAGGCGGTGCCCGGCTGCTGCACGTGGGTGACCGGCGCCGCCTCTACGTGCACAGCAAGCCGCCGTCCCACTCCGGCGCCTCCCACCGCACCCCCGGGGAAGCCGGTACGGGCGTCGTACCACCGACGAATGACCGGGCCGCAGCGGACAACTCCGATGCTCAGATACCTGATCTGCTTCACGCTGGAGTGGGCCCGCAGCGAAGGCCCAGCGGGTCGCCGGCACGCCGAGCCTCATTCGCCGCAGGTGCCTCGGGCACCGGCGTTTCGGACAGTTCGCGGTGTCCGGCGGCGGCCTGATTCCGGCGCCCACGCGTTCGAGCCCTTGGGGTGGCCGGGGCCCGACGCGTCCGGAATCGAGCGCGTTCGATTGGCCTCCGGCGTCGTTGAACCGTGCACTGCCGAACCATCCAGGTGCGGCACCCGCCCGAGGGAGGGATGCACATGACGATGACTCACCCTTTGACCGCGCATCCGGAGATGCCGTCCCCTTCGTCCTCTCCACCTCCTCCGCCTCCTCCGTCTCCCGCGCCTCCCGCGGAAGGAGGCGCCCGGTGAAGCGGTTCTTCGGACGTGTGCGGATGGTCGAGCCCCAGGTCTCTGACGCCGAACACGAGTTGTTCGGCGGCCCTCTGCGGTACGACATGGGCTGGTCCGAACACGAGCACGCGCGACTCGACCTGACCATGCTGTCCGCCCTGCGCTCCATGCCGAAGCTGGTCGGCACGACCCTGCGGATGGCGTGGCACGCGGACCGGCGTGCCCTGCTCGCCGTCACCTGCAGCGAGATCGGACAAGGTGTCGCGGCGGCCGTCGCGTTGCTCGCGGTGAACGCGGTCATGCACGCGCTCCTCGGTTCGGGCACGGCGGTGCAGCGGTTGCACGCGGTGCTGCCCGGGCTGCTCGCCGCGGCAGGGACCGCGGTGGTCAACTCGGCCCTCGCCGGATGGTCCACCTCGCGGGCGGGACGACTGGAACCCCTCGTGGAGCGGATCGCCACGACCCAGTACCTGGCGGCCGCCGCCTCGGTCGAGCTGGAAGCCATCGAGGACCCGGACTTCCGCAGGCTGATCGACGTCGCCCAGTACGGCGCGGCTTCCGCGCGCCGCATGATCAGTGCCTGTGTGGCCGCCCTCAACGGCACCATCTCGCTGATCGCGACGGCCGGTGTGCTCACCGTCCTGCACCCCGCCCTGCTGCCCATGCTGATCCTGATCGCCGCCCCGCGCGGCTGGGGCGCGATGCGTGTGGCGCAGGAGCGCTACGTGTCCGTGATGAGCTGGGTCGAGCACGTGCGGGCGGGCCGCCTGATCGGCAACCTGCTCACCGAGCGCAGCGCGGCGCAGGAGGTGCGCATCCACGCGGTCGGCTCGTTCCTGCTCAGCCGGTACAAACGCATGGCCGAGAGCGCCGAGGCCGAGCAGGAGCGGCTGGCCTCCAGCAAGGCCGCCACCGAGTGGGTGGCCGCCGCGATGTCCGGTCTGGCCATGGCGGCGACGTACGGGACGATGTTCCTGCTCATCATGAGCGGGCACATGAGCCTGGCCGTGGCCGGGACCGCGGTGATCGCCGTCCGCTCCGGCTCGGCGAGCCTGGGCGCACTGGTGATGAACGTGAACCAGCTGCACGAGGAGTCGCTCTACGTCCGCGACCACTCCCGCTTCCTGGACGAGGCCGCGCAGCGGGCCATCCCCCGGGGCGGCGATCCCGTTCCCACGCGGGTGCGGCAGGTCGTCCTCGACAAGGTCACCTACCGCTACCCGGACCGCGAGGCCCCCGCGCTGGACGGCGTGTCGCTCACGCTGCCCATGGGCTCGGTCACCGCCGTGGTCGGCGAGAACGGCTCCGGCAAGAGCACCCTGATGAAGGTGCTGTCGGGTCTGCTGCTGCCCCAGAGCGGGACCGTGCTGTGGGGCGACGCGGACATGGTCCGCCTGGACCGCTCGCACCTCTTCGACCGGGTCGCGCTGCTCACCCAGGACTTCCAACGCTGGCCCGTCACAGCGGCGTTGAACATCCGGATCGGCCGGCCCGCGGAGCCGGGCGGTCCCGCGGAACTGCAGCCGTCCGTCGACTACGCCAGGGCCCAGGGCGTCGTCGACAGGCTCCCCGACGGCCTGCAGAGCCTGCTGGCCCGCGTGTTCCGGGGAGCCAGCGAACTGTCCGGCGGTGAGTGGCAGAAGATCGGCCTGGCCCGTACCCACTGGCGTGACCGCACCTCGGCGGCCGACGGCGTCCTCGTCGTCGACGAGCCCACCTCCGCCCTCGACCCGGAAGCGGAGATCGCCGCCTTCGAGCGCATCCGCCGCCTCGCCGCCCCGAACCGGGCCGTCGTCCTGGTCACCCACCGTATGTCCGGCGTCCGGCACGCCGACCGCATCCACGTCCTGCACCGGGGCCGGCTGGCCGAACAGGGCAGTCATGAGGAACTGATGGCCGCCAAGGGACGCTACGCCGCGATGTTCGACGCCCAGGCCGCCCAGTTCGCGCCCGCACCCACCGTCCCGCGTCCGTCCTCTCCCCCGGTCGCCGACCCCGCCTGAACACCGTCCCGCCGCGGGCTCCGTGACCGACCCGGCCGGCGTCGTCAGGCACCGTTCGCCCAGGCTGCGGACGGGCCGTCCGGCCCGCGACGTGCATCCGGGCGCCGGCCGGACGGCGCTCAGGTGCACGTCGTGGGCGATCCTTCTCCAGCCGGCCGCCCGGAGGGACCGGTTCAGCTGAAGACCACGGTCCGGTTGCCGTGGATCAGAACCCGGCCCTGGCAGTGCCAGTTGACGGCGCGGGAGAGCGCCAGACACTCGGCGTCGCGGCCGACGGTGACGAGCCGTGCGGGGCCGGCCCGGTGATCGACGCGGATGATCTCCTGCTCGATGATCGGTCCTTCGTCCAGATCCGCGGTGACGTAGTGCGCGGTCGCACCGACGAGCTTCACCCCGCGCCGGTGCGCCTGGTGGTACGGCTTGGCCCCGGCGAAGCTCGGCAGGAAGGAGTGGTGGATGTTGA
Source organism: Streptomyces sp. NPDC037126 (assembly GCF_055605965.1). Classification (NCBI taxonomy): domain Bacteria; kingdom Bacillati; phylum Actinomycetota; class Actinomycetes; order Kitasatosporales; family Streptomycetaceae; genus Streptomyces; species Streptomyces sp. NPDC037126. The sequence goes on from NZ_JBVJTD010000002.1 coordinate 157,498, forward strand.
TGGCCCGGCCTTCCAGCCGCTTGCACAGGTCGTCCGAGAGCACCTGCATGTAGCGGGCGAGGACGACGAGATCGATGCGGTGTTCCTCCACCAGGGCCAGCAGTCTGGCCTCCGCCCGCGACTTGGTGGCGGCCGAGACCGGCACGTGCTCGAACGGCACGCCGTCGGCCGCTGCCAGCGGCCGCAGGTCCGGGTGGTTGGACACCACCAGCACGATCTCGGCGTCCAGGGCGCCGCTGCGCCAGCGGTAGAGCAGGTCGGCCAGGCAGTGGTCGAACCGCGACACCATCACCAGGACGCGCGGCCTGAGTTCGGCGTCCCTGAGCTGCCACTCCATGCCGAACCCGGCCGCCACGGGCACGAAGGTCTCCCGCAGCCGGCCCAGGGTGATCGCGGCGTCCGGAGTGGTGAAGCCGGTGCGCAGGAACACGATGCCGTGGTCGGCGTCGTCGAACTGCTGGTGCTCGGTGATGTCGCACCCGTGCCGACGCAGGAACGAGGTCACGGCGTGGAGGACGCCCGGACGTTCGGGGCAGCTGAGGGTGAGGACGAACTCGCGCTGCGCGGGCGGCTCCTGGTCTGCCCCGGACATGTCGAAGCGGCTCATCCGGTGCCTCCCCGGTACTCGGTGCAGGCGTCGAGCAGCCAGGTGGCCAGGTAGGACGCGAACGACGAGCGGACCAGCAGCCACACCGCGGACGCCCCCTCCTCCCTCACCACGAGGGTGACGGGGGCCTGCGCCAGCAAGGTGGTGGGGCAGGATCCGGCGGGTGTCACCCGCGGATCCAGATCGATGGCACAGCCCTGGGCCAGTACCGTGCGCACGAGGTCCCCGGACAGGGCCAGTGTGGTGCGCTGCGCCGAGACGTCGGTGACCGTGGCGAACTCGTCCCCGACGGCCGATCGCAGCTGCGCGAGAAGGTCGTGCCGCCGGTCGTCGGGGGCCACCAGCAGCCATTCGTCGGGTCCCATCCACAGCACCTTGACGTCGCCCGACATCTCGGCGCGCACGGGCCCCGGCAGGGTGAGGCCCAGGCAGGCCTCGACGGCCCCGGCCGCGGGGGTGCCGGGCGCCACCCGCAGGGTGAGCTGGGCCAGGAAGGGCAGTTCCCGCACCCGCAGGCCGGTGGGCAGCTGTGCGAAGGCGTCCTGCCACTCGGACAGGGGGCTGAGGCGGGCGGGTGTCTCAACCGTCACGGCGGGCTCCCTCCTTGTCGAAGAGCACGGGGTCGGTCACGGTCACGGGAACGGTCCGGCCGTCCAGCGGGACGTACAGGGTTTCGCCGATGCGTTCGGTTCCCGAGCGCACCAGGGCGAGGGCGAACGTCCGGTGCAGGGCGTCGCTGCGGTAGCTGGAGGTGACGTGGCCCAGCATGGGTACCGGCGGCTCGGGCACGCTGCTGGTGGCGATGATCTGGGCGCCCTCGGGCAGCAGGAGCCGCTCGTCGGCCGGCAGCAGGCCCACCAGCTGCTTGCGGTCGCCGCGCTGGTTCTCGGCGCGGGTGAAGGACCGTTTGCCGACGAAGTCCGGCTTCTTCCTGGACACGACCCAGGACATGCCCAGGTCCTGCGGGGTGACCGTGCCGTCGGTGTCCTGCCCGATGATGGGGTAGGCCTTCTCGGCGCGCAGCACGTGCATCGTCTCGGTACCGTACGGGGTGATGCCGAAGGCGTGGCCCGCCGCGAGGAGGGCCTTCCACACCGTGGTGCCGTACCAGGCGGGCACGTTGATCTCGTAGGCGAGTTCACCGGAGAAGCTGATGCGGCACACGCGTGCCTCGACCCCGGCGACCGTGGTGTCCTTCCAGGACATGAAGGGGAAGGCGTCGTTGCCGACGTCCAGGCCCGGGGCCACCAGGGCCAGCACGTCGCGGGAGCGGGGGCCGACCAGGGGGATCGTCGCCCAGTGCTCGGTGACGGAGGTGAGGTGCACGCGCAGGCCGGGCCACTCCGTCTGGAGCCACTCCTCCATCCATTCGAGGATCTTGGCCGCGTTGCCGGTGGTCGTGGTGAGCAGGAACTCCCGCTCGGCCACGCGGATGACGGTGCCGTCGTCGATGGCCATGCCGTCGGCGCCGCACATCACGCCGTAGCGGATCCGGCCCACCTTGAGGGTGCTCATCATGTTCGTGTAGAGCCGGTCCAGCAGCACGCCGGCGTCCGGGCCCCGCACATTGATCTTGCCGAGCGTGGAGCCGTCCATCAGGGCGACGCCGGTGCGGGCCGCCCGGCACTCACGCAGCACGGCCTCCTCCATGGTCTCGCCCGCCCGGGGGTAGTACCAGGGGCGCTTCCACTGACCGACGTTCTCGAACAGGGCGCCGTGCCCGACGTGCCAGGGGTGCAGTGCGGTCACCCGGACCGGGTCGAACAGCGCTCCGCGGTTGCGGCCCGCGAGGGCGGCGAAGGACACGGGCACGGCGGGCGGGCGGTGGCTGGTGGTGCCGAGGTCGGCGATGTCCACCCCGAGCGACTCGGCGACGATGCCCGAGGTCATCACGCCGGAGGTGCGGCCCTGATCGTGGGCGGTGCCGATCGTGGTGTAGCGCTTGACGTGCTCGACCGAGCGCAGGCCCGCCCGGGTCGCCCTGAGCACGTCGGAGACGACGGCGTCGCGCTGGAGGTCGACGAACTGGCACGAGCCGTCCTGGCCGTCCCGCGGGCTCGGGACCCGCCAGAGCACCCGGGTGGGCGCTCCGTCCGGGGGCGGCGCGGCGGCCGGCAGCGCGATGGACCGGCCGGTCCCGCCGATGGCCGAGAGGGCCTGGCGTGCGGCGTCCACACCGTCGGCCAGGCAGCCGGACAGGGTGAACGTGCCGCCGGCCGATCCGGCCGTACGGACGTCGCGCGGGGCGCGGGCGGGTACGAAGGCGCCGATCGCGGCGTCGTAGCGCAGGGTGCCGCGGGCCTGGCTGAACAGGGCCACGGCGGGGTTCCAGCCGCCGGAGACCAGCAGCAGGTCGCAGTCGATGCCCCGCCTCTCGCCGAGGCTTCCCTGGCCGAAGGCGGCGACGTGGGCACGGGAGACGCGCCGGGTGCCGCTGGTGCCGGTGACGACGTGGCCCGCGCGTACGTCGATGCCGCGTTCGGCGCAGGCGGCGCGCCAGTGCGCCGGCACCTCCTCGCGGGCGTCGATCACCGCGGCGATCCGCACGCCCGCGTCGGCCAGTTCGAGTGCTGCCGGATAGGCGCTGTCGTTCGTGGTGAAGACGACGGCACGCCGCCCGGGGAGCACGCCGAAGCGGTTGAGGTAGGTGCGGGCCGATCCGGCCAGCATGATGCCGGGGCGGTCGTTGTCGTCGAAGGCGACCGGGCGTTCGTAGGCACCGGTGGCGTACACGACCTGCCTGGCGCGGATGCGCCAGATCCGCTGCCGCGAGACGTGGGCGGGGGCGGCGGCACCGAGGTGGTCCGTGCGCTTCTCCAGGGCCAGGACGAGTCCGTCGTCGTAGTGGCCGAAGGCGGTGGTGCGGCGCAGTACCCGCACGTCGGCGTGGGCGTCGAGTTCGGCGGCGGCCTCGCCGGCCCATGCGCTCGCCGGTGCGCCGTCGAGCTGTTCCTGCGTGCCGAGCAGTGAACCGCCGGGCTCCGGGAGTTCGTCGACGAGGACGGTGCGGGCGCCGCAGCGGGCCGCTGCCAGTGCCGTGGCCAGTCCCGCCGGTCCCGCGCCCACGACCAGGAGGTCGCAGTGGGCGTGCATGGTGTCGTAGCGGGCCGGGTCCGGCTCGCTGCTCAGCCGGCCCCGGCCGGACAGGCCCCGCGCCACGAGTCCTTCGTACAGTTCGACGGTGGTGGCGGTGAGCATGGGCTCGGGGAACGGGGCCTCGATCTGCACGAGCGCGTTGGGCTCTTCGCATCCGGCGGCCAGGACACCGCGCGGCCGGCCGTACTTGATGCTGTCGGCCACGTGGTGCACGCCGTTCGCGAGCAGGGCCGAGGCGAGGGTGTCGCCGGGGTGGCCGGTGTAGGTGGTGCCGTCGAAGGTGAAGGTGAGTGTGGTGTCGCGGTCGACGCGGCCGTGGCCGTCGGCGCGGAAGGGGTTGTTCATCGTCCGGCCTCCTGGCCCGTGTGCCGCTCGGCACCGGTCTCGGAGCCCGGGGTGAGGGGGTGCTGCCGGGCACGGATGGCGGGCACGTCGAGGAACTCGTGCGTGGCCGTGTCGCGCAGGGCGTTGAACCAGCGCCGGCAGCCTGCCGCGTGCACCCACCGTTCGGCGAAGGGGCCCTTGGGGTTGTCGCGGAAGAAGACGTACTGGGCCCACTGCTCGTCGTCGAGCGCGTAGGGGTCGTCGGGGTAGGCGACGTGCGCCTGGCCGCCGTAGTGGAACTCGATCTCCTCGCGCTCACCGCACCAGGGGCAGGCTATGAGCTGCATGTGGATCTCCTCGGCTGGAGCGGGTGTCAGTGGGCGACGGCGGCGGCGCCGTGCTCGTCGACCAGTGCGCCGGTGGTGAAGCGGGCGAGGGTGAAGGGCGCGTTGTAGGGGTGCGGTTCGCCGGTGGCGACGGTGTGCGCGTAGCACCAGCCGACGCCCGGTGTGGCCTTGAAACCGCCGGTGCCCCAGCCGCAGTTGAGGTAGAGGTTGTCGACGGGGGTGAGACCGACGATGGGCGAGGCGTCGGGGGTGACGTCGACGATGCCGGCCCAGGTGCGCAGCATGTGGGCGCGGGCGAAGACCGGGAACAGCTCCAGCGCGGCGGCCATCTGGCGTTCCAGGATGTGGAAGGAGCCGCGCTGTCCGTAGCCGTTGTAGCTGTCGATGCCCGCGCCCATGACGAGTTCGCCCTTGTGTGCCTGGGAGACGTACACGTGCACGGCGTTCGACATCACCACGGTGGGGTGCACCGGTTCGAGCAGTTCCGAGACCAGGGCCTGCAGCGGGTGGCTCTGCAGCGGCAGCCGCAGCCCTGCCATGGCGGCGAGCACGGAGGAGTGGCCCGCGGACGCGAGGGCGACCTTTCCGGCGGCGATGGGGCCTCGTGTGGTGCGCACCCCGTGCACGCGGCCGTCCCGGATGTCGAGGCCGGTGACCTCGCAGTCCTGGATCAGGTCGATGCCGAGGTCGTTCGCCCTGCGGGCGAAGCCCCAGGCCACGTAGTCGTGCTTGGCGATGCCGGCGCGCGGCTGGTAGGTGGCGCCGAGTACGGGATGGCGCACGTCCGGCGAGGTGTTGACGATGGGGCAGACCTTGGCGACCTCGTCCGGCTCCAGCCACTCGGCGTCGATGCCGTTGAGCTGGTTGGCGTGGACCCGGCGCTTGCTGTCGCGGATGTCCTGGAGGCTGTGGGCGAGGTTGAGGACGCCCCGCTGGCTGAACAGGATGGGGTAGCCGAGGTCCTCTTCCAGGGTCTCCCACAGCTTGAGCGAGTGCTCGTAGATGCCGGAGCTCTCGTCCCACAGGTAGTTGGACCGGATGATGGTGGTGTTGCGGGCCATGTTTCCGCCCGCGAGCCAGCCCTTCTCCAGTACGGCGACGTTGGTGATGCCGTGGTTCTTCGCCAGGTAGTAGGCGGTGGCCAGGCCGTGCCCGCCGCCGCCGACGATGACGACGTCGTACGACGGCCTGGGGTCGGGGTTGCGCCACAGGAAGTCGGGGTGGTCCGGCAGGACGTCCCCGGGCGCCCGGGGAGTGTCGCCGCGCGGGTGCGTCACCGGGCAGCCTCCTGGGTTCGTGCCGCTCGCCGGTCGAAGGTGTGGGCAGTCATGGGAACTCCCTGCGGAGCTGCTGAGAGACGGCTCAGTCTGAGAGACGACTGATATATCAACCTGTTGTTGCGCTACGCTAAGAGGACGGATCGGGTCGCGTCAAGGGAGGGATTCGGGTGACTGCGTCGGCCGTCGCCGGTCAGGGCGGTGGAACGCTGGCCGATCAGGCCTACCGGTCCATCTCGGACCGTCTGGTGACCCTCCAGATCCGCCCCGGGGAGCCCGTCAACGACGAGCGGATCGCCGCCGAACTCGGCTTCGGACGGACCCCCGTCCGCGAGGCCCTCAAGCGGCTGGAGCACGAGCGCCTGATCGTCTCCTACCCCCGGCGCGGCACCTTCGCCACCGAGGTGCAGATCGCCGATCTCGGACATATCTCGGAGGTCCGCGAGCAGCTGGAGCCCCTCGCCGCGAGCATGGCGGCCCAGCGCGCCGGCGACGACGACCGGGCGGCCCTCGACCGGCTGCTCGCGGGGCTGGCCCACGCGCCCGACGGCACCACGGACCTGATCCGGCTCGACATGGCCGTGCACCGGGCCATCTACGCCGCGACCCGCAACCCCTACCTCGAGGACACCCTGATCAGGTACGACAACCTGGCCACGCGGATCTGGTGCCTGTTCCTCGACCGGCTGCCGGGCCTGGCGGGCCATGTGCACGAGCACGGGCCCCTGCTGCGCGCCGTCATCGACGGCGACGACGAGAAGGCGGCTGACCTCGCCGCGGATCACGTGGAGGGGTTCGAGGCGGCGATCCGCGGCGTCATCTGACCCGCGCCGCGACCGGGACGGACGCCTCCCGATCGCGCCGCACCCCCGGCAGGTGGCCGCCGGCTCCCCGAGCGGGCGCGTGGACCGTGCCCGTCGGCCGCTCAGCGCGTCGCGCCTCCGCCGGGGGATGAGCGGACGGCGCCCTCGCGCAGAAGCACCGTGGAGCGGATCCCGCGCTCACCCCCGTCACCTGGGCCCGGCGCCGTCCTCGACCGGGTACGGCACGAACGTGGTGCTGTTCTGGTCGACGAGCAGCGGGCGGCCGAGCGGGGGCGCGGCCCGCTGGGAGCAGTCGAGGCGTTCGCAGACGCGGCAGCCCATGCCGATGGGGGTGGCGGCGGAGGCGTTGCCGAGGTCGAGCCCGTCGGAGTAGACGAGCCGTGCGGCGTGGCGGATCTCGCAGCCGAGGCCGATGGCGAAGGTCTTGCCGGGTTCGCCCCAGCCGCCGCGGTGCCGGGTGACGGCCCGTGCCGTCCACAAGTAGCGCTGCCCGTCGGGCATTTCGGCGATCTGGACGTGGATGCGGCCGGGGGCCGTGAACGCCTCGTAGATGTTCCACAGCGGGCAGGTGCCGCCGGCGCGTGAGAAGTGGAACCCGGTCGCGGACTGGCGCTTGGACATGTTGCCGGCCCGGTCCACCCGCACGAAGGAGAACGGCACCCCGCGCAGCCGCGGCCGCTGGAGGGTGCTGAGCCGGTGGCAGACGGTCTCGTAGCCGAGGCCGTAGCGGTCGGTGAGGCGTTCGATGTCGTACCGCACCTCCTCGGCGGCCGCGTGGAAGGCGCCGTACGGCAGGATCAGGGCCGCGGCGAAGTAGTTGGCGATGCCGATCCGCGCCAGGGCGTGGACCGGCGAGCCGGGCGGGAAGTCCTCGGCGGCCAGGCGGTCGAGTTCCCCGCCGTGCTCCTGGAGGGCCAGCTGGGTCGCCATGCGGAAGGCCCGCTGGCCGGGGCGCAGGCGCGAGGACAGATGGAGGGTGCGGCTCCTCCCGTCGTAGTGGTGCAACCGGTCGCCGGGCTCGGCTGCCAGGTGGATGCCGTGCGTCGCGGCGAGCCGCGCGGTGAGGGCCCCGATGACCTCGCCCGGCCGGATGCCGATCTCCTCGGCGAGCCGCTCGGCCGCGAGGTCGGCGTCGTGCAGGTAGTTCTGGCGGCGGTAGAAGAAGTCCCGGATCTCCTCGTGCGGTGAGGACACGGTCCCCCGTCCGCCGCCCCGGCCAGCCGCTCGGACAGCTGCTGGTTGCGGCGGCCGAGGTCGAGCAGCACCTGGGCGACCCCGGGCAGGCGGGACGCGAGGTCGGCCAGATCGGCAGCGGAGACGCGGGCCTCGGCGATCTCACCGGCCAGCGCCTCGCGCAGGTCCGCCACCAGCCGGGTCGCGTCCCGCTCGGAGAAGAACCCCGGGTCGACGCCGAACGCCTCGGTCAGCCGCAGCAGTACGGGAACGGTGAGCGGACGGGAGTCGTGCTCCATCTGGTTCAGATAGCTCGGTGAGATGCCCAGTACCCGGGCGAGGTCGGCCTGGCTCAGCCGGCGCTCCTCCCGCAGCCGCCGAAGCCGTGCCCCCGCATACGTCTTGCCCACCGACCACTCCCCCACACCGGGTAACCGACCCGGTCAGCGTACGGGAAGCACCCCTCGTCCGCGCCTTCGCAAGATTGGCAGAAACCGCTCCGAAGATTCGCAGAAGTTGGCAAGCAGCCAGCCTTGATGGCACTCAGTGCCAGTGCCAGAGTCTTAGTGCGGCCCGCCGGAACCGGCAGTCACAACCCGCACCGGGGGCACGATTCATGCCCTGACGTCGGAGATCCCGGAACGGGCGGTGACCGCGCCGGCAGCATTGCTCAGCTTCACCCCTCCAGGGTGACGGCGGGCCGCATCCCAGCAATAGACACGCAGTGCCATCCGACGTCGGAGCGGCTCGGAATTGGCAGACGCAACAGACCGAGGAGACGTGACAGTCATGGCAGAGGCGAGGACGCAGGCGGCCGGGGAACTCGCACGGCGCTGGGCCACCGACCCCCGGTGGCAGGGCATCGAGCGCACCTACGGCGCCGACGACGTGGTCCGTCTGTCCGGCAGCGTCCGCGAGGAGCACACCCTCGCCCGGCGCGGCGCCGACCGGCTGTGGCGGCAGCTGCACGAGCAGGACTACATCCACGCGCTCGGCGCCCTGACCGGCGGTCAGGCCGTCCAGCAGGTCAAGGCCGGACTCCAGGCCATCTACCTGTCCGGCTGGCAGGTCGCCGCCGACGCCAACCAGGCCGGCCACACCTACCCGGACCAGAGCCTGTACCCGGCCAACTCCGTTCCCCAGGTGGTGCGCCGGATCAACAACGCGCTGCTGCGCGCGGACCAGATCGCCACCGCCGAGGGCGCGGGCGACACCACGGACTGGCTGACGCCGATCGTCGCCGACGCCGAGGCCGGCTTCGGCGGTCCGCTGAACGCCTTCGAGCTGACGAAGGCGATGATCGCGGCCGGCGCGGCCGGCATCCACTACGAGGACCAGCTCGCCTCGGAGAAGAAGTGCGGCCACCTCGGCGGCAAGGTCCTGGTGCCGACCTCGCAGCACATCCGCACCCTGAACGCGGCCCGTCTCGCGGCCGACATCGCCGACGTGCCCACGGTGATCATCGCCCGCACCGACGCACTCGCCGCCAACCTGCTGACCACCGACGTGGACGAGCGCGACGCCGAGTTCGTCACCGGCGAGCGCACCGCCGAGGGGTTCTACCGGGTGCGCAACGGCATGGCGCCGGTCATCGCGCGCGGCCTGGCCTACGCCCCGTACGCCGACCTGATCTGGGTGGAGACCGGCACCCCGGACCTGGCGCAGGCCCGCGAGTTCGCCGAGGCGATCCACGCGCGGTACCCGGACCAGATGCTGGCCTACAACTGCTCACCGTCCTTCAACTGGAAGGCGGCCCTGGACGACGACCAGATCGCCAAGTTCCAGCGGGAGCTGGGCGCTATGGGCTACCGCTTCCAGTTCATCACCCTGGCCGGCTTCCACTCCCTCAACCACGGCATGTTCGATCTGGCGCGCGGCTACGCCGAGCACGGCATGACCGCCTATGTCGACCTGCAGGAGAAGGAGTTCGCCGCGCAGGGCCAGGGCTTCACCGCCGTCAGGCACCAGCGCGAGGTCGGCACCGGCTACTTCGACCTGGTGTCCACCGCCGTCAACCCCGCCTCCTCCACCACCGCCCTGGCCGACTCCACGGAAGAGGAGCAGTTCCACTAGGCCGCCGGGCCGGGCGCCCGCCCCGGCCGCCCCCTTGGCCGAGCGGAGGGCGGACGACCGTCCCCGTCCCCCTCCGCTCCCCTTTCCCCCTGGAGATGCCGATGTCCACCATCGCCCCGCCCCACCAGGTCCGTGTCCTTGCCGCCGGAGGTCACCGGCACGACGAGATCCTCACGCCCGCCGCCCTGGACTTCGTCGGCCGCCTCGCCGCGGCCTTCGGGGACCGCCGCCGGGAACTGCTCAAGGAGCGCCGCAGGCAGGCGTTGCGGTTGGCGTCGGGCTCCCCGCTCGACTTCCCGATGGTCACCTCAGCCGTCCGGGCCGACCCGGCCTGGCGTGTGGCGCCGCCCGCACCGGGCCTGACCGACCGGCGCGTCGAGATCACCGGGCCGCCCGAGCGCCGTATGACCGTCAACGCGCTGAACTCCGGCGCAAGGGTGTGGATGGCCGACTTCGAGGACGCCACCGCCCCGCTCTGGGACAACGTCGTCGGCGGACAGCTCAACCTGCTCGACGCCATCGAGCGGCGCATCGACTTCACCACCGGCGAGGGCAGGGAGTACCGGCTCGGCGAGCGGCTCGCCACCATCGTCGTACGGCCGCGCGGCTGGCACCTCGACGAGGAGCACCTGGAGCACGACGGGCGCCCGGTGCCCGCCGCCCTGGTGGACTTCGGCCTGTACTTCTTCCACTGCGCCCAGCGCCAGATCGACGCCGGGTACGGCCCGTACTTCTACCTCCCGAAGCTGGAGAACCGCTACGAGGCCCGGCTCTGGAACGACGTCTTCCTCCTCGCCCAGGAGCTGCTCGGCATCCCGCGGGGCACCGTCCGCGCGACGGTCCTCATCGAGACGATCACCGCCGCGTTCGAGATGGAGGAGATCCTCCACGAGCTGCGCGAGCACAGCTCCGGTCTCAACGCGGGCCGCTGGGACTACCTGTTCAGCCTGATCAAGACGTTCGGGCACCGCACCGACTTCCTGCTGCCGGACCGCGCGAAGGTCACGATGACGGCCCCGTTCATGCGGGCCTACACGGAGCTGCTCGTGCGCACCTGCCACCGGCGCGGTGCCCACGCGATCGGCGGTATGGCCGCACAGGTGCCGGGCGGGGACCCGGCCGCGAACGAGGCCGCGCTCGCCAAGGTGCGGCTGGACAAGGAACGGGAGGCCGAGGACGGCTTCGACGGCTCCTGGGTGGCCCACCCCGGGCTCGTGCCCGTCTGTCGTGAGGTGTTCGACGGCGTCCTCGGCGAGCGGCCGCACCAGCTCGACCGCACCCGGGACGACGTGGAGGTCACCGCCGCCGACCTGCTGTCGGTGCGCCGGATCAGCGGGCCGCCCACGGAGGACGGCGTCCGCACCAACATCGCCGTGGCGCTGCGCTACTTCGCGGCCTGGCTGTGCGGGCAGGGCGCCGTCGCCCTCCACGGGCTCATGGAGGACGCGGCCACTGCCGAGATCGCCCGTGTGCAGGTCTGGCAGTGGCTGCGGCACCGGGTGATCGAGCGGGAGACGGTCCGGGAGGCACTGGACGACGAGATCGCCGCGCTGGGCGCCGAGTACCCGTGGGCACCGGTCGACGACGTCCGTGCGCTCTTCGAACGGACCGTGCTCTCGGGCGAGTTGCCGCTGTTCTTCACCCCGGACGCGTACACGCGGCACCTCGTGCGGCGGGCGGAGGCCGGAGCGTGAGCGGGGACGTCCGACGGGTCGGTGTGGTCGGCGGCGGCCAGATGGGCGCCGGCATCGCCGAGGTCTGCGCACGGGCCGGCCTCGACACCATGGTGTGCGAGGTGGACGCGGTCGCGGCCCGCGCCGCACGGAAGCGCGTGGCCGCATCGCTCGAACGCGCCGTGCGGCGCGGCAAACTGGAGGAGACCGCCGCCGCGGACGCGCTCGCCCGCATGGTCTTCACCGGCAGCCTCGACGACCTCGCCGACCGGCAGCTCGTCGTCGAGGCGGTCGTGGAGAACGCGGAGGCCAAGACCGGGATCTTCGCCGCCCTCGACAAGATCGTCGAGGACCCGGCGGCCGTTCTCGCGACCAACACCTCCTCCCTGCCGATCATGCGTCTGGGCATGGCGACCGGCCGCGCCGACCGGGTCGTGGGCCTGCACTTCTTCAACCCCGTGCCGGTGCTGCCCCTGGTCGAGGTGGTGACCTCCCTGCACACGTCACCGGAGACGGTCGCCGCGGCGGTGGACTTCGCGGCCGGCGCGCTCGGCAAGACGGTGGTCCACTCGCGGGACCGGTCGGGCTTCGTCATCAACGCGCTGCTCATCCCGTACCTCCTGGCGGCGGTCCGGATGGCCGAGTCCGGCTTCGCGACGGCGGCGGACATCGACACGGGCATGGAACTGGGCTGCGCGCACCCCATGGGCCCGCTGAGGCTCGCGGACCTGATCGGCCTGGACACCGTCGCGTCGATCGCCGAGTCGCTCTACGCCGAGTTCCGCGAACCCCTCTACGCCCCTCCACCACTGCTCCAGCGCATGGTGGAGGCGGGGCTCCTCGGCCGGAAGTCGGGCCGCGGGTTCCACATCCACGACCAGGACTGAGGGCCTGGTACGACGCGGGCCGAGGGGGCCCGCAACGCCGGGGTGAGGGTCCCGGCGGGGGCATCACAGGGGCAGGGCGGGAAGCGCGTGCGGCGCTTCCCGCCCTGTGGCATGCCCGTCCCGCCGCACCGTCCGGATGGTGGACGTCCGCCTCCCCCCGGGCACGGCGAACCCGTAGGGTGGCCGGAGCAGCTGGTTCGCCCCGTCAGCCAGGCGGGATGCGTCGCAAGAGGGAACCCGGTGGGAATCCGGGACTGCCCCGCAGCGGTGAGCGGGAACGACCGCCGTCATACGCACTGAGCCCGACGAAAAGGGCCTGGGAAGCGACGGCCAGTAGGTGTCTCGTACGACAGAGACGTGCCCGCGAGTCCGAAGACCTGCCAACTGCCCGCGTACGGACCGTTCCGTGCGCGGACATCCCGGTGACCTCGAGGGCGGGTCGGCGAACACACCAGGCGGACGACCGCGCAGACCGCGCGCGCGGGGTCGGGTTCCGCCCGGTTCGTCATCCCTTCGCGCTCTCGTCCCGTCCCCGGGACCTCAGGGATTCATCTCGCGAAGGAGATCTCCGTGACCAGCGAGTCCGCAGCCGCGGCAGCACGCGCCACCGTGTACGGCTACCCCCGCCAGGGCCAGGGCCGGGAACTGAAGAAGGCGATCGAGGGCTACTGGAAGGGCCGCGTCACCGCCGGCGCCCTCCGCGCCACCGCCGCCGAACTCCGCCGCGGGAACTGGCGGCAGCTGGCCGAGGCCGGCATCGACGAGGTGCCGACCGGCGACTTCTCGTACTACGACCACCTCCTGGACACGACCGTGATGGTCGGCGCGATCCCCGCCCGCCACCGGGACGCCGTCACCGCCGACGCCCTGGACGGCTACTTCGCCATGGCCCGCGGCACCCAGGAGGTGGCGCCGCTGGAGATGACCAAGTGGTTCGACACCAACTACCACTATCTCGTACCCGAGTTGGGGCCTGACACGGTGTTCGCCGCCCACTCCGCCAAGCAGGTCGGTGAGCTGACCGAGGCCCTGGCGCTCGGTCTCACCGCCCGGCCCGTGCTCGTGGGTCCCGTCACCTACCTGCTGCTGGCCAAACCGGCTCCCGGCGTCGCCACGGACTTCGACCCCCTCACCCTGCTGGACCGGCTGCTGCCGGTGTACGCCGAGGTACTCGCCGACCTCCGGGCCGCCGGCGCCGAATGGGTGCAGCTCGACGAGCCGGCCCTGGTCCAGGACCGCACCCCCGCCGAGCTGAACACCGCCGCCCGCGCCTACCGCGACCTCGGCGCCCTGACCGACCGTCCGAAGCTCCTGGTGGCCTCCTACTTCGACCGCCTCGGCGACGCCCTGCCGGTGCTCGCCAAGGCCCCGGTCGACGGGCTCGCGCTCGACTTCACCGAGGCCGCCGCGGCCAATCTGGACGCGCTCGCGGCCGTCGGCGGCCTGCCCGGCAAGCGCCTGGTCGCGGGTGTCGTCAACGGCCGCAACATCTGGGTCAACGACCTCGGCGGGTCCCTGTCCACGCTCGGCACGCTGCTGGGCCTGGCCGGCCGGGTCGACGTCTCCGCCTCCTGCTCCCTCCTCCACGTGCCGCTGGACGCCGCGGCCGAGCGGGACATCGAGCCGCAGATCCTGCGCTGGCTCGCCTTCGCCAAGCAGAAGACGCGGGAGATCGTCACCCTCGCCCGGGGCCTCGCCCAGGGCACCGACACGATCGCCGCCGAACTCTCGGCGAACCGGGCCGACCTCGCCTCCCGGGCGGGTTCCCCGATCACCCACGACCCGGCCGTCCGAGCCCGCACCGGCGCGGTCACCGAGGCCGACGCCCGGCGCTCCCAGCCGTACTCCGAGCGCACCGCCGCCCAGCGCACCCGGCTCGGCCTGCCCCTGCTGCCCACCACCACCATCGGCTCGTTCCCGCAGACCGGCGAACTGCGCACCGCCCGCGCCGACCTGCGGTCCGGCCGGATCGACACGGCCGGGTACGAGGAGCGGGTCAGGGCGGAGATCCAGGAGGTGGTCTCCTTCCAGGAGAAGGCCGGCCTCGACGTCCTGGTCCACGGCGAGGCCGAACGCAACGACATGGTCCAGTACTTCGCGGAGCAGCTGACCGGCTACCTCGCCACGCAGCACGGCTGGGTGCAGTCCTACGGCACCCGGTACGTGCGCCCGCCGATCCTGGCCGGCGACATCTCCCGGCCGGAGCCGATGACGGTGCGCTGGACGGCGTACGCCCAGTCGCTCACCGACCGGCCGGTCAAGGGCATGCTCACCGGTCCGGTCACCATGCTCGCCTGGTCCTTCGTCCGCGACGACCAGCCCCTCGGCGACACCGCGCGGCAGGTCGCCCTGGCGCTGCGCGACGAGGTGGACGACCTGGAGGCCGCGGGGACGTCGGTCATCCAGGTCGACGAGCCCGCGCTGCGCGAGACGCTCCCGCTGCGCTCCGCCGACCGGCAGGCCTACCTGGACTGGGCGACGCGGGCCTTCCGCCTCACCACCGGCGGGGTGCGCCCGGACACCCAGATCCACACGCACATGTGCTACGCCGAGTTCGGTGACATCGTGCAGGCGATCGACGATCTCGACGCCGACGTCATCAGCCTCGAAGCCGCCCGGTCGCACATGCAGGTCGCCCGCGAACTCGCCGGCCACGGCTACCCGCGCGAGGCCGGGCCGGGTGTCTACGACATCCACTCCCCCCGCGTCCCGAGCGCCGAGGAGGCCGCCGAGCTGCTGCGCACCGGCCTGGAGGCCATCCCCGCGGAACGGCTGTGGGTCAACCCCGACTGCGGCCTGAAGACCCGCGGCTGGACCGAGACCCGGGCCGCTCTGGAGAACCTGGTGACCGCCGCCCGCACGGTCCGCGGCGAGCTGCCGGCCTCCTGACCCGGCACCGGTCGCCGGCCCGGGCCTGCCGAAGCACATGTGGAAGGAGTTCTCCGCGTACCCGAGATCGGGGTCCGGCGGGATCGGGGCGCGGCCCCGGCGACGGCGCTGATCGGCGGCGACCACCGTCGGCAGCTTCGCCGGCAGGGCCAGCGACTTGGCGCGGTGGGCGGCGGGCGAGCCGTCGTCGTCGGTCGGGTCCTCGGCGCCGAAGAAGCTGACGGCGGTGCGCAGCACGTCCATCGGGTGGCAGGTGTCCGGCAGCCGGGTGAGCAGCTCCAGCGTGGTGCGGTCCAGGGGACGCAGGGCGCGTTCGCGGGCGCGGAAGTCGCGGAGCTGTCCCCCGTCGGGGAGTTCGCCGTACCAGAGCAGGAAGGTGACCTCCTCGAAGGAGCGGCGGGCGGCCAGGTCCTGCACCGGGTAGCCGTGGTAGGTCAGGGAGTTGGTCTGCTGGTTGAGCCTTCCCGGCGACGGGCCGCCGGGCCACCGTTCCAACGTGCGGATCGTGTACATCGCTCAGCTGCGGATCCGCGAAAACCGCGAATCCTGCGGATGCTAGGTTCGCAGGCAGGCCTGGGGGGGAACGGGAGGTGGGCGCATGGCACGGCGGCCGGGGACACGGAAGGCCTACGCCCATGCGAAGCTGCGCCGCGACTGCGCCCAGCGGGCCCGTCCGCCCGCGGGGGGACGACTTGCCGTCGACCCCGACCGGCGGCCGTACGTGCCGTACGCGGTGGAGACCCACACCCCATGACACCGACAGCAGGAGCAGCCACGTGACCAGCCGTGCCACCTTCGTCTCGCCCGCCACCTGCCCGTCGCTGCGGCAGGCGCGCTTCTACGACGGCGACCCGATCGACGAGGCGGGAGCGGCCCGCGCCCGCGAGGCCGCCGGGACGCTGGCCGCGCCCGCGCGCGTGCTCGTGTCCCCGAGTGCGCGCTGCCGGCAGACGGCGGCCGCGCTCGGCTTCGAGGGCGTGGGGACGCCCGAACTGGGCGGCCTCGACGTGGGCGCCTGGCGGGGCCGCACCCTCGACGAGGTCGGGGCGGCCGAGCCGGAGGCGGTGGGCCACTGGCTCACCGATCCGGGCTGGGCGGCACACGGCGGGGAGTCGGTGCGCGAGATGTGCGAACGGGTCGGGCGCTGGCTGGACTCCGCGCGGCACACGGACGGCCGCACGGTCGCCGTGGTCGAGCCGGAGGTGGTGCGGGCCGCGGTCACGCGAGTCCTGGGCCTGCCCGAGGCCGCGTTCTGGAGGCTCGACGTGGCGCCGCTGACGGCCACGGAACTCAGCGGGCGGGCCGGCCGCTGGAATCTGCGGCTGGGCAGGCCCCTTGGCGTCTCGGCGCAGGGCGACGCCGTGGCGCCGTAGGGCAGGGCGCCTCGGGAACGCCCGAGGGCCACGCCTCGTCGCGGAGGCGTGGCCCTCGGGTGCGTCAGGCGGCGCCGACGGGTTCCGGCTGTTTCGGCGCGGGCTTGGCCGAGGCCCGGAGCGCCGGATCGAGCAGCCGCTCCGCCATGGGGGCGAAGACGAGGCCCAGGGCGGCCCACAGCAGTGCCTGCGCGGCCACCGAGTAGAAGCGGAAGGAGAACAGCACGTCCGCCGGGAAGCCCGGGTAGACGATCGCGCCCTTGGGGTTGGTCAGGGGCAGGGGCGTCTCCGTGGCGTGGTGGCCGTACTCGTGCACGTTGGCGGAGAGCTCACCGAGCTGCGGCAGCAGTGCCATCACGATGCCGATGGCGACGACGTAGACGGCGCCGGCGAGGAGCGTGGCGTTCCAGTTGCCGAAGCGGGACTGGAGGCGCTTGCCGAGCCAGACGGCGCCGACGAGGAAGACCACCGAGCAGACGACCATGGCCAGGTACAGGTTGCCGCGGTCCTTGATCGTGTCCGGGTGACCGATCGCCGGCGGATTGGCCGGGTACTTCACGAACGGCACCAGGTAGACGCCGAGGAAGCCGCCGAGCGCCACCAGCATCGCCAGGTTGCGGGGACGCAGGTTGCCGACCCGGCCGAGGCAGACGGCGTAGGCGACGGCGAACAGGGCCCCCATGGCGATGCCGAAGAAGACCATGCCCACGCCGATGCCCACGTTGGCCTGGATCGTGCGGCTGAAGATGTCCGGATCCGGGGCGCCGGGTGCGATGCCGGCGGCCTTGTCGAGAGCCTCCTGCGCGGCGTCGCGGCCGCTCTCGTAGTCGATGGCCTTGTTGATCTGCGGCTCGGCGAAGATCCGGGCGAAGACGAAGGCGAGCAGACCGGCGACCGCGCCGGCGATGACGCCGCGCAGTATGAGTCTCTTTTCCATGTTCAGATGTCCGTGTCCGTGCCGGCTCCCGTCAGTGGCAGGGGAAGCCGAGGAAGTGGCGGGCGTCGTGCACGAACTCGTGGACGTGCATGTCCTTGCCGAAGACGGAGTAGGCGCCCTGGTCGACACCGATGAAGTAGTAGAAGGCCAGCGCGATCAGCGCGGTTCCGACGAGCCAGAACACCGCCTTCGCGGCGGGCAGGACGACCGGGGTGGGAAGCGCGGCGGGCGCGGACATGCTGCTCATGAGTGAGCCTCCTTCAGGGGATCGTGCGTCCCTCGGTTCAGTGGAGCGTCATGACGGCCCAGGGTCTGACTCCAGACCCGCCCTGGGGAGGATCTGTTCACAGTGGCGCGACCGTGCTGGAATTCCACCAGCTTCCTTAGGCCGTCATTACAAACGGAGCGTACGGACCCACGAGATGGTCCGTCAATCGGACAACTGGCCGAGGGGGTGTGGCCCTGAGCACTCACCGCCCTGCGTAGGACCGGTCCCCCTCCCGGCCGGTCGCCCGCACCGTCCGGCCCGTGTCCGCCCACTGGCGCCGGCAGGCCCGCGTCCGCCCTCGGTAGTGAATTCGTACTAGTCGACGGCCAGTTGCGGAGGGGCCGGGCCGCGATCGCGTGGACGGCGTCCTGCGTGCCCGAGCGCGAACGAAGGCACCGGTACGGCTCACCAGGCCGCCTCCGGGGCGGCTTCCGGCCCGGCGAGGCCGAGTTCGTGCTCGCCGAGCGGCGCGAAGAAGCGCTGTACGTCGGCGTCGGTCACCTCGGCCAGGGTGGCGGGCGACCAACGCGGGTCGCGGTCCTTGTCGATGACCTGGGCCCGGATGCCCTCCACCAGGTCGGGGGTGCTCAGGGCGGCGCACGAGACGCGGTACTCCTGGTCGAGGACGCGCTCCAGGGGCCCGAGGCGCCGGGCGCGGCGCACCGCGGCGAGGGTGACCTTCAGCGCGGTCGGCGACTTGGCGAACAGGGTTTCCGCGGCCTCCTTGGCGGCCGGGTCGCCGTGCGCGAGCAGCCGGTCGGTTATCTCCTCGACCGTGTCGGCGGCGTAGCAGTCGTCGATCCACTCCCTGCGCTCCGCCAACTCGCCCCGTGGCACCGGCCGTACATGGCGGGCGAGCGCGTCCCGTACGGGAGTGTCCGCGAGGCCGTCGAC
This sequence comes from Streptomyces sp. NPDC037126, assembly GCF_055605965.1. Taxonomy (NCBI): domain Bacteria; kingdom Bacillati; phylum Actinomycetota; class Actinomycetes; order Kitasatosporales; family Streptomycetaceae; genus Streptomyces; species Streptomyces sp. NPDC037126. Next base: position 176,140 of record NZ_JBVJTD010000002.1, read on the forward strand.
GAAGTGCGGGAGCGCGTCGGCCGGTACGAAGTGGTCGGCGAGCCCGCACAGCAGGGCGTCGCCGGCGCCGATCTGCGCGCCGGTCAGGGCCAGATGTGTGCCCAGTTCGCCCGGGGCGAGGGCCAGCAGGTAGGTGCCACCGACGTCCGGGACGAAGCCGATCCCGGTCTCGGGCATGGCGATCCTCGACCGCTCCGTGACGATGCGGACGCTGCCGTGGGCGGAGAGGCCGACCCCGCCGCCCATCACGATGCCGTCCATGACGGCGACGTACGGCTTGGGACAGCGGGCGATCCGGGCGTTGAGGCGGTACTCGTCGCGCCAGAACGCGGCCGACGCGGTGCCGTCGCCGTCGCGGGCGTCGTCGTGGATGCGTCGGATGTCGCCGCCCGCGCACAGGCCGCGCTCCCCGGCGCCCGTGACGACCACGGCCTGCACGGCCGGGTCGTGCTCCCATGTGGTGAGGGCCGCGTCGATGCGGCGGACCATCGTGTGGTTGAGGGCGTTGAGCGCCCTGGGGCGGTTGAGGATGACGTGGGCGGCCCGGCCGGTGGTGCGGAACAGGACGGGTTCGTCGGTAGCGGTCATCCGAGCGCCTCCGTCAGGCCCCGGGCCACGATGACTCGCATGATCTCGTTCGTTCCTTCCAGGATCTGATGGACGTGCGGAGCGCGGACGATCTTCTCGATGCCGGACCCGCCGAGGCGGCTGGAGCGCACGGTCGGCGACCGAGTACCGCCGGGGTCTCAGGAACCCACGGTGCGCCGCGGCGGCTTGAAGGCGTACAGGTCGAGGATGTCCGGCAGCGGTGCCACGCCCGGGCCGCCCGCACGCACCCAGGCGACGATGTCCTCGGTCGCGTCCGCATCGTTGACGAGGCCGAACCAGACCGGCCGCGCACCGGCGGCCCGGCCCGCGGCGGACGGCTGTACGACGACCACGTTGGCCTGGTCGCACACGTCGAGGCACTCCGAGACGCGCACCGGCACCTCGGCCCGCAGCCGCGCGGTCTGCGCCGCGTGGTCGACCCCTGTCACCTTGGGGGTGCCGCAGCAGCAGTCGCGGCAGACGACGACCCGGCACGGCACCGGTTCGCCGCCCTTCGCGGCCCCGCTCGACGTCTCTTCCGTGGGCTTCCCGGGCACGGCGCCGCTCCCCTCTTCCGGGGAGATCCGCCCCGGTGTCGCTCGAGGAGGCGACCGCGTGAGTCTCCTGGCTCCCGGCTCGCCGCTCGCCCCGCCGTGCCACCCGCGTCGCCGCGGTGGCCCGCCCGAACTCACTCGCCGGTCACAGTGGCGGGACCGCGCCGGATTCACACCGGCTTCCTCGGACCGCCGTCGCCTTATGTCGCCGATCATCATCGCATCACGCGGTACCGGCACGACCTCCGGGCGCCGTGCGAGGGGCCCGTCCTCACGACGGCGGTGGTGCGGGAGGCGCGTCCGCCTCCAGGGCGACAGCGCGGAGGATCGCCGCGAGCCGGCCGACCGCCTCGGTCGCCGGGTGGGGAAGCCGGGCCGGGAGCAGGCGCCGCCGCTCCTGGGGACCGCCGCGCACCGGGAGGACGCGGACACCCGGTGGCGCCATGGCGCCGAAGACGGCCGGCACGGTGGTCAGCCCGCAGCCCGCGGCGACGAGCCGGAGCTTGGCCAGCCAGTCGCGGGCGGTGTGGGCGATCTCGGGCCGCTCGTCCAGGCCGGGCCACACGCCCATCGCACGGTCCTCTCCCGAGGAGGAGCCGGCGATCCGGCACTGACCCCGCAGACTCGAAGGTGGCGCAGGTCGCCGCCGTCCGGGCGGTCGCGGCCGAACGCCGCGAGCGCGACCTCGCCACCGGCACCCTCCTCGCCTCGGTCTGCCCCGGCATGGTCGACACCGCGACCTCCCGGCCCTGGTTCAGCGACTACAGCCAGGCGCAGACGCCCTCCGAAGCCGCCCGGGCCGTGCTCGACGTCGTGTTCGCCGAGCACGTCGACCCCGCCCTGTACGGCGAGTTGATCCGCTTCGGCAAGGCCCTGGACTGGCACGACGGCACACCCCCGGTGGAGCAGGACCGGATGCTCAAGCCCTGAGGCCGGCTGCTCGACACGCCTCGGCCTCCCGGGATGTCGACTTCACAGACGGGCAGCCGTCCCGTCGGTCCGTTCCCACGGTCACGTTCCTCCCGGCGGGCGTGTCGTCGTACGCGTCGTGCGCCTCTTTGCGACGCCCGCGGCGGTCGGTACGGGGTCGCGGTGGGCGGTACCGCTGGTCACGGGATGCGGACGCGGTGCGCGCGCCGAACCGGGCAGGAAGCAGCGCCCAGGTTGCATCGATTCTGCGCGTCAGGCCGTCGCGACGCCCGAGTCCTCCAGGCAGCGGCGGAGCCGGTCGAGGCCGCGCCGGGTGTGGCTCTTGACCGTGCCGAGCGGCCAGCCGGTGATCCGGGCGATCTGGGCCTGCGTCAGGTCCTCGTAGTAGGCCAGGTGCAGCACCTGCCGCTGCGCGGAGCTGAGTTGGCACAGCGCCCGGCCCACCACCAGCCGGTCCAGGGCGGCTTCGGGCTCGGCGCCGGTCTCGCGGTGCTGCTCCGGGAGCAGTTCGGCGGCCACCGCGGCGAGCCGGGCGCGACGCGCACGGGCGGCGAGCGCGTCGGCCACCTTGCGCCGGGTGATCCCGACGAGCCAGGCGGCCGGTGTGCCCCGCTCCGGCACATATCCGTGCCGGCCGCGCCAGGCGTCGGTGAACACCTGCTGCGCCACGTCCTCCGCCTCCCGCGCGTCCCCGAGCGCCTGCTGGGCCAGCCCGTGGACGAGACCGCCCCACCGCCGGTGGAGGGCGGACCAGGCGGCGGCGTCCGCGGACAGCGCGATGCCGTCCGCGGCGTCCGGTGACGGATGGGCGTGAGCGGGCTCGACGGTGGTGACGGAGCCGGGTGCGGCCGGAATTCGGTGCATGACCACGTCTCTCCTAGTGAGCCGGGCGGGCGTCGCCGGTGGGCGCGGCACTGGTCCGGTCGGCGGTGCGGCCTCGGGCCCACCGCGCGGTACGTGCCGCTGTCCCCTTGGTTCAGCGTGCGCCGCGGGGAAAGGCGTGGACAACTCGCATCGATCGTGCATCGCTTAACCTGGGGACAGGGACTTCCCGGACGGCTGACGGGCCGCACGGAGCAGCGGAAGGTGACGGTCATGAGTGAGGAGACGGAGGCGGCCGGCCTGACCACGGGCGCGGTGGCCCGCCGGCTCGGTGTCTCCCCCACCACCCTGCGCTCCTGGGACCGCCGCTACGGCCTGGGGCCCGCCTCCCGGTCGCAGGGGCGTCACCGGCGCTGGAGTCCGCGGGACGTGGCGATGGTCGAGGAGATGTGCCGACTGGCGGCGGCGGGCGCGCCCCCGGCCGAGGCGGCCCGCGTGGCCCGTCTCACGCACGGCGAGGGGGCTCCTTCCCCCTCTCCTTCCGGGCGTCCCCCCGTGGCGCCACCTCCCCGGGAGGACGCCCGGCGCGGCGGGGCCGGGGGCGGGCTGCCGCTCGGTGACGTGCGCCAGGAGTGCCGGGGGCTGGCCCGGGCCGCGGTGCGGCTGGACGCGCCCGAGCTGGAGAGCCGGCTGCTGGACGCGGTCAGGGAACACGGGCTGACCACCGCGTGGGAGGAGGTGATGGTGCCGACCCTGCGCGCGGTGGGCCGCAAGTGGGAGTCCTCCGGCGACCGTTACGTGGAGGTGGAGCACCTGCTGTCCTGGCAGATCTCCACCGCGCTGCGCCGCGCGCCGATGGTGCTGCCGCGCACGGCGGAGACCGTCGGCACCGAGCCGGTGGTGCTGGCCTGCGTGCCCGGCGAGCAGCACTCGCTGCCGCTGGAGGCACTCGACGCGACGCTGGCCGAGTTCGGTGTGCCGACGCGCATGCTGGGCGCCGCCGTGCCCGTGGAGGCGCTGGTGGCCTGCGTACGGCGCACCGGCCCGGCCGCCGTCGTGCTGTGGGCGCAGACCCGCTCCACGGCGTCGGCACCGCTGGCCCGGCATGTCGCGGGCCTGCAGTGGGGACCGGCGGGCGCCCGCCGGCGCCCCCTCGTCCTGCCGGCGGGCCCTGGTTGGGACCGCCGCGCGGCCGGCCCCTTCCCCCGCTGCACGGGCCTGCGGGAGGCGGTACGGACCCTGAGCGGCCTGTACGACACGGACGGCGCAGTACGGGGACCGGCGGGGCGGGCGTGAACACCGTCCTCGGACCGGCTGGGCCGGGCGAGCGCCGCACACAGGTCGGCCAGGAGGCCTGAGCCCGTACGGGGACCCGCTGGGCGGGACGGAGCGCTGTTCGCGTGTCGGCGGGTCCTCCGCGGCCGGGCCGCGGAGGGCCCGCCGCCCGGCGCTGCTCCCCCCGCCCGCGGGCACGCGGCTCGCTACCGGGGGGCACGGGTCGCCGGTTCAGCCGGGGAAGTGTCCCGCGGCTCGCAGGGCCCAGCGGCGTTCGGCGTAGGCCAGGTCGTCGCGCCAGAGGCGGCCCGCCGCGTAGCGGATCGCCGGGCGGAGCAGGGGCGCGGCGCGGCGGGCGAGGGCGAATCCGGGCCTTTCGGAGGTGGCCACGACGGCCTCCACGACCGCCGTGCGCGGCCTGCCCCCGCCGTCCGGTCCGAGCGGTGTCGCGTGGGTCTCGACGACGGAGCCCGCGCCTTCGCCGTCGGTGATCCGCATGACGACGGTGCGCGGTCCGGGGGCGGTGAACACCGCGCGGACGGGGACGACGAGCCGGCCGGCGACCTTGAAGGAGACGTCGACCGTGAACGCGTCCTCCTCCTCGGGCCGCCCGGGGGTCCCCACCACGGTGAGGTCGACGAACGAGTACGGGTGGAACCAGGCCCCGTGCCAGGGGTCGAGGCGGTTGGCGACCACGTCGTCCGGCTCACACACGCCCGTGGCGGTGTACACGGCCGCCAGCGCGCCGGCCGCGGCGGGCCGGGCCGGCACCGGCGGCGCGGCGGTGGGCCGTTCGCCCCCGGCGTCGTCCAGCCGCACCCACAGCAGCAACCCGTCGTCATGGGCGGGCCAGGGCTCCCAGCCGCCGAACGGCTTGCCGTCCAGGGCGAGTCCGTGCCAGTGGCACACCAGGGTGCCGCAGCGCACCGGGCTGTCCCGCAGCGGCGCGCCCAGGTGGGGGCAGATGCCGGGGCCGGCGACGACGCGGCCTCCCGCGTCGCGCCAGAGCACCACCTCCCGGCCGGCGACGGTCCGGGCCAGCGGCCGGTCCGGGCGCAGGTCCCGAGCGGACCCGACGACGTACCAGTTGCCGCTCGGCCGGGCCTGCGCCCGTTTGAGCGCCTCGGCGATCAGCGCGGGCCGGGCCTCGCGCCAGGTGGGGCGCTGCCGATCCCAGGCGACGGGGGCGCGGCACAGCCGCAGGGGCAGGCGGGGGCGCCGGGGCCGGCGTTCGGGTGTCACGCGGCCTCCTTCCAGGGGGAGGACGGATGCGGGCCGTGGGGCGCGGCGCCCCTGCGGCGTGCGGCGAGCCGGGCCGCGGTCACCCGCACCAGGCCGTCCGCGGCGACGAGCGCACGGCGTCTGCGGGGCACCGCGCTGCGGCGGTGCAGCACCGTCCAGCCGTCGGCGGCGACTGCGTCCAGGATGCCGCCGTAGAGCACGAACGCCGTGCGGATGCAGGGCCGGGCGACGGGGTCGAGCATCGGCACGCCGGGGGCCGCGCGCCGGTAGGCGGCGCGGGTGAGGGCCTCGAAGGCGCGCAGTGCCGCGACGACCCGGCGGTCGGTGCGGCCGGTGTCCCGGCAGTGGCGGAGCAGCTCGCGGTCCACGCCGTGGGAGGCGAGCAGGTCCTGGGGCAGGTAGATCCGGCCGCGGTCGAGGTCCTCTCCGACGTCCCGCAGGAAGTTGGTCAGCTGGAAGGCGACGCCCAGTTCGGCCGCGTGCGGGGCGGCCTCCTCGCGGGGTACGACGGTGCCGAGGACGGGGAGCATCTGCAGCCCGATCACCGCCGCCGATCCGTGCATGTAGCCGCGCAGCGCGTCGTAGCCGGCGTACTCGGTGACGGTGAGGTCGCTGCGCATCGAGGCGAGGAAGTCGGTGAAGTGGCGGTGGTCGATGGCGTAGCGCCTGCTGGTGTCGGCGAGCGCGGCGACCACCGGGGCGGCGCCCTCGCCCCCCGCCAGTCCGCGGTCCAGGTCGTCGCCGAGCCGGTCCAGGGCGGCGGCCCGCCGTGCCGTCCCGTCGTCGCCCGCCGGTGCGCCGGGGCCGTCCTGGAACGCGTCGACGATGTCGTCGGCCCAGCGGGCGAAGCCGTACAGGGCGTGCACGGCGGGCCGCCGGTCGGGGGGCAGCAGCCGGGTGGCGAGGAAGTAGGTGCGCCCGTGCCGGGCGTTCAGCACACGGCAGCGGGTGTAGGCGTCCCGCAGGCGGGGGTCGTGGATCCCGGCCGCGTCCAGTTCCCGGGCGGTCATGGCCGCACCCCTTCCACGAGCCGCACCGCGCCCCCGACCGCATCCGGCTCACGCGCCGTCATGGCCGCACCCCATTCCACGACCCGCACCCTGACCCCGACCGCGTCCAGCTCACGCACCGTCATGGCCGCGCCCCCTCCACCGGCCGCCCGGCGCGCGTGCCGAGGGCGGCGCGGGGGCGGGTCCCGCCGGTGACGCGGGCCGCGGCGAGCTTTCCGGAGAGCAGCACGGGCGGCACTCCCACCCCGGGTGTGGTGCCGCAGCCCGCGAGGACGGCGTTGGCGGTGCCGCGCACGAGGTTGCGGGGGCGGAAGGGGCCGGTCTGGGCGAAGGTGTGGGCGGCGGAGAACGGCGTACCCGCGACATGTCCCTGCGCGCTCCAGTCGGCCGGGGTCACCAGGCACTCCTCCTCGATGGCCGAGGCGATGCCCGCCAGGCCCCGGCGGTCGAGTTCGCGCAGCAGGCCCTCGCGGTAACGCGCGGAGAGCGCGGGCCAGTCGGCGGCGCCCGGGCCGATGTCGGTGTTGGGGCAGGGGGCGAGCACGTAGTGCAGGTGGCGGCCGGGCGGGGCCAGGCCGGGATCGGTCGCGGTGGGCCGGGTGATCAGCAGGGAGGGGTCGCTCATCAGCTCGCCGGTACGGGTCAGTTCACGGAAGGTGCGCCGCCAGGCGCGGCCGAACGACAGTGTGTGGTGGGCCAGTTCCGGCCAGGTGCGGTCGCAGCCGGCGTGCAGGACCACCGCCGACGGGGCGTGCCTGAGCCGTGCGGGCCGGCGCGGGGCGCGGCCCAGCAGGCGGTAGGCCACGGGCGGTTCCGGGGTGAGCACGACGGCGTCGCAGGGGACGCGCAGGTCGTCGGTCACCACGGCCGTGACGCGGTCGCCGGAGCGTTCGAGGCGGGTCACCGGCTGCCCGTAGTGGAACTCGGCCCCGGCCTCGGCCGCCGCGTCGGCCATGGCGCGCGGCAGGGCGTGCATGCCGCCGCGCGGGAAGTAGACCCCGGCGACGGTGTCCATGTAGGCGATCACCGCGTAGGCGGCCAGGGCCCGTTCGGGCGGGACGCCGACGTACAGGGACTGGAAGGTGAAGACGCGGCGCAGCCGCTCGTCGCGCAGGTGGCGGGCGACGCCGGCCTCCCAGCGGCCGAAGCCGCCGAGGGCGGCGAGCCGGGCCAGGTCGGGCGTGAGCAGTTGCAGCGGCGAGTCGAAGTCGGCGTCGAGGAAGCGGCCGCGCTCGGCCCGGTACAGCTCCCCCAGCCAGTTCCGCAGCCGGCGGTAGCCGAGGGCTTCGGCGCCCCCGGCGAACCGTTCGATCTCGGCCTCCATCGCGTCGGCGTCGGTGTGCACGTCGAGGGTGCTGCCGTCGGCGAACCGGGCCCGGTAGGCGGGGTGCAGCTCGATCAGTTCGACCCGGTCGCGCAGCGAGGTACCGACCGCGGCGAACGCCTCGTCCGCGATGTCCGGCATGGTGAGGACGGTGGGCCCGGTGTCGACGAGGTAGCCGCCGAGTTCGAGGCGCCCGGCCCGGCCGCCGGGTCCGGGACCGCGTTCGACCACGGTCACCCGGCGGCCCGCGCCGAGCAGGTGCAGGGCGGCGGAGAGGCCGGCCAGTCCGGCGCCGACCACCACCACGTGGTCGGTGGGTCCCGCGAGGGTCCGGGTCACCGGCCCGCCTCCGTTCCGGTGGCGGCCAGGGTGGCGCCCGGCGGGCGGCCGCCCGGCTCGGGGACCTGGCCGCGGGTGCCGGTGATCCCGGTCAGGAGCGCGCGCAGCCGGGCCGCCGGGCCCGGTTCCAGGGCGGCCCCGCCGAGGTGGTCCAGGCACTGTGCGCGGAGCCGGGCGATCTTCCTCTCGACCAGGTCGCGGGCTCCCGTGGCGACGAGCACCTCCCGCACCTCGGCCAGTTCGGCGTCGGTGAGGGCCGCGCGGCCCACGGCGTGCTCCAGCACGCCGAGCGCGGAGCGGTCTCCGGCGGCCGTGGCGAGGGTCCGGGCCACGGCCAGCGGATAGGTGGGCTTGCCCTCGCGGACGTCCCCGCCGGACGGCTTGCCGGTGACCCGGGGGTCGGCGAGGACGTCGTCCAGGTCGTCCCGCAGCTGGAAGGCGAGGCCCGCGCGGCGTCCGGCGCGGCACAGCGTCTCCGCGGTGGCGGTGTCGGCCCCTGCGAGGACCGCGCCGAGTTCCAGCGGGCGTTCCACGGTGTACAGGGCGCTCTTGAGGCGGGCCGCGCGGATCGACCGGGCGCGGGTGCGGACGGAGGTGGCCTGGCCCTGTACGTCGAGGTACTGGCCCGCGGCCATCTCCGTGCGCAGGGTGCGCCACACCCCGTTCAGGCGGTGCGCGGTGCCGCGCGGGAGCGCGGGATCCAGCAGCAGTCCGGCCATGGCGTCGTCGGCCCAGGCCAGGGCGAGGTCGCCGGCGAGCACGGCGGCGGACGCGCCGAGCCGCTGTGCGGCCTGCCGGGACGTCGGCCCGGTGTACTGGTCCGCCACGTCGGCGTGCAGGGCGGGCGCGCCGCGGCGGGTGGGCGCCTGGTCCATCAGGTCGTCGTGGACGAGGGCGCAGGTCTGGAGGAGTTCGAGTGCCGCCGCCGTACGCAGCGCCGCGCGCACCTGGGCGGCGTCCCCACCGCCGCACGCGCGCAGGGACCACCACAGGAGCCGGGAGCGGATACGGCGTCCGCCGTACCGGGTGAAGCGGGCGACGCGGTCGGCGATGTCGTGGGCGAACACCGGGTCGAGTCCGCGGCAGTCGGCGAGGCGGTCGGCGAGCAGGTCCCGCAGTTCCCGGCCGACGGCGCCCGGCACGTCGTCGTCGACGGCGCGCGCGCCGCCCGGGGCGGTCCGTGCCCCTGGGTCATGACCGGCCACGGCGGGCGGCCTGCGCGGCCGGCCGTCCTGGGGGCGTCCGATCGCCTGGGTGGAACGCATCGAGGGTCCTCTCGCCAGTCGGGAGGCCGGACGTCGTGCCCGGTGCCTGCACCTGTCGTGTCGCGTGTGTCGTCACACATTCCGCGCGGATCGCCCCGCCGGATGCGCCGTTCGGTGGACCTTCCGCCACGCCGGCACCCGGCGGGCCCGACACGCCTTCGGCTGCATCCGCCGGGGCGGGCGGGCGGGAAGACTGACCGGACCATCCGGCCCGGGAAGGGAGCCGCCGTGGAGGTGGAGTCGGACGTCGCCGTCGTGGGCGCCGGTGCCGCCGGGCTGTCGCTGGCCCTGCGGCTGGCCCGGCCGCCCGCGGGCGCCCGCCCGGTGACGGCGGTGCTGCTGGCGGCGCCGCCGGGGCCCTTCCGGGCGGCGCGGCGCACGTGGTGCTTCTGGGAGGCGGGGGCGGGGCCGTACGACGGTGCGCTGACGGCCTCCTGGCGGCGGCTGCGGGTGCGCTCCGGTGACGGGCGGACGGTGGAGGCGGACATCGCGCCGCTGCGCTACAAGATGCTGCGTTCCGAGGAGTTCGAGGAACTCGCGGGCCGGGCGCTCGCGGGGAGCCGGTGGGTGACGACCGTCGAGGCCGTCGCCGAGCGGGTCGAGTCCGTGCCGGGCGGGGCGCTGGTGCACGCCCGCGCGCCCGGCGGGGAGCGGGTGACCGTGCGCGCCCGCTGGGTGTTCGACTCCCGGCCCCCCGCGCGTCTGCCGCCGGCCCGCACGACGCTGCTGCAGCACTTCAGAGGCTGGTTCGTCCGGACCCGGGGGCCGGTGTTCGAGCCCGGCACCGTGGAGCTGATGGACTTCCGCACCCCGCAGCCCGCGCAGGGTCTGTCGTTCGGCTACGTCCTGCCGACCGGTCCGCGGGAGGCGCTGGTCGAGTACACGGAGTTCTCCCGCCGGGCACTCGCCCGGGAGGCGTACGACGGTGCGCTGCGGCACTACACCAACCGGATCCTCGGGGCAGGCGACCACGAGGTGGTCGCGTGCGAGCAGGGGGTGATCCCGATGACGGACGCGGCCTTCCCCCGGCGGACCGCCGCGTCGGTGTTCCGGATCGGGGCCGCGGCCGGGGCCACCCGGCCCGCGACCGGCTACACCTTCAGCGCGGTGCAGCGGCAGACCGGCGCCGTGGCCGCCGCGCTGCACGCCGGGCGCCGTCCCCTGCCGCCGCGCGCCCACTCGGCCCGCTCCCGGCTCATGGACGCCGTGCTGCTGCACGCGCTCGACCACGGCCGGGTGGACGGCCCGGCCTTCTTCACCCGCCTGTTCACCCGTGTGCCGGCGCCCCGCCTGCTGCGTTTCCTGGACGGGCGCACCAGCCTGGCGGAGGACCTGTCCATCGGGCTGCACGTGCCCGTCGCCGCGATGCTCGGCTCGGCGCTGGCCCTCCCGTTCACCCCCCGCAGAAACGCCTCACTCGACTGACCCCCCTGTCCGACGACTTCGCCTCTCGACCCACACCCCCGTTCCGACGACTCCCCCCGGAGATGGCATGCCCGTGTTGCGCGACGCCGACCTGGCCGCCGCGTTCGACCACGCCGCCCGCAGCTACGACACGCTGGTGGCGGCCAATCCCGGCTACCACGCCCAACTGCGCCGCTCCGCCCGGCGCCTCGGCCTGCCCGACGGCGGCCGGGCCCTGCGGGTGCTGGACCTCGGCTGCGGCACCGGCGCCTCCACGGCGGCCCTGGCCGCCGTGCTGCCCGGCGCGGACATCACGGCCGTCGACGCCTCGGCCGGCATGCTGCGGCGCGCGGCCGCCCGGGCGTGGAACCGGCCGGTCCGGTTCGTGCACGCGCCGGTGGAGCACCTGGCCGAGGCCGGGGTGCGCGGCCCCTTCGACGCGGTCTTCGCCGCGTACCTGCTGCGCAACACCGCCGATCCGGACGCCGTGCTCGCCCGCGCGCACCGGCTGCTCGCGCCGCGCGGCCGGCTGGCCGTGCACGAGTACGCGCTGAGCGGACGGCCGGCACACCGGGCCGTGTGGAGCGCGGTGTGCGGCGGAGTCGTCCTGCCGGTCGCCACGCTGCTCGGCGACGGCCCGCTCTACCGTCATCTGTGGCGCAGCGTCGTCACCTTCGACACGGCCGGGCAACTCGCCGGACGGGTACGGCGCGCCGGGTTCGAGCGGGTGCGGGTGCTGCCGCTGCCGGGCTGGCAGACCGGCATCACCCACACCGTCGTCGCCCGCCGCGCCGGGGAGGCGGGACGATGAGCGCGCGGCGCAGGCCCTCCGTTCCCGGCACCCGCGAACCGCGCCCCGGCCGGGACCGGCTGGCCCGGCTGCTGCCCGCACCGCCCGGCGCCGAGCGGGCCGAGGGGGCCGGCGCGGCGCGCGTGGCGGTCGTCGGCGGCGGGATCGCGGGGCTGACCGCGGCCACCGCGCTGGCCGAACGCGGGGTGCGGGTCACGCTGTACGAGCGCGAGGCGCAGCTCGGCGGCCGGCTGGCCGGATGGACCACACGGCTCGCCGACGGCACGACGGTCACCATGAGCCGGGGCTTTCACGCCTTCTTCCGGCAGTACTACAACCTGCGCGCCCTGCTGCGCCGTACCGACCCCGCCCTCGCCCGGCTGACCGCTCTGCCCGACTATCCACTGCGGCACTCCGGCGGCCGGCGGGACAGCTTCCGGCACGTGCCGCGCACACCGCCGCTGAGCGCGCTCGGGTTCGTGGCGCTGAGCGAGTCGTTCTCCGTGCGCGACCTGGCCCGGATGCGCCCGCGCGCGGCGCTGCCGCTGCTCGACGTGCGGGTGCCCGGGGTGTACGAACGGCTCGACCACGTCAGCGCGTTCGACCTCCTGGAGGCGATCCGCTTCCCCCCGGCGGCACGGCACCTCGCCTTCGAGGTCTTCTCGCGCAGCTTCTTCGCCGATCCCCGGGGGCTGTCGGCCGCGGAGATGGCGCTGATGTTCCACGTCTACTTCCTCGGTTCGGCCGAGGGCCTGCTGTTCGACGTGCCCCGGGAGCCGTTCCCGCAGGCCCTGTGGGACCCGCTGGCCGAACGTCTGGACCGGCTCGGCGCGCGGGTGCGCACCGGAACCGCGGTGGCACAGGTCGCGGTCCTGCGCCCTGGCGGCTTCACCGTGGCCTGCGCGCACGGCGAGGAGCCGTACGACGCCGTGGTGCTCGCCCTCGACCCGGCGGGCCTGCGCTCGCTGGTGGCCCGCTCCCCCGGGCTCGGCGACCCCGGGTGGCGCGAGCGCATGGCCCGGCTGCGCACCGCGCCGCCCTTCCTGGTCTCGCGGCTCTGGCTGGACCGGCCGGTGCGCGCGGACCGGCCCGGCTTTCTGGGCACCAGCGGGTACGGCGCCCTCGACAACGTCAGCGTGCTCAGCGGCTGGGAGGGCGAGGCCGCGCGCTGGGCGGCCCGCACCGGCGGCTCGGTCGTCGAGCTGCACGCCTACGCCCTGCCCGAGGACGCCGACCGCGAGATCACCGAGAAGGAACTGCTCGCCGAACTGCACCGCGTCCACCCGGAGACGCGCGCGGCCCGGGTGGTCGACGCCCGCCACGAATGGCGGGCCGACTGCCCGCTGTTCGCGGTCGGCGGCCATGCCGACCGGCCGACGGTGGACACGCCCACGCCCGGCCTGGTCGTGGCGGGCGACACCGTCCGCACCGGTCTCCCGGTGGCGTTGATGGAACGGGCGGCCACCAGCGGCTTCCTCGCCGCCAACACCCTGCTCGGCCGGTGGGGCCTGCGGGGCCACGCCCTGTGGACGGTACCCGACCGGGGCCGCACGGCGGCCCTGCGCTGGGCGGCGGCACGAGCCGGGGAGGGCCGCTGAGCGGGTTCGGTGCTCCGCGCAGTCTGCCGCGCCCGCATCCGTCCGGTCGTCCACGGGAGAAGAGTGAGCGGGTGCGGGCGGGCCGTGCCCGGTCGGCAGCGGACACGAGGGAGCGCGATGAGCGGTCGAGACCCGGGCCGTACCCGGTGGGACGTGGTCGTGGTGGGCGCCGGCCCGGCGGGACTCGCCTGTGCCCGCGACCTCCTCACGGCGGGTCTGCGGGTACGGCTGCTGGAGGCCGGTGACCGGCCCGGCGGCCGGATGCGCACCGACGTCGTGGCGGGGTGCACGGTGGACCGCGGTTTCCAGGTCTTCAACACCGCCTATCCCCAGGTACGGCGCCGGGTGGCGCTGCGGCGGCTGCGGCTGCGCCCCTTCACGCCCGGTTTCCTGGTGCGTGACGGCGACCGGCTGTTCAGGTTCGCGGACCCCACCCGGGCACCCCGGCAGGCGCTGTCTGGGCTGACCGGCGGACTGGCCGGGCCGCGCGACCTGGCCGCCCTCGCCGCGCTCACCGCCCGGGACGCCTTCACGCCCGCGGGGCTGCTGCGGCGCGGACGGGACACCACGACGCGGCGGGCGCTGTCCAGGGCCGGTTTCACCGACGCGTTCGTGGAACGGTTCTTCCGGCCGTTCCTGTCCGGGGTGTTCCTGGAGGACGGGCTGGAGACCTCCAGCCGGTTCTTCCACCTCGTGTGGCGCAGCACGGTCCGCGGCACCCTCTGCCTCCCGGCCGGCGGCATCGCGGCCGTGCCCGAACTGCTGGCGTCCCGGCTCCGGCCCGGCACGCTGGCCCTGGAGTCGCCGGTGACGGCCCTGACGGACGAGGGCGTCCTCGTGGACGGGGACCGTCCGGTGGCGGCGCGCGCGGTGGTCGTGGCGGCCGGGCCGGGGGCGGCGTCCCGGCTGCTGCCGCGTCTGGCCGTACCGCCGTACCGCACGGTGACCACCTACTACCACCTCGCCGCCCGCTCCCCGTTGCGTGAGCCGACGCTGCTGACGGACGCGCGAGGGCGTTTCGTCAACAGCTGCGTCATGAGCGAGGTGCACTCCGCGCACGCCCCGCGCGGGTGCGCGCTGGTGGCCACCTCGGTGCTGGGCGGCGACGCCGAGGGACGGGAGACCGGGGTCCGGGCGGCCCTCGCCGAGTGCTACGACACCGAGACCGCGGGCTGGGACCCGATCGCGACCCGCACGGTGGAGGAGGCGCTGCCCGTGATGCCGCCGGGGCTGCCGCTCAGCCGCGGCAGCCGGGTGGGCAGGGGCCGGTACGTGTGCGGCGACCACCGCGCGACGGGCTCGGTGCAGGGGGCACTGGCGTCGGGAGCGCGGGCGGCCCGCGAGGTGGCGGCGGACCTGGCGGGCGGATGACACCGGACCCGTCCGGTACGACGGTGGGAAGGGCCCTGGTGCGACGGCGGGGCGGGTCGGCGGGTCAGGGCGGACCTGCGTCCCAGCGCCGGTCGGTGCGCAGCACCTCGTCCACGTCGCCCAGCCGGTCCAGGCCCTGCACGGCCCGGGCGGTGCGCCGGTTGCCCGCGAGCAGCGCGCGGTGGCGGTGGGCGAAGGACCAGTAGCCGGTGGTGTAGGGACAGGCGCGCGGTCCCGTGCGGTCGGCGGGGCGGTGGGCGCAGCCCTCGCACAGGTCGCTCATGCGGTGGATGTAGGCGCCGCCTGAGGTGTACGGCTTGGTGGTCATGCGGCCGCCGTCGGCGTACTGGGACATGCCGGTGACGTTGGGCAGCATCACCCAGTCGTAGCCGTCGACGAAGCAGCGGTGGAACCAGTCGGTGACCTCCCCGGGGTCCCAGCCGCGTTGCAGGGCGAAGCTGCCGAGCACCATCAGCCGGGGGATGTGGTGTGTCCAGCCCGTGTCGCGCACCTGGGCGAGGACGGTGGACAGACAGCGGGCGGTGACGGCGTCCGCGTCGAGCTCGCGGAACCACGGCGGCAGCGGGACGCGATGGCGCAGCGCGTTGCGGTGGCGGTAGTCGTCGCCGAAGTACCAGTACAGCTGCCACACGTACTCGCGCCAGCCGGCGATCTGCCGTACGAAGCCCTCCACGCTGTTGACGGGTGCCCGGCCCGCCCGCCAGGTGCCCTCGGCGGCCGCCAGGCACTCGGCGGGGTCGAGCAGCCCGAGGTTGAGGGAGGACGACAGCAGGCTGTGGCTCATCACCGGGTCGGCGGCGAGCATCGCGTCCTCGTGGGGGCCGAACCCGGCGAGCCGGTGCTCGGTGAACCGGCGCAGCGCGGACAGCGCCTCGCGGCGGGCGGCGGGGAAGCGGCGCGGGCCGTCCCGTCCGACGAAGCGGATGCCGTCCTCGCGCTCCCAGCGGTCCAGGTCGGCCCGGACCTCCGCGTCGATGTCGTCCTCCCGGGGCCGGTAGGGCGCGGGGGCGCCGAGGGTGCGGGCGTCCTTGGGCGGTGGTTCGCGGTTGTCGTGGTCGTGGTTCCAGCGGCCGCCGGCCGGTTCGCCGCCGTCCACCAGCAGGTCGAGTTCGTGGCGCACCCAGCGATAGAAGTCCTCCTGCCGCAGGTGGCCGCCGCCCCGCGCGTCCGCCCAGGCGCGGAACACCTCGTGCGGCAGCAGGAAGCCGCGCGCGGGCAGGACGCGTGCCTGCGGCAGGGAGCGGAGCAGACGGACGGCGGCGTGCGAGGTGGGGTGGCGGACGGTCACCGGCCCGTCCCCCACCGCCTCGCGCAGGCCCTCGCGGTAGGTCTCGGCGCGGACGTAGCGGGCCTGGTCCCCCAGCTCGGCGGCCCGGTGGCGCATCGCGGAGAGCACCAGGTGAGCCTTGGCGCGGTGGAAGCGGCGCCGTCGGAACACCGAGCGGGCCTCGATCATCACCACCGGGGCGTCACGGCCGGGGCCGTCCTCGCCGGGGGTGAGGAAGTGCGGGCCGAGCTGGTCGCCGAACAGCCAGTGCGCGGTGGCCGCCCGGCTCACGGCTGCTTCCCGCGGGCGCGCCGGAAGCGGTCGAGTCCGTCGGAGAGCCCGACGAGGGGGTCGGGGTAGTCGACGGCGGCGCGGTCCAGGCCGGGCAGCTTCCATGGCTCGTGCACCGAGGGGGCCTCGACGCCGGAGAGTTCGGGGACCCACCGGTGCACGTAGGTGCCGTCCGGGTCGTACTTCTTCGCCTGCGTGACCGGGTTGAGGACCCGGTTGGGGCGGGTGTCGGTGCCGGTGCCCGCCATCCACTGCCAGTTGAGCTGGTTGTTGGCCACGTCGCCGTCGACCAGCCAGTCGAGGAAGTGGGCGGCGCCGATCCGCCAGTCGACGTAGAGGGTCTTGGTGAGGAAGCTGGCGGTGAGGAGCCGGGCGCGGTTGTGCATCCAGCCCTCCTGGCGCAGCTGGCGCATGGCCGCGTCGATGACCGGGTAGCCGGTGCGGCCCTCGCGCCAGGCGCCGATGTCGGCACCGGCGGTGCGCTCCGTACGCCAGCGGTCGCGTTTGGTGCGGTAGTCGGCGTGGGCGGTCTGCGGGCGTGCGGCGAGCACCTGGCGGTGGAAGTCGCGCCAGGCCAGCTGCCGTACGAACGCCTCGGCGCCCGCGCCGCCGTGCCGGCGGGCGCGGTGCACCAGTTCCACCGGGGACAGGGTGCCGAAATGCAGGTGGGCCGAGAAGCGCGAGGTGGCGTCGGCGGCCAGGTCGTCGCGGGTGGTGTCGTAGGCGTCGAGGCCGCGGCGCCAGTAGGCGGTCGCCTGTCTGCGGGCCCCGCTCTCCCCGCCGGACGGCAGGTCCGGGGACGCCCCGGTGATCCCCTCGCCCGTGGGGACCGGCTCGCCGCGCGCCTCGTCGGGCACGGGCACCCGGCGCGGGGCGCCGGCGACCGGCCGCAGCGGCACCTGCGCCCACTGCCGGTAGTACGGCGTGAAGACGGCGAAGTGGTCGGAGGAGGCGGGGGTCAGCGCGCCGGGCGGTACGGCGACGGTGACCGCGTCGTGCACGAACAGCCGGCGGCCCGCCGCCTCCAGGGCCGCGCGCAGCCGCTCCTCCCGTCGCCCCGCGAACCCGCTGTACCCGGCCGACATGTGCACCTCGTCGGCCTCCGTCTCGGTCACCACCCGGCACACCTCCTCCACCAGGTCGCCTGAGCGCAGCACCAGCCGGCCGCCCCGCGCGCGCAGCGAGGCGTCGAGGTCCGCGAGGCAGCCGTCGAGGAAGGCCCGGCGGTTGGCCGCGGCGAACCCCGCCGCCTCGACGGCGCGGTCCCGCACGAACAGCGGGACGACGGCGTCGGCCGCGTCCAGCGCCGCGCGCAGCGGCGGATGGTCGTGCAGACGCAGATCGGCGGTGAACAGGACGACCGAGACGTGCATGGGTGGTCAGCTTCCTCCGGGTGAGCGACGGACACCGGTGCGAACCACCGGGACCGGTACGGAGGTATTCGGCGGCGAGGGGCCCGGCGGATGCGGTCGCGGGCTGCGGCGTAGCCGGGGCTGCGGACCGGGCGCCGGATGTCCCACGGCCGCGTGCACGGGGCGGCCCCACCACTCCCGCCCGTCCGTTCCGGCCGCCGTACGACGGTGGCTCCCGACAGCCCCGTCAGGCCGCCCGCCCCGGACCGCATCCACCCACCGAACGGCCGCCGAAGACAGCCAGGGAGCCCTTTCGCCCCCCGCGGGCTCGGCCCCGGACGAGCCGAGCCTCCCACCGTCCCGATCTGGAGGTGGAACGATGACCGAATCCCTGCGCCCTCCCGAAGAGACACCCCCCGTCGAGGGATCGATCGCGGAGGCCCATCCCGAACGACCGGACGGCGGCCTGTGGGAACACCCCCGCATCTGGCTGACCCTGATCGTGCTGGGCTGCCTGATCGTCGCGGCGTTCTTCGTGATGCGCATGATCGACCTGTGAGCGGGGGCGCGACCGGCGGGCCGGATGCGGGGCGCCGGCCCCGCCCCCGGGAGGCAGGGTGCGAGCGACGGGCCGGAAGCGGGGGGGCGGACGGCGGGTCGCACGTGGGACTGCGGGCGGCTCCGGCCTCCTTGCCGAGACCGCTCGCGCTCCCCCGCCGAACCAGGGAATCCACCGGCGCCCTCCGGGTACCGCAGAACCCACATCTCACCTCGCCTGGGAGGCGCCATGCACTCGACCGGACGGACCAAGCGTCTGCACACCGACATGACCATCCATCTGGTCCTCAGCGCCACCGAGGCCGTCCCGCTCGAGGTCCGCTTCAGCTACGACTCCGCCGACCCGCTCGCCGTACGCCTGGACTTCCCCGGCGGCCCCGACATCACGGCCCCGTGGTTCTTCTCCCGGGACATGCTGCACAGGGGCCTGCGCACCCCCGCCGGCGAGGGCAACGTCCGCGTCTGGCCACCGTGCCGCTGCCACGGCCTCACCACGGTCAGAATCGCCCTCCGCGGCAGAGACGGAGCCGCCGCACTGTACGTACCGGCCACCCCGCTCCGCCACTGGCTGACCACCACCTTCACAGCGGTCCCCGCGGGCACGGAGGACTCCCACATCCCCTGGGACACCATCGTGACGAACCTGCTGGGCCCGGGATGACACATCCGGTCGACATTCAACTGTCCACCGGCGCCTACCTCTCTCCCGCACCCTGACACCTCTCAGACCACCAGAACTGCCATCAGGGGGCGGCTCCGGCGCAATGCAGCGCCCAAAGCGCCCCGCTGCATTCAGCCATTCCCCCAGTCAGCCCACTCATCGGCAGACCCGGGGCAATTACCTCAGGTGAGAAACCCATTCGCGAGGCCGACCACGGCTTCAGTGACGGCACACCCACACGGCGTCCGTGGCCACATGGCGTCCTGGTCGGCCTCGACGCCGTGTTGTCCAAGCGTTCCTGTCAGTACCTGCTGCTACACCAATACTCGGGGCGGCCTCACTCGACGGCCCTCAAGGAGGGAGGCAGGCATGCCGAAGGTTCCCGACGGTTTCCACTACGCTCGCGGATACGTCCGCCGGGAACCGCTCTGGGCCGGCGGGCGCTGGCACCAACGCCGGAACCAGGGTCCTGGCTGATGCGTCGGGGGCCGACCGCGGAGGCACTGCCCTCGATCTCGGTACCGGCGACGACGCCCTCGCCCGCCGCCTCCCACAGCTCGGATATCGCGCCACGGGCGTCGACTTCGCGCCCGGCACCATCGCCACGGCAACGCGCCGACCGAGCGGTGATGGACTTCGCCACCCAAGACCTCAGTTCGCTGCCGGAGCCGGCGGACGCGGTCCGCACCGGCCACTTGGTCTACCCCCTTCCGGGTCGTCACCGAACTCGCCGTCCGACGCGAGGACAGCGATCCGCTCAAGCACCTCGGCATCACCGCCGGCGAGGCCGAGACGCTGAGCGCGGACTGGTCGGTCGTACGGGCCGCCGACCTCGACGTGCTGCGCTGCTACACCCTCCCCCTTGAAACGCCTCTGGAGCCATCGTGTTGGACACCGAACGGCAAACCCTCCTCGCCTGGCACGCCTACGGCACCCACCATCAGACCCGCGGCACCCTCATCCCAGAGGTCGACCGTCTGGCCTGGGGATACTGGCCCGACATGGGGCCGGGCGAAGAGGTCCTGGGCGATCTCAGCGGCCGCCGCGTCCTGGACCTCTGCTCCGGGATCGGCAAGTTCCCCGCCTACCTCGCCCGCAAGGGTGCCCGTGTCGATGCCGTCGAGAGCGCCCGCGCACAGCACGAGCGCGCCGTCCAGCGCTACGGCGGCCGGGCAGGTCTACGTCTGATCCACGCCGACGCGGCCGAGTACCTGATCGGGGCGGATCCGTACGAGGTCATCTACTCCGTCCACGGCATCCCGTACATCGACCCGCACCGGCTCCTGCCCGCCCTGACGCGCGCGCTCTCGCCCGGAGGCCGGCTCGTCTTCTCCGCCCTGCACACCACCTTCAGGGGCGACGGGCCGTCCCGTTGCGTCACCGCCCGGCCCGAGGCTCTCCATCCCGCCGGAGGTGATCCTCTGACCGTCCAGATGTGGGTGCTCACGCCCACACTCTGGGAAAGTCTCCTGGTCGGCCACGGTCTCGTCGTCGACCAGGTCGACGTCCTGACCGCCCCCGACGACGACACGCCTCTGGCATGCACTCTCATCCAGGCCGGCCGTCCGCCCGTCCCTCCTGACAGCGACAGGTCCTGACCGAGAGCCGAGAGACCTCAGCGCACTTCGGTCGCCATCGATCACGCCAATGCCGCCCTGCTCCCTCACCCCGGCGCGACCCGCCATCAGATCGTTGCCAAATGAATAGACATACCAGTAAATTTCCGACAACCGCTTCGAGATGTCACCGGCAGACGGGGCCAAGGATGTGCACGGACGACCGCGTGGCGGTGACGACCGGGAGCGCGTGGTCGTGTGCGGAACGGGGGCTCGCGGGGCCGGGGCGGCTCGGGCCGGTCGGTGCCGTCCGGCCGGTGGGCCGGCGACGGCGGCCTGCTCTGCGGCTGAGACCGGCCACCGTGCGGCATCCCGCTCAACTTCCGTGCGACGGCCAGGAATTCTTCGCTCGCGTCCGGCTCAGCCACCTCTCCCGGCGGCGTTCGGGAGCGGCCGCGATCGGCGTATGGAAGGACAACTCCCGCGATGACCGACCAGATCGGCGAGATCGAGAAGAGCGAGCGCATCACTCGGACCCGTGCCGGGATCCGTGGTTTCCGGGCGGGCGACGGGCCGCGGCTGGTGGAGGCGTGGCGGCGGAGCGCGCCGGCCGACCCCATCACCGCGGAGCGCTTTCGCACCCTGGTGCTGCTCGACCCCAACTTCGATCCGGAGGGGCTTCGGGTCGCCGTCGAGGGTGAGCGTGTCGTCGGGGCTGCCTACGCGGTGCGCCGCCTGACGCCGATGGCGGGCACCGACCTGGAGCCGGAGCAGGGGTGGATCCCCTTCTTCTTCGTCGACCCGGCCGCCCGCGGGTGCGGTCTCGGCAGACTGCTGCTGACCGAGGCCCTCGACTGGCTGCACGGGCACGGTCGTACCCGGGTGGACTTCTCCTCGTACACCCCGAACTACGTCTTCCCGGGCCTGGACGCCGAGGCGTACCCGGAGGCGGCCGGGCTGCTGGAGTCGCTGGGCTTTCGCACGCTGTACGAGGCGGCGGCGATGGACCTGTGCCTGGTGGGCCATCGCCTTCCCGAGGAGGTCGGGGGCCGCTTGGGCCAACTGAGGGCGCGCGGTTACCGGTTCGGTACGCCCGACGACGACGACCTGGTGGATCTCCTCGCGCTCGCCGGTGGTCACTTCGGTCCGGACTGGGCCTGCACGATCCGGGGGTGTCTGGTCTCGGGTACGCCGCTCGACCGGATCGTCGTCGCGCGGGACCCGTCGGGCCGCATGGTCGGCTGGGCGATGCACGGGGCGTTCGACTCGGTGGACGAGCGGTTCGGCCCGATCGGTGTGCTGGAGGAGATGCGTGGCACCGGACTCGGCGAGGTGCTGCTGCACCTGGTGCTGGAGCGGATGCGGGCGCGCCGTGCGCACTCCGCGTGGTTCCTGTGGACCGGCGAGCGCTCCCCGGCGGGCCACATGTACCGCAAGGCCGGATTCACCACGAACCGGGTGTTCCGGGTGATGCGCCGGGAGGCCGGACGGTGACACCGTCCCGCCGTGCCGGGGCACCGGGCGGCCTGAGCCGCCGCCGCTTCGCGCTCGGGCTCCCCTCGGCGCTGCTCGCGTCCGGGTGCGCGGCGCCGCACCAGGGCAGCGGACGGCCCGGGGACCCGATCGTCCTCACCCTGCTCTCCCACTACGCGAGCGGGGAGCTGAAGCAGGCCTTGCAGGGCCCGGTCGACGAGTGGAACGCCACGCACGACCGGGTCAAGGTGCGGACGAAGGCCGTCGAGTTCACGGACCTGCTGACCACGTTCATGGTCCGGCAGGCCGCGGGCCAGGGGGCCGACATCCTCCACCCGTACTGCCTGTGGAACGGCCAGCTGGTCCGGGCCGGTGTCCTGCGGCCCGCTCCCCGGGAGCACGCCGAGGAGATCAGGCGGGGCTACGGGAGCGCCGCGGTCGGCTCCTCGTCCGTCGGCGGCAAGGTCTACGGCTACCCCACCGAAGTGCAGACGTACGCCCTCTACTACAACAAGCGGCTGCTGCGAGAGGCCGGTGCCTCCGGCCCTCCGCGCACGTGGCGGGAGCTGGAGGAGACGGCCCACCGCACCGCCAGACGGGACGGTTACGGCAACACGCTGGTCCAGGGGTTCGGGCTGTCGACCTACGACGACTCCACCACCGTCGGCCAGACGCTCGCCCTGCTCAACGCCGCCGGGGGCGCGTTCGTGTCCGGGGACGGCAGGAGCACCGCCATCGACTCACCGGCCGGGCGGGCGGTGTTCGACCTGGAGCACCGCCTCGTCGCCCGGGGCGCGAGCGCCCCGGGCGTCAACGTCTACCAGGCGTTCCCCTCCGGGCAGGTGGCCATGGTGATCAGCGCCGGCTGGTGGACCGGGAGCCTGAAGGACCTGATGGGCAAGGACTACCGCGATGTCGGTGTCGCCCCCGTGCCCGTCCCCCGGGCGGGCGACCGGCGCGCCACGCTCGCCACGGGTTTCATGCTGGGGGTCAACACGGCCAGTGAACACCCGGACGAGGCATGGGAGTTCCTGCGCTGGCTCAACGCGGAGAAGGTGGGCGTCAAAGGAGCCGGGGAAGGTGTGACGGCCACCCGGATGAGCGCGCTGCAGGTGTCGGTCGGCTCTCTCACCGGCCGCGCCGACGACATGCGGACCCTGCTCGGCGAGGGCGGCGACCCGAACCTCCGCCCGTTCCTGGACGCGCTGGCGTACGCCGTGCCGGAGCCGAACGGGCCGGGCGCGCAGCAGGCCAAGTCCTTGCTGCGCAAGAACATCGAGGCGTTGTGGACCGGCCAGCAGTCGGTCGCCGAGGCCCTGCGCACCACCCGCCGCCAGGTCGACCAGGAGGTGTCGCGGTCATGGTGAACACCCTCGCGCCGGAGACGGCCGAACGCACGTCGCCCCGCGCGCGGCCGGCCGCGCCGCCCGTCGACGGCCGCGGCCGGGCCCGGCGCCGCCAAGTCGTCGTCGCCTACCTATTCCTGGCGCCGACGCTGCTGTTCTTCGCGGTCTTCCTCGTCCTGCCGCTCGGCTTCGCGCTGCTGCTGTCGATGTCCCGCTGGACCGGGTTCGACCTCGGCGACATCGAGCCGGTCGGCCTGGACAACTTCACCGGCCTGTTCGCGGACGGTTCGACGTTCCTGGCGCCGATCCTCACCAACACGATGCTGTTCGCCCTGGGCACCGTGGCGCTCGCGCTCGCCGGCTCCGTGGTCGTGGCCACCTGCATCGACAACCTGCGCTTCCAGGGGCTGTGGCGGACCCTGTACTTCCTGCCGATCGTCACGACCGTCGTCGCCGTCGGCAACGTGTGGAAGTACATGTACGAGCCGGGCGGCCTGGTCAACGGGGTCCTCAACGCCCTCGGGCTCGGCTCGGTGGCGTTCCTGCAGGACCCGGACACCGCGCTGCCCGCGGTCGTGGTCGTACAGGCCTGGGCCTCGGTCGGCTCGGCGATCCTCGTCCTGACCGCCGGGCTGAAGTCCATTCCCGTCTCGTACTACGAGGCCGCCGCGCTCGACGGCGCGGGGCCCGTCACGGTCTTCCGGAAGATCACGCTGCCGCTGCTGCGGCCGTCCCTGCTGTTCGTGTGCGTCACCCAGTTCCTCACGGGTCTGCAGTCGTTCGCGCTGATCATCGTGATGACCAAGGGCGGGCCGGGCGACGCGACCGATGTGGCCGCGCTGGAGATGTACCGGCAGGCGTTCGCCTACGGCGACTGGGGCACCGCGAGCGCCGCCGCGTTCGTGCTGTTCGTGGTCGTACTCGCCGTCACCCTGGTGCAGTTGTGGGTCTTCCGGCGCAGGGGGGAGGACGCGTGAACCGCCGCCGTCTCCCGTGGCTTTCGTATCTGGTGGTCGTGACCGGCGCCGTGCTCACGGTGGTGCCGTTCCTCGACATGGTGATGACGTCCTTCAAGGGGCCCGGGGAGTCCGGCACGCTGCCGTACCGGTTCCTGCCCAGGGCGTTCGACCTGTCCAACTACCGATCCGCGGTCCGCCAGCTCGATCTGCCGGTGCTCTTCCGCAACAGCGTCGTCGCCACCGCCCTGATCACCGGGTCGGTGCTGCTCACGTCGTCGCTGGCCGGTTACGCGCTCGCCAAACTCCGCTTCCCCGGCCGGGACTTCGTCTTCCGTCTGGTGCTGTCCACGATGATGTTCCCACCGTTCCTCTTCTTCATCCCGCACTTCCTGATCCTGGTGCACTGGCCGCTGGCGGGCGGCAACGACCTGCTGGGGCGCGGGGGCGCGGGTCTGACCGTCAGTATCGTGGCGCTCGTGATGCCGTTCCTCGTCAACGGCTTCGGGATCTTCCTGACGCGCCAGTTCATGGTCTCGATCCCGGACGAGGTCCTGGAGGCGGCGCGCATCGACGGGGCCGGCGAGTTCGCGGTGTGGTGGCGGATCGTGCTGCCGCAGACCAAGCCGGTCCTGGTGACGCTGGGTCTGCTGACCTTCGTCGACGCCTGGAACGAGTACATCTGGGCGCTGCTCGTCTCGACCGCCGACCCGGACGTGATGACGCTGCCCGTCGGCATCCAGCTCCTGCAGGACTACGTCGACCCGGCCCGCACGATGCCCATCGTCATGGCCGGTCTGGTCCTGAGCATCCTGCCGGTCCTGGTCCTCTTCCTGCTGCTGCAGAAGTACTACATCCGCGGGGTCATGCTCAGCGGCCTGAAGTGACGGGCCCGGGACGCGGGCGTCGCGGGGGCCTTCGCCGTACGTCCACGGCGCGAAGGCCCCCGCGGTACGGCGGTGTCAGCCGGCGAGTGCGGCGAGGGTGGCGTCCAGGCCTGCGGCCCGGGGCCGGTTGTGGGGGAGCTTGGCGAGGACGCGGGCCATGCCGCAGGTGTCGGTGAGGGCGGAGAAGACCAGGCCGCCGGCGACACCGGCCGCGATCCACCGGGCCCCGGGCCGGCGTCGGCCGGCGAGCAGCCCGGACAGGACGAGGGACCCGGCGGCGAACCGCACCTGCCGCTCCATGGCCCAGCCCGCGCGGGTGCCGGCG
Organism: Streptomyces sp. NPDC037126; assembly: GCF_055605965.1. Lineage (NCBI taxonomy): Bacteria > Bacillati > Actinomycetota > Actinomycetes > Kitasatosporales > Streptomycetaceae > Streptomyces > Streptomyces sp. NPDC037126. Next base: position 201,345 of record NZ_JBVJTD010000002.1, read on the forward strand.
GGCCGGTGGACGTCGTGGCCGCGCCGGGTCCAGGCCTCGGTGCCGCCGGTGAGGGTGGCGGCGGCGACGCCGTCCCGGGCCAGCCGTTCGCAGGCACGGGCCGAGCGGGCGCCCGAGGCGCACACCATGAGGAGGCTGCCGTGTTCGGCGGCGGTCTTCAGGGCGGGCAGGGCCCGGTCGAGGGCGTCGAGGGGGATGTTGTGGGCGCCGGGCAGATGGCCGGAGGCGTACTCGCCGGGGGTGCGCACGTCGACGACGGTCAGCTCGGAAAGGCGGGCGTGGGCCTGGTCAGCGGTGAGAATGGTGGGTGTCACGGGGGGACTTTCCTTTGCTCTTCATGGGTTACCCCCTTCGATAGGATACCCGAGGGGGTATCCGTGAAGGAGTGTGGGCTGTGGAACTGGCGATGGCGGCTGAGGAACTGAAGACGGTGGTCAACCGGTTGCGGCGGGCGCAGGGCCAGATCGCCGGGGTCATCAAGATGATCGAGGAGGGGCGGGACTGCGAGGACGTGGTGACGCAGCTCGCCGCGGCGTCCCGTGCGCTGGACAAGGCGGGTTTCGCGATCATCGCCACCGGTCTGCAGCACTGCCTGACCGACTCGGACATGGCCGCCTCCGGAGACCGGGAGCAGATGCGGAACCGGCTGGAGAAGCTCTTCCTCTCGCTGGCCTAGTTCGGCCGTGCCGGCGGGGGGTGCGCCGCCCGCCGGTCAGGTCAGGGCGTCGGCGAGCATGAACGCGGCAACGGCGAGCAGGACGACGGCGAACGTGCACTGCAGCACGGCGCCCGGGATCCGGTCGGCCAGCTTCTTGCCGTCCCAGGCGCCGAGGATCGCGGCACCGGCGAAGGGCATGATCACCGCCCAGTCGGTGCCTCCGGTGGTGGCACCGCGCGTGGCCAGGGAGGCGAGGGAGTTGGTCGATATGACCAGCAGGCTGGTGCCGATCGCGGCCTGCATCTCGAACGTCAGCACCGTGACCAGGGCCGGGACGGCGAGGAAGCCTCCGCCGACCCCGAGCAGTCCGGTCAGCGCGCCGAGTCCCGCGCCGACCCCGGCGGCCTTGGCCGGGCGCGCCTCCTTCGGCCCGTCGGCGGTTCGGGGGGCGGGGCGCAGCATCCGTACGGCCGCGAGCGCGGCGACCGCGGCGAAGGCGGCGGTCAGCACCGCCTGGGGAAGGCGGCCGGCCGCGGCTCCGGCCGCCGCGGCGGGCAGAAGTCCGGCCGCGGCGAACAGGGCGCCCGCCTTCCACCGCACGCTCCCGGCGCGCGCGTGTGCGTACAGGGCGGTGAGCGAGGTGGCGGTGACGATGATCAGACTGGCGGTGGTGGCCGCCGCGGGGGTGAACCCGAGCAGGTAGGTCAGCGCCGGCACCGCCAGCACGCTCCCGCCCCCGCCGAGCGCGCCGAGGGCCAGCCCCACCACGGCTCCGGCGACGAGGGCGAGTACCAGCGCGCTCACGCCGTGACACCACCGCTGCCGCCCCGGCCGGTGAGGCCGGCCGCGACGGCGCTCTCGAAACCGTCGTCGACGGCGACCACCTCGCGGCCGGCGGCGTGCAGCAGGGACGCGGCGATCGCCGCGCGCGTCCCGCCCGCGCAGTGCACCCACACGACGCCCCCGGGTACCTCGCCGAGGCGGCCGTGCAGCTCGTGGATCGGTATGTGCACCGAGTCCTCCACGTGGCCGCCGGCGCGCTCCGCGTCCCGGCGGACGTCCAGCACCAGCGCCTTCTCGCCGCGCGCCCGCACGTCGGCCAGGTCGGCGAAGCGGGCGCGCGGGAAGGACACCAGCCGCTCGCCGTCGCGGACCCAGCCGGCCGGGTCGCCGTCGGCGGCCGAGGCCGGGCGGTCGATGCCGACCCGGGTCAGCTCGCGCTGCGCGTCCGCGATCTGCTCGGCGGTCTCCGCCAGCAGGGTCACGGGCTTGCCCCACGGGATCAGCCATGCCAGGTAGGTGGCGAGCTTGCCGTCACCCTCGAAGTTGACCGATCCGGCCACATGGCCCTCCGCGAAGGCCACGCGGTTGCGCAGGTCCACCACCCACTCCCCCGCCGCGAGCCGCTCGGCTATCCGCCCCGCGTCCGCCTGCTGCGGCGGGGTGAGGTCGACGGGGGCGGGGCCCGCGGCGTTGGCCGGGGCCATGTGGGCGTAGTAGGCGGGCACGTCGTCCAGCGCGGCGAGCATCTCGGCGACGAAGGTCTCCACGTCCTTGGTCAGCGCGTCGTTGGCCCGGCGTTCCCTGCCGATCGTGGTCGTGTCGCCCCCGGCCCCGGAGGAGGAGCAGAAGCTGCCGAAGCCATGGGTGGGCAGCACCGGCACGTCGTCGTCCAACTGGTCGGCCAGGCGGTGGGCAGAGGCATGCTGGGCGCGGGCCAGCCCCTCGGTGAGCCGCGGGTCGACCAGGTCGGGCCGGCCCACGCCGCCGATCAGCAGCGAGCCGCCGGTGAAGGCGGCCACCGCCCGCCCGTCCTCCCGCAGGACGTAGGAGGTGTGGTGCGGGGTGTGCCCGGGGGTGGCCACGGCACTCAGCACGAGTCCCTCGCCGAGCACGACGGTGTCGCCGTCGGCGACGGGGGTCCGGGCGAAGGACACCGAGGCCCCGGCCGGTACCAGATAGCGGGCCCCGGTCACCCGCGCCAGCTCCAGGCCGCCGGAGACGTAGTCGTTGTGCACGTGCGTCTCGGCCACGAAGGCGATGCGCACCCCCCGCCGGGCGGCGACGGCGACGACCTGGTCGATGTCCCGCGGCGGATCCACCACCACCGCGGCATCGGGCCCGCCCGCCAGGTAGCTGCGATTGCCCAGCCCCTCGAACTCCAGGGTTTCGACGAAGAACACGACTGCGACTCCTCACGGCTCGATGTACCCCGGGGGGTATCCGACATCGACAGTAACAGAGATACCCCCTGGGGTATTTCCGGTGGGGTCATCGACCCGGGCGGCCCCGCCCGCCGGAGCCGCGCGTACCCTCGAACGGAATCGGCCCGCTCCGAGGTGCCCACCCCGTGCCGCGCCGACCCGGAACGATCGCCTGGGGCAGCCAGGCCCGCAGGGGAGAGTGCCCGCATGGCGAAGACGGCGGCCGAGAAGCTCGGCGTCAGGGCCGGAAGCGTGCTGACCGTGATCAACGCGCCGGACGGCGAGCCGCCCGCGGTCGGGCCTCTGCCGGACGACGTCACGGTTCGGCCGGCCGGTCCGGGCGGTGAGCCGGCGGACGTGGTCGTGCTGTTCGCCGAGGACAGCGGGCAGCTGCACCGGGACGCCCCCGCCGTGCTGTCGGACGCGTCCGACGCCGCGAAGGTCTGGATCGCCTACCGCAAGGGCGGGGTCAGCGACCTCAGCCGTGACACCCTCATGCCCGCCTTCGTCGATCTCGGCTGGCACGGCGTCAGCCTCGTCTCGCTGGACGACACCTGGTCCGCGGCCCGCTTCCGCCGCTTGGAGCAGATCGGCCGCTGACCGGGACGGGCCCGGGCGACCGCCTCGCGCACGCCGCCCAGGTCCACCACGCCCAGGTCGCCGAAGATAGTAGCCATGTACATAATAGCCATGTACTCTATTCGACATGAGCAAGGGTTCCGAAGCCGCCACGCCCGGTTTCCTCGTGTGGCGGCTGTCGACGAAGTGGCGGGTCGCGGTGGACCGTGCGGTGGCCCCGCTGGGGCTGACGCACGCGCAGTACTCGCTGGTGGCGTCGCTGTACGGCATGCACCGCTCGGGCGACCGGCCCAGCCAGCGGCGCCTCGCCGACCACACCGGGCTGGAGGCGCTCTACGTCTCCAAGCTGGCCCGCGGCCTGGAGTCGGCCGGCCTGCTGGAACGCACCCGGGACCCCGACGACCCGCGCGCGGTGCAGCTCGCGCTCACCGAGCGGGGCTCCGAGGTCACCCGGCAGGCGATCGGCGTCGTACAGGGGCTGCTGCGGCAGCTGCTGGCCCCGCTGGGCGGACCCGACAGCCCGCGCGCCCAGGAGTTCACCCGGGATCTGACCACACTGCTCGACGCACCGATCGACCCGTTCGGCACCACCGACCACGAGACGGAGCAACCATGACCACCACCCCTCCCCCGGTCGACGGCCGCGCCATAGGCCTCGCCCACTACGCCTCGCGCGCTCTTCTGGAGCACGTCCTGGCCCCCTACGGACTCACGTTCCAGCAGAACGTCACACTGCGGCTCGTCGCGGTGGCGGGCGGGACGATCGAGCGCGACGCGCTGGCCGACGCGGTCACCGGCACGGTGCGGACCGACGCCTCCGCCGTACGGGGCACGATCGACGACCTGATCGCCGCGGGCCGGCTGGCCCCGGCGGAGCCCACCGGCGTACGGATCACCGATGCCGGCCGGGAGCTGTACGCGAGGGCCTCGGCGGAGGCCGGTGCGGTGGCCGCCCGGCTCTACTCGGGCATCTCCGACGAGGACCGGGTCGCGGCCGGTCGCGTGCTCGCCCTGGTCACCGAGCGGGCCAACGCGGAACTGGCGGCACTCGAGGTCTAGGCCCGCACCGGAGCGACGGTTGGTGGAATATTGAACAACCGCGTTCCGTTCTGGCCGGGCGAAGGAGGTCACGAGTGGAGACCACGTACTACGAGCAGGGCACGCCCGCCCAGCGCTGGGAGCGCGCGCGGCTGTTCTTCGACGCCAAGGACTACGCGGGCGCGGCGCGGGTGCTGACCGGGCTGGTCGAGGAGGTGCCGGAGCAGACGGGACCCCGGCTGCTGCTGGCCCGCGCCTACTACCACTCCGCCCAACTGCGCCGCGCCGAAGCCGAGTTGCGCGTCATCGTCGAGCGGGACCCGGTGGAGCACTACGCCCGGCTGATGCTGGGCCGCACGCTCCAGCGGCAGGCCAGGCACGAGGAGGCGGAGCGGCACCTGCGCATCGCCTCGGCGCTCGCGGGCGACTTCCCCGAGATGTGACGGACACGTTCGCGGCTCGCCAGGGCCCGGTTCCCGCAGGGGACCGGGCCCTCGGTCTTCCCGGGGAACGGCGGCCCTCGGCCCGCACGCCCGCACCGCGCCGGCGAGGCGACAGCCCCGCCGCACCCCTCTCCCCCCGGCCGGTCAGCCCTCCGGGCGCAGTCCCGCCACGAGGATCCCGACCAGCCGGCGCGCGTCGTAGCGGGAGTCGCCGTCCGCGCCGATGCAGAGGTTCCCGACGCCCCGCATCAGCTGGTACGCGGTGACGTCGGAGCGGATCTCGCCCGCGCCGGCCGCGGCTTCGAGGAGTTCCGCGCAGACGGGCAGGAGGCGGTCGAGGAAGTAGGCGTGCAGGGTCTCGAAGCCGGCGTTGTCGGACTGGAGCACGGCGGCGAGTCCGTGCTTGGTGACCAGGAAGTCGGCGAAGAGGTCGATCCACCGGCCCAGCGCCGCGTACGGCGTCCCGCCCGCCGCCAGCAGGGCCGGACCGGCCTCCGCGCAGGCCTCCACCTGATGCCGGTAGACGGCGATGATGAGGTCCGCGCGGGTCGGGAAGTGGCGGTAGATCGTGCCGAGGCCGACGCCGGCCCGGGCCGCGATGTCGCGCACCGGAGCCTCCACGCCCGACGTGACGAAGACCGCCGCGGCCGCATCCAGCAGGGTCTCCTTGTTCCGCAGGGCGTCCTTGCGCCGGGCAGGGGCCGCGCGCCCCGCACCCTCGTCGCCGTCCTTCACCGCGCCACTCCTTTCACCGGCGGCCATCCTCGCACCCGACCGACCTTGCCAAAACGGAACTCTGTTCCGTATCGTCTTTCCGGAACGAGGTTCCGTTTATTCGTCATGTCAGGGCAGGGCTCCGGCGACCCGGTCGCGCCCTGTTCCCGCTCCGGGCTCAGAGCCCGCAACTTCACCCTCACCCGGGAGACACAGCCATGCAGTACCGCACCCTGGGCCGCACCGGCGTACAGGTCAGCACCCTCGCGCTCGGCGCGATGAACTTCGGCAGGATCGGACGCACCACCCAGGACGAGGCCACCGCCATCGTCGACGCCGCCCTGGAGGCGGGGATCAACCTCATCGACACCGCCGACCGGTACGGCGACGGCGAGTCGGAGGAGATGGTCGGCAAGGCCATCGCCGGTCGCCGCGAGGACGTCGTGCTCGCCACGAAGGCGGGCCTGCCGATGGGCGACGAGCGCAACCACCGGGGCGCCTCGCGCCGCTGGCTGGTCCGCGCGCTGGACGACAGCCTGCGCCGCCTCGGCGTCGACCACGTCGACCTCTACCAGGTCCACCGGTGGGATCCGCGGACCGGCGACGAGGAGACGCTGTCGGCCCTCACCGACCTGCAACGCGCCGGGAAGATCCGCCACTTCGGCTCGTCCACCTTCCCCGCCCACCGCATCGTGCAGGCGCAGTGGACCGCCCGCGAGCATCGGCTGGGCCGATACGTCACCGAACAGCCCAGCTACTCCGTGCTGCAGCGCGGCATCGAGGGTCATGTCCTGCCCGTGGCCGAGGAGTTCGGGCTCGGTGTGCTGGTGTGGAGCCCGCTGGCCTCGGGCTGGCTGTCGGGTGCGATCCGCGAGGGGCGGGACATCGCCACCAACCGCTCGGCGTTCATGCCCGAACGCTTCGACACCCGCGTCCCGGCCAACCGGGCCAGGCTCGACGCCGTAGAGCGGCTGGCCGAAGTCGCCGACGGGGCAGGCCTGTCGATGATCCAGCTGGCGCTGGGGTTCGTCACCGCCCACCCGGCCGTGACCGGCGCGCTCATCGGCCCGCGCACCACGGACCACCTGCGCGCCCAGCTGGCCGCCGCCGACACCGTGCTGTCCGCCGACGTGCTCGACGCGATCGACGACATCGTCGCACCCGGCACCGACCTCGCCCCGCACGAGAAGTTCGACGCCCCGCCCGCGCTGCTCGACCCGTCACTGCGGCGCCGCTGACCGCGGGCCCCGCCCCGAACGGTCGGGCCCGCGGGTCGAGGACCGCGAGAGCGCGCGGCCCGCCCGGACCCGTCAGCGCCGCCGTTCCCGAGAGGACAGCAATCCCATGTCACCCACATCCCGGCCCAGTTTCGGAATCATGACCGCCCCCTCGCAGGTCGAGTACGGAGACGTCCTGCGGGTATGGCGCGAGGCGGACGCCGTCCCGGAGATCGGGCACGCCTGGTTGTTCGACCACCTCATGCCGATCTTCGGCGACCCCGACGGACCCGCCTACGAGGGCTGGACGCTGCTCTCGGCCCTCGCCGCCCACACCCGGCGACTGCGGCTCGGCGTCATGGTGACCAGCAACCGGTTCCGGCCGCCCGCCGTGCTGGCCAAGATCGCCACGACCGTCGACGTCGTCTCCGGCGGGCGGCTGGACTTCGGCATCGGCGTCGGCTCGCGCCCCGGCCATCCCCTGGCCCGGCGTGAGTACGAGGCGCACGGCCTGCCCTTCCACGACCCCGCGCACGCCGTGGAGAGCCTCGCCGAGGCCTGCACGCTGATCCGGCGGCTGTGGACCGAGGACCGGCCCTTCGACTTCCACGGCACCCACCACCGCCTGACCGGGGCCTTCGGCAGCCCCAAGCCCGTGCAGCGCCCGCACCCGCCGATCCTCATCGGCGGACGCTCGTCCGCGACGCTGCGCGTGGCCGCCGAGCACGCGGACCTGTGGAACATCCCCGGCGGGGACATCGAGGACGTCGTGCGCCGCAGCGCCCTGCTGGACCGCTACTGCGCCGAGATCGGCCGGGACCCCGCCTCCGTCACGCGCTCGATCCACCTGCCCGTCTCGTACGACGACACCGGCGCCACCCGGGACGCGATCGGCGCCGCGACCGGCGCCGGCTTCCGGCACATCGTCCTCGGACTGCCGGCCCCCTACCCCGCCGGAGTCGCCCGGTGGGTCGCCGACGAGCTCATCGGCAGGCCGGCCTGAGCGCGGTCGCGGGCTCGCTGGAGGAGATCCCCCCGTTCACGGGTCGGCATGGCATCCTGACGCGATGGCACCCTCCCGTGATCACGCACCGCTCGCCGAGCGGGTCGAGGAACTCCTCGCCACCGGCGGCCCCTTGCCCATCGTCGCCGCCGGGCGGCCGGTGCTGCGGTCCGGCACCGAGCCGTACGAGGGTCAGCTGGGCCCCGCGCTGCTGGCCCGCTTCGTCGAGGCCCTGCGGGTGACCATGCACGCCGCTCCGGGCGTGGGGCTCGCCGCGCCGCAGGTCGGCGTGGAGCTGCGGATCGCGGTCGTCGAGGACCCGGCACCGGTGCCCGAGGAGGTCGCGGTCGCCCGCGGTCGGCGCCCGCAGCCGTTCCGGGTCCTGGTCAACCCTGCCTACGAGCCGGTCGGCACCGCCCGTTCCGCGTTCTTCGAGGGCTGCCTGAGCGTGCCGGGCTGGCAGGCGGTGGTGGCCCGGCACACGGAGGTACGGCTGCGCGCCGAGGACGAGCACGGCCGCGCGGTCGACGAGGTGTTCGCCGGGTGGGCCGCCCGTATCGTCCAGCACGAGACGGACCACCTCGACGGGACCCTCTACCTCGACCGCGCGGAACCGCGCTCCCTGTCGACGAACGAGGCGGTGGCGGCGCTGTGGGCACAGCCGACGCCGGAGGCGGCGGCCGCGGCCCTCGGCTTCGAACTGCCTTAGCCCACCGGTCACTTGTCCCGATAGGCCTCCAGCAGCCGCAGCCAGACCTCGCTCAGGGTCGGGTACGACGGGACCGCGTGCCACAGGCGGCTGACCGGGACCTGGCCCGCGACGGCGATGGTCGCCGAGTGGATGAGTTCACCGACGCCGGGCCCGACGAAGGTGACCCCGCGCAGGATCTCGTCCTCCAGGTCCACGACCATGCGGGCGCGGCCCTTGTAGCCGTCGCCGTACAGGCCCGCTCCGGCTACCGAGGAGAACTCGACGTCGATGGCGCGGACGCGATGGCCGGCCTGTTCCGCCTCGGCCAGGGAGAGGCCGACCGCGGCCGCCTCCGGGTCGGTGAAGACGACCTGGGGTACGGCGTCGTGGTCGGCGGTCGCCGCGTGCGCGCCCCAGGGCTCCTCCAGGAGCCGGTCGCCGGCCGCGCGGGCGGCGATGGCGGCACCGGCCACGCGGGCCTGGTACTTGCCCTGGTGGGTGAGGAGGGCCCGGTGGTTGACGTCGCCGACTGCGTACAGCCAGTCGGTGCCGTCGACGCGGAGGCTGTCGTCGACGTCCAGCCACGTCCCGGGTTCCAGGCCGACGGTGTCGAGGCCGATGTCGTCGGTGTGGGGGACGCGGCCGGTGGCGAACAGGATCTCGTCGGCCTCCAGCCGGTCGCCGGCGCCGGTGACGGCCACGACGGTGCCGTTCTCACGGGCGACCGACTCGACGGACGTGCCGGTGCGGACGTCGACACCCGCCCCGGCGAGGGCCTCGGCGACGAGTTCCCCGGCGAACGGCTCCATGCGGTTCAGCAGGCCCTTGCCGCGGACCAGCAGGGTGACCCGCGAGCCGAGCGCCTGCCAGGCGGTGGCCATCTCGGTGGCGACGACACCGCCGCCGACGACGATCAGCCGGCCGGGTGCGGCCTCGGCGCTGGTCGCCTCGCGGCTCGTCCACGGCCTCACCTCGGCGAGGCCGGGCAGATCGGGGAGCGCGGCACGGGTGCCGGTGCAGACGGCGACCGCGTGCCGGGCGGTGAGGGTGGTGACCGTGCCGTCGGGGCCGGTGACCGTGACCGTGCGGGGGCCCGCCAGACGGCCCTGGCCGCGGTACAGGTCCGCGCGGATGCCGTCGAGCCAGCCGACCTGGCCGTCGTCCTTCCAGTGGGAGGTGAACTCGTCGCGGCGGGCGAGCACGGCGGGGGTGTCGAGGGGGCCCTGGACCGCCCGGTCGAGGCCGGGCAGCCGGCGGGCGTCGCCCTGGGCGATGACCGGCCTGAGCAGGGCCTTGCTGGGCATGCACGCCCAGTACGAGCACTCGCCGCCGACCAGTTCGCTCTCCACGACCGCGGTGGTGAGGCCGGCCGCGCGGGTGCGGTCGGCGACGTTCTCCCCCACGGGCCCGGCTCCGAGCACCACGACGTCGTACGCGTTGGATTCCGTTTCCGTCATGGGGTCAGTCTGGTGGGTGGTGTGCGTGGCGGCCACACGGGTACGTGCGCGACACACGGGCGTGCGCGTGTGGAATAGGCGGCCCGGCGGTCGTGTTTCCGCCGTCGGCACACCCCCCACACCAGGAAGCAGGGATTCACGCCATGAGCAGCACGATGGAGCTGACCAAGGACAACTTCGACCAGACCGTCATCGAGAACGACTTCGTTCTGATCGACTTCTGGGCGTCCTGGTGCGGGCCGTGCCGGCAGTTCGCACCGGTGTACGAGAAGGCGGCCGAGGAGAATCCGGACCTGGTGTTCGGCAAGGTGGACACCGAGGCCCAGCCCGAACTGGCCCAGGCCTTCGGCATCCAGTCGATCCCGACGCTGATGATCGTCCGGGACCGGGTGGCCGTGTTCGCCCAGCCTGGTGCCCTGCCCGAGGCCGCGCTGACGGACGTCATCGGTCAGGCCCGGAAGCTGGACATGGACGAGGTCCGCAAGTCCATCGCCGCCCAGGAGGGCGAGGCCCAGTAGTCCCCGTCGGCCCGCACTCGGCGGCGGGGAGGTGTCAGGTGGACTCGCGGAGCACCACCGAGGCACCCAGCACCCTGTGCACCTCCGGCTCGCCGCCGGGGTCGCGCACCGCGCGGTCGACCAGTTCGGCGAGGTCGCGGCCCGAGGGCAGTTCGATGTGGACCGTGCTGAGCCGGGGCCGCAGCAGCCGCCCGAGCATCAGGTCGTCGGCCCCGATCAGCGCCACGTCCCCGGGGACGCGCACCCCCTCGTCCTGCAGTGCGCGCATCAGCAGCATGGCGTACTCGTCGTTGTACGCGAACACCGCGTCCAGCCCCGACTCGCCCCAGCGGGCGGCGAGTTCGGCGGCGGCCTGCTCGGAGTAGGCGAGCGGCACCTCGGTCACGGACGCGTCGGTGCCGTGCAGCGCCTGGCGGACACCGGCGAGCCGGGGCAGTGAGTACGCCTCGAGGCCGGGCTCCTGCGGTACGACGACACCGATCCGGCGCCCGCCGCGCTCGTACAGGTGCGTGGCCGCGCAGTGGCCGACGGCCTCGTGGTCCATCAGCAGGGCGTGCGCGCCGTCGACGCGCCCGGGGCCGAGGGTGACCACCGCGCGGGCGCCGGAGCGCTTGAGCACCGCCACGCCCCGCGGGCCCAGCTCCGCACCGGGCACCAGCACGGCGACGGGCCTCAACTCGGCCCAGGCGCGGGCGGCTTCGTCACCCTGGAGGCCGACGCTGCCGTACTGGACGACGGTGTAGTCGAGCCGGCCGAGCGCCCACTGCAGTTCGTTGAGGAACGTGCTGTACAGGGGGCCGACGGGGATCGCCGGGGCGGGCATGAGGACCATGCGACTGTGCCCGGCGCGCAGGCTGCGGGCCGCCGCGTGGGGCACGTACCCCAGTTCCTGCGCCGCCTCGCGGACGCGGCGGCGCGTGGGTTCGCTGATCCGTACGGCGCTGGTGTTGTTCAGGACGTAGGACACGGTCGCGCGCGAGACGCCGGCCAGGCGGGCCACGTCGGCGCTCGTGGGCGTGTTCGGTATCTGCACCATGACAGACCGCATCTTGGCAGAGGCGCGGGGGCCGGTGGCAGCCGGGGGAACGTGGTTCATCGTTCGACGAAAACGGGGACGTCGCACGCCTGTTGGGGAGGGTGCGGCCCGCGCCTGTCACCGGGGATCCCCCCTCGACGAACACGCTCGTGTCGAACTTGTTCGTGACGAACATGTTCGTTACGATGAGGACATGACCGCATCGCCCCGCTCCCGTCGCGAGCGCCCCGCCAAGCCCGCCCTGAACCGGGAGGGCATCGTCGCCGCCGCCGTCGCGATCCTGCGCGCGGAGGGACTGCGCAAGGTGACCATGCGGCGGCTGGCGCAGGAGCTCGACACCGGACCGGCCTCGCTGTACGTCTACGTCCGCAACACCGACGAACTCCACGCGGCCGTCCTGGACGAACTGCTCGGCACGGTCGGGCCCGCCCCCGCCGAGGGCGGCTGGCGGGAGCGGCTGGCGCAGGTGCTCACCGGCTACACGGCGATGCTCCTGGAGCATCCGTCGCTCGCCCGTTCGGCGCTGACCGCCCGGCCGAGCGGCCCCAACTACCTGCGGCTGATCGAGACGCTCCTCGGCCTGCTCCAGTCGGGCGGAGTGCCGCGCGAGCGCGCGGCCTGGGGGGTCGACCTGCTGCTGCAGCACGCCACCGCGACCGCCGCCGAGCACGCGGGCGGGGACTCCCCGGGCGAGTGGCAGGCGCTGGACCGCGCCCTGCGCGAGACGTCCGCCGGCACCCACCCGCACATCGCCGCCGCGGGCGGTGCGCTGCTGTCCGGCACCCCCGAGGCCCGCCTGTCGTGGGCCTTCCAGACCCTGATCAACGGCATCGAGCACACCGCCGTACCCGACTGAGCGCCAGGAGGCCGCCATGACCACGCCGTTCCGGACCCACCACCCCGTAGCCGTCGTCGGCGCGGGTCTCGGCGGGCTCGCGCTCGCCCGCGTACTGCACGTGCACGGCATCGGGGCCGCCCTGTTCGACCTCGACGACTCGCCGGCCGCCCGGACCCAGGGCGGCATGCTCGACATCCACGACGACTCCGGCCAGCGGGCGCTGCGTGCCGCCGGTCTGCACGAGGAGTTCCTGGCCCGCGTCCACTCCGGCGGCCAGGCCCTGCGGGTCCTGGACCGGCACGGCACGCTCCGGCTGGCGGAGTCCGACGACGGCAGCGGGACGCGCCCCGAGATCGACCGCGGCGACCTGCGCGACCTGCTGCTCGGCTCGCTGCCCGAGGGCACGGTCCGCTGGGGCGCCAAGGTCACGGGGGCGCGCCCGCTCGGCGACGGCCGGCACGAGGTGACGCTCGCCGACGGCACCGGCTTCACCACGGACCTGCTGGTCGGTGCCGACGGCGCCTGGTCGCGGATCCGCCCGCTGCTCTCCCCGGCCCGGCCCGCCTACACGGGCGTGTCGTTCGTCGAGGTCGACCTGCTGGAGGCGGACCTGCGCCACCCGGTGAGCGCGGAGGTGGTGGGCGCGGGAATGTTCTTCGCGCTCGGCGCCGGCCGGGGCTTCCTCGCCCACCGCGAGACGGACGGCTGCCTGCATGTGTACGTGGCCGTCGAGGCGCCGGAGGACTGGCTGGACGGCATCGACTTCACCGACCCGGCGGCGGCGAAGGCGGCGGTGCTGAAGGAGTTCGACGGCTGGGACGAACGCCTGCGGGCGCTGGTCGCGGACGCTGACGGCATACCGGTGCCCCGCCGGATCCACGCCCTGCCGGCCGGTCACCGCTGGGAGCGCGTCCCGGGTGTCACGCTCCTCGGCGACGCCGCCCATCTGATGTCGCCGTTCGCGGGCGAGGGCGCCAACCTGGCGCTCCTCGACGGCGCGGAACTGGGCCTCGCGCTGGCCGCGCACCCCGGGGACACCGAGGCCGCGCTCGCCGCGTACGAGGACGCGCTGTTCCCCCGCGCCGAGGCGTCCGCGCGGGAGTCGGCCCACGGCGGCTCCCTCCTGTTCCGCGCGGACGCGCCCCAGGGCCTGATCGACATGTTCACCAACGGCCCGGCGCACTGAGGAGACTTCAGCGACCGGGCCGCTCGATGCCTGGCGCTCCGGCCCCAGCCCCCGGCAGCGGCGTCCGCGGCTGCTGCCGGATCCGCTGCGCCGGGCTCGCAGACCCCGGTCCGGCCGCAGCGGGCGCGGGCGCCGAGCCAGGAGGTCGCGTGCCGGCGCCGCTGGGACTGCTGTGTCACCTCGGGCGCGTGGCTTTCGGGACGGGTCGGGGGTATGCGGACGATGATCGTGTACGCCGTGCCGTGTGAGTCACCGCAGGAGGAGCCGTGCCCCTGGTCCCGCCCCCGTTCGACCCGGAGCTGGCCGCGTCGCTCGAACAGCTCGAAGGCGTGGCCGAGCCCGGGTTCCGCATCGAGGACCTCGACTCCGCCCGGCGGTCCGCGGGCGCCGAACTGGCTCCGCTGCTGGACCTCACGATGGACGGCGCCTTCGAGGTGGCGGACCGCGCGGTGCCCGGCCCCGCGGGCGCCCCGGACGTCTCCCTGCTTCTCTGCCGTCCGGCCTCGGCCGGGGTCACGGCGCCGCTGCCGGTGATCTACCACGTGCACGGCGGCGGCATGATGATCGGCACCAACCGGGCCGGCGTCGACGCGGTGCTGGGCTGGGCGCTGGAACTGGGCGCGGTGGTGGTGTCGGTGGAGTACCGGCTGGCGCCCGAACACCCGCACCCGGCACCGGTCGAGGACGCGTACGCGGGCCTGGTGTGGACCGCGGGGCACGCGGCGGAGATCGGCGGCGCCCCGGACCGGATCGTCGTCGCGGGCGCCAGCGCCGGCGGCGGCCTGACCGCGGCGCTCGCGCTGCTCGCGCGGGACCGGGAGGGCCCGCGGCTCCGGGGCCAGCTGCTGATGTCCCCGATGCTGGACGACCGCAACGACACCGTCTCCAGCCACCAGATGGCCGGCCTCGGCCTCTGGGACCGCACCGCCAACGAGACCGCCTGGACGGCGCTGCTGGGCGACCGCCGCGGCGACCCCGGCCTCTCCCCCTACGCGGCCCCCGCCCGCGCCACCGACCTGTCCGGGCTGCCGCCGGCGTACATCGACGTGGGCTCCGCCGAGACGTTCCGCGACGAGGCCGTCACCTACGCCTCCCGCCTCTGGGAGGCCGGCGGCGACGCCGAACTCCACGTCTGGCCCGGCGGCTTCCACGGCTTCGACGCCCTGGCCCCCACCGCGACCCTCTCCCGCACGGCCCGGGCGTCCCGCGTCGCCTGGCTGAGACGACTGCTGTCGCGGTGAGGCCCGGTGAGCCGTTCCCGGTGCCCGTGCCGACTTGAGCGAGTGTCACCCGGCGAAAGGCGCGCCAGGGCACCCTTGTTGACGTTACCGTTCGGTAGACAACGTGTCCGGAGGGTCCCGGAGGTGCTTGCTCATGTCGTTGGATCGTGCCGTGGGGCTCGTGGAGTCCGTTCGTGCGCTGGCCGGCGGGGAGGTGACGTCCCGTGAGCTGGTGGAGGGGGCCCTGGAGCGGATCGGGGCCTCGCAGCCGACGCTGAACGCCTTTCGCATCGTGTGCGCCGAGGCCGCGCTCGCCGAGGCGGACGCCGCGGACCGGGAGCTGGCCGCCGGTGGGCGGCGACCGCTGCTCGGGGTGCCGGTGGCGGTGAAGGACGACATGGACGTGGCGGGCCACCCGACCGCGTTCGGCTGCCCGGGCGACTTCCCGCCGGTGGCCGCGGACGGCGAGGCGGTACGGCGGCTGCGGGCGGCCGGCGCCGTGATCGTCGGCAAGACGAACACCTGCGAGCTGGGGCAGTGGCCCTTCACGGAGGGGCCGGCGTTCGGGGACACCAGGAACCCCTGGCATCCCGGACACACTCCCGGAGGTTCCTCGGGCGGATCGGCGGCCGCCGTCGCCGCCGGTCTGGTGCCGGCCGCGCTCGGCTCCGACGGTGCCGGTTCGGTGCGGATCCCGGCGTCCTGGACCCACCTGATCGGCATCAAGCCGCAGCGGGGCCGCATCTCGACCTGGCCGCGCGGCGAGTCCTTCCACGGCATCACGGTCAACGGCACCCTGGCGCGTACGGTCGCCGACGCGGCCCTGCTCCTCGACGCGGCGAGCGGCAACCACGACCGGGACCCGCACCGGCCGCCCGCGCTGACCGTGGCGGACGCGGTCGGCCGCGACCCCGGCCGGCTGCGGATCGCCCTGGCCCTGAAGCCGCCGTTCACCGCCGTACCGGCCCGGCTGGACCCGGAGATCCGTGGCAGGATCGTCGAACTCGCGGGGCGGTTGGCCGCGTTGGGGCACGACGTCGAGGAGGCCGACCCGCCCTACGGCCAGATCGGGCTGACCTTCGTGCCGCGCGCCACCGCCGGCATCGCCGAGCGGGTCCGCGAGGCCCCCGACCCCGCGCTGCTCGACCCGCGCACCCGGGACGCGGCCCGGCTGGGCCGGCTGCTCGGCGGGGTGCCACTCAGGGTGGCGCGGCGCGCGGAGGCGCTGCTGCATCGGCGGATCGGCAGGTTCTTCTCGTCGTACGACGTGATCCTCGCCCCGACCACGGCCGCTCCCCCGCCCCGGATCGGCGCCTTCGCCCGGCTCGGCGGGCTGGCCACCGACCGGGCGATGATCGCCGCGTGCCCGTACGCCTGGCCCTGGAACGTGCTGGGCTGGCCGGGCGTGAACGTGCCCGCCGGGTTCGCCGGTGACGGACTCCCGATCGGCGCCCAGCTCCTCGGCCCGGCCAACAGCGAACCGCTGCTGGTGTCGCTCGCCGCCCAGCTGGAGGCGGAGCTCCGGTGGCACGAACTGTGGCCGCCGCAGCGGGTGGACGCGGACGAACCGGCCGTGTGACGGCGTCGCGCCCGTACCCTTGGGCCATGGACGACGCGTCGATGGTCGGGCTCATCGGGCGGGTGACGGGGACGGTCGGCCCCGGGCTGGTCGGCGAGGTGATCGTGCGGGTGCGCGGCGGCGCGGAGCACTTCCTCGCCCATCCCGCCGACGGCAGCGCCCGGATCACTCCGGGCACGGTGGTCATGGTGGTCGAGTACCTGCCGCCGAGAACCGTCTACGTCACGGCCGCGTACGACAGTTGAGCACGCTCCGCCCCAGGTGGTGGCGGCATGCGTCAAGATGGCAACAAGGATCCGCCGGCGTCTTCTGCGGTGGCCGCGGCAGGCGCACACTCCCTTCGTTCGGTGCCGAAAGGGCACCATCCAAAGGGGGCGTTTGCCGATGGTCGTCGGCGTCGTTGCGGGGGCGGTCGTCGTTGCCGTCCTGGTCGTGATCGGTCTGTTCAAAGCGATGTGGCGGGTCGCCGAGCCGAACGAGGCGCTCATCATCTCGGGTTCCAAGCACCGCACCGAGGGCCTGGAGGAGGGCATGGGGTTCCGCATCGTCACCGGGCGCGGCACCCTGGTGCTGCCGGGTGTGCAGGCGGTGCGCAAGCTCTCCCTGGACCTGAACGAGACCGAGCTGCACGTGGACTGCGTGACCCACCAGGGCATTCCGCTGAAGGTGCGGGGCGTGGTCATCTTCAAGGTGGGCGACGACTTCGTGTCGATCGCCAACGCGGCCCGGCGCTTCCTGGACCAGCAGAAGCTGATGTCGGAGCGGGTCCACAACGTCTTCGCCGGTCATCTGCGGTCCATCGTGGGCGGGTTGACGGTCGAGGACATGATCCGCGACCGGGAGAAGCTGACCGGGCAGACCCGGGCGGCCTGCGGCACCGAGATGGAGAAGCTGGGCCTGATCGTGGACTCGCTGCAGATCCACGAGATCGAGGACCCGACCGGGTACATCCAGAACCTGGCGATGCCCCACGCGGCGGCCGTCCAGCGGGACGCGCGGATCGCGCAGGCCGAGGCGAACCGGCTCGCCACCGAGGCCGAGCAGCAGTCCTTCGCGCGGATGGCGGAGGCCACCCGGGACAGCGAGATCCTGCAGGCCGGCTACCAGGCCGAGCGGGACAAGGCGGCGGCGAAGGCCCAGCAGGCCGGTCCGCTCGCCGAGGCGGCCGCCCGGCAGGAGGTCGTCGTACAGGAGACGCGGGTCGCCGAGCTGGAGGCGCACCGGCGCGAGCAGCAGCTGCAGGCCGACGTCCGCAAGCCGGCGGACGCCAAGGCGTACGAGACCAGGACGCTGGCCGAGGCCGAGCGCGACGCGCGGATCTCGGCGGCGCAGGCGAGGGCCCGGGAGACGGAGCTCGCGGCGGCCGCCGAGGCGACCCGGGTGAAGACGGCCGCGGGCGCCGAGGCCGAGGCGACCAAGACCCGGGGTGCGGCCACCGCCGACGCCACCCGGGCCACCGGTGAGGCCGAGGCCGCGGCGGCCCAGGCCAGGGGGCTCGCGGAGGCGGAGGCGACCCGGGCCCAGGGCCTCGCGGAGGCCGAGGCCATCAAGGCGCGGGCCGCCGCGCTGGCGGAGAACCAGGAGGCGGTCGTCGCCCAGCAACTCGCGGAGAAGTGGCCGGAGATCGTCCAGGCGGGCGCGTCGGCGTTCGGCAACGTGGACAACATGGTGCTGCTCAACGGCGCCGACGGCATGAGTGAGTTGTTCGCCAAGGCGCTCACCATGGGCGGCACGGGCCTGGGCCTCGCCCGCAGGCTGCTCGCCACGACGGGTGCCGACGGACCGGCGCCGAAGGCCGCCGCCCCCTCGCTCGACGGCGCGACCGCACCTGCTCCTGCTCCTGAGAAGGTCCTCGTGCAGGAGGAGGGCTAGCGGTCCCGTCGGTGGCCGGGGCTCCTCACCGGGGACCCCGGCCGTCGGTCCCCGCGCGCGTCCGTGTCCGTCACACCGTCAGCAGGCCGACGCCCAGGGCGATCAGGGCGATGACCTTGAGGAGTTCCAGGGCCACGTACCAGAGGTGGCTGTGCGAGCGGGGCAGGTCCTCGCCCGCGAGGACCCGGTCGGACCTGCGGTTCAGGCTGGGCCGGACGACGGCCAGCTGGACGAGCAGGAGCACCGCCGCCGCCGCGGTCAGGGCGACGATCCCGGCGGGGGCGCCGCGCAGGGCGACCGCGGCGATCACGACGATCGCGAAGACCGCCTCGACGGCGTTGAGCGCCCGGAACACCAGTCGGCCTATGCCGAGTCCGACGGGAATCGTCACGCCTGGGGCGCGGAACTTCAGCGGGGCCTCCAGGAAGGAGATCGCCAGCACCATTCCGAGCCAGACGAAGGTGACCGCACTGGCGGTGGCAGCGGACGTGGCGTTCATCGAGGTGTTGCCCTTCTCATGTGCGGTGGGTTCAGCCGGCGGCCTTCGCGCCCAGGTGGGCGAGACAGGAGTCGGGTTCGGCGAACGGCTCCAGGCTGGTCGCGGTCAGCGGCGCGCCGAGCCGGCCCAGCGCGCCCTGCATCAGGCCGAGATGGAGGGGGCAGACCAGCCGGCCGTGCTCCTCGGCGAGTTCCAGGAACGGGCAGTGCCGCAGCCGGATCCGCTCCGGGGCCCGGCCCGTGTCGTCGCCCCCGCCCTCCGGCCGCGGCGCGAAGCCGAGGTCGTCCAGCAGAGCGAGGAGCCGGGCCGTCGAGCCCTCGGCCGTCGGCCGCTCGTAGGGGGGCGGCGGGTCCACCAGGTGGCGGCCCCACGCGCGGCCCGTCTCCGTCGCCTCGGCGCGTGCGTCGGCGGGGTCGGCATCCGCCCACCGGCTGAGCAGCATGCGCGCGAGCAGCAGGTACCCGCGGGCCCCGCCGCGGTCCATGCCGGGGCGGGCGGTGTAGACGGTGCGGGGCCGACCGGGGCCCGAGGGGGCGTCGGTACGGCGTTCGGCCAGACCGTCGGCCACCAGGGCGTCGAGGTGGAAGCGCACGGTGTTGGGATGGACGCCCATCCGCTCGGCCGTCTCGGTGACACCGAGGGGCGCGGGGGCGGCGCGCAGCTCGTCCAGGACCGCGCGACGGCGCGGGTTCTCCCGTGCGGTCACCTTCGAACACCCCTCTCACCTGCGCTGATTTTTTACGAAACCTATTTGTAGTAATTGTAGGCTGGGCATCGAAAGCCGAGAGACGAGGGGTACAGATGACGTCACCGTCCCCGGCCGACGGCGAGTCGGCGGGCCAGGCGCAGCCGGAACCGCGCGTCCTGTGCGACGCCCGGGCGCTGGCCGAGGATCCTCCGGTCCCGGCTGGGGTGCTCTGGAAGCTGGCGGAGAGCGGGCGCCAGCTGGACGCCAATGTGGTGCGGCTCCCCCCGGGCGGCCGGATCACGGCCCACACGGAGCGGCAGCTGGACGTGCTGCTCCTTGTCGTCGCCGGGGACGGCGTGCTCGGCGCGGGAGAGGCGCTCGCACCGCGGCCGCTCACCGAAGGCGCGCTGGTGTGGCTGCCGCACGGGTCGACCCGCGGCGTCGCCGCCGGGGAGCGCGGCCTGACCTATGTGACCGTGCACCGCAGGCGCCCGGGCATGCAGATCGGCACCCGGCCGGGCACGGGGCCGGTGTAACGCGTCGGCGGCAGGCGCCCGTTGCGTCCCGGACGGGGACCACTAGATGAATGTCCGTCGCGGATGGGCGGCTACCACGTCGGGCACGGTGTCCAGCATGTCGCGTAGCGTCTCGCGTTCCTCAACCTTGGCGCCGGTGAGCGCGAACAGCGTCAGCCGACGGCCCAGGCTCCGGCCAACTGCTCCCGCGCGGCAGCAGCTTGCAGCTGCCCCGCTTGGAACGCAGGCACCCACGCCGACGGGTCCGACGGGTCCGTGCCGAGCGCCGCCGCCGACGCCGCGTCCGGGAACAACGACACCACCGTCTCCGCGCCCAGCGCGGCCAACGCTTCCTGTCCCGGAGCCTGACGCGCCATCGACTCCACGACGACCAACGTACGCGCACCGGCCGCGAGATCCACGTTGGTGCCTGCCCGAAGCGCGCCGTCGATGTAGTGGCGCCCGCCGACCGATATCGGAGGCGCCGCGCCCGGGAACGCGCTCGAGGCCGCGACGGCAGCCGCCAGCGGGACGTCGCTGCCGCGATCCCAGACCACCGGCTCGCCGCTTTCCGCCTCCACGGCAGGGATGAGCAGGCGGCGCACTGCTGGCCAGGTGTCCGTGCCGACGAGCCGACGTCGCACCGCGACCAAGGCCCGCTCGGCCTCCGGATCGGCCGCACCGAGGGCGATCCGCCCGACCTGCCGGCGAGCTTCCTCCGCTGGCAGGCCGGCACCGAGGACCGCGAAGACCTCACCCATGCGTTGCGGATCGGCCTGCGGCGGCCGGGGACCGTCGCCGCGGCTGCCGGCGGGGTCGGCGAAGTGCGCGAGGTCCTGGCCGGTGGCCAGCGCGGCGCCCACAATCGCGCCGGCCGAGGTGCCGACGACCAGATCCGCCGCGCCCAGGTCGACGCCCAGGCCGCGCAGGCCGTGGGCGAGCCCGGCCATCCAAGCGGTACCAACTGGCCCGCCCGGGCCGAGCGCGAGCGCGCTGTCCGGTGAACGCATCGTTCCCCCATCCGTTGCTGTGGCGATCCACACCCTAAGATGAATGGGTTGAAAGGATTGCCTACGAGCTCGCGCGAGCCGGAGCGCACCTGTTCAAGCCGCTGCGGCAGACCATCGAGTCGATCAACCAGACCCTCAGGGGCCAGCTCGACTTGGAACGACACGGCGGCAAGAGTCCCGCCGGAGTCGGCGTCCGGGTCCTGTCCCGCATCCTCGCGCTGACCGCGGCAATCTGACTCAACGACAGGACCGGCCAACCCGTCGAACGATCACTGGTTGACTTCGACCACTGACCGCGACGGTACCCCTTGGACTCATTCATCTAGGGTGCCTCCGTGAGCACGTTTAACGATGAGAACGTCCCCGGCCGCCACGGCCCCCATGCCACCACCGAGGCCGACCCGCGCGCGGTCGGCCGGGTGCGCACCGAGTACTCCCCGGCCCACGACGGCGACCCCGACCCCGGGGAGATCGTGTGGACCTGGGTGCCCTTCGAGGAGAACGACGGCCGGGGCAAGGACCGCCCGGTGCTGGTCGTCGCACGCGAGGCGGCGGGCACCCTCCTCGCCGTGCAGCTCTCCAGCAAGCGGCACGACGACGACCGCGAGTGGGTGGCGATAGGCAGCGGGCCGTGGGACCGCTCGGACCGCGACTCGTGGGTGGACGTGGACCGGGTGCTGCGGCTGTACGAGGACGGCATGCGCCGGGAGGCGTGCGCGCTGGACCGGGGGCGGTTCAACCTGGTCCGGCAGCGGCTGCACGAGCGCTACGGCTGGACCTGACCTCCCACGTGGGTCGCGGGACGCTCGGCTCGCGATCCGCACTCGTCCGCGCGCGGGCGTCAGATGCTCGGCACGCGATCCGCAGCCGTCCGGGCGAGGATGTCAGACGCTCGGCAGGCTCTCCGTAGTCGTCCACACGAAGCGGTCAGACCCTGGGCACGCCCCCGCCGAAGGTCCGCGCGAAGGCGTCAGACGCTCGGCGCGCCCACCTCGAAGGTCCGCGCGAAGGCCTCCCGGACCGTCGCTCCCGGCGTACGGTCCAGGACGCCGAACACCACGTGCGCGAAGGTCCGGGCGAACCGGCCACCGGGCCCCAGCAGTGCGTGGAACGCGTCCGCGACCTGCGCCGGATCGTTCTGGAAGACCCCGCAGCCCCAGGCGCCGAGCACCAGTTGCCGGTAGCCGTGGGCGGCGGCGGTCTCCAGGACCCGCTCGGCCCGTACCGCGAGGGCGGCCGGAATCCCGCCGGCCCGCTCCGGGGCCGTACGCCGTATGACGCCCGCGTTGGGGGCGGCGGCGGTCAGGAAGCCCGCGACGTACGGCTCCGGCAGCAGCCGGCCGCGGTCGTCACGGAAGACCGGGACGGCCGGTGAGTGGATCACCCGGTCCGTGTAGAACGGGTCGCGGTGGGCGCGGTGGTGTTCGTAGAAGCCGCGGGCCTGAAGCAGGCATGTGTACAGCGCGGAGGCGCGGCACAGGGCCTCCTCCTGGGCCTGCGCGCCGTTCAGGTAGCCGCCGCCCGGGTTCCGGGCCGAGGCGAAGTTCAGGACCGCGACCGGGGCGCCGGCCAGCCGGCGGGCCGCCTCCAGACTGCTCTCGCCGGTGACCTCGACGACCGTCCCGGTCCCGGCCGCCGTGGGCACCGGCACCGGCTCGGGGCCGTGGAGCCGCGTCCCGGCCCGGGCGGCCTCGATCGCCGGCGCCAGTGCGACCTCCCGGCCGTCCGGCGCGCGGTACCGGCCCGCCGCCACGATGTTCTCCGTCTCCGCGGCGACGCCGCGCAGGCGCGCGCTCACGGCGCCACCCCCGTGGGCGCCGCGACCGCGGCCCGCGCGGTCTCCCCCGTCGTGCTCATACACGCATCCTGGGTGATGCTGGTGAGGCGGTGCAACGGAGTTTCCCGCGCCCGGAACGTGCCGGAAACACGCACGGAAACGGAGATGACCGATCCCGAACGTCCCCAAGGGCACTCTTGTGCGATCCGGCTCGAGGGTCTTGGGTGGGACGAGTGCCGGCCCGGCGGACCGAATGCCGGACCGGCGACATGGTGGAATCTCAGGAGGATCCCGACATGTCTCAATCAACGAGCGACGGTGGTGACTGTACGGGGCATCGCACCGCCGTCACCGAGGCCGAGGTGGAGGCCCTGGTCAGGGGCATCTGCTTCAAGACCGGGCCGCCCCGTACCCTCGGTGTCGAGCTGGAGTGGCTCGTCCACGAGCGGCGCCTGCCACGGCGCCCCGTGTCACCCGAACGACTCACGGCGGCCTACGCCACGCTGCGGACCGTGCCCCTGGGATCGGCGCTCACCGTCGAGCCCGGCGGCCAGCTGGAGCTGAGCTCGCCGCCCGCCGCCTCCCTCATGGAGTGCATCGGCACCGTCTCCGCCGACCTGGACGCGGTCCGGGCCGTCCTCGCAGGGGACGGGCTCGGTCTCGTCGGCATCGGTCACGAGCCCTGGCACGCGCCCCGCAGGTTCCTGCACGAGCCGCGGTACGACGCGATGGAGACCTGCCTCGACCGGCGCGGCCCGGCCGGCCGGCACATGATGTGCGCCTCCGCCTCCGTCCAGGTCTGTGTGGACGCGGGCCACGAGGAGCCCGGCCCGCTGGGGCACGTACGGCGCTGGTGGCTGGCCCACCGGCTGGGCGCGGTCCTGGTGGCCGCGTTCGCCAACTCCCCGCTGATCGGCGGCCGACCCACGGGCTGGATGTCCTCCCGGCAGCTGATGTGGATGGAGATCGGCGCGGGCCGGGCGGGCGCTCCCCCGCTGAACGGGGAGCCGAGGACGGCGTGGGCCCGGCATGTGCTGGACTCCCCGGTGATGTGCGTCCGCGGGGACGGCGGTCCCTGGGAGGTCCCCGAGGGCCTCACCTTCCGCGAGTGGACACGTTCCCGGCAGCCGCGGCCGCCCACCCGGGCGGACCTCGACTACCACCTGACCACGCTGTTCCCGCCGGTGCGGCCGCGCGGTCACCTGGAGCTGCGGATGATCGACGCGCAGCCGGGAGACGACGGCTGGATCGTGCCGCTCGCGGTGACGGCGGCGCTCTTCGACGATCCGGAGGCGGCCGAGACCGCGTACCGGAGCCTGAAACGGCTGGGCGAGCGGGACCCGCACGCGCCCGCCCCACACAACCGGCTGTGGAGCGACGCGGCCCGCCTGGGACTCGCCGACCCCGAGCTGCGCGACGCCGCCACGGTCTGTTTCACGGCGGCGCTGGAGGCGCTGCCGAGGATCGGCGCGACCACCGAGGTCACGGACGCCGTGGCGGGGTACCTGGACCGCTATGTCGCCCGGGGCCGCTGTCCGGCCGACGACCTCCTCGACCCCTCGCCCGGTACGGGCCTCTCCCCGGCCGGGGGCAGCCCCGCCGCCCACGGCAGGAAGGACATGCGCACATGACCGCCCCCGAGACCGACACCACGGCCGCGGAGCCGGACACCGAGGCGCTGCGGGAACGCGCGCTGGCCTCGCTCACCACCGCCCGTGACCGGACCACGCTGCTGACCGGTTGCGTGGACGAACCCGACCTCACCGCGCAGCACTCCCCGCTGATGTCCCCGCTGGTGTGGGACCTGGCGCACATCGGCAACCAGGAGGAGCTGTGGCTGCTCAGGGCGGTGGGCGGCCGGGAGGCGATGCGGCCCGAGATAGACAGCCTGTACGACGCCTTCGAGCACCCACGTGCGGAGCGTCCCTCGCTGCCGCTGCTGCCGCCCGCCGAGGCCCGCGGGTACGCGGCCGAGGTGCGCGGCCGGGCGCTGGACCTGCTCGAGTCGGCGGACTTCCACGGCACCCGGCTGACCGAGGCCGGTTTCGCCTTCGGAATGATCGCGCAGCACGAACAGCAGCACGACGAGACGATGCTGATCACCCATCAGCTACGGAAGGGGCCGCAGGTCCTGACCGCGCCGGACCCGGAGCCGGCGCCGCTGTTCACGGGCCCGGCCGAAGTCCTCGTCCCCGGCGGCCCGTTCACCATGGGCACCTCCGGTGAGCCGTGGGCGCTGGACAACGAACGCCCGGCGCACACACGGGAGGTGGCGCCGTACTGGATCGACACGACGCCGGTGACGAACGCGGCGTACCAGGCGTTCGTCGAGGACGGCGGCTACGACACCGAGCGCTGGTGGACCCCGGAGGGCTGGGCCCACATCAGGCAGCACTCCATCACGGCACCGCTGTTCTGGCGCCGGGACGGCGGCCGGTGGCTGCGCCGCCGCTTCGGGATCACCGAGGCGGTCCCGGCGGACGAGCCGGTGCTGCACGTGTGCTGGTACGAGGCGGACGCCTACGCCCGCTGGGCCGGGCGCCGGCTGCCCACCGAGGCGGAGTGGGAGAAGGCCGCCCGCCACGACCCTGCCACGGGCCGGTCCACCCGCTACCCCTGGGGCGACGACGATCCGGCGCCCCGGCACGCGAACCTCGGCCAGCGGCACCTCAGGCCCGCCCCGGCCGGCAGCTATCCGGCGGGTGAGTCGCCGCTGGGCGTGCGGCAGCTGATCGGTGACGTCTGGGAGTGGACGGCCAGCGACTTCCTGCCGTACCCGGGGTTCCGGGCCTTCCCGTACAAGGAGTACTCGGAGGTGTTCTTCGGTCCCGCGCACAAGGTGCTGCGCGGCGGCTCGTTCGCCGTGGACCCGGTGGCCTGCCGGGGCACGTTCCGCAACTGGGACTACCCGATCAGGCGGCAGATCTTCTCCGGGTTCCGCACCGCCCGCTCGGAGACCGTCTGATGTGCCGTCACCTGGCCTATCTGGGGCCGGAGGAATCGCTGGGCCGGATCCTCGTGGAGCCCGAGCACAGCCTGTTCCGCCAGTCGTGGGCGCCGCGCCGGCAGCGGCACGGCACGGTGAACGCCGACGGTTTCGGCGTGGGCTGGTACGCCCCCGAGGACCCCGTCCCGGCCCGCTACCGGCGGGCCGGGCCGATCTGGGCGGACCTGTCCTTCGCCGACCTGGCGCGGGTGGTGCGCTCCGGTGCCGTGCTCGCCGCCGTCCGGGACGCGACCCTCGCGGGCGCGGACGCCGAGGCCGCGGCGGCGCCCTACGCGTCGGGGCGCTGGCTGTTCAGCCACAACGGCGTGATCGCGGGCTGGCCGGACGCGGCGGCGTCCCTGGTGTCCGCGCTGCCGCCGGTCGACCTGCTGTCGCTGCCGGCCCGCAACGACTCGGCGTTCGTCTGGGCGCTGGTCCTGCACCGGCTGCGGTCCGGTGACGACCCGGACCAGGCGCTCGGTGACACCGTCCGCCGGTTCGCGCGGGCGGCCCCGGCCTCGCGGCTCAACCTGCTGCTGACGGACGGCACCACGATCGCCGCCACCGCCTGGGGCGACAGCCTCTGGTACCGCACCGAACCCGGCCGGAGCACGGTCGTCGCCTCCGAACCGTACGACGACGACCCGCTCTGGCAGGAGGTCCCCGACCGCACCGTGCTCACCGCGAGCCGCGCCGGCGTGCTGCTCGCCCCGCTGGAGGATCCGGCGGCCGTATCCCCGAAGGAGACCTGTACGTGAGTCCCCTGCACGTCACTCGCACCCTCCCCGAGGACGCCACGGACGCCGCGCTGCGCGCCGACGTCCGGAGCGGCCTGACCGTCACCCCCAAGTGGCTGCCGCCGAAGTGGTTCTACGACGCCCGTGGCAGCGAACTGTTCGAGCGGATCACCGAGTTGCCCGAGTACTACCCCACGCGGGCGGAGCGGGAGATCCTGGCCGCCCGGTCCTCCGAGATCGCCGCGGCGAGCGGTGCCCGGACGCTGGTCGAGCTGGGTTCGGGTTCCTCGGAGAAGACGCGCTTCCTGATCGACGCGCTGCCCTCGCTCGCCGCCTACGTCCCGGTGGACGTCAGCGAGAGCGCCCTCACCCAGGCCGGGCAGGCGCTCGTGGCGGAGCGTCCGGAGCTGGAGGTCCATGCGCTGATCGCGGACTTCACCACTCCGCTCGGCCTGCCCGGCACCCCCGGCCCCCGGCTGGTGGCCTTCCTCGGCGGCACGATCGGCAATCTGCTGCCCGCCGAGCGCGCCAAGTTCCTGGCCTCCGTACGCGCCCTGCTGGCCCCCGGCGACGGGCTGCTGCTCGGTACCGACCTGGTCAAGGACGAGGAGGTGCTGGTGCGGGCGTACGACGACGCTGCCGGGGTGACGGCCGCGTTCAACAAGAACGTGCTGTCCGTCATCGACCGGGAGCTGGGCGCCGACTTCGATCCGGACGCCTTCGACCACGTGGCGCTGTGGGACTCCGGGCAGGAGTGGATCGAGATGCGGCTGCGCTCGCGCGTCCCGCAGACCGTGAAGGTGCCCGCGCTCGACCTCGCCGTGGACTTCGCGGCGGGCGAGGAGCTGCGCACCGAGGTGTCGGCGAAGTTCCGCAGGTCCGGGGTGACCCGCGAACTGGCCGACGCGGGCCTCGATCTGACCCACTGGTGGACGGACGCCCAGGACCGCTTCGCGCTGTCGCTGAGCGTGGTGCGGTGAAGCGGCGGCCCGGCCCGCCCGGTCAGAGGTCCGGGGTGAGTTCCCCGGTGAGCTTCCGGGAGGCCCGGCGGGCCTCGGTCGCCGGGTCGGCGCCGGTGAGCACCCTGGTCATGTACTGCTTGATCGGGTTGTCGGCCTCGACGTCCGCCCACTGAGGGGTGTTGGGGGTCGCCCTGCCGTGCGCCGCGCCCGCGGCCATGGCGGCGACCCCCTCCTCGCCTGCGACCGCGCCCGCCAGGGTGGTCTTGTTGGGCACGTAGTTCATGGTGCGGGCGAGTTCGGTGTCCCACTTGGCGCCGGTGAGCGCCCCGACGACGGCGGTCGCGGCGAACTGGTCCTTGCTGCGCTGCGGGACGACGAGGTCGGAGCCGCCGGTGAAGACGGTGCCGGGCCGGGACGCGGCCTTGCCGGGCACCGGGAAGAAGCCGAGCTTGTCCTTCAGGTCCGGGTTCTGTTTCACGATCGCCTGGGCCTGCCCCGGTACGGCGATGATCTGGGCCACTTTGCCGCCCGCGAACACGCCTGCCTGGGGCGGGTGTTCCTCGTCGGCGTCCCTCGGCCCCGCGCCCAGCGACTGCAGCCGCCGGTAGAAGTCCATGCCGCGCAGCGCGGCCGGGGTGTCCAGGGTGCCCTTCCAGTTGTAGTCGTCCTTCTTCTGGGCGAGGTCGCCGCCCTCGTCCCAGATGAAGCCGGAGAGCGTGTACCAGTCCTGCCCGGCGAGATAGATGCCCTGGTCGCCGCCGGAGTCGAGCTTCTCGGTGTCGGCGAGCCATTCGTCGCGGGTCCTCGGCGGGCGGGTGATGCCGGCCTGCTCGAAGAGGTCCTTGCGGTAGATGACGACGCGGTTGGCCGCGTACCAGGGGATCCCGTACTGCTGGTTGCCCTCCTTGCCGGGCTGGGCGAGGCCGGGCAGCCACTTGTCCTTGCCCCAGTCGCGCATCGACTCCAGGGTCAGGTCGGCGAGCCTGCCGCCGTCCGCGTAGAGGGGCACCTGGGTGTTGCCGACCTCGATGACGTCGGGGCCGCCGCCGGAGTGGTCGTCGAGCGCCTTGCGGACCTTCTCGACGATGCCGGTCCACTCCTGGATGCGGATGTCCAGCCGCAGGTCCTTGTGGGTGCGTTCGAAGTCCGCGGTGAAGCGCTGGAGGAACTCCTTGGAGGCGCTGTCCTTCATCAGCCACACGGTGACGGTCTCGCGGTCGTGTCCGCCCGGGAGCATCCCGCAGCCGCTGGCGAGGGAACCGGTGACACAGATGAGGGTGAGCAGACGACGTCTCACGAGGGGTCCTGTTCTGTCTGGCATGGGCGGTGCGGACAGGGGTGGGGGACCCGAGGTGGGGGGACGAGCACGCGTGCTCGTACGGGTGTGCTGGATTTTGGTATGGACCAATGCGTTGGTCAAGTGCTGTCAGTAGTTCGGTGGTGACGCCGTGCGGAACGGGCGGCTATGCGGCACGGTGGAGTACGGCGTGACTCACGGCGGTAAGGAGCCCCTCATGTCGAACCACACCTACCGGGTCACAGAGATCGTCGGCACCTCACACGAGGGCATCGACCAGGCCATCCGCAACGGCATCGCCCGCGCCGACCAGACGCTGCGCAACCTGGACTGGTTCGAGGTGACCCAGGTCCGCGGGCAGATCGAGAACGGGCGGATCGAGCACTACCAGGTGGGCATCAAGGTGGGCTTCCGCATCGAGGACGGGGACTGACCCGCCCCGGCGTCAGGTACGGCCCTCCCGTTCCTGGGCGTCCCGGAGCGCCTCGGACTGTGCGGCCCAACGGGCCCGCACGACGGTGAAACCGGCGCGTTCCGCGTCGTCGCACACCAGCTCGTCGTCGTCCACGAGGACCCGCACCTCGCGGTTCCGGGCGAGCCCGCGCAGGGTCTCCAGCTTGGTGAACCGGGCGGGCCGGCGGTCGGCGTCGCCGCGCATGTGCAGCCGCCCCTCGGGCAGCCCGTGGGCCGCGAGCCAGTCCAGCGTGTCCCGCCGGCACCGCTCCGGGCGGCCGGTGAGATAGACGACCTCGCACGTCCGGGCACTCTCCACGGCCAGCGCGACGCCCTCGGCCAGCGGGGGGTCCTGCGGCGCGGCCGCGAAGAAGGCCGCCCACTTCTTCGGCCGCGCTTCGAGGAAGTGCTGCCGGTGGGCGGTGTCCGCCAGGGTGTTGTCGAGGTCGAAGACGGCGATCGGCCGTGCGCTGCTGTCGGTCACACCGGAACCCTAGCCAGTGGCCCGTGGCCTCATGCCTCCTCCCCGGAGCAGTCGGTGACCGCCCGCCGGCGCCCGGCGCCGTCGGGAATCACCGGGCCGCCCGGGCGTTGAACCCTGCGTGAGCAGCACAGTGATCGCCCGGACCAGGTTCTCCGTCCTCGACCGCTCCCGCACCCGGGAGGGGCACCCGCCCGCCGAGGCGCTGCGGGACACCGTCGTGCTGGCCCGGGAGGCGGAGGCGCTCGGCTACCACCGGTTCTGGGTCTCCGAGCACCACGGTGTGCCGGGCGTCGCCGGTTCGGCGCCGACCGTGCTCGCCGCCGCGGTCGCCGCGGCCACCCGGACGATCCGGGTGGGCACCGGCGGGGTGATGCTGCCCAACCACCGGACCCTGGTCGTCGCCGAGCAGTTCGGGGTGCTGGAGTCGCTGTTCCCCGGGCGGATCGACATGGGCCTCGGGCGTTCCGTGGGCTTCACCGACGGGGTGCGCAGGGCCCTCGGCCGGGACAAGGGCGACGCCGAGGACTTCGCCGCCCAGCTCGGCGAGCTGCTGGACTGGTTCGCGGGAACCTCGCCGACCGGGGTGCACGCCCGCCCCTCGGAGGGCCTGAGGGTGCCGCCGTTCGTGCTGGCGACGGGCGAGGGCGCGACGATCGCCGCCCGCGCCGGGCTGCCCATGGTCATCGGGGACCTGCGCGACCGGGAGAGGATGCTGCGCGGCATCGACCGGTACCGCTCCCTGTTCCGCCCCTCCCCCTGGGCCGCCGAGCCGTACGTCGTGATCTCCGGGACGGTCGCGGTCGCCGGCACCGAGGAGGCGGCCCGGCGGCTCCTCGTCCCGGAGGCCTGGTCCATGGCGTACTCGCGCACCCACGGCACCTTCCCGCCGCTCGCCCCGGCCGAGACGGTCGGGTCCCGCGCGATGGGCGCGCGGGAACGGGGCTTCTACGAGTCCGGGCTCGCGGGGCACCTGGCCGGCACCGCCGAGCAGGTCGCCCACGGGCTGGAGACGGTACTGAAGGAGACCGGGGCCGCGGAGGTCCTGGTCACGACCAGCACCTACGACCGCGCGGGCCTGCTGGACTCCTACCGCCGGCTCGCCGGGCTCTTCGCACCAGCCTCCTGACGCTCGAGATGCGAAGGGGCTCCGGGCCGGAGACCCTGGAAGTGCAAGCCTCAAGCGACGAGGAGGGCTCCCATGTCCTTCATGGACAAGATCAAGGGCATGCTCAAGGGTCACGAAGACATGGCCGACAAGGGCATCGACAAGGGTGGCGACTACCTCGACCAGCGGACCGGGAACAAGTACCAGTCGCAGGTCGACACCGCCCAGGACAAGATGAGGGACGAGTTCGGCACCCGGCGCGACCCGGGCAACCCTCCGCAGTCCTAGCGCACGGGGGCGGATAGAGTGGCCGCCCGA
Organism: Streptomyces sp. NPDC037126; assembly: GCF_055605965.1. Lineage (NCBI taxonomy): Bacteria > Bacillati > Actinomycetota > Actinomycetes > Kitasatosporales > Streptomycetaceae > Streptomyces > Streptomyces sp. NPDC037126. The sequence continues at coordinate 232,429 of NZ_JBVJTD010000002.1, forward strand.
TGCGCAGCCCCCGAGACCCGTACGTCCGTGTCCGCGGCGCCCGTGAGCACAACCTCAAGGGCGTCGACGTGGACATCCCGCGCGACGTACTGGCCGTTTTCACCGGCGTCTCCGGCTCGGGGAAGTCGTCCCTGGCGTTCGGCACGATCTACGCCGAGGCCCAGCGGCGGTACTTCGAGTCGGTAGCGCCGTACGCGCGCCGGCTGATCCACCAGGTCGGAGCGCCGAAGGTCGGCGAGATCACCGGGCTGCCGCCCGCCGTCTCGCTGCAGCAGCGCCGCGCGGCGCCCACCTCACGCTCCTCGGTGGGCACGGTCACCAATCTCTCCAACTCGCTGCGGATGCTGTTCTCGCGCGCCGGGGAGTACCCGCCGGGCTCCGAGCGCCTGGACTCGGACGCGTTCTCGCCGAACACGGCGGCCGGCGCCTGCCCGGAGTGCCACGGGCTCGGCCAGGTGCACGGTACGACCGAGGAGTTGCTGGTCCCCGATCCCACGCTGTCGATCCGCGAAGGTGCCGTCGCCGCCTGGCCCGGCGCCTGGCAGGGCAAGAACCTGCGGGACATCCTCGACGCGCTCGGTCACGACGTGGACCGGCCCTGGCGCGAACTGCCCGCCGAGCAGCGGCGGTGGATCCTGTTCACGGACGAGCAGCCGGTCGTCACCGTGCATCCGGTGCGGGACGCGGACCGTATCCAACGGCCTTACCAGGGCACGTACATGAGCGCCCGCCGGTATGTGCTGAAGACGTTCTCCGACACCAGGTCGCCCACTCTGCGGGCCAAGGCGGAGCGTTTTCTGGCCAGTTCGCCCTGCCCGGTCTGCGGGGGCAGTCGGCTGCGGCCCGAGTCGCTGGCGGTGACCTACGACGGCCGGACCGTCGCCGAGCTGGCCGCGCTGCCGCTGACCGACCTGGCCGGACTGCCGGCGGGCGGCACGGAGACCGCGCGCGTCCTCACCGAGGACCTCAGGGCCCGCATCGCACCCGTGGTGGAGCTGGGCCTCGGCTACCTCAGCCTCGACCGGGCCACCCCCACCCTCTCGGCGGGCGAGCTGCAACGGCTGCGGCTGGCCACGCAGTTGAGGTCCGGGCTGTTCGGTGTGGTGTACGTGCTGGACGAGCCGTCCGCCGGGCTGCACCCCGCGGACACCGAGGCGCTGCTGACCGTGCTGGACCGGCTGAAGACGGCAGGCAACTCGGTGTTCGTGGTGGAGCACCACCTGGATGTGGTGCGCGGCGCCGACTGGCTGGTGGACGTGGGTCCCGGCGCGGGCGAGCACGGCGGCCGTGTGCTGTACAGCGGGCCGCCGGACGAACTGGCGTCGGCCGAGGGCTCGGCGACGGCCGTGTTCCTCTTCGACGAGTCGCCCGGGCCGCCGGGCGCGGCCCGCGAACCGCGCGGCTGGCTGGAGATCGGCCCGGTGACCCGGCACAACCTGCACGAGGTGACGGCCGCGTTCCCGCTCGGCGCTTTCACCGCGGTCACCGGGGTGTCCGGCTCCGGGAAGTCCACGCTGATCGGCGAGCTGACGGAGGACGTGGCGGGGGTGGACCGCCTGGTGCGGGTCGACCAGAGGCCGATCGGGCGCACCCCGCGCTCCAACCTGGCGACGTACACCGGGCTCTTCGACGTCGTACGGAAGGTGTTCGCGGCGACGGACGAGGCGCGGGCCCGTGGGTACGGGGTGGGACGGTTCTCGTTCAACGTCGCCGGGGGGCGCTGCGAGACCTGCCAGGGCGAGGGGTTCGTCAGCGTCGAGCTGCTGTTCCTGCCGAGCACGTACGCGCCCTGCCCGGACTGCGGCGGCGCCCGCTACAACCCCGAGACGCTGCAAGTGGCCTACCGGGGGCGGAACATCGCGGAGGTGCTCGATCTGACGGTGGAGGCCGCGGCGGAGTTCTTCGCGGACACCCCGGCCGTCGCCCGGAGCCTCGGCACACTGCTCGACGTGGGGCTCGGCTATCTGCGTCTGGGCCAGCCGGCGACCGAGCTGTCCGGCGGGGAGGCGCAGCGCATCAAGCTGGCGAGCGAGTTGCAGCGCGGCCGCCGGGGGCACACCCTCTACCTGCTGGACGAGCCGACGACCGGACTGCACCCGGCCGACGTCGAGGTGCTGATGGACCGGCTGCACGGGCTGGTCGACGCCGGGCACACGGTCGTCGTGGTCGAGCACGACATGACGGTGGTCGCCGGCGCCGACTGGGTGATCGACCTGGGCCCGGGCGGCGGCGACCGGGGCGGCCGGATCGTGGCCGCCGGCCCCCCGGACCGCGTCGCCGTGGCCGAGGCGAGCGCGACGGCCCCGTATCTCGCCCGGGTCATGCCGTGACGGCCGGCCCGGCGCCTGCCTCGCCCCCCGGTCGGCCGGTTCCGCCGCGTGGGTCCCGTCCCGGTCCCGCCCGGCACAGGAGGCGGAACCGGGTGGCGGCCTAGCCGGCGCGGGTCATGTCCCGGGGGGATGCCGGGCCGCCGGCCGGGAGCGCCCGCACGGCGGTGGGGTGGCCGGTGACCAGGGCCGTGTGGGTCCAGGCCGGCTCCGGGGTGACCGGCTGGGCCGCCTCGGCCAGGCCGCGGCGGTCGGGGTGGGCGCCCGGCGGTATCACCGGACGCACCTCGACCTCGGCCGTGAGGCCCCGCGTGCGGGCCACCCGCCACAGCGAGGCGAGCAGGGTGTCCTCGCCGACGAACGCGGCCGGGGTGCCGCTGCCGCCGTCCTGCTGCCGGTAGCGCAGCCGGACCGGCTGCACCGGTACGCCCGCGTCCAGGGCGGCCTGGAAGACGGCCCGGTGGAAGCGGCCGTGGGCGCGCCCGCACCAGGTGCTGCCCTCCGGGAACGCGGCGACGGCCGCGCCCTGCCGCAGCGCCCCCGCGATCCGGGCGACCGTCTCGGGCAGGGCGCGCAGCCGGTCCCGCTCGATGAACAGGGCGCCGCCGCGCGCGACCAGCGCCCCCGCCACCGGCCACTGCCGGATCTCGGTCTTGGCGAGCATCCGGGCGGGCCGTACGGCGGTCAGCAGCGGGATGTCCAGCCACGAGACGTGGTTGGCGACCAGCAGCAGCCCACCGTCAGGCGCGTCGGCCCCGGTGACACGGACCCGTACCCCTATGGCCCGTACGACCGCCCGGCACCACCGCCTGACCCACTCGGCGGGGATCCTCCCGCCGAGTGGGGACAGCGCGATCCCGGCCAGCACCAGGACCACCACCGCGGTCAGCCGGAGCACGGCACGGGGTACGGCCGCGGCGGCCCGGGCGGGTTCCACGCAGGCGCCCGGGGTGCAGGGCGCCGTGGGCAGCCAGACGCTCATCAGGCCGGCACGAGGGAGAGGAAGTGCCGCAGGTAGCGCGCGTTGACCCGGCGCATCGACAGCAGCACGTACAGGTCGGCGACGCCGAAGTCCGGGTCGTGCGCGGGCTCCCCGCACACCCAGGCGCCGAGGCGAAGGTAGCCGCGCAGCAGGGCCGGCAGCTCGCCGCGCCCGGCGGGGACCTCGGCGTTCGGGGACCAGGGCAGCAGCGGCCGTACCCGGAACTCCTCGGGCGCCAGGTGCTTGGCGCGCACCCGGTCCCAGGTGGCGGTGGCGACGACGCCGCCGTCGGCGAGCGGCACCGAGCAGCAGCCGGCCAGCCACTCGTGGCCGCGGTCGACCATGTAACGGGCTATCCCGGCCCAGATCAGGCCGATGACCGCGCCGTCACGGTGGTCGGGGTGCACGCAGGAGCGGCCGACCTCGACCAGCCCGGGCCGGATCGCGTCCAGCGCGCCCAGCTCGAACTCGCCCTCCGAGTAGAGCCGGCCGGCGACCGCGGCCCGCTCGGGCGGCAGCAGCCGATAGGTGCCCACGACCTGCCCGGTCACGGTGTCGCGGACGAGCAGGTGGTCGCAGTACGCGTCGAAGGCGTCGACGTCGAGGCCCGGCTGCGGGGTGGCCAGCAGGGCACCCATCTCCCCGGCGAAGACGTCGTGCCGCAGCCGCTGCGCGGCACGCACGTCGTCCTCGTCCCGGGCGAGGGTGACGGTGTAGCGGGTGGGTGCCGCGGGCTGCGGGGGACGATCGAGGGTGGAAACGCCGGTCATGGCTCTCTCCTGGTCACGGGCCGGTTCGGCGACGGCGGCGGTGGGCCGGTGACGTACGGCCCGCCGTTCCTGTTCTTCCGATGCCGGTTGGCCGTCGCGTGACCTGTGCCAGGAGAGCGGATGTGGGGATGTTGAACGCCGGGGTCGGGGCCGCCGGTGGTGCCCTCGGCCGCGTGGGTGTCCGCGCCGCTCAGCCGCCCTCGGCCACGCACCCGGGGAGCGGCCGCGGGGCCTCCCGGGGATCGGGGACGCGCCCCGGGATGATCATGTGCGCAGCCTACCGCGGGCGCGGAAACCAGACGGGGCCGGGTGAGCACCACTCCCCGGCCCCGCCCGCCCGCCGTTCGCGGCGAACGCTCGGTGCTACCGCCTGCCGGCCTTCCGGGCGGCCCTCAGCCACTCCTTGTTCATGCTCGTGATGGACATCAGCGGGATCCCCTTGGGGCAGGCGGTCGCGCACTCCCCGGTGAGGGTGCAGCCGCCGAAGCCCTCGGCGTCCATCTGCGCCACCATGTCCAGCACCCGGGTCTCCCGCTCGGGCGCGCCCTGCGGCAGCACGTTCAGGTGGTTGACCTTGGCGGAGGTGAACAGCATCGCCGCCCCGTTGGGGCAGGCGGCCACGCAGGCCCCGCAGCCGATGCACTCCGCGTGCTCGAAGGCGAAGTCGGCGTCCGCCTTCGGCACCGCCGTGGCATGGGCCTCGGGGGCGGAACCGGTGGGCGCGGTGACGTAGCCGCCGGCCTGGATGATCCGGTCGAAGGCCGACCGGTCGACGACGAGATCCTTGACCACCGGGAAGGCGGCGGCCCGCCACGGCTCGACGTCGATCGTGTCGCCGTCCTGGAACGACCGCATGTGCAGCTGGCAGGAGGTGGTCCGCTCGGGGCCGTGCGCGTCGCCGTTGATCACGAGGGAACAGGCGCCGCAGATGCCCTCGCGGCAGTCGTGGTCGAAGGCGACGGGTTCCTCGCCGGACAGGATGAGCCGTTCGTTGAGGATGTCCAGCATCTCCAGGAAGGACATGTCGGGCGAGATGCCGTCCACCTCGTAGGTGGACATGGCGCCGTCGGCGTCGGCGTTCTTCTGCCGCCAGACGCGCAGGGTGAGCTTCATGCGTAGCTCCGCTGGGTGGGGTGGACGTACTCGAAGACCAGGTCTTCCTTGTGCAGGACGGGGGGGGTGCCCGTGCCGGTGAACTGCCAGGCCGCCGCGTAGCCGAACTCGTCGTCCCGGCGGGCCGCCTCGCCGTCGGGGGTCTGGGACTCCTCGCGGAAGTGGCCGCCGCAGGACTCGGCGCGGTGCAGCGCGTCGAGGCACATCAGCTCGGCGAGTTCGAGGTAGTCGACGATGCGGTTGGCCTTCTCCAGCGACTGGTTGAACTCCTCGCCGGTGCCGGGGACCTTGATGCGCCGCCAGAACTCCTCGCGGATCTGCGGGATCCGTTCCAGGGCCTTGCGCAGGCCGGCGTCGGTGCGGGCCATGCCGCAGAACTCCCACATCAGTTCGCCGAGTTCGCGGTGGAAGGAGTCCGGGGTGCGGTCGCCGTCGACCGCCAGCAGCAGGTTCAGCCGGTCCTCGGTCTCCGCGAGCACCTCACGGACGACGGGGTGTTCGGGGGTCACCGGCTCCTGGTGCGGGTTGCGGGCCAGGTAGTCGTTGACCGTGGCCGGGAGCACGAAGTAGCCGTCGGCCAGTCCCTGCATCAGCGCGGAGGCGCCGAGGCGGTTGGCGCCGTGGTCGGAGAAGTTGGCCTCGCCGATCGCGAACAGGCCCGGGACGGTGGTCTGCAGGTCGTAGTCGACCCACAGTCCGCCCATCGTGTAGTGCACGGCCGGGTAGATGCGCATCGGCACCTCGTACGGATCCTCGTCGGTGATCCGCTGGTACATGTCGAAGAGGTTGCCGTACCTCGCCTCCACGGCCGTGCGGCCCATGCGCTGGATCGCGTCGGCGAAGTCCAGGTAGACGCCCTGGCCGCCGGGGCCCACTCCCCTGCCCTCGTCGCAGACGTTCTTCGCGGCGCGGGAGGCGATGTCGCGCGGGACCAGGTTGCCGAAGGAGGGGTAGATGCGCTCCAGGTAGTAGTCGCGCTCGTCCTCGGGGATCCGGTTCGGCGGGCGGTCGTCGCCCTTGGCCTTCGGCACCCAGATGCGGCCGTCGTTGCGCAGCGACTCGCTCATCAGCGTCAGCTTGGACTGGTGGTCGCCGGTGCGCGGGATGCAGGTCGGGTGGATCTGGGTGAAGCAGGGGTTGGCGAAGTACGCGCCGCGCCGGTGCGCCCGCCAGATCGCGGTCGCGTTGGAGTTCATGGCGTTGGTCGACAGGTAGAAGGCGTTGCCGTAGCCGCCGGAGGCGAGGACCACCGCGTCGGCGAAGTACGTGTCGATCCTGCCCGTGATCAGGTCGCGGGCCACGATGCCGCGGGCCCGGCCGTCCACGACGACCAGGTCCAGCATCTCGGTGCGCGGGTGCATCTCCACGTTCCCGGCGGCGATCTGCCGGGACAGCGCCTGGTAGGCGCCGAGGAGCAGCTGCTGGCCCGTCTGGCCGCGGGCGTAGAAGGTGCGGGAGACCTGGACACCGCCGAAGGAGCGGGTGTCGAGCAGGCCGCCGTACTCGCGGGCGAAGGGCACGCCCTGGGCCACGCACTGGTCGATGATCTCCACCGAGATCTGGGCCAGGCGGTGCACGTTGGACTCGCGGGAGCGGAAGTCGCCGCCCTTGACGGTGTCGTAGAACAGCCGGTGGACCGAGTCGCCGTCGTTGCGGTAGTTCTTCGCGGCGTTGATGCCGCCCTGAGCGGCGATGGAGTGGGCGCGGCGCGGGGAGTCCTGGTAACAGAACTGGACGACGTGGTAGCCCTGTTCGGCCAGGGTGGCGCCCGCGGAGCCGCCGGCGAGCCCGGTGCCGACGACGATGATCGTGTGCTTGCGCCGGTTGGCGGGGTTGACCAGCTTGGCCTCGAAGCGGCGGGTGTCCCAGCGCTCGTGGATCGGGCCGGCGGGGGCCTTGGTGTCGGCGACGGGTTCGCCGGTCGTGTAGTGCACGTACTCGGTCATGTCAGCTCACCACTCCGGTCATGACGCCCACGGGTACGGCGACGAAGCCGGCCGTGAGCAGCAGCGCGAGGACGTCGGCGACGGTCTTCAGGGCGCGGTCGCGGGCGCGGCTGCCGACGCCGAGGGTCTGGGCGGCGCTCCAGAAGCCGTGCCGGATGTGCAGGCCGAGCGCGAGCATCGCGACGATGTAGATGACGTTGCTGTACCAGTGGGAGAAGTCGGCGACGACGTTCTGGTACGGGTGTCCGGGCTGGAAGTGGCCCGGGTGCACGGTGCCGGTGGTCAGGTCCAGGAGGTGCCAGACGACGAACAGGCCGAGGATGACGCCGCCCCAGCGCATGGTGCGGGTGGCGTAGCTCGCCCGGGGCCTCGTGTGCACGTACCTGCTGGGCCGTGCCTTGATGTCGCGGCGGCTGAGCTGGTAGGCGGAGGTGGCGTGGGCGACCACGGCGACGACGAGGACGATCCGGATGAGCCAGAGCGTCCACTCGTAGTGCATGAAGGGCTCGCCGACGGTGCGCAGCCAGTGGGCGTAGTGGTTGAACTCGCCCGCCCCGAAGTAGATCTTCAGGTTCCCGATCATGTGCGCCACCAGGTAGAGCAGCATGATCAGGCCGCTGACGGCCATCACGGTCTTCTTGCCGACGGAGGAGTCCCACATCGTGCGCGCCATCGACGGCCGTCGGTCCGTCCGCGTTACCAGTGCCATGGCACAGCACGCTAGGGCCGCACGACCTGATCGGTCCAAGACATGGTCCGGCTCGTTTCCATAGCCTGGAGCTATGCTCGCTGGATGCAGTTCCATCAGCTCCAGTACTTCGTGGCCGTCGCCGAGACCCGGCACTTCACCCGGGCCGCCGAGCTGGTCCACGTCGCGCAGCCGTCCCTGTCCCAGCAGATCAAGGCGCTGGAGCGGGAGCTGGGCGCGGACCTTTTCCTGCGCGCCCGGGGGAACATCACGCTCACCGACGCGGGCGAGGCCCTGCTGCCGCTGGCCCGGCGGATCCTCGCGGACGCGGACACGGCCCGGTACGAGGTGCAGGAGCTGGTGCAGCTGCGGAGCGGCCGGGTGCGGCTCGGGGCGACCCCGAGCCTGTGCACGGGGCTGCTGCCGGACGTGCTGCGCGCCTTCCACGACCGCTACCCCGGCATCCGGCTGCTGATCGAGGAGGGGGGCTCGCACGACCTGGTGCGGGAGCTGGCCCGGGGGGCGCTGGACCTGGCCCTGGTGGTGCTGCCGCTGCCGACCCCGTCGCCCGCGCTGACCACGGTGGAGCTGTTGCGGGAGGACCTGGTGGTGGTGTCCTCGCCGGAGGCACCGGCGCCGGGGCGGGGCGGGCGGGTGGTACGCATCGCCGATCTGGAGGGCGAGCGGCTCGTGATGTTCCGGCACGGCTACGACCTGCGGGAGCTGACCGTCGCGGCCTGCCGCGCGGAGGGCTTCGAGCCGGACTTCGCGGTGGAGGGGGGCGAGATGGACGCCGTGCTCGGGTTCGTGCGGGCGGGGCTGGGCGTGGCCGTGGTGCCGCGGATGGTCGCGACCCGGTCGGGGCGCGGGCTGCGGGTGACCCCGCTGGCCCGGCCCGGTCTCCACCGCACGATCGCGCTGGCCCACCGCAGCGACGTCGCCCCGCCGCGCGCGGCGAGGGAGTTGCAGAGGATGCTCCTCGAACGCTGAACGGTAGCCCCCGGCATCTTGTTTCAAGCTACACCTATATGCATGATGCGGTTATGCATAAGCGGGTTGTGGAAGCCGGGGCGGCCGAGCCCGCCCCGGAGGACCTGATGACCGCGGTCGAGCTGCTGGTGCGCCATGTCCGCAGACACGCCACGGCCGGCGGCCTCAGCACGGCCGCCTCGTCGGCGATCGGCCGCCTGGGCCGCGAGGGCCCGCACCGGCTGACCGATCTGGCCCGGGTCGAGGGCGCCTCCCAGCCCAACATGACCCAGCTCGTGACCCGCCTGGAGCGGGCCGGGCTGGTACGGCGCACCGCCGACAGCCGCGACGGCCGGGGCGTCCTGGTCGAGGCCACCGACACCGGCATGGAGGTCTTCCGGCAGCGCCGCGCCGAGCGCTCCCACGCCCTCCAGCTGCTCGTCGAGGAACTGACCGAGCCGGAACGGCGCGCGGTGGGGATCGCCCTGCCCGCCCTCGCCCGCGCGATCCAGGACCGCGCGGCCCGCGACTGACATCCGCCCCCGTGATCTCCCCCGTCAACTCTCCGGAAGAGAACCGCACATGAGTGCTCCGCACGGAAGGGAAGCCAGCCCCTTCAAGCAGCCGAAGGCCGTCTGGGCCGTCGCGTTCGCCTGCGTGATCTCGTTCATGGGCATCGGTCTGGTCGACCCGATCCTGCCCGCCCTGGCCCAGAGCCTGCACGCCACGCCCAGCCAGGTCTCCCTGCTGTTCAGCAGCTATCTGATCGTCACCGCCGTGGCCATGCTGATCGTCGGCTGGTTCTCCAGCCGCTTCGGCGCCAAGCGCACCCTCGTCATCGGCCTGGCCGTGATCGTCGTCTTCGCCGCGCTGGCCGGCTCCTCGGGCTCCATCAACGGCATCGTCGGCTTCCGCGCGGGCTGGGGACTCGGCAACGCGCTGTTCATCGCCACCTCCCTGGCCGTCATCGTGGCCTCCGCCAGCGGCGGCTTCGGCGGCGCGATCATCCTGTACGAGACCGCCCTCGGCCTCGGCATCGCCGTCGGGCCGCTGCTCGGCGGCGAGTTGGGCGCCGTCAGCTGGCGCGGGCCCTTCTTCGGCGTGGCCGTGCTCATGGCGATAGCCCTGGTGGCGACCCTGGCCTTCGTGCCGTCGCTGCCCAAGCCCGCCCGGCCCACCTCCCCCCTCGCCCCGCTCAGGGCACTGCGCCACCGCGGTCTGCTGACCATGGGCATCATGGCCCTGCTGTACAACTGGGGCTTCTTCACCATGCTCGGGTACGCGCCCTACCCCATGGAACTGAGCGCCCACCAGCTCGGACTGGTCTTCACCGGCTGGGGTCTGCTGGTGGCCGCGTTCAGCGTGTTCTTCGCCCCGCGCCTGCAGGCCCGGTACGGCACCGCGCCCGTGCTCTACGCCAACCTGCTCGGACTCGGCATCGTGATGGCCGTCATCGCCGCCGGGGTCAAGACGCCCGCGGTGGTCGTCGTCGCCGTCATCGTCAGCGGTGCCTTCATCGGCATCAACAACACCCTGACCACCCAGGCCGTCATGCTCGTCTCACCGGTGGAGCGCCCGGTGGCCTCCTCGGCGTACGGGTTCCTGCGCTTCATCGGCGGCGGCCTCGCTCCCTATGTCGCCGGGAAGCTCGCCGACGCCACCGATCTGAGCGTGCCCTTCTACCTCGGTGCCGCCACGTTCGTCGTGGCCGTCCCGGTGCTCGCCAGCGGCCACCGCCTGCTCCGGCAGGCCGAACAGCGCACGGAGGAGGGCGAGCAGGTCGCTCCCACGCTCACGCCGGTCACCGCTCAGGCCGCGCCCGGCGGGGCCCCCGTCATCGTGGCCGTCGGCGACCACGACCGGGCCGCCGTCATCGTGGACGCGGCCGCCCGGCTCGCCCGTGAGACGGGCAGCCCGCTGGAGGTCGTCCACGTCCGGCAGACCGCCGTGGTCGAGGAGCAGGCGGCGGAGACCGAGTCCGCGGACCGGGCGCGGCGCGCCGTCACCACGCACCTCGACCGGCTCGCCGGGCACGGCGTCGCCGCCACCGGACAGGTCCTCGACAGCGTCGGCGACCACGCGGCGGCCGGCCGGGTGCTCGCCCGGCACGCGGCGCACGTCCGGGCGCGGGCGGTCGCCGTCGGCCGCTCACCCCTCGGAGCCCCGGCCCAGTTCGCCGACGGCAGCTTCACCACGGCGCTCACCCGCAGCGCCGAGTGCACGGTCGTCCTCGTGGACCCCGACCACGACCCGCGGCCGCTGACCCGGGACACACTGACGGAGCTGCGCGCGGGCGCCGCCTAGGGCCTGTCGTTCGGATCAGGTCGGCCTGGCCCACGGTGCGTTGTCAGCCATCCCGCGCCGCGCGGCATCAGCCCGTCGCGTCGACCAGCGCCAGGTCGTGGAGCCGCTCCGGCGGCCCCGGCCTGGCGTAGTACCAGCCCTGGGCCGTGTCGCAGCCCAGTATCCGCAACTGCTCCGCCTGGGCGCCGGTTTCGACGCCCTCGACGGTGACCGCGAGGTCCAGGCTGTGGGCGAGCGAGACGATCCCTTCGACGATCTTCAGGTCCACCGGGTCGGCGGGGAACTGCTGCATGCCCTGGGTGAAGGAGCGGTCCAGTTTGAGGATGCGCACCGGCAGCCGGCGCAGGTTCGCCAGGTTCGAGTAGCCGGTGCCGAAGTCGTCGAGGGCGATGTCCACGCCCATCTCGGCCAGTCGGCGCAGGGGCTTGAGCAGGTCGTCGTCGGCGCCGATGAGCGCGGACTCGGTGACCTCCAGGCACAGGGCGTCCGGCGCGACCCCGGCGCGTTCGAGGATGTCGACCGTGTCCTGGACCAGCCCGGGATGGCTGAGCTGGCACGGCGACAGGTTGACGTTGATGCGCAGCGGCCCGGCGGCCGTCTCCGCGCCGTAGCGTTCTCGCCACTCGCGGGCCTGCCGGATCGACTCCTCCAGGACCCAGCGGCCGAGCGGGACGATGAGACCCGTGTGCTCGGCCAGCGGGATGAACCGGTCGGGGCCGAGGACACCGTGCTGCGGGTGCAGCCAGCGCACCAGCGCCTCGGCGCCGCGCACGCTGCCGTCGCCGAGGTGGACGAGCGGCTGGTACTCGATGAAGAACTCGCCGCGCTCCAGGGCCGTCGGCAGCGCCGTGGTGAGGCCGTGGCGGGTGATGGCGCGCGCGTCGGCCTCGGGGTCGGCGAGTTCGGAGCGGTTGCCGCCCGCCGACTTGGCCCGGTACATGGTGATGTCCGCGCTGCGCAGCACTTCGGCGGCCGTGCGTTCGCCCGCCGGACCCTCCACGATCCCGAGGCTGCCGCGCACCAGGAGATCACGGCCGTCGAGGCTGACCGGGGTGACCAGCGCGTTCATGATGCGCTCGGCAAGTTCGTCCACCTTGCGCTCGGTGCCGGGGCCGGTGGTCAGGGCCACGAACTCGTCGCCGCCGAGCCGGGCCACCATCTCGCCGGGCGCCGTGGCGCAGGACTGCAGCCGGTCGGCGACCTCCACCAGCAGCCGGTCGCCGGCCGCGTGGCCGAGGCTGTCGTTGATGGTCTTGAAACCGTCCAGGTCGAGGTAGCACAGGCCGAAGCGCTGGCCTTCGCCGGCGTTGAGGACCTTTTCGAGGCGCTCGAAGAACAGCGTGCGGTTGGGCAGGCCGGTGAGCGCGTCGTGGGTGGCCTCGTAGCGCAGCCGGAGGTTGAGCAGGCGCCGCTCGGTGGTGTCCTCCATGAGCGCGAGCTGGTACTGCGGGCTGCCGTCGGCGTCACGCAGCAGGGAGACGGTCAGGTTGGTCCACAGCACCGTGCCGTCGGTGCGGTTGAACGCCTTCTCCAGGTGGTAGTGCTCCCGCTTGCCGCTGACGAGTTCGTCGTAGAGCTTCCAGGTCTGGGGGGCGTCCTCCGGGTGGGTCCAGTCCTGCACCCGGCGACCGCGCAGCGACTGGTCGGTGAGCCCGAACATGCGCAGCAGGGCCGCGTTCACCTGCAGGACGTGGCCGTCGAGGTCGGCGATGCCGATCCCTATCGCGGCGCCCTCGAAGACGGCGCGGAAGCGCGCCTCGCTGGTGTGCAGCGCCTGTGCCACCACGCCCTGCGCCAGCAACGCGGCCTGGGCGATGGCCTCCTGCTCGGCGAGGGTGCGCTCGCGCAGCGCCTGCGCGTAACCCGCGGCCATGGCGTGCTGCAACCGCGAGGAACGCATGCGCAGTTCGTCCTGGGGGCCGTCCGCGCCGCAGTAGAGCACCAGATACGCGTCGACGCAGTCCAGCGTGCGGGAGAGCGCCTCGGGGTCGGTGCAGTGCGCCCCGACGAGGGCGGCGCCGACCGCCCTCGCCCCGTCCGCGTCGAAGCTGCGGGCACGCAGCAGCTCACTCAACCGGCGTGCGAGCGGGCTGAGTTGTTCCTCGAACTCGACACGGGTGAGCGACGTCGACGTCACCGGGAAGACCGCCCGGCTCCAGATCGTCGTCAGCCGGCGCAGTCTGTCCTCCGGCCCGTCCGGCTCCGCGCTCACGCGGTACGCCCCACGCCGGCGAACCCGGAGAAGGCGTACGGATCCTCGTCCTCCGGCGCCGAGTCCGGGCGCCAGCGCGGCATCGGCACCAGTCCGGGTTCCACCATGTCGTACCCCTCGAAGAACCGCGCGATCTCCTCGCGCGAGCGCATGATCAGCGGGTTGCGAATGTCCTTGTATACGTCCACCGCGCCCTCGGCCCGCTCGGCGGGCAGCGGGATTCCCTCGTACGAGGCATGGGTGAGGATCAGCAGGCTGCCGGGCGCGAGTGCCTCGCGCAGCTCGGCCACCGCTCCGTAGGGGTCGTCCGCGTCTTCCACGAAGTGCAGTATGGCAATGAGAAGGAGGGCCACTGGCCGATTCAGGTCGATCAGCCGCTCCACCTGGGGGCTGGCGAGGATGTCCTGCGGCTTGCGCAGATCCGCGGCGACCACGTCCGCGGTGTCGTCGCCGGCCAGCACGGCCTGGCTGTGGGCGACGGCCACGGGGTCGTGGTCGACGTAGACGACGTGGGCGCCGGGTACGGCGCTCCGGGCCGCCTCGTGCACGTTCCCGAACGTCGGGATGCCGGAGCCGATGTCCAGGAACTGGGTGATGCCCTCCCCGGCCGCGAACCGCACGGCCCTGCGCATGAACGCCCGGTTGGCCTGCATGATCTTGGGCAGCCCGGGCATGAACTCCATGGCCTTGCGGGCGGCCTCCCGGTCGACCTCGAAGTTGTGCGAACCGCCCAGGTAGTAGTCGTAGATCCGCGAGACGCTCGGCACCGAGATGTCGATGCTCCGTGGGGCCCAGGCGGGACGCTCCATGTAACTCTCCAGGCGTGGACGTGAGGCGTAGGCGATCCGGTGTTCGAGCTGAGGCTACTGATCGCCCGCCAAAGGAGCGACCCGAACCGGAAATTGACCGTCCGTTCCCGGTCACTGCCTGCGGCAAGTGCCCGTGCGACCCCGCTCCGTAACCGGCTCCCCGCACACAAGAAAGTCCGCCCCCTCCGTGCGGTGCGGAGGGGGCGGACCTGCGGTCGCGTGCCGGGCGGGCGGGGCGATCGACCCTGGGGAGGTGATCTACTTGCCCGGCGCGCCGACCGGCTTGCCGTCGGGCGAGACGGCGTACCAGGTGCCGCCCACGCCCTGACCGTTGGTGTCACCGGGGGCGCTGTCCCCGGAGAAGGTGTAGACGGGCCAGCAGTTGACGGTCATCTGCTTCGTTCCGTCGGGACGGGTGAAGCCCATCAGGCCCTTCTTCTTGACGCCCTGGGTGTCGGCGGCGTTGACGGGGGCGACCGCGGGCCACTTCTCCAGGCAGGCGCCGGTGCAGTTGGAGACCGACTTCGGCCAGGCCTGGTCCTTCAGGAAGCGGTAGACCGTCATGCCGTTCTTGTCGACGACGATGTCGCCCAGCTTGGGGTCCTTGCGGACGGACAGACCGGGCAGGGCGGCCAGCGAGGCCTTCTTGCCGTTGGGTGCCAGCGCGAACCACTTGGCGCCCACGTTCTGGCCGTTGACGTCGCCGGGGTTCGTGTCCTTGGCGTAGCGGTAGGCGGGCCAGCCGCCGATGGTGAGCTGCTTGGTGCCGTCGGCCCGGGTGACCTCGCCCAGCAGCGACTTGTCGATGCCGGCGCCGGCCGTGGCGTCGTTGGCGGGCACCGGGGGCCAGGTGGTGGCGCACTTGCCGTCGCAGTTGGACTTGGGCGGGTCGGCCGTGTCGTCGTCGAACCGGTAGAGGGTCAGACCCGCGCCGTCGGTCACCAGCTTGCCCAGGTTGGCGTTGGCCGCCACGGTCAGCTTGCCGGCGGGGACGGCCGGCGCGGGGGAGGCGGAACTCTGGCTGCCGTCGGCGCCGTAGCCGTTGCCGGCCGCCGTCCCGCTGCCCGGGGTGCCGTAGTCGCCGGCCGCGGCCGTGGCCCCGACGTTCTGGGCCGAGGAAGCGGGAGCGGCGTTGTCCTGACCGCACGCCGTCGTCAGTGCCAGCACCGCGGCGGCCGTGGCCACCAGTGAGGCGGTCCGCCAGGAGGTCCTCATTGTCAACTCCCCATTATCGCCTGGATTTGCAGCGTCTGCTGTGCCGCCGCACGGCCATGGGTACGCGGCGCGGGGGGTGGAGCGTTCAACGGGGACGGGATTTTCTTTCGGCATCCCCTGCGGCGCCCGCGCCGGGGGAGTCGTACGGGCGTACCGATTCCGCTATTTCGGGCTCTTCGGATCGTCAAACCACTGATCGGTTTGTATCCCTCCTTCGTGCCAATACCCGTGCACTTCGGACCCATTGCGGTGCCGGGCGCCCCATGATCTTGGCGTGCATGGACCCCAAGTGACCCGATGCGCGCCCGCCACAAGGGCGTTGGCCCTGCTGGCGCTGACCTGGACCATGGTGGGCTGCCCGGTCGGCAGCGCGTCGGCGGACGCCTGCGCGTACGCCTCGACGGGCCCGGACGGCTCGGTGGCGGTGGCCTACGCCGGCGGTGCGACGGGGGCCTACGCCGGCGTAGGCGCAGGCCTGCGGCCGTCGGCGGAGGCCCCCGGCGACGGCCCCCACCGGCCCGTCCCACCGCCCTGTTTCCCGCCGCCTCCGCCCCCGTGCCCGCCCACGCCGACGCCGACACCCACGCCCACGCCCACGCCGACCCCGCCGCCGAAGCCGCCTCCCCCGCCGAAGCCGAAGCCCGCTCCGCGGCCGACGCCCAGGCCCAGACCGCCCGCCCCGGCTCCCCCGCCGCCCCGGCCGACGCCCACCCCACCGCCGCCGGCGGCCCGGCCCGTGCCTCCGAAGCCGAAGCCGAGACCGAGGCCGAAGCCCACCCCGCGGCCGGCCGTGACCCCGGTGAGCTACCCGGCGTACCACCCGCATCCCCCCGCCCGCCCCGCGCCCGGGCACACCGCGCCCGTCACCTACGTCCTGCTCATCGCCGTTCCCGCGATCGTCGCCGTCGCGGCCCTGCGCCCGCGCTGACGCGCCGGCGGCTCATCCCTGGAGGTATCCGTTGTCGGATTGGCTTGTTCTCGTCCTCGCGATGCTGGGGGCCTGTGCCGTGGTGGTGATCGTCACCCTCGTGCGGCACAGGCGGGCGCCCGAGGACGAGGACCCCAGCGAGACCCCGGACGTCATCGAGTACATGACGATGTGGATCGGCGTCGTGTACGCCATCGTCCTGGGCCTGGCCATCGCGGGCGTGTGGGAGGCCCACAGCTCCGCGCAGGACTACGTGCAGTCCGAGGCGCAGGCGCTGCACGAGATCTCGGAACGGGTCCGGGTCTATCCGCCGGACGTGCGCGACGGGATCCGTAAGGACATCGACGCCTATGTCGGCTACGTGGTGCACTCCGAGTGGCGCACGATGTCCCATCAGGGGCGCATGACCGACCGAGGAACGGCGCTGCTGCAGAAGGTCCGTCAGGACGTCACCGACTACCGGCCGAAGAACGACTTCGAGGCGCAGGCGTACCAGCCGCTGCTGGACCAGATGGCCGCCGCCGACAAGGCGCGCAACGACCGCGCCGACTCCACGGGGGCGACCATGCCGCCGGTGGTGTGGTGGGGGCTGCTCACCGGGGCGGTGGTCACGGTGGGCATGGTGTTCGCGCTGCAGATCCGGCGCACCAGACGAGAACTGGTCCTGGCCGGGCTCTTCTCCGCGACCATCGCCTTCATGCTGTTCCTGATCTGGGACTTCGACGCCCCGTACAGCCGGGGGATCGCGGTGACCGCGGAGCCGTTCCTGAACCTCTTCCCGACCGTCGCGGGATGACGAGCGGTCTTCCGCGGACCTTCGCCCGGTTCCCGTGCGGGACCGGGCGAAGGCCTGCCGTGGTGCGAGGTCCGCTCCTGACGTCTCCTCAGACGCGCTTCTCGTGCCGGCGGCGCAGCCAGTAGGCGCCGCCGCCGATCAGGGCGGCGCCCACCAGGGCGCCGCCGATGGCCATGTCGGTGGTCGTGGCGCCGCTGATCCTGCTGCCGCCGATGCCGCCCTGGACACCGCCGAGCACGGTGAAGGCCGCCGGGCGGGTCAGCGTACGGCCGTTGCAGCGGACGGTGATGTCGTACCGTCCGGGCCGGGCGTCGCGGTCGATGAAAGCGACGCCCCGCGAGATGTTGTCGCGGAACGGTGTGAGCGGGACGGTGCGGAAGGCCCGCGAGGACATCGTGCCGCCCCGGCAGCCGCTGACGGCGACGGTCAGCCGGGCACCGGCCGGGATCACGCTGGGCGTGGCGACGATGTTGCGCACGTTGGCGCCGCCCAGGCCGCCGAAGTCACCGCCGAGGCCGGTGCCGAGACCGTCACCGGGGAAGCCGCCCGGCCCCCCGAAGTCGCCGCCGAGGCCCGTACCGTCGCCCAGGCCGCCGAAGTCGCCGCCGAGGCCCGTACCGTCACCCCGGCCGCCGAAGTCGCCGCCGAGGCCGTTGCCGAAGTTGTCGCCGCGGCCGCCGTTGCTGCTGATGCGGCCGTTGCCGTTGATGGTTCCGTTGAAGTGGCCGTCGAAGTGGCCGGTGCCGTTGAAGCCGCCGGGCCCGCCGCCGTTGAAGCCGCCGAGACCGTTGCCGGGCCCGATGCCGTTGAAGCCGCCGAGGCCGTTGCCGGGCCCGATGCCGCCCGGTCCACCCGGGCCGATGCCGCCGATGCCACCGACGCCGCCGATGCCACCGACACCTCCGACCCCGCCGACACCTCCGACGCCGCCCACACCTCCGACGCCTCCGACCCCTCCGACGCCTTCAAGTCCCTTGCCACCGGTGCCGCCGGTACCGCCGACGCCGCCGACGCCGGTACCACCGACTCCGGTGCCGCCGACTCCGACGCCGCCGACACCTGGGATGCCGGTGCCCGTGCCGGCGATCCCGGTGCCCGTACCGGCAGTTCCGGTGCCCGATCCCGTGATGACCCCGTTGCCGTTGGACGGGCCGCCCCCGTTGCCCATGCCGTCCGCGACGGCAACAGGGGCGGCGAGCCCGAGCACGGCGGCCGCGGCGCACGCGGCCCCCAGCGCACGTTGGTTTCGCATGCGATCCTCCGCGGGAGGCACCCCGGGTCCCGTCCCCGGGTCGATCGGCGAGAAAGCGCCTCCCGGATCAGACCCTCCGACGTGCGGAACACGCCCGCATGTCGAGAATGGTCCGTCCTGGTGATCCGACACACCGAGCGAAAACCACACAATCCGATATTGTCCCAGGTCACGACCCGTCAGAAAATTCCTCGGAATGGCAACTCGGATGGCGCACCCAAAAGGCCACGGGCCACCCGTTCGCCACTTGCCCCGTCGCCCGTCGCACGCGCGGGACTTAGCGTTTTCCCATGCGCGATGGACGGGGCGACGGCCGTATCGAGAGGGGATGGCGAATGTCTGCGTCCGAGCTTGCCGAGGAGGCGGAACGGCGGAGGAGGCGCGCGCCCTGGGGCGTCATAGCGCTTGTTCTGCTGACCGGTCTGGCGCTCATCCGCAATGGTTCCGGAGAGTTCGACGTCGGGCCACCGCAACCCGCCTCGGCCGCGGCCCCGGACACCCGTGCCCCGCAGAGCACTCCCGCGGCCGCACCCGCCACGCTGCCCTTCTCCGCGGCCGACCGGGTCCGGATCCCCGTGATCCATGTGGACGCGCCGGTCATCCCCGTCGGCCTGGACGCCAACGGCTGGGTCGGCGCACCACCACCGGACGACCCCAATCTCGCGGGCTGGTTCACCGGTGCGGTCTCCCCCGGGGAAAAGGGCACCGCGGTCATCGTCGGCCATGTCGACAACAAGAAGGGCCCCGCCGTGTTCTACGGCCTGGGGGCCCTGAAGAAGGGAAACCAGATCGACGTCCTGCGAAAGGACGGAAAGACCGCGGTGTTCGAGGTCTACGGCGTCGAGGTGTTCTCGAAGGCCAGTTTTCCCGGCGACCGCGTCTACGGCTCGAAGGGGACACCGGAACTCCGGGTGATCACCTGCGGCGGCGGTTTCTCGAAGCAGAACGGCTACGACGGGAACGTCGTCGTCTTCGCCCGCCTGGTCACGGTCGGCTGAACCACCGCGGCCGGGCGGGCGAGCGCCTGACGGGTCATCACACGCGTCTGCTCGGCACGGTGAGGTGGTAGCCGTTGTCGAGCAGATAGGGCAGCCACTCACGGATGGCGTGCACGGTCTGCGAACGGTCGCCCCCGGCGTCGTGCGAGAGCACGACCACACCGGGGGCGGCGCCGCTCTCCACCCGGTCGATGATGGTGCCGGTGCCGGGCGTCTCCCAGTCGGTGGTGTCGACGGTCCAGGCCATGGGCTCCATGCCCATCTCCGCGCCCAGCTGGAACGTGGCCCGGTTCCAGGCGCCGTAGGGGGCACGGAACCACTGCGGACGCTCGCCGTAGGTCTCCTCGATGATGTCGCTGGTGCGCACCATCTCGGAGCGGATCTCCTTGCGGCTGAGGGTGGTGAGCAGCGGGTGCGTCCAGGTGTGGTTCCCGACGACGTGGCCCTCGTCAGCCATCCGGGCCACCAGGCCCTTGTTGACGGCGACGCACTCGCCGCACACGAAGAACATCGCCCGCACGTCGTACTTGGCGAGGGTGTCCAGGATGTGCGGGGTGTACTCGGGATTGGGCCCGTCGTCGAAGGTCAGCATCATGTGCCGGCCGCGTCCGGAGATCTGCAGGATGGGCTCGGTGCGCACCTTCAGCTTGCGCGGCGCCGTCTGTGGCGGGCCGTATCCCGTGAGCGGCTGGAGCCGGAAGGCGGAGGACTTGAGCGCCTGGCGGGCCTGCGGGCCGGGGACGGGAACGGCGGTGGGTGCGGTCTCCTCTTCGCTGCCCGCCACGATCACTCCGGCCGTGCCCGCGGCTCCCAGGGCGGCGGCTCCGGCGAGAAGCATCCGGCGGCGCGTGAACAACTGATCCTTCTGCATGACTCATCAGTCGCCCCACCGGAGTCCGGCGCACCACAACGCCACCGGTGCGGCGGTCGGGAACCACCCGGTCGGAGCAGCACCGGGCCCGGAGTGGAACCCGCCGGGCCCTTCTGGTAGTCATTCACACCGCACATGATGAGCGGACAACGGACACGGGAGCGGAGCGAGTTGACGCACGGGGGAGAAAACGGGCCACGGCGGCGGGGGCTCGCGGTGGTGCTGTTGGCCGTCGCCCAGGTACTGGTCGTGTTCGACACCACGGTGTTCACCGTGGGGCTGCCGTGGATCGAGGCGCGGTCGAGGCTGTCCTTCGAGGGGCTGACCTGGCTGCTGACCACGTACAGCGTGTGTTTCGCCGCGCTGCCGGTGCTCGCGGTGGCGCTCGGCGAGGCGCTCGGGCAGCGGCGGGTGCTGATGGGCGGACTCGCGCTGTCCACCCTCGCCGCCGTGGCACCGGCGGTGACGTCGGACGCCACGGTGCTGCTCGGTTCGCGGGCGGTGGAGGGCGTCGCGGCGGCGGCGATCACGGCCGGTTCGCTCGCGCTGATCGACTCGACGCATCCGCGGGGACCGGGCCGGGACCGCGCGCTGAGCGTGCACTTCGCGGTCGTCGCGTGTGCCGCGCCGGCCGTGCTGCTGCCCTGCGCCCTGCTGCTGGACGTCGCGGTGCGGGGCGAGACGGTGTTCTGGGTGCAGGCCGCCGTCGGGGCGGTGCTCCTGGTGCTGACCCCGGTGGCGCTCGCCGAGTCCGCGCCCCTGCCCGGTGCCCCGGCCCGGGTGGGCCGGGCAGCGCTCGGTGTCGTCCCGCTGGGCTTCCTGGCCTGGTTCGCCGACTGGCTCGGGGACCGGGACCTGTCCTCCACGACGATCATCGTGATCGCCGTGGCCGGAGCCCTGCTGCCGTCCTCGCTGGGCTGGTTCGGCCGCGGCGAGCGGGTGCCGGCGCTGTTCACCCGGCTGAACCGGGAGCGCGCCGCGTTCGGCGCGTACACGGTGGTGGCGCTGCTGGCGTCGTGTCTGGCGGGTGTCGTGTTCGCCCTCACCCTGGCGCTGCAGCTGCTCGGCGGTCTGTCCGTGATGCGGGTCGGCTGGGCCCTGCTGTCCGCGGTCGCCGGGGTGGTGCTGGGCTGGCTGGCGCTGCCCGCGCTCGCGGCCCGCGCCGGCCTCGCGGCCACGGTGGCCGGGGCCTGCGCCGTGGCGGCCGCCGGGTTCGTGCTGCTGAGCCGGGAGAGCGCCTTCGGGTTCGCCGACGTGCTGCTGCCGCTGCTGCTGGTCGCGTTCGGCTGCGGGGTGCTGGCGCTGCCGGTGAGTTTCGGCCGGTCCGGGAGCGGTGCCCTGCCGCAGGGGCTGAACTCGTCCCGGCAGCTCGGCGCCGGCCTCGGCGTCTCGCTGTTCGTCGGCATCGTCACCACCGTGAGCCGCCAGCAGGCGTCCTCCGGCATCGGCGACGGCAAGGCGTACGGCGCCGTCATCGGGAGCGCCGTCCGTGACTGCTTCGAGCTCGGCGTGGCGCTGTCCCTGGCCGCCGCGGCGGTGGCGCTGCTGACCCTGCCCCGGCAGCGCGTGCCGGGCGCCGGTCCGGCTCCGGGGGTCAGCGGCGGCGCACCAGCGGGAACGGCAGCGTCTCCCGGATCGTCAGTCCGGTGAGGAACATGACGAGCCGGTCGACGCCGATGCCGAGGCCGCCGGTCGGGGGCATCGCGTAGTCGAGGGCCTGGAGGAAGTCCTCGTCCAGCTCCATGGCCTCCGGGTCTCCGCCGGCGGCGCGCAGCGACTGCTCGGTGAGCCGGCGGCGCTGTTCGACGGGGTCGGTCAGCTCCGAGTAGGCGGTGCCGAGTTCGGTGCCGAAGGCGACGAGGTCCCAGCGCTCGGCGAGGCGCGGGTCGGTGCGGTGCTGCCGGGTCAGCGGGGAGACGTCGGTCGGGAAGTCCTTGTAGAAGGTGGGCAGGACGGTGCGTTCCTCGACGAGCCGCTCGTACATCTCCAGGACGACGTCGGCGGGCCCGTCGTCGGCGATGTACGGCACGCCCGCCCGGTCGCACAGCCGGTGCAGCCGCAGCAGCTCGGTGCCCGGGCCGATCTCCTCCCCCAGCACCTCGGACAGGGCGCCGTACACGGTCCTGACCGGCCAGGGCCCCGAGATGTCGTACTCCCGGCCGTCCTTGCGGGCCAGGGGGGCGCCGAAGGCCGCGGTCGCGGCGCCCTGGATCAGCTCGCGGGTGAGGTCGAGCATGACGTCGTAGTCGGCGTGCGCCTGGTAGGCCTCCAGCATCGTGAACTCGGGGTTGTGCTTGTAGGAGACGCCCTCGTTGCGGAAGGTGCGGCCCATCTCGAAGACCTTCTCCAGGCCGCCGACGCACAGCCGCTTCAGATACAGCTCGGGGGCGATGCGCAGGTAGAGGTCGAGGTCGTAGGCGTTGATGTGGGTGGTGAAGGGGCGGGCGTTGGCGCCGCCGTGGATCTGCTGGAGCATCGGCGTCTCGACCTCCAGGAAGCCGCGGTCCAGCAGGCCCTGGCGCAGGGCCTGTACGGCGACCGAGCGGGCGCGGACCACGGCGCGGGCGTCGGGGCTGATGACCAGGTCGAGGTAGCGGCGGCGGACCCTGGCCTCGGGGTCGGCGAGGCCCCGGCGCTTGTCGGGCAGCGGGCGCAGGCACTTGCCGGTGAGCTGCCAGGAGGTGGCGAAGACGGTGGGCTCGCCCCGGTCGCTCAGCGCGGCGCGGCCGGTGACGGTGACGTGGTCGCCGATGTCGGTGTCGACGGTGAAGCGGTCGAGGGCGGCGCCCGACCGGTCGCGGGTGAGGGCGATCTGGTGGTCGCCGGACCAGTCGCGCAGGACCGCGAAGACGATGCCGCCGAAGTCGCGGACCAGCATGACGCGTCCGGCCACCGTGACGTCGGTGTCGGGCGGGACGTCGGCGAGGGCGTGGGTGGGGGCGGGCAGGCCGACCGGGTAGGGGTCGGTGCCGGTGGCGCGCAGCCGGTCGAGCTTGTGGTGGCGGACCCGGACCTGTTCGGGCAGGCCGGCGTCGGGTGCGACGGGCCCGGCCTCGTCCCCTCCGTCGAGGCCGAGCGCCGTCAGAGACGGCAGGCCCTCCGTGGTGGCGGGCCGCTGTCCGCTCTTCGGGTGCCCCTTTCCCCAGAGTTTGCGCAACGAAGGTACGGGGACGAAGCCTTCGGCGATGCCGGAGGCAAGGCCGATACGGGCCAGGGAGCCGGTCTCGCCGTAGCAGATGAAGCGCGGGTACCACTCCGGGTGGTACTTGGCGTTGGAGCGGTAGAGGGCCTCCAGCTGCCACCAGCGGGAGAAGAACAGCAGCAGACGGCGCCAGAGCCGCAGCACCGGTCCGGCGCCGATGCGGGCGCCCTCCTCGAAGACGGACCGGAACACGGCGAAGTTCAGCGAGATCCGGCGTACGCCCAGCTTGGGCGCGGCCGCGCAGAGTTCGGCGACCATGAATTCCATGACCCCGTTGGGTGCGGCCCGGTCACGGCGCATCAGGTCGAGGGAGACGCCGTCGCGCCCCCAGGGCACGAAGGACAGCAGGGCGAGGAGCCGGCCGTCGTCGCCGAGGGCCTCGACCAGCAGGCAGTCGCCGTCGAAGGGGTCGCCGAGCCGGTCCAGGGCCATGGAGAAGCCGCGCTCGGTCTCGGTGTCCCGCCAGGCGTCGGCCTTGTCGACGATCTCCTCCATCTCCCGTTCGGTGAGGGTCGCGTGGCGGCGGATGCGGCAGGTGGCGCCGGTGCGGCGGACCCGGTGCACGGCCTGCCGGGTGACCCGCATGTCCCGGCCGTCCAGGTCGAAGGCGGCCGTGTGCACGATCGCCTCGTCACCCAGTTGCAGGGCGCCGAGCCCCGCGCGGGCGTAGGCGCGGGCGCCGTCCTCGGAGGCGCCCATCACGGCGGGCGCCCAGGCGTAGCGGCGGGCCACGTCCTGCCAGGCGGCGATGGCGTGCGGCCAGGCCTCCCGGTCCCCGACGGGGTCGCCGCTGGCCAGGCAGACCCCGGCCTCGACCCGGTAGGTGACGGCGGCCTTGCCGCTGGGCGAGAAGACGACGGCCTTGTCGCGGCGGGTGGCGAAGTAGCCGAGGGAGTCCCGCGCGCCGTAGGCCCTGAGCAGGGCGCGGATGCGGGCCTCCTCGTCGCCGTGCAGGGCGGCTTCGAGGCGCTGTGAACGAAAGAGGGTGGCGGCGGCGTTGAGCAGGGCGAGCGCGCCGAGCAGGCCGAGCAGGAAGGTGACCTTGCGCGGCGGCCGGCCGCCGAAGGAGCTGGCCGGGACCAGGCCGCCGCACACCCGGTCGGCCGCCCAGGCCAGGTGCTGGTAGGACGGGAGGGTGCCGGGGAACAGCATGACCAGGCCCCAGCCGAGCAGGATCGCCACGACGAGTCCGCCCAGCAGCACGGCGAGCGCCCGCCACACGGCACCGCGGCGGGAGGCGGCGTAGAACTGCCCGCGGGCCACGATCAGCAGGAGCAGCAGCAGCCCGCACAGCACCAGGGACGGCAGCGACTGGGTGTACAGGCCGACGGCCACGCCGAGCGCGTCGGTGAGGACGACGAGCCCCAGGTAGACGACGACCAGCCACCAGGCGACCTTCTTGCGGGCGGCGATGGCGGCGGCCAGCAGGAACAGGAAGACCGCGTAGGCGAGGTTGGCGCTGATGGGCACCAGCAGCAGGTCGAGGGCGTGCACGACCGGGCGGAGCAGGGCGCGCAGCGGTCCGATGAGCGCGAGCAGCGCGCACAGCAGGCCGAGGGCGGCGAACAAGGTCGCGAAGGCCTCCGGCACCCAGCCGAGGCGCCGGCCCGCGGGCGGGCGTATCGGGGCCGTGGCGTCCCTGTGTGCGGCGGGCTCCACGGTGGCAGTCATGGTTCCGACTCTAGGAAGGGGCCGGGCGGCTCGCCCGTCGAGAGCCGCCCGGGATCCGGGGAGGTACCGCGCCTCGGCGGGAACCTCCGGTTCCGATAGCCTCGGCCCCGTGACGGAACAGCACGAACAGCGCTCGCACCGGTTCGAGCGGGGCACGGACGGTCCGAAGGTCATCGTGGTCGGGATGGACGGTTCGGACTCTTCGCTGCGCGCCGCCGCCTACGCGGGTGGTCTGGCCCGGCGCCAGGGCGCGCTGCTGGCCGTCGTGTACGTGCAGCCGGTGCTCGCGGCCGGGGCGGCCCTGGGGGCGCCGGTGGCGGAGACGACCGACGCGATCGCCGAGGACCTGGTCGCCTACATCCGTGAGGCGGCCGAGCGGGTCAGGGGGATATTCGAGGTGCGCTGGGAGTTCCACACCTTCCGCGGTGATCCGTACAACGGTCTGGTGAAGGCGGCCGACGAGCTCAAGGCGGACGCGGTCGTGGTGGGCGCCTCGGAGCAGGCCGGTCACCGGATCGTCGGGTCGGTGGCGGTCCGGCTGGTGAAGGCCGGGCGGTGGCCGGTGACGGTCGTCCCGTAAGGCCCGTCGCGGGACCCCGGCGGGGCCGGGCCGGCACGCGGGTATGGCCCCTGCTTCCACAACCAGTGGTTGTGGAATCCTGCCGTCGGCGCGGACCGCCGTTCCGGGCCCGGCACCCCGCCCGTACGGCGCTCCGGCCGGCCTCGCACGCATGGCCGCCGGAACCGGGCCCTGCGTGGTGTCTTCCCAGCGGCGCGGCGCTGAGCCATCATGATCGGCCGTCAGCCGTTTGCCGTCGGCGAAGAGGTGAGGCACATGGCAAGGCTCCGCCCGGGTGAGGGGATTCTCCGCCGCAAACCCATTGAGCACATCGAGGAGACCGAGGTCGGCGAAGGCCCCCGGCTGGAGAGGTCGCTCGGGCTGTGGCAGCTCACGGCGATCGGCGTGGGCGGCATCATCGGCGCGGGCATCTTCACGCTCGCGGGCACGGTGGCCCACGGCACGGCCGGGCCCGCGGTGCTGGTGTCCTTCCTGATCGCCGGTGTCGCGAGCGCGTGCGCCGCGCTGTCCTACGCCGAGTTCGCCGGGCTGATCCCGAAGGCCGGGTCGGCCTACACCTACGGCTACGCGGTGCTCGGCGAGTTCGCGGGCTGGTTCATCGGCTGGGACCTGCTGCTCGAGTACACGGCGATCGTGGCGGTCGTCGCGATCGGCATCTCCGGGTACTTCGGCTTCCTGGTCGAGGAGATGGGCGCGAACCTGCCGCACTGGATGCTGGGCGCGCCCGGCACCGGGCCCGGCCACCGGGTGGACCTGTTCGCGGTCGTGCTGTGCCTGCTGATCGCATGGCTGCTGAACCAGGGCATCCGCAGCGCGGCGCGTTTCGAGACGTTCGTGGTCGCGCTGAAGGTGGTGGTGGTGCTGCTGGTGATCGTGGTGGGCGTCTTCCACATCAACAGCGCGAACTACCACCCTTTCTTCCCCTTCGGCGTCAGCGGCGCCTTCACGGGTGCCGCGACGGTGTTCTTCGCGGTGTTCGGCTACGACGCGATGTCGACGGCGGCCGAGGAGTCGAAGGACGCGCAGCGGCACATGCCGAAGGCGATCATCTACTCGCTGGCGATCTCCATGGTGCTGTACGTGGCGGCCTGCCTGGTGCTGACCGGCATGCAGAACTACAAGGACATCGACCCGGAGAGCGGTTTCTCGTCGGCGTTCAAGTCGGTCGGGCTGAGCGGGCTCGCGGACGTTATCGCGGTCGGCGCGATCATCGGCATCCTGACGGTGATGTTCACCTTCATGCTGGGCGTGACCCGGGTGTGGTTCGCGATGTCCCGGGACGGCCTGCTGCCCCGGTGGTTCGCCAAGACGCACCCGACGCGGCACGTGCCGACCCGGGTGACCTGGATCGTGGGGGCGGCGTCGGGCCTGATCGCCGGGTTCCTGCCGATCGCCGAGGCGGCCGAGCTGACCAACATCGGCATCCTGCTGGCGTTCGTCGTGGTGTGCGCGGCGGTGATCAGGCTGCGCTACCGGCGTCCGGACCTGCCGCGCACCTTCCGCACGCCATGGATGCCGTTCGTGCCCGCGCTGGGCATCGTCTTCTCGATCTGGCTGATCACGTTCCTCCAGTGGCAGACGTGGGTGCGGTTCGCGGTGTGGTTCGTGATCGGCTGCGTGATCT
Organism: Streptomyces sp. NPDC037126; assembly: GCF_055605965.1. Taxonomy (NCBI): domain Bacteria; kingdom Bacillati; phylum Actinomycetota; class Actinomycetes; order Kitasatosporales; family Streptomycetaceae; genus Streptomyces; species Streptomyces sp. NPDC037126. The sequence continues at coordinate 259,686 of NZ_JBVJTD010000002.1, forward strand.
ACTTCAGCTACTCGTACAAGCGCTCGGCGCTGGCCGGGCAGCCGCCCGCCGAGTGATCATTCCCCCATGACCAGGCCGTCCTTGGCGGCGCCGCGGCTGAGCACCACGTCCCGGAGCCGGTCGCGCACCCCGCCGAGGTCGGCGCCCTCGGTGATGGCCCGGTTGACGTCGAGGACGCGGCCGGCGTCGACGTCGTACATCTGCGGGACGAACTCGGCCCGCGTCACCTGCCAGCGGCCGCCCGGCCGGGCGGGCGGGGCGAAGGTGAAGCGGCCGATGACGGACTCGTCGCCGCGCGGGTCCCGGGCGCCCCGGTCGTTGTACATCTCGCCGGCGATCTGGTCGCCCAGGCCGTAGGCCACCCAGGTGCCGTTGACCTTCTCGTACGGCTGCGCGACATGGGCGTGGGTGCCGAGGATCAGGTCGATGTCGGGCCGGCCGCCGGAGGTGGAGGCGGTGAGCCGCCGGGCGAGGGTGAGCTGCGCCGGGTCGGGGGCGTCCTGCCATTCGGTGCCCCACTGCACGGAGACCACGACCACGTCGGCGCCGGCCTGCCGGGCGGCCCGCGCGTCGGCGATCATCCGGTCCGGGTCGGTCAGGCTGACCGCCCAGGGCGCCCCGGCCGGCAGCGGGTGGTCGTCGGTGTCCAGGGTGTACGACAGGTGCGCGACCCTCGCCGGACCGGCCTGGTAGACGGTCACGGAGCGGGCCTCGGCCTCGGTGCGGGCGGTCCCGGCGTGCTGCAGGCCCGCCGCGTCCATGACCTCCAGGGTGCGCCGGATGCCGGGCCCGCCGTCGTCGAGGGCGTGGTCGGAGGCGGTGGAGCAGCCGGCGTAGCCGGTCTCGGCGAGGCCCAGGGCCAGCTGTGGCGGGGCCTTGAGCACGGGGAACCCGGAGCGCTCCCCGGGGGCGCCGAAGACGGTGTCCATGTGGCACAGCGCCAGGTCGGCACGGCGGACAACGGGTTCTACGCCGAGGAGCATGGGCCGGAAGTCGTAGCCGTCCCCGTGGGCGTCGTAGGCGGCGTGGTCCACCACGGAGGGGTGCGCCAGCACGTCACCGGAGGCGACGAGGGTGAAGCCGCGGGTGACGGCGGGCCCCGGCGCTCCGTTGCGGCCGTAGTCCTGCCGCTCCTGGTTCTGGCAGGCGGCCGCGGCCGCGAGGACGGCGGTCAGGGCCAGGGCCACCTGGTGCCTGCGTCTGATCATCGGTTCACCCCAGGATCGTTTCGTCGGTACGGACGTCGTCTCCGCAGACATTGCCGTGACGGGCATATAGGTATAAAGGCGACTCTCCGTATAAGCAGTCCAGGTACTCTCATTGACCCATCCGGAGCCACCCCGGAGCGGCGCCCCGACCGCTCGCCCTACCGTTCGCCGACGCGATCGACCGTCCGTCGCAGAGCCGTGCGCGCCCCCTGTCCCCCGGGCCCCGCCCGCGCTGCGATACGGCCATGACGACCGGGACCTCACTGAGCCACGCGACGACACCGCCGACCGGCGGTACGACCATCGCCGAGCACGAGCCGGCCGCGCTCCAGCGCGAGCACGGCGGCCCCCTGTTCGCCCTGCTGCTGCGGCTCTGCGACGGGGACCGGCAGCGCGCCGAGGACCTCGCCCAGGAGACGCTGCTGCGCGCCTGGCAGCACCCGGAGGCGCTGCACGCCACCGGCTTCGACTCGGTGCGGCCCTGGCTGCTGACCGTCGCCCGGCGGCTCGCGATCGACGCCCGGCGGGCCCGGCAGGCGCGGCCGCCCGAGGTCGGCGAGGGCGTCCCGGAGGGTGCGCGGATCACCGCGGACCACGCCGAGCGGGCCGCCGCGGCGCTGGACGTCCGGGAGGCTGTGAAGACACTCACGCAGGAACACCGTGACGTCCTGGTGCTCGTGTGCTTCCTGGGTGCCAGTGTGGCGGAAGCGGCGCAGACCCTCGGCATTCCACCCGGTACCGTGAAGTCCCGCGCGTTCTACGCGCTCCGCGCCCTGCGCCGGGTCCTTCCGGGTTATACAAACGACCTGCGGTGAAACCGGGAACCTGGTCAAACCTCGGTAAAGCGCCTTGCTGTGCCCCCCGTTCGGGCAATGGGCTGTCCTCATCCATGTTCCGGGCGGGGGGCGGGTCCCGGGGTTCGGGCGACGCGCAAGCACCGGAGGAAGGGCAGGAAGGAATGCTGCACAGAGGTCACGAGAGCACGGACGGCACCGGTGGCGGTGAACTGGCCGTCCCCATGGCCTGGCTGTACGCCGAGTACATCGCCGACGAACTGCTGCGCACCGGCGATCTGATGCCACCGACGTCGTTCGAGTTCCGGGCCGGCCGGGACGCGCTGGCGCTGACCGTCTTCCTGTCCGACACCGACGGGGAGCTCTCCGGCATCCGGGTGATCTCCCAGCTGGAGCACTGGCTGTCGCTGACCGCCTACGACCAGCCGTGGCGGGACTGGGTGAGCGAGCGCATGGCCGAACTGACCGACCTGGCCGCCGGCTCCGGCACCCCCTCCCCCGATCTGGCGCTGGCGGCGGACGCCTGGCGCTGGCTGGAGGAGACGGAGCTGCTGGCGCCGGACCTGGACGCGGTGCCGGGCGGCGGCGCGCTGGTCGGCGAGGACGACGGGCCGAAGGTGTGGACCCCGGCCTGGCGGCTCGGGCTGCCCCTGGGGCACCTCGCCATCCATCTGTTCTGAGGGCCGTCCGGCCCGCCCCGGCCGGGTTCCGGAAGTTTTCCGGAATCCGACCAATCCGCGGGCCGGGCCGCTCCGAATCTCTTGCCCGCGATTCTGTGGGTGCCTTGAGTGATTCGGCTGTCGGCTGCGTACGGGTGGGAGCAAGGAGTAACCCCACCCACACCCTTCGGCACGAGGATTCGGCATGAGGTCCCTGGAACGGCATCGCGACGTCGGCGCGTACGCGCTCGGCGTGCTGGACGAGGCGGAGGCCTTCCGCTTCGAGGACCACCTCATGGAGTGCCCCCAGTGCGCTGCACAGGTGACCGAATTCGGGCCCGCGGCACGGCAGTTGATGCTGTACCGGCGCGCCACCCCGCGCTTCGTGCACCCCATGGCCCAGCCCGGTCCCCGGCTGCTGGACCGGCTGCTCGGCGAGCTGGGTCGTCGGCGCCGGGCGCAGCGCCGCCGATTTCTGTACGGGCTGGCCGCCTCCGTGGTGCTGGCCGTGGCCGGACCGGGGATCGTGGCCTTCACGAACCACGACGGCCCCGCGGCCGGGGTCGTCACGGCGACCGATCCGCACACCGGGGTGTGGGCCGAGGTGCGGGCCGCGGACGGGAACGGGGGCAGTCAGCTGCGGCTGCGGGTGAAGGACGGCACCGGCCCGCACACCTGCCGGCTCGTCGTCGTGGGCCGCGACGGCTCCGAGCAGGTCGCCGGCACCTGGACCGACTCCGGCCACGGCGCCCCCCTGCTCACGGCGCTCGGGGCCTCCGCGATGCACCCGGACCAGATCGCCCGCTACGAGGTGCGCACCCAGGACGGACAGCACCTGGTGACGCTCACCGCGCGTTAGCCGCTCACTTCAGCAGCCGGGAGAGTCTGCGGTCCGCGAGGGGCTTGCCGCCCGTCTGACAGGTGGGGCAGTACTGCAGCGAGGAGTCGCTGAAGGAGACCTCGCGGATGGTGTCGCCGCACACCGGGCAGGCCTCGCCGGTGCGGCCGTGGACGCGCAGTCCGCTCTTCTTCTCGGACTTCAGCCGCCCGGCGGCCACGCCCCGGGAACGCTCGACCGCCTCGGTGAGGGTGGTGCGCAGCGCCTCGTACAGCTGGTGGGTCTCCTCCGGGGTGAGGGTCGCGGCCAGCTTGAACGGGGACATCCTCGCCGCGTGCAGGATCTCGTCGCTGTAGGCGTTGCCGATGCCGGCGATCAGGGACTGGTCGCGCAGGGCGCCCTTCAGTCGGCGTCTCTCGTCCGTCAGGAGGGCGGCGAGCCGGGCCTCGTCGAAGTCGGCCGCGAGCGGGTCGGGTCCGAGGCGGGCGATGCCCGGCACCTCTCCCGGGTCGCGGACCACGTACACCGCGAGGCGTTTTTGGGTGCCGGCCTCGGTGAGGTCGAAACCCTCGCCCGTCTCCAGCGCCACCCGCAGCGCCAGCGGGCCCTTGCCCGGCTTGGGCGGGCCGTCGGGGAGCCGGTCCTTCCACTGGAGCCAGCCCGCGCGGGCCAGATGGGTCACCAGGTGCAGTCCGCCGTCCGCCTCCAGGTCCAGGAACTTGCCGTGCCGGCGCACGGCCGTGACCCGGCCGCCCTCGAAGGCGGTGACGGGAGGGTCGTACGTCTTCAGGACGCTGACGGCGACGGGCAGCACCCGCACCACCCGGCGGCCGACCAGGTGCTCGGCGAGGAAGTCCGTCAGCGCTTCTACCTCGGGCAGTTCCGGCATACGTCCAGAGTGCCATCCGGCACCGACAACGCCTCCCGGCTCACCCGCCGCCCTCGGTCAGCCGGAACTCGCACCACACGGCCTTGCCGCCGCCGCGGGCCTCCACGCCCCAGGCGTCGGCGAGCCGGTCCACGAGGAGCAGGCCCCGGCCGGAGACGCCGTTCTCCCCCGCGTCGCGGCGGCGCGGCAGGGCGCTGGAGGAGTCCTCCACCTCGATGCGGAGCTTGCGGTCGGCGGTGTCCAGGGCCCGCAGGGTGACGATCGCGGCACCCTCGGTGTGCATCAGGGCGTTGGTGATCAGCTCGTCGGCGACCAGCTCGACCTCGTAGGCCCGGTCGCCGGCGCCCCAGGCGCGGACGGCGGCGCGGATCATGTGCCGGGCCTGGGTGAGGGCCTCGGGGTCCCCGGGCGCCACGTGCTGCTGGAGCCGGCCGCCGGGCCGGGCCGCCTCCGGGACGTTGCGGCGCAGCAGGAGCAGGGCCACGTCGTCGTCGCCGCCCTGCTCCTCGGCCAGCTGGATCAGCCGGTCGGCGAGCGCGCGCACGTCGCCGGGGCCCTCGCAGATGCGGTCCGCCAGGGCCCGCATGCCGTCGTCGAGGTCGGCGCCGGGCTGCTCGACGAGCCCGTCGGTGCACAGCAGCAGGGTGTCGCCGGGGTCGAGTTCGACGGTGGAGACGGGATACGCCAGCCGGCCGAACTCGGCGGACAGGCCGAGCGGCAGCCCGCCCTCGACGGGGATGCGGCGGCAGCTGCCGTCGGCGTCCCGGATCAGCGGGTCGATGTGCCCGGCGCGGACCACCTGGACGACCCCGGTGGACAGGTCGGCCTCGGCGTACAGGCAGGTGGCGAAGCGGTCGGTGTCGAGTTCGTGGAGGAAGACGGAGGCGCGGGCCATCACGGTCGCCGGGGTGTGCCCCTCGGCGGCGTAGGCGCGCAGCACGATCCGCAGCTGGCCCATCACGGCCGCCGCGTGCGTGTCGTGGCCCTGGACGTCCCCGATGACCGCGCCGACCCGGCCGCCGGGCAGCGGGATCAGGTCGTACCAGTCGCCGCCGATGTCCCGGCCCAGGGCGGCCGACCGGTAGCGCACGGCTATGTCGGCGCCGCGCACGCTGGGGATGGTGCGGGGCAGCATGGCCTGCTGCAGGCCCTGGGCGAGGTCCTTCTCCTGCTCGTAGAGCATGGCGCGCTGGATGCTCTGCGCGATGCTGCTGCCGAGGGCCACCAGGACGGCGCGCTCCTCCGCGGAGAAGCCGCGCCGGTCGCTGTAGAGCAGGCCCATCGCGCCGATCGGGCGGGCCTGGGCGATCAGCGGGAGGTAGGCGGCGGAGGTGACGTGGAGACCGGTGAGGTGCGGCCAGAGGATCGGGTAGCCCGCGGCGAACTCCTCCGGGGACTCGATGAAGCGCGGGCTGAGCGTGCGGACGACCTCGCTCATCGGGTACGGCTCGTCCGTCCGGGTGACGCGGGTGCCGGGCACGGAGGCGGTGGCGGGGCCCTCGGCGACGAGCCGGATCCGGCCGGCCTCCAGCAGGCCCATCACCAGGCTGGCGGCGCCGAGGTGACGGATGCCGTGGGTGTTCTTGAGGACGTCGATGACGTCCTCGACGCTGCGGGCGTGGGCGAGGGCGGCGGAGATGACCTGGACGACGTTGGTCTGCTGACGGAAGGCCTCGTCCTGGGCGGCGCGCAGGCTGCGGGGCGCGGTGTCGGCGAGCTCCTCGGTGGCGTCGCGCACGATGCCGACGACGCGGCGCGGGCGGCCGGTCGTGTCGCGGCGGATGTAGCCCTGGGTGTGGGTCCAGCGGGGGGTGCCGTCGCGGCAGCGGATGCAGAAGTAGGCGCCGTAGTTCTCGCTGCCGTCCTTGATGGCCCGGGCCACCACCGCGTCCAGCCGGGCCGCCTCCGGCTGCGGCACCCGTACGACCAGGGACTCGGGGCGTCCGTCGTACTCCTCGGGCAGCAGGTCGAACACCTCGTGCGCCTGGGCGTCCATGTGGAAAAGACCCGTGTCCAGGTCCCAGTCGAAGGTGCCCATGCGGTTGAGCGCCAGGATCGGGTCCGGGTGGGCGGGCCAGTCGTCCGGGAGTGTCAGGGCACGCCCTCCCCGATCAGCCATGGGGCCACCTTGCCAGGATTCGGCTGATTCTTCGACCCCGTCGGACGGGCGCGATCCCGGCCCCTGCTCAGCCGTCGAGGACACCGGCGGGGCTGTCGAGGACGCTGTCGGTGACGCCCGGGGAGTCGGCGGGGACGTCCGGGATCAGACCGTCGAAGTCACGGGTGTCCGGGGTCTCCGGAACGCTGGGCGGGCCGATGTCGTCGGAGGTGTCCGCGGCACCGGACGGGGCGGTCTCGTCGGGGGTGTCAGCGGCACCGGAAGGGCCGGTCGTCACGGGGGCGTCAGCGGCACCGGAAGGGCCCGTCTTCTCGGGGGTGTCCGGCTGCGAGGGGGCGAGCGGCGCCGGGGCCGGCGGGAGGGCCGTGCCGGGCGGCGCGGTGCCCTGGCTCCCGGGACCCGTCGCGCTGTTCACCGGCCCGGTGCGGTCACCGGCGACGGAGGGCGCCGTGAGGCAGTCCGCGCGGCCGGCCGGCTGCGGCAGCACCAGGGGCACGCAGCCGGCGGTGGTGGGGTCGGGGGCCGGCCGGGTGGCGTCGTGGGACCCGCTGCCGGTCTCGCCCGCCGCGACGCCGGGCCGGCTCGTGGGGGCGCCGGGCTGCGCGGTGCCCGTCAGCGTGAGGCCGGTGGTACCGGTGAGCGCCGGGACCGGGGACGCGGAGGCGGAGGCGGGGGGCGGGGCCACGACCTGGTCCTTGCCCACGTCGAGGCCGATCCGGCGTTCTATCCAGGTGTTCGACCCCACGTCGACGAGCGTCAGGCTGGTGACGGTCTGCGGCGCCGGGGTCACCACGATCACCTGGTTGGGCCGGTAGCCGGACCAGGCGGTGCCCCGGGCGCCGACGCCGCCGTGGGATTCCTGGGGCGGGCGCAGCGGGTTGCCGCAGGCACAGCGCACCCGGGGCACGCCCCGGTCGTCGACGAGGACGGCGGTACCGGCCTGGAGCACGGCCTGGTACCCGGTCGCCCGCCCGCCGCGGAAACCGTGGTTGGTGACACGGGTGTCGCCGCGGAGCAGGACCGGGGTCAGGCCGCGCAGATAGCCCGGCAGGGCCGGAGCGGAGACGCCGACCGCGCGGGCGAAGGCGGCACCCCTGGCCGGGTCCGCCGCGAGCCGCCCTATCTGCCGCTCGACGTCGCAGCCGGCCACGTGCACGCTGCCGCTGTAGAGCCCGGGGGTCCCTCCGGACAGGGTGCGCGCCGCCACCAGGGGCGCGACGGCGAGCCCGGCGGGCGGCGCGCTGACGTCGGCGGTGCGGTTCGTGGCGGTCGGCCTCGCCGAACCGGTGGCCGTGGGGCCGGTCGCCGTGGAGTCGGTGAACGGGTCGGGCCCCTGGGCCGCGGAGGGCTGGAGGAAGACCTCCTCGCCCAGCTGGGCCTGCTTGACGTCGGCGCCGGCGCAGCCCGCGAGGAGCAGCGCCGCCGAGAGCACGCAGGCCGTGACGATGGAACCGGTGGGTATGCGCACCGTGCACTCCGCATCACTGTGGGTAATTCCTCACTATTGTTTGCATTGCCCCCTTTTGGCTGGCAACTCGGCGGCAACGCCACGATGGAGACGACGAGGCCGTGGACTGGTTCACCGCATCCGACTACTGGCTGAGCCGGCTGGTCTTCCAGCGGGCCCTGGCAGCCGTGTATCTCGTCGCGTTCCTGACGGCGGCCCTGCAGTTCCGGGCCCTGCTGGGCGAGCGAGGCATGCTCCCGATCCCCCGCTACGTGGCGCGGATCCCGTTCAGACGGGCGCCGAGCCTGTTCCAACTGCACTACTCCGACCGGTTCTTCGCGGTCGCGGCCTGGGCGGGCTGCGCGGTGTCGGCGGCGCTGCTGGCCGGGGCGGACTCCCTGCTGCCGCTGTGGGCGGCCGTCCTGCTGTGGCTGGTGCCGTGGGCGCTGTACCTGTCGGTGGTGAACGTGGGCCAGACCTGGTACGCGTTCGGCTGGGAGTCGCTGCTGCTGGAGACGGGCTTCCTGGGCGCGTTCCTCGGCAACGACGAGGTGGCGCCGCCGGTCGTCGTGCTGTTCCTGCTGCGCTGGATCCTGTTCCGGGTCGAGTTCGGCGCCGGTCTGATCAAGCTGCGCGGGGACGCCTGCTGGCGCAAGCTGACCTGCCTGTACTACCACCACGAGACCCAGCCCATGCCGGGCCCGCTGAGCTGGTTCTTCCACCATCTGCCGAAGCCGCTGCACCGGGTGGAGGTGGCCGCCAACCACGTCACCCAGCTGGCCGTGCCGGTCCTGCTGTTCACCCCCCAGCCGATCGCCTCGGCCGCGGCCGCCCTGATGATCGTCACGCAGCTCTGGCTGGTGCTCTCGGGCAACTTCTCCTGGCTGAACTGGATCACCGTCGTGCTGGCCCTGTCCGCGCTGCGCCTCCCGGTGGCGGCGCCGCCCGTGCCGCCGGCGCCGCTGTGGTACGAGGTCCTGGTGCTCGCGGTCGGCGCGCTGCTGGTGGGCCTCAGCTACCACCCGGTGGTGAACATGGTCTCCCGCCGCCAGGTCATGAACCGCTCCTTCGACCCGCTGCACCTGGTGAACACCTACGGCGCGTTCGGCAGCGTCAGCCGGGACCGCTACGAGGTGGTCGTCGAGGGCACGCTGGACGACCGGCCACGGGAGGACTCGGACTGGCGGGAGTACGAGTTCCGGGGCAAGCCCGGCCCGCCCGGCCACTGGCCGCGCCAGTTCGCGCCCTACCACCTGCGCCTGGACTGGCTGATGTGGTTCGCCGCGCTGTCGCCCGCCTACGCGGGAGAGTGGTTCGGGGGCCTGGTGGAGCGCCTGCTGGAGAACGACCGCGACACCCTGCGGCTGCTGCGCCGCTCCCCCTTCCCTCCGGACACCCCGCCCCGCTACGTCCGCGCCGGCCTCTTCCGCTACCGCTACACCACCTGGGCGGAACTGCGGGAGACCGGGGCGTGCTGGAAGCGGACGTATGTGCGGGAGTATCTGCCGCCGACACGGCTGGCCGGGGAGGTGCAGAGGTCGTAGACGCGTCCTGCGGTGCCCTCGTACACGACCGCACGCTCCGCCGGGCTCAGGGCGGCCGTCAACTCCATCGGGATGCCGATGACTTGGCCGTACCCGGCGGTCAGGGTGCGGACGGGCCGGTCGGAGCCGGACATCGGGCGGCTGGGCCCGACGGCCTCCGGGGCGGTGCCGGTGTACGGGCGTCCCGGCGGCCGGGGCGGCCTCGGTGACCAGGCCGGAGAGGTGGGCGACGGTGTCGGGCGGGGGCCGGACGGTGGTCATCCCGGGTGCCGTCGCGTCACACTCGTCCCCATGCCCCCTCACCTCAGGATCGGGCTGCTCGGAGCAGCCGCCGTCGCGCCGAGCGCGCTGATCGCCCCTGCCCGGCAGACACCCCGTGTCAGCGTGACCGCCGTCGCGGCTCGCGACCAGGCTCGGGCCGGGAAGTTCGCCCGCAGGCACGGCATCCCCGTCGTCCACGCCGGCTATGCGGAGCTGCTCGCCGACCCGTCGGTGGACGCCGTCTACGTGCCGCTGCCCAACGGGCTGCACGCGGAGTGGACCCTGAAGGCGCTGGAGGCGGGCAAGCACGTGCTGTGCGAGAAGCCGTTCACCGCCAACCGCGCCGAGGCCGAGCGCGTCGCGGAGGCCGCCGACGCGGCGTTCGAACACAGCGGCCTGGTGGTGATGGAGGCCTTCCACTACCGCCACCATCCGCTCGCCGGGCGGATGCGCGAGATCGTGGCGAGCGGCGAACTCGGCGAGCTGCGGCACGTCGAGGCCGAGGTGTCCTTCCCGCTCCCCCGCTTCAGCGACATCCGGTACGACTACGCGCTGGCGGGCGGGGCGACCATGGACGCCGGCTGCTACGCGGTGCACGTCGCCCGGCTGCTCGGCGGCGCCGAGCCGGCGGTGGCCGGGGCCCGCATGCGGACCCTGCGGCGGGACCCGCGCGTCGACCGTGCGATGAGTGCCGAACTCGTCTTCCCGGGCGGGGCGTCCGGCCGGGTCCGTGCGTCGATGTGGTCCCGGCGCGTGCTGGCGATCCGGGCCCGGGCGGTGGGCTCGGCCGGTGAACTTAGTGTGACCAACTTCGTGATGCCGCACGTCTTCCACCGGCTCACCGTCCGTGCTCCCCGCGCGGAGGGACGGCGCCTGATACGCCGCGAGCGCCTGCCCCGCACCCCGTCGAGCTACGCCTGCCAACTCGCGGCGTTCGCCTCGGCCGTGCTCGACGGCGGTCCGGTCATCACCTCGCCCGGGGACGCCGTCGCGAACATGGCCGTGCTGGACGAGATCTACCGCGCGGGCGGCCTCCCGCCGCGCGGCACCGACTGACCGGGCCGGCAGGCGCCGGGGTTCACGGCTGCACCAGTTCCAGCGCCTCCCTCAGGTTGTGCTCGGCGATGCCCGCCATGAACGTCCGGTCCGGGAAGTCCCCGTCGAGCAGTCGCAGCGGGCCGGCCGTCAGCGAGAGCCGCTGCGCCAGCGTGTAGAGCGCGAGCCGGTCCCCGTCCAGCCCCTGGAGCGCCAACGGCCCGTAGGCGTCCTGGAACCGGATCCGCAGAAAGACGTGCTCCCACTCGACGTCGAAGTACATCGTGCCCTCGATGTCGACCAGCACGGGGGTGCCGTCCGCGTCCACCAGCACATGATCGGGCCCCAGTTCACCGTGCACGAGCGCGTACTCGGCGCGCGGTCGTACCGCCGCCGCCAGCACACGCAGCCGCTCCTCCAGCCGGTCCCGCGCCGCCGCGATCCGTGGATCCCGCGACGCCGCCTCGGTGAGGTCCCGCAACGCACGGTCCAGTACGACGCCTTCGCAGGACGTCCCGCGCGACGTCCGCCCTCGCCCGACCACGGCCACCTTGCCGTACGCCGGCGCCCGATGCCCCCGCATCGCTTCCAGCGCCTCGCCGAGCCGGGCCAGCACCGGGGCGGCCGCGCGCGGATCCCGGGCGATCGTCCGCTCCAGGCTCTCGCCGCGCACGTCCTCGACGATCGCCAGGTCGGCCGGGCAGTGGACGCCGTCGCGGTCGACGAGGCGGATCTCCGGCACGCGGACGCCGAGCGCGTCCAGCCGCGCATGCGCGGCCTCGAACAGGTCGAGCCCGAGACCGGGTGAGAACGGGTCGGCCGGATCGTCGTCGCCCTCGGCGGCCGGCCAGTAGTTCTCGGCGTCGTCCCACAGATAGGCGACCGCGCTCGTCGCGTCGTCCATCATCAGGCGGTACACGCCCTTCTTGCTCCCGCCCGCGACCCGCTCGACCGCCTCCAGCGGCCGCGCACCCCCGAACGCGGCCCGCACCGCACCGGCCAACTGCTCCCGCCGCTCACCCCGGCCCGCCACGTCCACCCCACCTCTCCGCCACGACAGTCCGCGCACCCTACGCGCCCGTCGAGGTGTGAGGCGATCGGTTTCTCCCCGGTTTCCCCGGGACGAGCGCGTCGGGTGCGTCACCGTAGGCCCGGCACCGGGAGGGCGCGGAGTTCCGTGATCCGGAGGAGGCGTGCGAAGACGAGGAAGAGGAGTGCCATGACGGTTCCGCCCGCGGCCAGGGAGACGGCCGGTGTCCAGGAGCCGGGGGCTATCCCCCGGGCGGAGACGTGGGCGAGGAGCCGGCCGGCGGCCCCGGCTCCGACGGCGGCCGCGGTCAGCTTGGCGTAGGTACGGCAGACGCGCCGGCCGTCGAGGAGTCCCTCGGTACGCCGCCTGAGCCGCAGGGCCGTGAGCAGCAGTCCGACGCCGTACGACAGCGCGTAGGCGGCGGCCATCCCGGTGACCGCCCAGCGGGGGGACAGCAGCAGGTGGCAGGCCACGGCCAGCGCGATGTCGACGCCACCGATCCACAGCGCCATGCGGAACGGCGTACGGGTGTCCTCGAAGGCGTAGAAGCCGCGCAGCAGGAGGTACTGGGCGGAGAACGGGATCAGCCCCACGCCGAAGGCCTGCAGCATGTGGCCGAGCGGGAGCAGCGCCCCGGGGTGGGCGGCACCGTGGGCGAACAGCAGTTGGGCGATCTGCGGGCCGAAGGCGACGAAGAAGAACGCCGCCGGGACGATGACGACGCCGCTGACCCGGAGCGCGCGAGACAGGTCGGCGCGCAGGTCGGCGAGCCGGTGCTCGGCGACCGCCCGGCTCATGCGGGGAAGGAGCGCGGTGACGAGGGAGACGGTGACGATCGACTGGGGCAGCATCCAGATCTGCTGCGCGTAGCTGTAGGCCGTGTAGCCGACCCCGTCGTCGGGCAGGGCGGCGTCCGCGGCGGAGGCCAGCCGGGTGACCACGGTGCTCGCGACCAGGTTGGCCAGCACGAACAGCAGGGTCCAGCGCGCGGCGCCCACGCTCCTGCGCAGACCGGTGCCGCGCCAGTCGAAGCGCGGCCGGAACCGGAATCCGGCCGCGCGGGCGTACGGGACCAGGGCGAGTGCCTGGAGGGCCAGCGCCAGGGTGGTCCCGGTTCCGAGCAGCCGGACCTGCGCACCGGTGATGTCCGAGACCTTCTCCGGCGCCGCCATCATGCCGAGGTACAGGCCGAACATCCCTATCAGCACGAGGTTGTTCAGGACGGGGGTCCACATCATCGCCCCGAACCGGTTCCGCGCGTTGAGCACCTGTCCGAAGATGCTGAACACGCCGTAGAAGAAGATCTGCGGAAGCAGGAAGCGGGCGAAGACCACGGTCAGCTCGAACGCGTCGTGCGTGGCCGGCGTGTCGCGCTGGTAGACGCTGATGATCTCGGGAGCGGCCCAGGTGGCGAGCGCGCTGCCGACGCCCAGGACGCACAGCACGAGGGTGACCAGGCGCTGCTCGAAGGCGGCCCCGCCGTCCGCGTCCTGGGCCCGGGCCCGGACCAGTTGGGGAACCAGGACGGAGTTCAGCGCGCCACCGATCAGCAGGAAGTACAGGCTGGTGGGCACCGTGTTGGCCTGGTTGTAGGTGGTGGCCAGCAGCCCGGCGCCCAGCGCCGCGGCCTGCAGCACCTGCCGTATCAGTCCCGTGGCGCGCGAGACCACCGTCCCGGCGGCCATCAGCACCGACGTCCGCAGCACCCCGCCCCCCTGCGCCCTCCTGGGAGCGGCGTGCCTTCCGCGGATCGTGTCTCTCGGCCCCGGCCGCCCGGGCGGTGTCTTCTCGATCACGGTCACAATCTACGTCCCAACGCCCGCTGCCCCCACGGCCGTTCAGGACGACCCCCGCATCCGTGTCACTCCTGCCGCAGACTCGTCACCAGGTCCCGGGGCAGGCCGTGGGTGTCGTGGAGGTAGTGGAGGTCCCCGTCCGTCAGCGGGCCGCGGAAGCGGGGGCGGGCGAGCACCCGCCGGCCGTGCTCCAGGAGCCGGCCGAACCGGTGCTCCTCCTCCAGCAGCAGCCGTCGTACGGCGGCGGTGTCCCTCTGCTGCCGGAAGTGGTCCAGGGTGTGGGTGACCGGCTCGTCGGGGAGGTCTCCGAGGCTGCGCGAGGGGTCGTCCCGCCACAGCACCGTGAGCACCCGCCGCAGCAGGCGGCGCAGCACGTACCCCCGTCCGGTGTTGGCCGGAAGCACCCCGTCGCCGATGACCACGACGGCCGAGCGGAGATGGTCGAAGGCCAGCCGCAGCGACGGTTCGTCCAGCGGCCACAGGGACGGCAGATGGCGGCGCCAGGGGTCGAAGACGTCGCAGTCGAACACGGACGAGCCGCCCTGGAGGAGCGAGGCGAGCCGCTCCACGCCGAGTCCGGTGTCGACGTTGCGCCGGGGCAGCGGCACGAGGGAGCCGTCCGGGAGGCGGCGGTGCCGCATCATCACGTGGTTCCACACCTCCACCCAGCGGTCGTCGCGGGTGGGCGTCGAGCTGGGCGGGGTGTCACCGGTCCACAGGAAGATCTCCGAGTCCGGACCGCACGGGCCGACCGGTCCGTTGGACCACCAGTTGTCCTCCCCGGTGAGCTCGACGGGAACTCCGCGGTCCTGCCACACCCGCAGCGAGGCGGAGTCCGGTCCGGTCTGCTCGTCGCCTCCATGGACGGTGGCGTGCAGCAGGCCGGGATCGATGCCCAGCCCCTCGGTGAGCAGCCGGTACCCCCAGTCGAGACTGGTGCCGCCCTCGTAGTCGCCGAGGGACCAGGTGCCGAGCATCTCGAAGACGGTCAGATGGGTGGCGTCGCCGACCTCCTCCAGGTCCGTGGTGCGCAGGCAGCGCTGCACGTTGACCAGGCGTCTGCCCAGCGGATGGGGCCGTCCCTCCAGGTACGGGATGAGCGGGTGCATGCCGGCGGTGGTGAACAGGATGGGGTCGCCGGGCGGTGGCAGGAGCGTCGAGCCGGTGATCCGGCGATGGCCGCGGTCCTCGAAGTACTCGACGAACGTGCGGACGAGCTGCTCGGTCTTCATGGGGTGGCTCCTTCGCGTCAGAGCGGGGAGGCACACCGGAGAACGGGCCGTACGGGCGTCACACCGGGGCGGGAAGGCCTGGAACGCCACGGAACCACCGACGGGCCGTTTCCGGTCGCCGGTGGGAAAAGGGGAAGTCAGGCGGCGGCAACCGGCGAGCATGTCGCTCGCGCGGTCGCGATGGTGCTTCGGCCGGTGACGTTCATGAGGGTGACGATAGTGCGCCGCGCTCCTCCGGTCACCTGAATATCGGGCGGTCGCGCGGGCAACCGCCCGCCCCGGTCGTGTGCCTGTGCGGCTCTGCCGCACAGGCACGCGGTCAACGCCTGCTCAGCCGCAGGGTCCTCAGCTCGAAGGGCCGCAGCCGCACGGTGATCCGGTCCCCTTCGCGCAGGGGCGGCTCGGCGTCACCGTACGGCCGTTCCAGCAGGTCCGTGGCGGTCGCCTCCGCCACCTCGAACCCGGCCGTGAGGGTGCCCCGGGCCCGGCCGCCGTGCGCCTCGTGGAAGCGGACCACCACGTCACCGCTGCCGTCGTCGGCGAGTTTGACCGCCGTGACCACGATCGCGTCGTTGTCCACCGTGACCAGCGGAGCGACCTCGTGGGCCCCGGTCGTGCACCGCTCGGGCAGGTTGATCCGCCAGCCCTCGCGGACCGCGTCGCCGATCGAGGCGCCGGGGACCAGGGCGTGCCGGAAGCGGTGGACGCCCTGGTCGGTCTCGGGGTCGGGGAAGCGCGGGGCGCGCAGCAGGGAGACGCGCACCGTGGTCGTCGTGCCCCCGTCGCCGCGGACCGTGCGGGTCACGTCGTGACCGTAGGTGGAGTCGTTGACGACCGCCACGCCCCAGCCGGGCTCCTCCAGGTGCACGAAGCGGTGGTTGCAGGCCTCGAACCTGGCCGCCTCCCAGGAGGTGTTGGTGTGGGTGGGCCGGTAGAAGTGCCCGAACTGGGTCTCGGACGCGTACCGTTCGGCGTGCAGGTCGAGCGGGAAGGCCAGCTTCAGGAACTTCTCCGTCTCGTGCCAGTCGACCTCGGTGTCGACGACCAGCCGCCGCTCCCCCGGCGGCAGCGTGAGCACCTGGGTGGCCCGGGAGACGCCGAAGGCACGGACGATCCGCACCGAGGCGCCGTCGTCCCCGGCACCGATCTCGTCGGCCCCGGTCAGGTCGGTGACGCTGTTGCGGTAGAAGGAGTCGACGTCCCAGGCGTCCCACATGTTCGGGAAGTCCGGGTGCAGTTGGAGCAGGTTGGCGGCCGTTCCGGGGGCGACGGTCTCGCGGTCGGCGGCGAGGTCGCGGACGGAGACGACCAGTCCCCGGCCGTCGATCTCGACGCGCAGCAGCCCGTTGTCCAGGACGTGCCCGCCTCCCGCCCGGGGCGACAGACCGGTGCCCCGCGCAGCCGTCCGCGCGCCGGCGCCCGCGGCGGGCACCCCGTCACGGTCGTGCGGAGCCGAGTTGAACACCAGTTCCCGGGTGCCTTCCCCGGCCAGTGCCCGTTGCGCCGCGGCGATGATCCCGTTCAGCTCACCGGCGACGCGCTCGTACGTCGCGCGGGCCTCCCGGTGCACCCAGGCGATGGACGAGCCGGGCAGGATGTCGTGGAACTGGTGCAGCAGGACCGTCTTCCAGATGCGGTCCAACTCCTCGTACGGATAAGGGGATCCCGCCCGTACGGCCGCGGTCGCGGCCCAGAGTTCGGCCTCGCGGAGCAGGTGTTCGCTGCGCCGGTTGCCCTGCTTGGTCTTCGCCTGGCTGGTCAGGGTGGCGCGGTGCAGTTCCAGGTACAGCTCGCCGACCCAGACGGGCGGGTCGGGGTACTCGGCCTCGGCCTGCTCGAAGAACGCGCGGGGCGTCTCCCAGGCGACGGTGGCCGAGCCCTCCAGGTCGCGCAGCCGGGCCGCCTTGGCGACCATCTCGCGGGTGGTGCCGCCGCCCCCGTCGCCCCAGCCGGTGGGCGCGAGGGAGTGCCTGGCCCGGCCCTTGTCCCTGAAGTTGCGTGCCGCGTGGGCGATCTCGGCGCCCTTCATGGAGCAGTTGTAGGTGTCGACGGGCGGGAAGTGCGTGAAGATCCGGGTGCCGTCGATGCCCTCCCACCGGAAGGTGTGGTGCGGGAACCGGTTCGTCTGGGACCACGAGATCTTCTGCGTCAGCAGCCACTTGGAGCCGGCCGCCTTGATGATCTGCGGGAGGCCAGCGGCGAACCCGAAGGTGTCCGGCAGCCAGGCCTCCTCGTTCTCGATGCCGAACTCGTCGAGGAAGAACCGCTTTCCGTGCACGAACTGGCGGGCCATCGCCTCCGAGCCCGGCATGTTGGTGTCCGACTCCACCCACATCCCGCCGGCCGGCACGAACCGCCCGTCCGCCACCGCCTTCTTCACCCGCGCCCACACCTCGGGCCGGTGCTCCTTCACCCACGCCCACTGCTGGGCCTGGGACATCGCGAACACGAACTCCGGCTCGTCCTCGACGAGCGCGGTCATGTTGGACGTCGTACGGGCCACCTTGCGGACCGTCTCGCGCAGCGGCCACAGCCACGCCGAGTCGATGTGGGCGTGCCCGACGGCGCTGATCCGGTGGGCGGACGGCACGGCGGGGGCCGACAGCACACCGGCGAGCGGCTCGCGGGCACGCGGCGCGGTGCCGTTCACGTCCTGCAGGTCGACGGCGTCCAGCGCCCGTTCGACGGCGCG
Source organism: Streptomyces sp. NPDC037126 (assembly GCF_055605965.1). Classification (NCBI taxonomy): domain Bacteria; kingdom Bacillati; phylum Actinomycetota; class Actinomycetes; order Kitasatosporales; family Streptomycetaceae; genus Streptomyces; species Streptomyces sp. NPDC037126. The sequence goes on from NZ_JBVJTD010000002.1 coordinate 277,230, forward strand.
CAGGATGTCGTGGCGGCGGGCGGAGTCCACGGGCAGCTCGGCCATCAGTTCGCCGAGCACCTCCAGGTCCAGCACCAGATGCCACACGGTCTCGTCGAGGACGGCGAGGTCCATGCGGGCGAGCGTGTACTGCGGCTCGTGCCCGGCGGTGTCCTTGTCGCCGAGCCACGTGGGCCGAAACGGCTGGTAGTCGAGGATGACCGGGTTGGAGGCGGCCTCGATGTGCAGGCGCACCTCCTCGCCGCCCGCGACGGGCGCCCCGATGCGCACCCACTGGTTGCGGGGGTTGAGGCCCTTCACCGGGGTGCCGTCGGGCCGGTAGACCAGGCCCTCGCACTGGAAGCCGGGCATGTTCTCGTCGAAGCCCAGGTCGAGCAGGGCCTCGACGGTCCGGCCGGCCCAGGCCTCCGGCACGGTTCCGGTGACCCGGAACCAGCTCGTGCCCCAGGGGGCGCCCCACCGGGCGCCGACCTCGATCGGCTCGGGCTCGGCGGCGAGTCCCTCCGCGACCGGTACGGGTTCGCCGGGCGCGTGCCAGACCGCGACCTCCAGCGGCACGGACTCGGGGTACACGGCGGGGCGGATGCGTTCGTCGAGGACGCGCCTGAGGCGGGCTTCCACCAGAGTGCGGTCGTCATGCATGCGGGGTGCTCCCTGCTGGATTCCGGATGATCACCAGGTGTGGGTGACGGCCACGGGGGCCGACGAGGTGTACAGCTCCCCTACGGCGCGCACTTCCAACCGTGCGGCCCGCTCGCCCTGCTCGGGCCTCAGGCCGGTGAGGAAGTAGGCCCGCTGGCAGGTGGCGCCGAGGAAGCGGCGGGTGCCGTCGGGGAGGAGGCGGTGCAGGGTGTGGTGGCGGACGGCACCGGGTGCCGCCTGCCAGGCGAGGCGGAGGTCGCCGCCGTTCGCCGCGGTGACGCGGACGCCGGAGGGGGCGGCCGGGGTCGGCGAGGTGCCGGCCGCGCGGACGGCGAGGCCGCCGAGCCGCCAGCGCACGGGCGCCCCCGTGGGGGTGAGGCGGATGCCGAGCGCGTGCACGGTGCCGGACATCCCGGTGAGCGGCACGGTCACGGTGTCCCAGCCGTTGACCGACTTCACACCACGCGGGTGGTGCCTGTTGACCGGGTTCACGGCCCGATAGGTGTACGGCGGTGTCGCACCCGCGCCGCTCGGCTCGGCGGTGGCGACGGCGAGCTCTACGTTCACACTCCCAGCCTCGGCCCGGTAGGTCAGCTCGACAACCGTGTCGGCGGCGATCGGCAGCCGGGTCGCGTACAGATCCACCTCCACTGGTCGATCCGGTTCACCGGCGACCAGCACGCTGGTGCCGCCACGCCAGGCGTCGGCGAAGTCGAAGGACACCGTCGGCCGCTCCCCCGCCGTCCGCACCGACCAGCGCCGCGAGGGCAGCCGGTCCTGGAGGCCGAGGTGGTTCCAGGGCGTGTCCGAGGCGACGGCTCCGTCCTCGTACCAGCGCAGTCCGTGCCCGGTGTTGAACACGCTCGCGAACGGCACCGAGGTCACGGTGGACCGGTCGGCCACCGAGACCGCCGGCGCTCGCCAGGGGTCGCCCGGGTCCGGGGCCGAGGGGTCCAGCGAGCGCCCGGTCCAGAACCGGTCGTCGGCGGCGTGGAAGTCCTCGGGGGCGCGCTGCCCGTCGGGCAGGTGGTCGCGGGTCCACTCGGGCCGGTAGAAGCCGACCGAGGAGATGTGCGGTTTCCCGGCCGGCACGATCGCGTCCCAGTCCACGGACGTGCCGGACCCGTTCGACTCGACGTCGACCCCGGCCCACAACTCGTGGCGGTCACGCCCCAGTTGCTCCGCCCTGGTGCCGGAGGAGGCGAGCGTGGCGGCGCTCCACCGGAAGTCGACGAACATGTCGTCGGCGGCCTGGAAGAACGCCTGGTTCTGGCTGTCCAGCGCGCCCTGCCAGCCGACCGTGCCGTTCACGGTCATCGCGTCGTACCAGGTCACCCGCTGTCCCCTGGCCGCGGCGAGGGTCCTCAGCTCCGTAACGAAGCCGAGCACGGCCGTGCCGAGCGCGGTGTCGCCGCCGCCCGTCTCGGCGTTCACGAACCAGCCGTCGAAGCCGTGGGCGGCGGCCACCGCGACGAGCTGCGCGGCGAGCGGGTGGTGCCCGGTGGCGTCCTTCTGCACGAGATCGCGGGTCCACCGGAGCTGCCCGCCGTAGGCGGTGGGCGGCAGGAAGATGTTGCCGAGGACGGGGACGCCGTGGCGGTGGGCCGCGTCCACGACCGGCGCGTTCGGCGCGAGGACCAGTCCCTCGCCGGCCGAGCCGCCCCAGAAGACCAGCTCGTCGAGGTAGGCCCAGTGGGTGAGGGCGTAGTAGTCGGCGGTGGCCGAACCCTGGGAGGGGTTGGACGAGGTGGGCCCGAAGGAGACCAGGGCCTGGACGCGGGCCTGCCCGGCGCGCGCCGTGGTGTTGGCCGGGGCCGGGGTGAAGCGGGCGGCGAGCGGCACGCAGGACGCGTTGAAGGCGAGGTCGGGGTCGTCGGCCGCGCGCCAGGTCTTCAGGCTGCGCCAGGTGATACCGGGTCCGGGGCTGCCCGCGGGCAGGGAGTCGAGGTACCAGTAGGAGGCGTACGGCGGGGTCGCGGCGGCTCGGGGGGCCGCGGCCGCGGGCAGGGCGGGTGCCAGGGCGGCCGCGGTGGCGGCGGCCAGGACGGTGCGTCTGCTGGGGTTCACGAGCGGGTGCCTCCTTGTGGGGTGTGGAGTACCTGGTCGGGGGTGACGACTTCGGTGATGCCGCGCGCGTCGAGGTGGTCCTTGTCGTCGGCACGGGTGTCCAGGACGGTGGTGGGCCGGGCGCCGTCGGCGACGAGCCGGAAGAACGCGTCGAAGACCGGTCCGCCCGGGGCGCAGCGGGAGCGGTGACCCGGTTCGGCGGGGACGGCGAGGGCGGTGCCGCGCACGGCCGGCGGCCGGTGGGGCCCGCGGGCCGCTCCGGCGAGCACCAGCGCGAGGCCCTTGGGGCGCCGGTCGCCGGTGAGCAGGCCGAGGGAGTACTCCAGTTCGGGGAAGTCGGCGAGGCCGCGCGGGACGTCGTACGAGCACCACCAGGTGACGCCCCACAGGTCGGGGCAGTCGAGGACGTTCGCGAGGGTCGCCTCGGCGAAGGCGGCCGCGTGCTCGGCGGGCACGAGGGGCGCGGGTGCGCCGACCTCCTGGAGCCAGACCGGCCGGTGCGGCGCGTCCGCCCAGGCCTTGCTGAGTTCGACCAGGTAGGCGGCGTGGTGCTCGGCCGGCACGGAGGTACGGCCGTGGCGCTGGGCGGTGCCGTTGAAGACCCAGGAGTGCACGGCGGTGAGGTCGCCGAGCCGGGCGGAGTGGCCGGGGGTGAAGGGCTGGTCGTCCTGGTACCAGGCGGCGTCGTAGGAGGCGTGCAGGTGCAGTCGGTCCGGGGCGCCCTCGACGCAGGCGGCGAGCATCCGGGTGAGCCAGCGCTCGGCGTCGTCCGCCGTGATCCGGTCGGGGTCGGGGTGGGGGCCCGCGGCGAACTGGTTGACCTCGTTGCCGACGGTCATGCCGATGAAGTTGGGCCGGTCGGCGAGGGCGGCGGCGAGGGTCCGGAGGTAGGCGGCCTGGCCGTCCACCACCAGCGGGTCGGTGAAGAGGTTGCGCCGGTGCCAGGTGCGGGTCCAGGCGGGGAGGAAGTCGAAGCTGCTCAGGTGGCCCTGCAGGCCGTCCACGTTGACGTCGAGGTCGCGTTCGGCGGCCGCGTCGGCGAGGGCCACGAGCTGCTCGACGGCGCGGGGGCGGATGAGCGTGCGGTTGGGCTGGAAGTACGGCCACAGCGGGAAGACGCGGATGTGGTCGAGGCCGAGCGCGGCGATCGCGTCGAGGTCGGCGCGCACGGAGTCGAGGTCGAAGTCGAGCCAGTGGTGGAACCACCCTTCGCTGGGGGTGTAGTTGACGCCGAGGCGCACGGCAGGAGACATGGCGATCCTGGTTCTGTCGTACCTGTGCGGGAGGGTCAGCCCTTGACCGCGCCCTCGCCGACGCCGCGGAAGAAGTACCGCTGGAGACAGGCGAAGAGGGCGATGAGCGGCGCGACGGCGATCACGGTGCCGGCGGCGACGAGGCGTTCGTCGTCGGCGAAGGTGCCGTGCAGGTAGTTGAGGCCGATGGTGAGGGTGAACCTGGACGGGTCGCTGAGCACGATCAGCGGCCACAGGAAGTCGTCCCAGGCGCCCATGAAGGCGAAGATCGCCACGACGGCGAGGGTGCCCCTGACGGAGGGCAGGGCGATGCGCAGGAACCGCTGCCAGACGTCGGCGCCGTCGACGTAGGCGGCCTCCTCGATCTCGTACGGCAGGTTGCGGAACGCGTTGCGCATCAGCAGGACGTTCATCGCGCCGATCGCGCCGGGCAGGACGACCCCGACGAGGGTGTTGTTCAGGCCGAGTTCGCGCATGGTGGTGAACTGGGCGATGACGATGCCCTCGACCGGCACCAGCATCGCCAGCACGAAGGCGAGCGTGGCCACGCGCCGGCCGCGGTAGCGCAGCCGGGCGAGCGCGTACCCGGCGAGCGCGGAACCGACGCAGTTCGTCACGACGTTGGCGGTGGCGACCTTCAGGGAGTTCAGCGCGTAGTCCCAGACGGGGATGGTGTCGGCGACCCGTGCGTAGTTGTGCAGGGTGGGACGGCCCGGCAGGAACGACGGCGGTGAGCCGTAGATGTCCTCGGTGGGTCCCTTGAGGGAGGTGGACAGCTGCCAGAGGAACGGACCGACGGTGAGGGCGAGTACGGCGAGGAGCAGCAGGTAGCGCCAGATCAGTTCGCCGGTCGGGATGCGGCGGCCGTGCTCGTCGGTGACGCGCGGCTCCCGGGCGGCGGCCACCACCGGGCGCTCGGGCCGCACCCTCTCCAGGACGCTCACGACTCCTCCCCGCGGTCGGCGCGCAGCACCAGCAGCATCAGCGCGACGGTGACGGCGAACACGACCACGGAGAGGGCGGAGGCGTAGCCGACGCGGCCGGTGAGACCGGTGCCGGTGCGCTGCACCAGCATGACGAGGGTGGTGTCCTCGCCGGCCGGTCCGCCGGTCGGGCCCGCCATCAGGTACACCTCGGAGAACACCTTGAAGGCGGCGACGGAGGAGAGCGCGGCGACCAGCACCATGGTGGAGCGCACGGCGGGCACGGTGACCGACAGGAACCGGCGCACCGGTCCCGCGCCGTCCACGGAGGCGGCCTCGTGCAGTTCGCGCGGTACGGTCGCCAGCGCCGCCAGATAGATGATCATGTAGTAGCCGAGGCCCTTCCACACCGTGACGGCCATCGCGCTCAGCAGGAGCAGCCACTGGTCGCTGAGGAACCCGATCCGGCCGATCCCCACCGCCTCCAGCAGGGAGTTGACCAGGCCGCGTTCGTCCAGCAGCCACACCCAGATCAGCCCGACGACCACGATCGAGGCGACGACCGGGGTGTAGAAGGCGGAGCGGAAGAAGGTGATGCCGGGGATGTTCTTCTGCACCAGCAGGGCGAGCAGCAGCGGCAGCACCACCAGGGCCGGTACGACACCCAGGATGTACAGCGTGCTGTTGCGCAGACCGGTCCAGAACATGTCGTCGTGCAGCAGCTCGCGGAAGTTGGCGAGGCCCACGAAGCGGCCCGGGAGCAGGGTGCGGCGGTCGGTGAAGGAGTTCACCAGCGTGGAGACGAACGGGTAGAGCACGAAGGCGCCGGTGACGAGCAGTCCGGGTGCCGCGAACAGCCAGGGGCTGGTCGGGAGCTGGCGCCGTATCCGGGTGGGGGCGGTGGGGGTGGCCATGGCAGGTCAGCTCTGCTTCAGGAGGTCGTCGGCGGCCCTGACAGCGTTGTCGAGGGCTGCCTTGGGGCTCTCCTTGCCCTGGAGCGCCTTGGCGACCTCGTTGCGCAGGGCGGTCTTCATCTGGTCGCTGAACAGGACGGGTGTGTAGTTGACCGCGCTCTTCAGGGACTTGGCGGCGGCGATGCGCACCCGGGTCTCGTCGGTGCCGTCCTCCTTGGTGAAGTACGGGTCGTCCAGGGAGCCGGCGGTGCTCGGGAAGATGGCGACCTTCTTGGCGAAGGCCATCTGGTTCCGCGCGTCGGTGACGAAGTGGGCGAAGGCGACCGCGGCCGGGGTGTGCCTGGTGCGCGAGTTGACCATCACGCCCATCACGTACATGTTGGCGTGCCCGGTGCTGGTGATCTGGTCGGTGATGCCGATGTTCCGGTACAGGCTCGGCGCGTTCTTCTTGAAGTTGTCGAGGTCGAGGGCGCTTCCGGGGTTCATGGCGACCGCGCCGGTGAGGAACTTCTTGCCGGAGGACTCCGGGGTCGCGGTCAGGGCCTGCGGGTCGAGCGCCTTGGCGTCGTACAACTGCTTGTACTTGGCGAGGAGTTCGACACCCCTGGCGTCGTTGAAGGCGAACGCGGTCCCTTCCTTGTTCATCAGCGGGACGCCGTAGCGGCCGAAGTCCTCGATGGTGGGCACGTTGGCGAGGGTGGCCACCTTGCCGCCGCTCCTGTCCGCCATCTGGAGTGCGTCGGCGAAGAGTTCGCCGTAGGTCGTCGGCGGCTTGTCGGGGTCGAGCCCGGCCTTGCGGAACAGGGCCTTGTCGTAGAAGAGCGGGCCGGTGTTCAGGTACCAGGGGAAGGCGTACGTGCCGTTCATGCCCGGCACCTGGTGGCCGGCCCAGGCGCCGGCCAGGTACTCGGGCCTGTACTGGGCGGCGCTCTTGCCGAGGTCGAGGGCGAGTCCGGCCCTGGCGAGCGGGGCGACCAGGTCCGGGGAGACGTTGACGACGTCGGGCAGGGTGCCGCCGGCCGCGTCGGCGCTGAGCTTGTCGGCATAGCCCTCGGCGGGCTGGTCGATCCACTTCACATGGGTGCCGGGGTACTTGTTCTCGAAGTCCGCGATCAGGCCGTCGAAGTACTGCTTGAAGTTGGCGCGCAGGTTCCACGTCTGGAAGGTGATGTCTCCCTCGACCTTGCCGGATGCGTCGGTGGAGCCGCCGCCGTCTCCGCCCGAACCGCAGGCGCTCAGCGGCAGGACGAGGGCGACGGCAGCGGCGGCGAGGGCTCTGCGGGACTTGGGCACGGGGACACGACTCCCTTGCTGGGTCTGGTGGTTGGGGGCGCCAGAGACCTTGCCCGGGGCCTTCCGGGAAAGTCAATGGATTCGTCCCAGCTAAAGAAATCACGCCTTCATCAGTGCAGGTCAGAAGGTTTTGGCCGAGACCTTGCCATCAATTGCTAATGCGCTTTAGGGTCTTGACACTCAAGCGCATTAGCGCGCACTGTCAGGAAGGGGACAGACGTGCCGACCAGACGGTCCCCCGCACGCCGGCCCACGATGAAGGACATCGCCCGCCGGGCCGGGGTCTCCGAGAGCGCCGTCTCCTTCGCGCTCAACGACCGCCCCGGTGTCTCCGAGGCCACCCGGGCGCGCGTCCGCCGGGTCGCCGAGCAGCTCGGCTGGCGGCCCAGCACGGCGGCCCGCGCCCTGTCCGGCGAGGGCGTGGCCACGGTCGGCTTCGTGCTGGCCCGCCCCGCGCACACCCTGGGCGTCGACTCGTTCTTCCTCCAGCTGGTCTCCGGCGTCCAGGAGGTGCTCGCCGAGCGCCATCTGGGCCTGCTCTTCCAGATGGCCGAGGACGTGGCCGACGAGTGCGCGGCGTACCGGCGCTGGTGGGCGGAGCACCGGGTGGACGGCGTCCTGGTGGCCGACCCCCGCGTCGGTGACCCGCGGCCCGGCCTGCTGGACGAACTCGGCCTGCCGGGCGTGGTGATCGGCGGGGCGCCCGAGGTGCGCCAGCCCGGCCTGTCCACGGTCTGGGCGGACGACGCCGGCGCGATGGCCTCGGTCGTGGACGAGCTGACGGCCCTCGGGCACCGGCGCATCGTCCACATCGCCGGCCTGCCCGAACTCGCCCACACCCAGCGGCGTGTGGCCACCCTGCGCGCGGAGGCGGAGCGGCGGGGGCTCACCGAGGTCCGGTCGGTGACCACGGACTACTCCGACGCCGAGGGCGCCGCGGTGACCCGCCGGGTGCTCGGTGCCTCGCCCGCCCCGACGGCACTCGTCTACGACAACGACGTGATGGCCGTGGCCGGCGTGGCCGCCGCCGGCGACCTCGGCTTCCGCGTCCCGCGGGACGTCTCGGTGGTCTCCTGGGAGGACTCGGCCCTGTGCCGGATGGTGACGCCCCGGCTGTCCGCTCTCTCCCGGGACAGCGCGGAGTTCGGGCGGACGGCGGCCCGTGAGCTGCTGGCGCTGCTGGACGGCGGGCAGGCGCGGGCCGTGGGGGTCCCGGTGCCCCGGCTGACCGGCCGGGGCAGCACGGTCCTCGCGCCGCACCGCCCCTGACCCTCGCGTCGTACGCCGCCTCGGCGCCCGCTCTCGACGTGCGATCGCCCCACGGTGCAGAGTTCTCCCTGCGCCTTGTTCCATACCGACGAGTAGCCGACGACTGACCGAGGAGTGCCCGTGGGCAACTGGGCCGGGCGGACCGCCGCCGAGATCGCCGCCGCCGTACGTGAGAAGCGGGTGACGCCACGGGAGGTGGCGGCCCAGCACCTGGCCCGCATCGAGCGGCTGGACCCACGGATCGGCGCGTTCCGCAGGGTCCGGTCCGAGGCGGCACTGGCCGAGGCGGACGCGGTGGCCGCCCGCTCGGATCTGGCCGGACTGCCGCTCGCGGGCGTCCCGGTGGCGGTGAAGGACAACCTGGCGGTACGCGGCGAGTCGCACCGCGACGGCTCCGCCGCGACCGCGGACGCGCCGGCCGGCGAGGACCATGTCACCGTGGCCCGGCTGCGGGCGGCCGGTGCCGTGGTCGTGGGCCTGACGAACGTGCCCGAGCTGTGCGTCTTCGGCACCACCGAGGGCGTCTACGGCACCGCGCGCAACCCGTGGGACACCTCGCGCACGGCGGGCGGCTCCTCCGGGGGCAGCGCGGCCGCGGTGGCCGCGGGGCTGGTGCCGATCGCGCTCGGCAACGACGGCATGGGGTCCCTGCGCATCCCGGCGGCGAACTGCGGCCTGGTCACGCTGAAGCCGGGGCACGGCGTGGTGCCGGCCGGGATCGGCAACGGGGACTGGTTCGGCATGTCGGAGAACGGCCCGCTCGCCACCACGCTGGAGGACCTGCGGCTGATGCTCGGCGTGCTGGCGGACACCGGCTTCGCCGGGGCGAAGGAGCCGGCGCGGCGCAGGATCGCCGTGGCCCTGCGCAGCCCGCTCGCCGGGGTGAGCGTGAGCAGGCCGTACACGACCGCGGTGCGGCAGGCGGCCGGTCTGCTGGCGCGGGCCGGGCACCAGGTGCGCCGGGCGGAGCCGCCGTATCCGCTCTCGCTGGGGGTGACCGCGCTGCGGCACTGGACGGCGGGGACGGCGGTGGACGCCGAGGGTCTCGACGCGGCGCGGCTGGCCCGGCGGACCCGGGTGCACGCGGCGGTGGGCCGGCGCTTCGTGCGCTCGGTGCGCACCGGTGCCGAGCGTGAGCGGCTGCGCGCCCGGCTGACGCCCTTCTTCGCCGAGCACGACGTGCTGCTCACCCCGGCCCTGGCGCGCCGCTCCCCCGCGGCCGGCCCGTGGCACGAGCGCGGCTGGCTGCGCAATGTCCTCGTGAACACCGCCTATTCGCCGTTCACACCGCCGTGGAACCTGACGGGCTGGCCCGCCATGTCCGTGCCCGTCGGCACTCTGCCCTCGGGCGCGCCCTGCGCCGTACAGCTCGTGGGCCGCCCGGGCACGGAGGCGGACCTGCTGGACCTGGCCGGGGAGTTGGAGCGGCTCAGCCCGTGGCGGCGCGCGGCGCCGGTGGCGCAGGAGGGCTAGAGCCGGTCGGATCAGGTCGGTTTGGCCCACGGTGTGTTGTCAGGCGCCGCGCGGCATGATCCAAACGACAGGACCTAGTGCTCGGACCGCGGCGCCGGTCGGTCCAGGGCCCGGTACATGATGTGCAGTCCGACCCGGCCGTACCGGGGGTGCTCGAAGGCCTCCGGCACGGTGCCGAGGACGGTGAAGCCGAGGGAGGTCCACAGCCCGACGGCGGGGTTCGTCTCGACCACGGCGTTGAAGACCATCGCGCGGTAGCCGTGGGCCCTGGCCTCGGCCACGACGTGTTCGGCGAGGGCGCGGCCGACACCGCGCCCGGAGTGGTCGGGGTCGACCATGAAACCGGCGTTGGCGACGCCGGAGGCGGGTCCGCCGTAGTTCGCGGTGAGGTAGGCGGAGCCGGTCACCGTGCCGTCGGGGTCCTCGGCCACGTAGACACGCCTGCCCGGGCCCATCCACAGCGCGCGGGCCGCCTCCTCGCTCGTGTCGGGGTCCCAGGCGTAGGTTTCGGCGGCGGCGACGATCCGGTGCCAGAACGGCCAGATCCGCGGCCAGTCGCCGGCCGCGGCTTCTCTGATCAGCATGGGCGTGAGTCTGTCAGGTCACGCCCATGCCTGCGGCGATCGCGAGTGGTCCGACCCGGAGGTCAGTCCACGCTGGGCAGGATATGGGGCTCGGCGAGGTCGTCCTCGTAGCCCGCGAGGCGGATCGGGGCGGACCGGGCCCAAACGTCGAGACTGCCGAGTTCTCCGGGCCTTCGGCCCGCGCGCTCCGAGTGTTCCTTGGGGCGCTGCTCGCGATTCGTCTTCTCCGGTGTCACCGCGCACTCCTTATGTGTCGGGTCACCCTCGGGGCATACCGGACGGTCTGCGCTCCGGCGACCGCCGCCCGCTCGGGTCTGGATGAAAGGCCAGTTCGGACGCGGTGGCGCCGGTACAGGTGTCAGAGCAGGCCGTTGTCCGCCGGCTCGCCCCGGGACGGACGATGGGTGTGGGTGGGACCCCTTACTGCTGTCCGTCCACTCCAGATTAACCAAATGAGCGGAGGTCCGCTCGATAGGGAGTGCAAACAAGGTGTAACTATCGCGCTTCGCTGCGCCATCCAATACCTCTCAATATGCCGCCATCCGCAACAAACCGCATGACTCGCAGGGGACCCGGATCACCCATACGGCTCAGCGATGCGAATGAATTTTCGACTGTCGGTACGAAGTCTCGTACCGCCACGCGGCTCAGTTCAGGTGCCGTTGGCCGGGTCGCAAGCTCGCCATGGTCTGCTGACGTGCGGCACGGCTGTCTCGCGGAAGGACTGACGCATGGAGCTGCGCAGCGTCGAGGAGCTGATGGATCTGCTGTACGCCGGCCGGCACCAGCACGCGCTGCGGACCGCCGCGCTGCTGCGCCGCAGCCGTCCCGCCGACAAGGAGCTCCAGGTGGCGGGGTTGATCCACGGGATCGGACCGGTCCTGTCCCCCGGCGACGGGAAGGGCCGGGCCCACAGCGCCGCGGAGGCGGTACGGGCGCTGCTCGGGGAGCGGGTGTTCCGGCTGGTCCGCGGGGACGCGGGCCCGGCGGACGACGATGTGCTGCGCCTGCGCCAGGCCGGCGAGGAGGGGCGGACGGCGGGCTTCGACGCCGGTGTCCTGGAGGACTGGCGCACGGTCCTGGAACTGGTGGCGGCCCGCAACTCCCGGCTCGGCGCGGTCGACTGACGCACGGGGCCGTCCGCTCCCTGGTTTCTGACGGGGCGTCATGAGACGGTACGGCGATGACGTCGTCGTACGGACTGGACGGCAGGGTGGCCGTCGTCACCGGTGCCACGCGCGGGATCGGGCGAGCCGTCGCCGGTGCGCTCGCCGAGGCGGGCGCGCGGGTGTGCGTGACGGCGCGGGACGCGGCCGAGGCGCACCGGACGGCGGCCGAGCTGGGCGGGCTCGCCGTCGCCGGGAGCGTGGCGGAGCCGGGGCATCCCGAGGCGGTGACCGACCTCGTGCTGCGCGAGTTCGGGCGGCTGGACGTTCTCGTCAACAACGCGGCGACGAACCGGCCGTACGGGCCGCTGATGGAGGCCGATCCGCACGCCTGGCGGGAGGCGTTCGCCGTGAACGTCGAGGCGCCGCTGCGGTTCGTGCGGTGCGCGTGGCGGGGCTGGATGCAGGCGCACGGCGGGGCCGTCGTCAACGTGTGCACCGAGGGCGCCGGGCATCCGGGGCCGCACGTGGGGGCGTACGGCACCAGCAAGGCGGCGCTGCTGCACCTCACCCGGCAGCTCGCGGGCGAGCTGGCGCCCCGGGTGCGGGTGAACTCGGTCTCCCCCGGGCTCGTGCGCACCGAGATGGCGCGCTTCGTGTGGGAGCCCGGCGAGCGGGAGGTGGCCGCCGGGCTGCCGCTGGGGCGGATCGGGGAGCCGGAGGACGTGGCGCGGGCGGTGGTGTGGCTGGTGTCCGACGCGGCCGGGTGGATCACCGGCGCCGATCTGCTGGTGGACGGCGGGACGCGGGTACGCGCGGCGTCCACCGCGGGGACGTACGCCGTGCACGACCGTCTGCGCGAGGGCCCCGGGACCTAGGGCGGCGGCCCGTGGGGCACGGGACGCCGCCGAACTCACCGGCTCACCACTTGCCCGGCACGTAGTCCTTCATGAAGACGCCGTACAGGTCCTCGCCCGCCTCGCCGCGCACGATCGGGTCGTAGACGCGGGCGGCGCCGTCGACCAGGTCGAGGGGCGCGTGGAAGCCGGCCTCGGCGAGGCGCAGCTTGTCGTAGTGCGGGCGCTCGTCGGTGATCCAGCCGGTGTCGACCGACGTCATGAGGATGCTGTCCGTCTCGAACATCTCGGGGGCACTGGTCCGCGTGACCATGTTCATGGCCGCCTTGGCCGCGTTGGTGTTGGGGTGCCCGGCACCCTTGTAGCCGCGGTTGAAGACGCCCTCCATCGCCGAGACGTTGACGACGTACGAGCGTCCCCGGGCCGCCTTCCGCGCGGCCTCGGCCATGGCCGGGCGCAGCTTGCTGATGAGGATGAACGGCGCGGTGTAGTTGCACAGCTGGGTCTCGAGCAGCTCCACCGGGGAGATCTGCTCGATGCTCTGCACCCAGGTGTTGGAGTCGACGACGTCGGGGACGAGGCCGCCGGCGTCGATGGCGGTGCCGTCCACGTGCCGGGCGATGCTGGCGTTGCCCGCGACGAGGGCGAGGTCGGCGACGCGCTGCGCGTCCAGGCCGCTGGTGCCGATGGGCAGCGCGGCGATGCCGTCGACGGCACCCGAGTTGAACGCGCCGATGACGTGGTGCGGGGGCAGCTCGCCGGCGGGCAGCGGGGCGCTCTCGCCGTCGACCAGGGCCGCGTACGCGGAGGGCAGCCGGCGCACGGTCTGCGTCGCGTTGTTGATCAGGATGTCGAGCGGGCCCGCGTCGGCGACCTGCTCCGCCAGGGCCACGGCCTGCGCGGGATCACGCAGGTCGATGCCGACGACCTCCAGCCGGTGCAGCCAGTCCGCCGAGTCCTCCATCGCCTTGAACCGGCGGATGGCGTCCTTGGGGAAGCGCGTGGTGATGGTCGTGTGCGCGCCGTCGCGCAGCAGGCGCAGCGCGATGTACATGCCGATCTTGGCCCGGCCGCCGGTGAGCAGGGCGCGCTTGCCGCCGAGGTCGGCGCGGGCGTCCCGCTTGGCGCGGTTCTGGGCGGCGCAGTCCGGGCAGAGCTGGTGGTAGAAGTAGTCGACCTCGACGTAGCGCTGCTTGCAGGTGTAGCAGGAGCGCGGGCGCTGGAGTATGCCCGCGATCCGGCCGGCCTCGACCTTGGAGGAGGGCAGGATGCCCTCGGTCTCGTCGTCGATGCGCTCGGCGGAGCCGGTGGCCGTGGCTTCCGTGACGGCCCGGTCGTGCGCGGTCTTGGCGGCCCGGCGCTCCTGGCGGCGGCGCTGCTTGACCGTCCGGTAGATGTGCGAGGTGGCCCGGCGCACCCGGATCGCGTCGGGGTGGTCCACGTCGATCTGGTCGAGCTCCTCGAGCACGCTCAGGCAGACGGCCAGGCGCTCGGGGTCGATACCCGGGCCGTAGACCACCTCTTCCGTGGCCATCGAGCCGTCTTCTGTCACCGTCATCGCGCTGCCGCTTCCCTGGTCACGCGCAGCGCTCCGACTCGCGCCCGCCTTCGAACGCGGAATTTTACGGAGCGCCGGGCCAGGAGCCAAACCCGTACGGATTCCCGTCCCCGCGGGGCCCGCCCCGCCCGGCGCCGGAGGCGTAACGGGTGGGGCGGGTGGGACTCCTGAGGCGGTCCGCGGGCCGGGACGCTCAGTAGTCGCAGGCCGCCAGCAGCGCCTCCACCTCGGCCGACACCGCGTGCGCGAGCCGGTCCAGGTCCGGCACGGCCTGTGCGTCGGCGACGAGCCCGTAGTGCACGTGGCCGCGGTACGTGGAGATCGCGACCGCCAGCGACTGGCCGGGGGCGAGCGGGGCCAGCGGATAGACCTCGGTCAGCTCGTGCCCGCCCAGCCGCAGCCCGAGCCCGGGCAGCGGCACGCTCGTCACCAGGATGTCGAACCACAGCCGCGCGGCCTGGCCGACCAGCGGCCCGCCGAGCCGGTGCCCGAGGGCCGGGACGTGGTCGGCGAGCAGCGCGACGGCACCGGCGCCCCGGTTGGGCCCCGCGTCCTTGTTGCGGACCATCGCGGTGCGCACGGTGGCGAGGCGGTCGAGCGGGTCCGCCTCGTCCACGGGAAGCCGTATCAGGTAGCCGGAGAGCCGGTTGCCCTGTGGCTGGGCGGTGCGCGGGCGGCGCCGGGAGACCGGGATGAGCGCGCGGGGCGCCACGCCCTCGCTGCCGTCGCCGCGCTCGTCCAGCCAGCGCCGCAGCGCGCCGGCGACCACGGCGATGAGCACGTCGTTCACGGTGCCGCCGACGGTCTTGCGGACCCGGTGCACGTCGTCGATGTCGAGGACGACGCCCGCGGTGCGGCGGGTGCCGCTGGGCGCGGAGGTCAGCGCGGAGGTCGGGCGCATGCGGAGGGTGGACAGGGCGAGGGAGGTGCCGATGTCCAGGGCCCGGCCGACGTCGGACAGCGCGTCCCGGACCAGTCCCGGGACCAGCGCGGGCAGCCTGCGCACGTCGGGCAGCAGCCCGCGCGGCGGCTCGACGGCGCGGGGCGCGCGCTCGGGCAGGTCCACCGGGTCGAGGACGCCGGCGGCGAGCTTCAGCGCGCGCAGCCCGTCGGCGAGCGCGTGGTGGAACTTGAAGAGCACGGCGAAGGAGACCCCGTCCTCGCCCGGCAGGACGTGCGCCTCCCACGGCGGCCGGCCGCGCTCCAGCGGCCGTTCCATCAGCCGTCCGGCGGCCGCGTGGAAGTCGGCGGTCGGGGCGTGCAGCCGTACGTGGTTCAGCGGATCGAAGTCCGGGTCGGCCTCGCGGGCGGCGCCGCCGAAGGCGAGCGGCTGCCAGACGTCGCGGATGCGCATGCGCAGCCCCGGCACGGCGGCGGCACGCGCGGCGAGCAGGTCGGCAGCGTGCGCGCCCGCGGTGGGCGAGTGCGCGCCGAAGACGCCGAGTGCGCCGAGGTGCATCGGGTGCCGGTCGGACTCCATGTTCCAGAAGGCCAGGTCGAGGGGAGCGAGCAGGTCGGAAGTCAAGGGCTTGCCTCGCGCGTCGACGAAGTATGGATCTGCAGTCAATCCCTGACTGACGATTACGGTCAAGTACGATCAGGCTACGCTCAGTTAACAGCAGATTAAGCTCCGCCCCATGTCCCACCCCTCTGAGAGGGGTGGGACACAAGAGGCGCCTGAGGTCACTTCAGCACCGGTGGTGCCGCGCCGGGTGACGTACCCCACTCCGACGGGCGCGGGCCGACCGTGAACGCGAGCGAGTGCAGCGAGCGCAGCGCACGCGTCGTCAGATAGGTCCGTCCGTGCGGTGCCCCGTCGGTGCGCACGCCCTGGACGTAGCGGTCGCGGGCCGAGGTGCCGGGCGCGGTGACGGTCAGCCGGCCGTTCGGCCAGTAGCGGCGGTCCAGGGCGAGGTCGACGCGGTCGAAGACCGGGGTGGACAGGCCCCAGGTGTCGTAGCCGGGCTGGATCGGGAAGAGCCCGATGGACGACAGCACGTTCCAGGCGGACATCGTGCCGAGGTCGTCGTTGCCCGTGATGCCGGTGGGACCGTCTGTGAACAGGGTCAGTGCGGCGTGCACGACGTCCGTGGTCTTCCAGGGCTGGCCGGTGGAGAGGTACGTGTACGGCGCGATGAGGTCGGGCTCGTTCATCGGGTTGTACACGGCGGCGTTGTAGTAGGCGTACGGGTCTCCGTGCACCCACACCTCGCGGGCCGTCCTCGCCGGGGCGGCGAGCAGCCGGTCGTAGGCGAAGAACGAGTCCAGCCGGGCGTTGGCCGCGCGCGTGCCGCCGATCAGGCGCACCATGCCCGGCAGGTCCTGCGGGACGAGCCACTGGTACTGCCAGGCGGTGCCCTCGTGGAAGCCGGTGCCGCGCGCCGGGTCGGGTGAGCCGGTGAAGGCGCCGGTGGCGTCGCGGGCCCGGAAGAAGCCGGTGGAGGGGTCGAAGATGTTCCGGTAGTTGCGCGACCGGGCCGCGTACCGGGCGGCGTCGGCCGGGTGCCCGAGGCCGCGGGCCATCTGGGCCAGCATGGCGTCGGCGAGGGCGTACTCCAGGGTCACCGAAGCGCCGTGGTGGTAGTCGGAGTCGCCCATCTTGGCGAGCGGGCGGTCCTTGACGAAGGGGGCGAAACCATGAGCGACGTACTCGGCGTTGGCCTCCCGGCCGATGCCCGGGTACGCGGCGGGCGGCACGCCGTCGGCGTTCTTGCGCAGCGCGCGGTAGGCCCGCTCCTCGAAGCCCTTCAGCAGGCCCATCCGGTAGGCGGTGGTCAGGAACGGGGTGACCGGGTCACCGCTCATGACGTTCGTCTCGACCGGGCCGTACCCCCACTTGGGCAGCCAGCCGCCGTCCGTGTCGATCGCGACCACCGACCGGGCCATGTCCCGTGACTCGCGCGGCGCGAGCAGGGCGAGCAGCTGGACCTGGGTGCGGTAGGTGTCCCACAGCGACCAGTTCTGGTAGTACGTGAACCCCTTCGCGCGGTGGACCCGGCGGTCCCAGCCGAAGTAGCGGCCGTCGGCGTCGCTGCCGATGTTGGGCGCGAGGAACGAGCGGTACAGCGAGGAGTAGAACGTACGGCGCAGCGTGTCGGTGCCGCCCTGGACGCGCACGTCGGCCAGCCTCGCCTCCCAGGCCCCGCGGGCCCGGCCGCGCACGGCGTCGAAGGACCGGCCACCCTCGGCGCGCAGGTTGCCGGCGGCGCCGGCCGCGTCGACGTACGACAGGGCGGTGGTCGCCTCGACGGTGCGGTCCCTGGTGGTGTCGAACCGGACGTAGGCGCCGCCGCGCCCGGTGCGGGCGCCGGGGGTGAGCACCGAGCCGCTCCAGGTGCCGTACGCGGTGAAGGGCCGGCTGAAGCGGGTGATCGTGTAGAGCGTGTACGGGCCGGTGTCACGGCAGAAGCCGTGCCCGGTGATCTCCGTGCGCACCGTGTGGTCGTCGAGGATCTCGACCGTGCTGCCGGCCGGCTTGTGCAGCGACTGGGCCGCGTTCAGCAGGACGTTGGCCTTGTCGGTGGCCGGGAAGGTGTAGCGCTGCACACCGGTGCGCCCGGTGGCGGTCAGCTCGGCGCGGATGCCGGAGGCGAGGCCGACGCGGTAGTAGCCGGGGCTCGCCTGCTCGTCCCGGTGGGAGAAGGCGACGGCGTACTGGGTGTCGTCCGTCCGGGTGACGTCGCCGGTGGTGGGGAGCACGGGCAGATCGCCGCCGATGCGGCAGCCGACCCCCGAGAGATGGACCAGCGAGAAGCCGCGGACCCGGTTCTGCGTGTAGTCGTAGCCGGTGCTGTGTCCGGTGTCGGGGGAGAGCTGCACCATGCCGAAGGGCACGGTCGCGCCGGGGAAGGTGTTGCCCTCGTCCTGGCTCCCGATGAAGGGGTTGACCAGGTCGGTGAGGTGGCCGTCGGTCCGCTCGGCGGCCTGTGCGGCGGGGTGGGCGATCAGCGCGGACGCTGCCATCACCCCTGCCAGACAGAGCCGGGTGCGCCGGGTCCCTCTCATGTCGGATGACCTCCGAAGGTTCGACATCGTTGCCTGCATCGTGAAGGGCGAACGACGCAAATCCGGGCATCCCAGGGGGATTACGCGAAACGCGTCGCACAAAGGCAAACGGGTGCCGAACGGCAAAGGACACTGGTCGGAGCGGGTCTGCGCGGTGCGGACACCAGTGCGGAGAGGGCTGACGCGCCGTCGGTGCTACGCGGCCGGCTCCGGCCGGTCGATGGCACCGGGGCCGGACGGCGCGTCATCCACGTCGGCCAGTTCGTCGGCGGTCGCGTCCAGCTCCCGCCGGTCGTACTCGTCGAGGAAGGGGATCAGGGCCCCGCAGTCCCGGCAGGCCCGCGCGAAGCCGGCCTCGAACGTCGGCCTGGGCTTGAGGAGACCCGGCCGGCGGAACTTCAGGCGCAGGCGCTCGAAGGCCCGTTCGCCCGAGGTGAGCTGCCCGACCGGACTCAGCCGGCCGGAGCCGCATATCCCGCAACGCATGCCGGGCAGCCTATCCCTACGGCACCCGCTGTCCCTTCCCCAGGGCTATGACCCCGCCCTTGGACACGGTGTACAGCTCGGCGTCCCGCTCGGGGTTGACGCCGATCGTGGCACCGGGCGGGACCTCGACGTTCTTGTCCAGCACGGCACCGCGGACGACGGCGCCCCGGCCGATGCGGACGTTGTCGTGCAGCACCGAGCCCTGGACCACCGCGCCCGGGTCGACCCGGACCCCCGGGGAGAGCACCGACCTGCTGACCTGACCGCGGATCAGGCAGCCCGCGCTGATGATGGACTCGCTCGCGATGCCGCCCGCGTTGAAACGGGCCGGGGAGAGCTGGCCCGAGTGGGTGTAGACCGGCCACTGGCGGTTGTAGAGGTTGAACGCGGGACGCTCGGCTATGAGGTCCATGTGGGCCTCGTAGTAGGCGTCCAGGGTGCCCACGTCCCGCCAGTAGCCCTGGTCGCGGGTGGTCTCGCCGGGCACGTGGTTGTCGCTGAAGTCGTACAGCCGGGCCTCGCCGCGGGCGGTGAGCTGGGGCAGGATCGAGCCGCCCATGTCGTGCACCGACTGGCTGTCCTCGGCATCCCGGTGCAGCGCCTCGACGAGGGCCTTGGTCGTGAAGACGTAGTTGCCCATCGAGGCGAAGACGCACTCCGGGTCGTCCGCCAGTCCGGGCGGCGCGGCCGGCTTCTCCAGGAAGCGTTCCACCGTAAGGCCGTCCGAGCCGGGGGTGATCACGCCGAACGAGGAGGACTCCGAACGCGGCACACGGATCCCGGCCACCGTCACGCCCGCGCCGCCCTCGATGTGCTGGCGCACCATCTGCCGGGGGTCCATGCGGTAGACGTGGTCGGCGCCGAACACGGCGACGTACTCGGGCTGTTCGTCGTGCACCAGGTTCAGGGACTGCAGGATCGCGTCGGCGCTGCCCAGGTACCAGCGCGGGCCGAGCCGCTGCTGGGCCGGGACCGGCGTGACGTAGTTGCCGAGCAGGCTGGACATCCGCCAGGTGGTGGTGATGTGCCGGTCCAGCGAGTGCGACTTGTACTGGGTCAGCACGCAGATGCGCAGGATGTCGCCGTTGACGAGGTTGGACAGCACGAAGTCGACGAGCCGGTAGGTGCCGCCGAAGGTGACCGCGGGTTTCGCCCGGTCGGCGGTCAGCGGCATCAGGCGTTTGCCCTCCCCGCCCGCCAGAACGATCCCGAGAACCGAAGGCCCACCACGACGCATGGCCGCTCCCCTCACCCTGGATAACCATGGATGCCCCGAGCGGGCCGGACTAAGCCTGCTTGAGGATCTCCTCGTACAGCGCGGCCGTACGGCGGGCCACCGCGTCCCAGCCGAACTCGCCCACCGCGCGCGCCCGTCCGGCCTCCCCCATCCTGCGGGCCCCCTCCGGGTCGCCGAGGACGCTGTCCAGCGCCCGCGCGAGGCCCGCCTCGAAGCCGCTCGGGTCGTCCGCGGCGTCCCCCGGGTCCCCCGTGTCCCCCACGTCGACCAGGAGCCCGGTGCTGCCGTCGGCCACGACCTCGGGGATCCCGCCCACCCGGGAGGCCACCACGGGCGTGCCGCAGGCCATCGCCTCGAGGTTGACGATGCCGAGCGGTTCGTACACCGACGGACAGACGAACACCGCTGCCCGGGTGAGGAGTTGGACCACTTCCGGGCGCGGCAGCATCTGCGGGATCCAGAACACGCCCGGCCGGACCCGGCTCAGCTCCTCGAACAGCTCCCGGAACTCCCGGTCGATCTCCGGGGTGTCGGGCGCGCCCGCACACAGCACGACCTGCGCGCCGGGGTCGATGTTCCGTACCGCGCGCAGCAGATGGGGAACGCCCTTCTGCCGGGTGATCCGGCCGACGAACAGGACGTACGGGCGTGCCGGGTCGATGCCGTGCCGGACGAGCGCGTCGGTGCCGTGGTCCGGCCGGTAGAGACGGGTGTCGATGCCGTTGTGGACCACGTGCACCCGGTCCGGGTCCAGCGCCGGATAGCAGCCGAGGATGTCGTCGCGCATCGCGGTGGAGACGGCGATCACCCCGTCGGCCGCCTCCACCGCCGAGCGCTCGGCCCAGCTCGACAGCGCGTATCCGCCGCCCAGTTGCTCGGCTTTCCAGGGGCGCAGCGGCTCCAGCGAGTGGGCGGTCACCACGTGCGGGACGCCGTACAGCATCTTGGCGAGATGGCCGGCGAGGCCCGCGTACCAGGTGTGGGAGTGGACGAGTTCGCGGCCCTGGAGGGCGGCGGCGATGGAGAGGTCCACGGAGAAGGTGCGCAGCGCGTCGTTGGAGCCGTCGAGCACGGACCAGGGCCGGTGGCGTACGACGCCCACCCCACGGCCCTCGCCCCAGCAGTGCACCTCCAGGTCCACCAGCGAGGCCAACTCGCGCGCCAGGAACTCCACATGGACACCGGCGCCGCCGTACACGTCCGGGGGGTACTCCCGGGTCAGCAGTCCCACTCGCACCCGACAACCCCCTGGGCTCGGCGGCAGATCCCCTTCATGGTCACCCAGATGGGGCGCTCGGGGAAGACCGCGGTGGCCGGACGAAGCAGCAGTCGCCGCAGACCCCGCCGCCGGGCACCCGGTAGTACAGGCAGCAGCTGCGGCGGCGGAAGGCCGTCCCGGTGCGGGTGCCGGTGGCGCGCAGCAGGGGGTGCGCGAGGAGTTCGCCGGTGAGGTCGCGGGCCCGCCGCGCCACGTCGGCACGGCCGTGTGCGCGGGCCCAGCGGTCCAGTTCCCGGGCCGCACCGGCGAGCGCGGAGCCGGCGTTGCCCCACAGCAGGCCCGCCGCGACGCCGTACCGCTCCCGCAGGGCCTCCCCCAGGGGTTCCAGATGACCGTGCAGCACGGCGTCGGCGAGGTCGGCCGCGTCCCCGGGCCGGGGGCGGGGGCGGACCTCGGTGAGCCACAGGTCGTCGGGGGCGGACGCGGTGGCGTCCCAGCGGAGCAGGCGCGGGTCCAGGTCGGGCAGCCGGCCGTACAGGACGGCGCAGCCGAGGGACACCGACCACAGCCGCGCGGCCAGCCCCTGCTGGCCGATCGAGGCGGCGACCCGCGGCTCGGGGGCGCGCAGGCGCTCCGCGACCGTCGTGACACGCGACGCCAGCGCGTCCTCGGGCGCCACCCCCTCGTAGGCCCCTGCGAGGGTCGGCAGCCGGGCGCGATCCGGTGCGCCTGCGGGCGGGGCCGTGCGCAGGACGAAGAATCCCCCTAGGGGACGGAGCGCGGCGAGTTCGGGGTCGAGGTCCACGAAAGACACTGGTACCAGGTGCGATCGGAGACCGGACCCCGAGGGTCTCCACCCCGCGTCACCCGTCCAGGGGATGATCGCACGACTGGTGTACTCCATCGGTAGTAGGACGCATTGCGTGCTCAGGGACGACGACGGGACGTTCGCGGGCGGGCAGAGTGTTGCTCATGCAAGCCGACCGTACGTCGCGCCGGGCCGAGCGCCCCCACCGTACGCAGAGGAGACGCCGATGAGCGCCCTCGCGCTGTCCGTGCTGCTGTCGTTCGTGTCCGCCCTCGCCTACGCGGGCGGCGCGATCGTGCAGGAGCGGGTCGCGGTGGCCTCCCCCGGCAGCGCGTACCTTCCGCTGCGCCGGCCGAGCTGGTGGGGCGCGCTGGCACTCAACGGTCTCGGCGGACTGCTGCACGTGGTGGCGCTGGCCTACGGCCCGCTCAGCATCGTCCAGCCGCTCGGCGCGCTGACCATCGTGTTCGCCCTACCCCTGGCGGCGCTGTGCTTCGGACGCAGGGCCGGGGCGACCGCCTGGCGGGGCGCCGTGATGGCCACGGTGGGCCTCGCCGGTCTGCTGTCCCTGGTCGGTTCGTCCGACGACCACGCGCTCGGTACGGCCCAGCGGGCGGGGGTCGCGCTGGTCACCGGCGGCGCGGTCGTGGCGCTGATGTGCGCGGGCCGGGCGGCCCACCGGCATCCGGCGGTGCGCAGCGTGCTGCTCGCCGCCGCCTGCGGCACGGCGTTCGGCATGTCCTCGGTGTTCACCAAGACCGTGGCCGTCGACTGGAGCGGCGGCCTCGGCGACCTGTCCTCGCTCGCGCTGATCGGCGTCTTCGGAGCCGCGGGCGTCCTGCTCTCCCAGGCCTCCTACCAGGGCGGCGGTCTCGCCGCACCGCTCGCCACCCTGACGGTGGTCAACCCGGTGCTGGCCGCCGCGGTCGGCATCCTGATGTTCGGCGAGACGTTCCGGTACGGCGCCACGGGCACCGCGCTGGCGCTGGGCTGCGGTGTGCTGGCGGCGGGCGGCCTGATCATGCTGACGACGGAACGGATCGAGCGCACGGCACCGCCCGCACCGGCACCGGACGCAGCGGAGGTCACCGCCGGGGAGACGCTCCTCGGGGTGCCGCAGCAGCGGGTGCCCGCGCTGGAGCCCGCCGCGCGCGACGCGCTCCTCGCCGAACCCGAGCCCGAGCCCGGGCCGCTGAGCCCGTGGGAAACAGGGCCGGGCGTGCGCGATCTGTTCGCCCCGGCACCGGGTGACGGCGCCCAGGACACCCGGCCCGGCCTGCGGGACCTGCTCGCCCCGGCGCCGGGGGACACCGCGCTCGCCCCGGCCCCGGAGGACCACGGCGCGGAGGATCCCGGAACAACGGACCTGCGGGACCTGCTCGCCCCGGCACCGGACGGCGGCATGCGGAAGGCCGAGCCCGGCCTGCGGGATCTGCTCGCCCCGGCGCCGGGCGGCGGCGCGGAGCGTGCCCGCGGGGCCGAGGCGTCCGGCGCCGGCATGCTTCCGGCGTCGTACACCGCGCTCCCCGCGAGCGCCGCCGTACCGCTGCCGGTACTGCTGGAACGGCGGCGAGCGCGCGTCAGATCGTGACGCCCACGGTCCGGAGATAGGCGATCGGGTCGATGTCCGTGCCGAAGCCGGGCCCCGTCCGCACCTCGAAGTGCAGATGCGGGCCCGTGACGTTTCCGGTGGCCCCGGAGCGGCCGATGCGCTGGCCCGTGCCGACGGTCTGGCCGACCCGCACGGAGATCGCCGACAGATGGCCGTACTGGGTGTAGCGGCCGCCGGCGTGCCGGATCACCACCTGGTAGCCGTAGGCGCCACCCCATCCGGCGGCCACCACCTGCCCGGCCCCCGCCGCCTTCACGGAGGTTCCGGTCGGCACCAGGAAGTCGATCCCCGTGTGGTAGCCCTTCGACCAGTGCGACCCGCCCACGTGGTAACCGGTGCCGATGGGCGCGTCGACCGGGGCGACGAAGGAGTGGCCGGTCGACGGGGACCCGTGCGGGGCCTTCTTGTGGGCGGTCTCCTTGTGCGGGGCCGCCTTGTGCGAGGTCTCCGAAGGCGCCTTCTTCCCCGGCGACTTGGTGCGGGTGCCGGGCGCGACGGTGGCGCCCAGGCCGAGCCGCTCGCCCGGCAGGATGAGATCGGGATCGGCGCCGACGGTGGCGCGGTTGTCCGCGTAGAGCTGCCGCCAGCCGCCCTGGACCTGGTGCGCGCGGGCGATGCCGGAGAGGGTGTCGCCGTGCACCACCGTGTACATCTTGGCCAGGCCCGCGCGGGACTGGGGGGTGGTCGTCGGCTGCACCTCCCGCACCGCGCCGGATCTCGCGGGCCGGGTCGTGGCGCTCTCGGTGTGCGGCTCGGAGCCGGGTCCGCCCCTGTTCAGCCCGGCCCGCACCGAGCACACCGGCCAGGCGCCGGGCCCCTGCGCGTCGAGCACCTTCTCGGCGACGGCCATCTGCTCGGCCCTGGTCGCCAGGTCGGCGCGCGGCGCGTACCGGGTGCCGCCGTACGCCTCCCAGGTGGACTGGGTGAACTGCAGCCCGCCGTAGTAGCCGTTGCCGGTGTTGATGCTCCAGTCGCCGCTGGACTCGCAGGCGGCGACCTTGTTCCAGGTGGACGCCTCGGCGGCGTCGGCGCTGCCGGCGGCGACCAGCGGGATCGCGAGGCCGGCGCCGCCCGCCGTGACGGTCAGTGAGGCACGGTTGATCCTGTTGGGCTGGTACCGGCGATGCCGGCCGCGTACGGCCATGTCCGATGTCCCCTCGGCATGCGTCAGGAGGGGCAAAAGTAAGCGCCGCGAACAGGCCATGACAAGACGGAAATCCGGCCTCCGACAGTCGTCAAGTGGCCGGTATCGGGCGTTCCTTGTCCTGATTCCCCGGGGACTGAGGCCGACGGCGCCCTCGCCGCGTACACATGCCTGGCGGGTCGGATGTGCGCTCGCCGGAACGGCACGTCAGGATGGGCGAGGGCCCGTACTGACGGAGCCGTAGTCACGAGGCAGCTAGGGAGCAGGCGGTATGAGCACTTCAGCGCAGATCGGTGTCACGGGCCTCGCGGTCATGGGGCGCAACCTCGCCCGCAACTTCGCGCGCAACGGCTACACGGTCGCGGTGCACAACCGTACGGTGGCGCGGACGCAGGCGCTGGTGGAGGAGTTCGGGGGCGAGGGGGACTTCGTCGCGACCGAGTCCGCCAAGGAGTTCGTGGCGGCGCTGGAGCGCCCACGCCGCCTGATGATCATGGTGAAGGCCGGCGATCCGACGGACGCGGTGATCCAGGAGTTCGCCCCGCTGCTGGAGCCCGGCGACGTGATCATCGACGGTGGCAACGCGCACTTCGCGGACACCCGGCGCCGGGAGCGGGAGCTGCGTGAGCGGGGCATCCACTTCGTGGGCACGGGCGTCTCCGGCGGCGAGGAGGGCGCGCTGCACGGGCCGAGCATCATGCCGGGCGGCTCGAAGGAGTCGTACGAGTCCCTGGGCCCGATGCTGGAGAAGATCTCCGCGAAGGCCGCGGACGGCGCCCCCTGCGTCACGCACTGCGGCCCCGACGGCGCCGGGCACTTCGTGAAGATGGTCCACAACGGCATCGAGTACGCCGACATGCAGCTGATCGGCGAGGCCTACCAGCTGCTGCGCGACGTCGCCGGGTACTCCCCCGCGCAGATCGCCGAGATCTTCCGCACCTGGAACACCGGGCGGCTCGACTCCTACCTGATCG
Organism: Streptomyces sp. NPDC037126; assembly: GCF_055605965.1. Classification (NCBI taxonomy): domain Bacteria; kingdom Bacillati; phylum Actinomycetota; class Actinomycetes; order Kitasatosporales; family Streptomycetaceae; genus Streptomyces; species Streptomyces sp. NPDC037126. The sequence continues at coordinate 302,654 of NZ_JBVJTD010000002.1, forward strand.
AGATCACCGCCGAGGTGCTGTCCCACGTGGACGCGGCGACCGGCAAGCCGTTCGTGGACGTGGTGGTGGACCAGGCCGAGCAGAAGGGCACCGGGCGCTGGACGGTGCAGATCGCGCTCGACCTCGGCGTCCCGGTCTCCGGCATCGCGGAGGCGGTCTTCGCCCGCTCCCTGTCCGGGCACGCGGCCCTGCGGGAGGCCTCGCGCGGCCTGGCCGGGCCGACGGCGTCCCCGCTGGGGGAGGCGGAGGCGGCGGCCTTCGCGGACCGGGTGGAGCAGGCGCTGTACGCGTCCAAGATCGTGTCGTACACGCAGGGCTTCCACGAGATCGCGGCGGGGAGCGAGGAGTACGGCTGGGACATCGACCTGGGTGCGGTGTCCTCCATCTGGCGCGGCGGCTGCATCATCCGCGCGGCCTTCCTCGACCGCATCCGCGCCGCGTACGACGCCCGCGCCGACCTGCCGAGCCTGCTGTCGGACGAGACGTTCGCGCAGGAGATCGCGGCGGCGCAGGACGACTGGCGCGAGGTGCTGGTCGCCGCGACGCGGCAGGGGGTGCCGACGCCCGGGTTCTCGGCGGCGCTGGCGTACTACGACGCACTGCGCGCCGAGCGGCTGCCCGCGGCGCTCACGCAGGGGCAGCGGGACTTCTTCGGCGCGCACACGTACCGGAGGGTGGACCGGGACGGCTCGTTCCACACGCTGTGGGGCGGCGACCGGTCCGAGGTGTCGGCGTAGCTTTCCGTGTTGCTTCTGGGGGCGGGGCCGTGGCGTCCCGGCTGCGGGTAGGTCGTGGCCGGGCGCGCCTCACGGTGGCTTCACGTGCGGGGCGAAGGCCCTGGTGCCCAGGCTGCGGGTCCGTCGTGGCTGAGCGCGCAGTTCCCCGCGCCCCTTTGGCTGACGGTGGTTTCACGTGCGGGGCGGAGGCCCTGGCGTCCCGGCTGCGGGTCCGTCGTGGCTGAGCGCGCAGTTCCCCGCGCCCCTGTGGGGCGCGCCTTGGGCTGACGGTGGTTTCACGTGCGGGGCGGGGATCTTGGTGCCTCGGCTGCGGGTCCGTCGTGGCCGGGCGCGCAGTTCCCCGCGCCCCTGTGGGGCGCGCGTTGGGCTGATGGTGGTTTCAGGTCAGGGGTGGGCCCGGTTCCGGGGGCGGTACGGGTTCCGGGCCCGGGGGGATCGGGGACGGTGAGGGATCCGGCGGGGTCGGGCCGGGGCCCGGAGGGGGCGGTGTGGGGGTCGGGCGGGGGCCCGGTGGGGGTGGCGTGGGTGCGGGGCCGGGGCCCGGCTCCGGAGGCGGTACCGGGCTGGGGTACGGGTCCGGTGCCGGTCCCGGCGTGACGGGGTCGGGTTGCGGGTTCGTCATCGGGGCCTCCGCGCGGTCGCTGGACGTCGCCTCTGGACTACTCCCCCGCCTACCCGACCGCCGCTCGGCCACTCATCCGGCGGCGGCACCGGACCAGCGGCGACCGGTCCACCCCGGGTCCACTCAGGCCGGTACGGAGTGCGGGGCGCGCTCCTGGTCGGTGCCGGGCGCCGGCTCGGAGGGGTCGGCACCCAGGGTGACGATCCGGTTGTCGCCGTCGACGTGCACGACCCGCGGCCGCAGCGCACGCGCCTCCGCGTCGGAGACCTGGGCGTAGCTGATGATGATCACCAGGTCGCCGGGGTGCACGAGATGTGCCGCCGCCCCGTTGATGCCGATGACACCCGATCCGCGCTCGCCCTCGATGACGTACGTCTCCAGCCGGGCGCCGTTCGTGATGTCGACGATGTGCACGAGCTCGCCCGGCAGCAGGTCGGCGGCGTCGAGGAGGTCCGCGTCGATGGTCACCGATCCCACGTAGTGCAGGTCGGCCTGGGTGACGGTGGCACGGTGGATCTTGGACTTGAACAGAGTACGCAGCACTTTGGACTCCTGGAAGACGGCTCCCTGCCTGCTTTGTGCAGGTCAAGGGCGTTCTCCACCCTACACCGGCACGCAGGAGTCGATGTTTGTGAGGAACATCGCTTCACTCTGCGAGCAGGCTCCCTGCCTGGGCTTCCGTGCGAGCCAGGCCGTTGTGAACCCGCCGACCAGACGTCTGCCAGGAAGACCCTCTGGGGACTGATGCTGATCGAACGCTGACTAGCTTGACGATACGTCAGTTATGACGGTCAGGACGCCGATGCCCGCCGTGACCACGCATATCGCAGGCACGAGCAGGGGAACGCCAGGCCGGACGGGCCGAAAGCCGTCTTGCCGAGGATGAGCGACGCCACCAGCGTGACGGCGTGGGACTCGAATCCTCGGACGGCGTGGCATCCGGCGGGAACTGATCCACGACGCTCTTGCGGCATTGCGCCGGGTTGAGGTCCCCCACGGCCTCCAGCGCCTCCGGCAGTACTTCGGGCGCCTGGCGGCTGTTCGATCTCGTCGTCGAGGCGTTGTCCGGCCATGGCGGACGTACGTCTTGCCGTGCCCGCGGTGCCGGCCATCCTCGGCGAGTACAGGATGCTGCCCGGTCCGGTGCCCGGACGGTGACGGCGGGCTCCGCGCGCTCCTGCTACCGGCGGCGGGCGGCGGGTGCGGCAGTTTTCAGGACCTCGCTCACCGTCAGACGGGCCGAGTTCGCTCCCGCGTACGCCACGAATAAGGTCAGCGAGACCAGCAGGAAGAACCACCGACGGTGGGGAGCCACGTAGTGCGCCTCCACCGCCGTGAGGGGTGTCGAGCCTCGCCGGCCCGGCCGCAGTCCCGGATGGGTGCCCGGAACCGCGGCGCTCGCGTCTCAGCCGCTGCTCTCGGTACGTTCACTCGTGTCGGTGATCTCGACGTGTCGCGGCTTTGCGACGTCGGCCTTGGGGACGGTGATGCTGAGCACTCCGTCCTGCATCTCAGCCCTGATCTTGTGGGTGTCCAGTTCCCCGGGCAGCCGCAAACGGTACTCGAAGGCTCCGACGCGGCGGGTGCTGCGGCGCAGGACACCCTTGCGCTCCCGCTCCTTGATCTCTCCGGTGACCACGAGTTCGGGACCGTTGGCCTCCACGTCAATGTCCTTGCTCTTCACTCCGGGGAGTTCGATCTCTATGTGGAACGCGTCCTCGGACTCCGACACGTCCGCGAGAGGCGTCCACGCAACCGCGGGTGCCGCGCCCACCGTCGACTCCAGCAGGCCGCTCATCTGATTGAGCAGTTCGTCGAACTCGACCAGGGGATTGAGAGGGGTGGGTGCCCAGACGGGCCTTTCCTGCAGACCGCCACCGCGGTGGCGCCGGATGGGCATGGCCATCGCCATCGCCTCCCTCTTCCTTCTCGTGATCTCGTCGTCCGCCATTCGTCATGCGAGCCATGCGGACTCCTTGTGACGTATGCGTGGGGAGACGTCCGAGTGGCCCGCGACAGCTGACGTGTCCGTGGTGCCGGGTACGGCCGATTGCCCCAGGTGCCGGTGCACGAAGTGAATGGCCATCGCGCCCTCACCGGCCGCGGAGGCCACCCGCTTGACCGAGCCGCTACGGACGTCCCCTACCGCGAAAACCCCGGGCAGACTGGTCTCCAGGGTCATGCAGGAGCGCCCGCGGCCGTGCCACACCTCGGGGTGGGCGCAGGCTTCCTGGGCCTCCGGACCGGTGAGGACGAAGCCGCGGGAGTCGAGGGCGATGGTGCCGGCGAGCCACTCGGTGTGGGGGTCGGCGCCGGTGAAGACGAACAGGCTCCGTACGGCGAGCCGGCGGTGCCCGCCCGTGCGATTGTCGACCACGTCGAGCTCCTCCAGCACTTCCTGGCCGATGACCTCGGTGACCTCGGTGTGCAGCATGACCTCCACCCGTGGATGGCGCTCGATCTGGTCGATCAGGTAGCGGGACATGTTGGCCTCAAGGCTGGCTCCTCGGACCAGCAGGTGCACCTTCGGCGCGTACCCGGCGAGGAACAGCACCGCCTGCCCCGCCGAGTTGCCTCCGCCGACGACGGCCACCGGGTCGGTGCGGCACTGCTGGGCCTCGTATACGGTCGCCGAGTAGTGCACGCTCGTTCCCTCCAGGCGCTCGATGCCGGGCACCTGGAGCCGGCGGTATCGGGCACCCATGGCCAGGACGACGGCGCGGGCGGCGATCTCGCTGCCGTCGGCGAACGACACCACGTAGTGGTCCTCGTCCTTGGGGTGGAGTCCGGTCGCCTCCAGCGGAAGGCTGATCCTGGCGCCGAACTTGTCGGCCTGGAGCACGGCGCGTTCGGTGAGTTCGGCGCCGGAGATGCCGGAGGGGAAGCCGAGCAGATTCTCGATGCGGGACGACGTGCCGGCCTGGCCGCCGGTGGCCATCGCCTCCACCACGGTGGTGCTCAGGCCCTCGGAGGCGGCGTACACCGCGGCGGCGAGGCCGGCGGGCCCGGAGCCTATGATGAGGACGTCGCCGTGACGGTTTCCGGCGGGTAGTGACGGCAGGCCGATGAGCCGGGCCAGTTCCGCGTTGCTGGGGTTGCGCAACAGGGTGGTGTCCCGCCAGATGACGAGTGGTGTCTCCGCCGGGCCGACGCCGAAGCGGCGCAGCAGCTCCTCGGCCTCGTCGTCGGTCTCCAGGTCGATCCAGCGATGCGGCAGCCGGTTGCGGACGGCGAACTCGCGCAGCCGCCTGGTGTCGGGCGAATAGCGCGAGCCGACGATGCGGAAGCCGGCGCCCTGTCCGACGAGCAGCGCACGACGGCCCAGACAGGCGCGCAGCACGACGTCCCCGATGGTGGAGTCATGGGACACCAGGTGACGCAACTGGTCCAAGGAGACGACAAGGACCTCGCCCGGCTCCCTGGCGACTGCGGTGTAGAAGGCCACCTGTCCGTACAGCAGGCCGAGTTCACCGATAAAGCGACCGGGGCCGTGCACACGCAGCACGTGCTCCTCGGGAGTGCCGTAGCCCTCGACGACGGTGACGGTACCGCTGAGGACGACGAAGAACGTCTCGCAGCGCTCCCCCTCCCGGATCAGCACGTCGTTCGGAGCCATGGTCCGGCGTTGCCCGTGCTCCGCCAGACGTGCTGTCTGGTCCTCCGTGAGGCGTGGATACGCGCCGTAGATGTCCGGGGTCTCCCAGAAGGCGGCCTCGTCCGCTTCCTCCGGCACCGGTTCTCTGCCCGGCAGCGGCTGGTCGCCGGACATCAGACGAACGCCTCGTGAACGTAGCACCAGCGCCATTCCTCGCCGGGCTGGAACGACTGCACGATCGGATGGGCGACGGCAGCCGCGTGCTTGCGCGCGTGCTTGTTCGGCGAGGAGTCGCAGCAGCCGACGTGCCCGCAAGTCAGGCAGAGCCTCAGGTGGACCCACGGGGAGCCGAGCATCAGACACTCGTGACACCCTTCTGGGGTCAGCGGCTGGACCGGCCGGACAAGCGCGAGGTGGGGGTCTGCATGAAGGGTCATCCGGATCACCCTTTCCGGGCGGTGATCGACTGTTCCACCCACCGGCGAAGAGCGGGGGCGGGCGCCGCCCCCGCCTGCCGGGCGACTGTCTCGCCCTGGTCGAGGATCAGCAGTGTCGGTACGGCCTGGACCTCGAAACGCTGCGACAGTCGCGGGTTCTTGTCGACGTCGACCTTGACGAGTTTGATTCGGCCGGCGAGATCGGTGGCGACCTTCTCCAGTGCGGGACTGACCATGCGGCAGGGGCCGCACCAGGGGGCCCACAGGTCGACCACGACGGGGACATCGGCCCGCTCGGCGACCTCGGCGAAGTCGTCGTCGCCCGCGTCCACCATCCACGGAAGGGGCTGCTTGCAGTGGCCGCACTTGGGGCGGCCCTCCGCGGCCACGGGCACCCGGTTGGTGCGCCCGCAGTGGGGACAACTGACGGTCGTCGCCTGCATCGTGCTCATGCCGCCCGCGCTCCCTTCACGTCCTCGGGCTGGTCGTAGGTGACCACCAGCTCTCCATGTTCGGAGTCGACGCGGACCGTCGCGCCGTCCTGGACGTCACCGCGCAGCAGGGCGCGCCCGACCATCGTCTCGACCTCGTGGGAGATGTAGCGGCGCAGCGGCCGGGCACCGTACACCGGGTCATAGCCCTGGTGGGCGATCAACTCCCTGGCTGCTTCGGTGAGTTCGACGGTAATACGACGTTCGGCGAGTCGGCGGCGCAGCTCGTCGAACTGCAGCTCCACGATCCGCTCGATCTGCCGCTCGCCGAGCGGTTTGAACAGCACGATGTCGTCGACGCGGTTGAGGAACTCCGGGCGGAAGTGCCCGCGCAGCTCGCCCATCACCAGGGCGCGGGCGTCGGGCTTGATCTCACCTTCGGCGGTGGCGCCGTCGAGGAGGTGCTCGGAACCGATGTTGGAGGTCATGATGATCACGGTGTTGCGGAAGTCGACGGTGCGGCCCTGGGAGTCGGTGATGCGGCCGTCGTCGAGGACCTGCAGCAGGGTGTTGAAGACATCGGTGTGCGCCTTCTCGATCTCGTCGAACAGCACGACCGAGTACGGCTTGCGGCGTACGGCCTCGGTGAGCTGGCCGCCTTCCTCATAGCCGACGTATCCGGGTGGTGCGCCCATGAGCCGGCTGACGGTGTGCCGCTCCTGGTACTCACTCATGTCGAGGCGGACCATGTTCTCCTCGGAGTCGAACAGGGCCGCCGCGAGGGTCTTGGCCAGCTCGGTCTTCCCGACGCCGGTGGGACCGAGGAAGATGAACGAGCCGATGGGGCGGCGCGGGTCGCGGATGCCGGAGCGGGCGCGGATGATGGCGTCGGCGACGAGTTTGACGGCCTCGTCCTGGCCGATGACGCGCTCGCGCAGGATCTCGTCGAGGCGCAGCAGTTTCTCGCGTTCGCCCTCCTGGAGACGGGCGACGGGGATGCCGGTCCAGGCGGCGACGATCTCGGCGATCTCCTCCTCGGTGACAACCTCGCGCAGCAGCCGGTTCTGCCCCTGTTTGGCGGCCAGTTGCTCCTCTTCGGCCTTCAGCCGGCGCTCCAGGTCCTGGAGGCGGCCGTAGCGGAGTTCGGCGGCGCGGTTGAGGTCGTAGGCGCGTTCGGCCTCCTCCGCCTCGTGACGGACCTGCTCCAGTTCCTGGCGTAGTTCCTGCACGCGGCGGATGGCCTGCCGTTCGGCCTCCCACTGGGCGTGTTTGGCGTCGGCCTCGCCGCGTAGGTCGGCCAGTTCCCTGCGCAGCTCCTCAAGACGGGCTTTGCTGGCGGCGTCGGTCTCCTTGGACAGGGCCGCCTCCTCGATCTCCAGGCGGGTGACGCGGCGGGTGATCTCGTCGAGTTCGGCGGGCATCGAGTCGATCTCGGTACGCAGCCGGGCGCACGCCTCGTCGACGAGGTCGATGGCCTTGTCGGGCAGGAACCGGTCGGTGATGTAGCGGTGGCTGAGGGTGGCCGCGGAGACCAGTGCTGTGTCCTGGATCTTCACGCCGTGGAAGACCTCCAGACGTTCGCGCAGTCCGCGCAGGATGGAGATGGTGTCCTCCACGCTCGGCTCGTCGACCAGCACCTGCTGGAAGCGGCGTTCGAGGGCGGCGTCCTTCTCGATGTGCTTGCGGTACTCGTCGAGGGTGGTGGCGCCGATCATGTGGAGTTCGCCGCGGGCGAGCATCGGCTTGAGCATGTTGCCCGCGTCCATGGCCCCTTCGGCGGCACCCGCGCCTACGACGGTGTGGAGTTCGTCGACGAAGAGCAGGATGCGCCCCTGCGCGGCCTTCACCTCGGACAGCACGGCCTTGAGGCGTTCCTCGAACTCGCCCCGGTACTTGGCGCCGGCGACCAGTGAGCCCATGTCGAGAGCGAACACCGTCTTGTCGCGCAGGCCCTCGGGGACGTCGCCGCGAACGATGCGCTGGGCCAGGCCCTCGACGATGGCGGTCTTGCCGACGCCGGGTTCGCCGATGAGGACGGGGTTGTTCTTGGTCTTGCGGCTGAGGATCTGGGTGACGCGGCGGATCTCCGCATCACGGCCGATGACCGGGTCCAGCCGTCCGGACCGAGCCTCGAGGACCAGGTCGCGGCCGTACTTCTCCAGAGCCTCATAGGCCACTTCGGGGTTGGCGGAGGTGACCCGCTGGTTGCCGCGGACCTGGGTGAGCGCGCTCAGGAACGAATCCCGGGTCACACCGTGCTCCTTGAGCAGGCGTCCGGCGGCGGTCGCCGACCCCTCCTCGGCAAGGGCGAGCAGGAGGTGCTCCACGGACACGTACTCGTCCTTGAGGCGTTTGGCCTCCCGCTCGGCGGCATCGAGCAGGCGGGACAGGCGCTGAGTGACGAAGACCTGGCCGGGTGCCGCGCCGGGACCGGTGACCTTCGGGCGGCGGGAGAGTTCCTCGCGCACGGCCGCGCGCAGCTCCTTCGGCTCGGTGCCGGCCTGTTGCAGCAACCGCGGGATCAGACCGTCCTCCTGATCGAGAAGCGCGAGCAGCAGGTGTTCCGCGTCGACCTCGGTGTGCCCCATGCCGACGGCCGCGCTCTGGGCCTCCTGCAGGGCTTCCTGCGACTTCTGGGTGAGACGGTTCATGTCCATGGGGGTGTTTCACTCCTCGTGCCGCGGCCGCGCAGGGCGGCTTCGAGCAGGCTGATGCGGTCGAGCAGGTCGAGCACCAGACCGATGGATGCGTAATTGAGGCAGAGTCCGGTGCGCAGCCGCTGGATACGGGCGAGAACCGCCGGGGCCGTGGGGTCGAACACCAGTCGCCCGGCGGAGTCGCGTTCGGCGTCGATCAGGCCGAGGGCGACGAACCGGCGGATCAGATCGGGGTGGAGGCCCGAGCGAAGGGCCACGGCGGCCAGGGAGAGCCTGGGGACGGGCACGAGCGCGTACCGGACAGCCGTCGAGGCGGTGAGGTCGGCGCCCGTTCGTCCCGGACGGCCGCTCACGCCGGCTCGGCCGATGCCTCCCGCTCCCGCGGGTCGGTCGTTCATCGCGTCCTCCTGGGGTCGAACGAGGAAGTGGCGGCGAGCTCCTCGAACAGTTCGCGCTCCCGGTCGCCGAGGGCGGGAGGCACCATGACACGGAGTTCGGCGTACAGGTCGCCGTTCGCCCCCCGCGGGTTCGGCATGCCCTCGCCGCGCAACCGCAGCCGCCGGCCGCTGGACGAGCCCGCGGGCACCGTGACCTTCGCCGTGCCGCCGCCGGGCGTGGGCACCGGCACGGTCGCACCCAGGGCCGCCTCCCACGGGGCGACCGGGACCTGGACGTGCACGTCACGGCCGTCCAGCCGGAACCGGGGGTGGGGCTGGATACGCACCCGCAGGTACAGGTCGCCCGCGGCTGCGTCACCACTGCCCTGGCCACCCTCACCCGCCAGCCGGATGCGCTGCCCGTCGGTGACGCCCGGCGGCACGTCGACCTCGTACCGTCGCGGCTGCCCGGTGGGGCCGGCGAGTGTGACGGTGCGACGGCCGCCTCGGTACGCCTCCTCGACAGTGAGCGGCAGTTCGGCCTCCTGGTCCGCTCCGGGGACGCCGCCTCGGGCGGCGCCGGCTCCGAACATGGAGCCGAGCAGGTCCTCGATGTCGATGCCCTCCGCTCCGAAGTCATCGCCGAAGCCGGTGGTGTACCGGACGCGAGGGCCGCCCGCGCCTGCGGTCCTGCGACCGCGGAAGCCGCCGCCCGCTCCGGCCGCGACCCGTTCGTCGAAGTCCTCAGGGATCTTGCGGAAGTCCTCGCCGAAGCGGTCGTAGCGGGCCCGGGTCTTGGGATCGGACAGGACGCTGTATGCCTCGTTGAGGTCCTTGAAGCGTTCCTCCGCCCCGGGGTCCTTGTTGACGTCGGGGTGGTACTTACGGGCGAGTTTGCGATATGCCTGCTGGATCTCGTCCTGGCTCGCGGTCCGCGACACGCCCAGCACCTCGTAGAAGTCCCGTGCCATCGCCGGTCACTCCCGTTTGGCGACGGTCACGGCGGCCGGCCTGAGCTGCCGCTCGCCGTCCCCGAAGCCGGGGCGCAGCACCTCGACGACCGTGCCCGGTGGGGCGTCGGGGTCCTGGACGACACCGACCACCTCGTGCCGGGCCGGGTCGAAGGCGACACCGCTCTCCGCGTGCCGCGGGTAGCCGAGCAGTTCGAGGACGTTCACCGCCTGGTCGCGTACGGCCCGGACGCCCTCCACGATCGCGCCCGGATCGGCGCCGGCATGGGTCAGGGCGAGTTCGAGGTTGTCGAGGACGGGCAGGAAGGCGGCCGCCGTGCGGGACCGCTCGACCGCCCGTTCGCGCTCCAGCTCCCTGGCGTGACGCTTGCGAAGGTTGTCGAGGTCGGCGAGCGCGCGCCGCCAGCGGTCCTCGAGTTCCTGGATCGCGGTCGTGTACTCGTCCTCGGCAGGCGCGGGGCCGGCGGCATCGGGCCCCGGTTCGCCGTTCGCCGCTTCGGGCCGGGGCGGGCCCGGTTGGGGCAAATCCCCGCGAGGAGCAGGTCCGGCGCCTTCCGGTGCGCCCGGATCCGACGCGGCCCGGTCGGGTTCCTGGGGGTGGGTGGGCATGGCGCGCCTCAGCCCTTGTCGAACTCGGCGTCGATGACATCATCGTCACCGCCACCGTCGCTCGTGGGACCATCGGTGGCGGCGTCCTGGCCGGGACCGCCGCCCGTGACGGCGCCCTGATGGGCCGCCAGCCCGGCGAGCACCTGCTGGAGTTCGGAGGCCAGAGGCCGCACGCGCTCCACGCCCGCCTCCTCCTTGACCGCGGCCCGGGCGTCGGACACGAGCATCTCAGCGCGTGCCTTCTCGTGCGCGGGCGCCGCGTCGCCCAGTTCGGCGAGACGCTTCTCGACCTGGTACGCGACGGCATCGAGTTCGTTGCGGGCGTCGACGGCCTCGCGGAGTGCCTGGTCCTCGCCCCGGTTGCGCTCGGCCTCCTGGACCATGCGTTCGACCTCACTGCGGTCCAGGTTGGAGCTCTCGCTGATGGTGATGCCCTGTTCCTTGCCGGTGTCCCGGTCGCGGGCCTTGACGTTGAGGATGCCGTTGGCGTCGATGTCGAAGGTGACCTCGATCTGTGGTTCGCCCCGCGGCGCCGGCCGGATGTCGGTGAGCTGGAACCGGCCCAGCACCCGGTTGTCGGCGGCCCGCTCGCGCTCGCCCTGGAGGACCACCACATCGACGGCCGGCTGGTTGTCCTCGGCGGTGGAGAAGGTCTCGCTGCGGCGCACCGGGATGGTGGTGTTTCGCTCGATGATCTTCGTCATCACTCCGCCGCGCGTCTCCACGCCCAGCGACAAGGGTGTGACGTCGAGCAGCAGGACGTCCTTGACCTCGCCCTTGAGCACCCCGGCCTGGATCGCGGCGCCCAGGGCCACGACCTCGTCGGGGTTGACGCTCATGTTGGGGTCCTTGCCGCCGGTCAGCCGGCGGACCAGAGCCTGGACGGCGGGGATGCGGGTGGAACCGCCGACGAGGATGACCTCGTCGATGTCGTTCTCGCCGACCTTCGCGTCGGCCATCGCCTGCTGCACCGGTCCGAGGCAACGCTCCACCAGGTCGCCGGTGATCTGCTCGAAAGTGGACCGCATGATCGAGTCGGTGAGGTGCTTGGGGCCCGCGGCGTCGGCGGTGATGAACGGCAGGCTGACCTGCGTCTGCGTCACCGAACTGAGCTCGGTCTTGGCCTTCTCCGCCGCCTCGAACAGTCGTTGCAGCGCCTGCGGGTCCTTGCGCAGGTCGATGCCGTTCTCCTTCTGGAAGTCGTCCGCCAGGTAGTCCACCAGACGCCGGTCGAAGTCGTCGCCGCCCAGGTGGCTGTCACCGGCGGTGGAGCGCACCTCCACCACGCCGTCGCCGACGTCGAGGATGCTCACGTCGAAGGTGCCGCCGCCCAGGTCGAAGACGAGGACGGTCTCGTGCTCCTTCTTGTCCATGCCGTACGCGAGGGCGGCCGCCGTCGGCTCGTTGATGATCCGCAGCACCTCCAGTCCGGCGATTCGTCCGGCGTCCTTGGTGGCGGTGCGCTGAGCGTCGTTGAAGTAGGCGGGCACCGTGATGACCGCCTCCGTGACCCGCTCCCCCAGCTGCTTGGACGCGTCGTCGGCGAGTTTGCGCAGCACCTGTGCGCTGATCTCCTCAGGCGCGTACAGCTTGTCGCGCACCTTGAAACGGGCCGCCCCGCCGTCGCCCTCGACGACGTCGTACGCCACCGCCCTGGCCTCGTCGGAGATCTCGTCGAAGTGCCGGCCGATGAACCGCTTGGCCGAGTAGATGGTGCCCTTGGGGTTGAGGATCGCCTGGCGCCGGGCCAGCTGGCCCACCAGACGTTCCCCGGTGTCCGTGAAGGCCACCACGGACGGTGTCGTGCGGTTGCCCTCACTGTTGGGCACGACGGACGGCTCGCCGCCCTCCCACACGGCGATCACCGAGTTGGTGGTGCCCAGGTCGATGCCCACTGCCTTGGCCATGAGGAACTCCTCCCGGTGCAGCGCCTTCGTCGACTCTCCGGATCACGTTCGTTCAGATAGAGGTGGGCGGCCGGTTTCCCACCGGTGCGCACGGAGAGTCTCGAGCACTCCCCAGGGTGACGAACCGGGTGGCTCCACGCCTGCGCCTGAAGAGTCAGGAATGCACGGGTCCGGTCGCCCCACGAGTACGAGACAAGGAACCCACCCGTCTGCGGGTAGCCGGCCCGGGAGCGGGTACGCGAAAGCCGCTCTCCTCCGAGGGACGGAGTGATCCCATGGTCGGCATTCGGGCATACAGCCCGCACCACCGCTACTCCGACCGAAAGGGCAGCCTTCTGCGGGGCAGCGTCGGGCGACACCCCACGGCCACGCGCAGGGGTCCCCGCCCGCCCGTTCGCACCCCAGCCGACCATGCCCTCCACGAACTGGTCGTGCTCTCCCGCGCCCAGTCCGACGCTCCGGACGAAGGCGAGATCCTGCGCCTGGCCATGGATCACGTTGTCGCCGCGGGGCCATACAGCGCCGAGGCCGGATACCTCGAGGTGGGCGGCGACCTGGTCCCCAGCCCGTGGAACGGGCGAACGCATGCCTTGGCCGTGGGCCGGAGGGTGCGGGAGCTGGCCGGGCAGGACGGCAAGGTGACCGTACCCGGCAGGCCCTGGGGCCGGGCCCTGGGGCTACGCGGACCTGGGGTACTCCACGGCTACCTCGTGGTCACGTCCCGCTCCCGGCCCACCAAGGTCGAGCGATCCCTGCTCGCCCTGCTCATCCGGCACACCGCTGCTGCACTGTCAGTCGCCTTCGCACACCGCCGCCAACGCGAGGACGCGCTGGAGCTGCGTCGGCTCAGGGAGGAATGCACAGCCTTCCAGCGGCAGCTGATCTCTGTGGTGGCTGAGCTGGGCTACGAGCGAGCCGTTCACGCTCTCATGGCCGACGTCGCTGCCTCCGGCGGCGGCGACGAAGCTGTCACCCGCGCACTGCACGGGCTCACTGGACTTCCCGCGCTGGTCGAGGACCGCTTCGGTCGGCTGAGGTCCTGGACCGGCCCCAACCGCCCCATCCCCTATCCCGAACCGGACCCCGTGCGCCAGGACGAAATGCTGCACGCCGTCGCCAAAGAGACCGGGCCGGTGCGGATAAGGGACCGGCTGATCACCTTGATCCGTTCGCACGGCGAGATCCTGGGCGTGCTGGGCCTGGTCGATGCCCGGGACGAGGCCGACGAGCACACCGTACTCGCGCTTGGGTTCGCCGCCGCGTCGCTCGCCCTGGAGCTGACGCACCTGCGCAATCTGGCCGAAGTGGAGCTGAGGCTGCACCGCGAGCTGGCCGACGACCTCCTGGCAGGGACGGACGAGCCGAGCGCCTACGCCCGGTCCGAGGCAGTCGGACACGACCTCCACGGCAGCCACTACGTCGTCGTGGTGCAGTGGTCGAACCGGACCGCCGACGATTCTTTCGCGCAGACCGTGAGTCGGGCGGCCGTTACGATGGGCATGCGCTCGCTGCTGACCCGCCGCTCCGACCACGTCGTCCTCATCACCGGCGACAGGCCGCACGCCCGCGCGTTGTACGAGGAGCTCGCGCGGGCGACCGGAACACGGTCCGGGACGATCGGGGTGAGCGCCCCTTCCGACTCCCCGAACGACATCCCCCACCACTACCAGGAGGCGCAGCGCGCCCTGGACGTGCGCCGCCACTCCCGCGAGCGCTACGGCACGACGTTCTTCGACGAGCTCGGCCTCTACCGCATCCTGGGGCCCGGCAACGATTACCGGGAACTGGAGACGTTCGTCGACCAGTACCTCGGACAGCTCATCGACTACGACACCCGGCACCACGCGGCCATGGTGGAGACCCTGTCCCGGTACTTCGACTGCGGCGGCAACTACGACGAGACCGCCGACTCCCTCGCGATCCACCGCAGCACGCTGCGCTATCGGCTCCAGCGCATCCGCGACATCAGCGGCCACGACCTCGCGAACGTCGAGCACCGGCTGAACCTCCAGGTGGCGACCCGAGTGTGGAGGATCGTGCTGGGCGCACCGGGCTGATGGGTCACTGGAGATATTGCGCGAGCGGTGTCAGCAGCAGTTGGGCGGGCAGCGGGAGCGTCAGCGGATGCCGGCAGATGTCGCGGCGGGAGCGAGGCGCACGCAGGGGGCCGGACACCACCGACGGCTGACGTCCGGGCCGCGGCCCGGGCCTCACAGGGCGATGACGTGGAGGTCGACCAGGTCGAGCAGCGCACCCAGGGCCGAGCTGGGCCGCCGGGTCGACGACGTGCCGAGATGCATGCTCCAGCGGAGCCTGGTGTCGTGGACGTCCAGGACGTGCAGGCCGGGGGTGCGGGCAACGGCGAACGCGGGCAGGAAGGCGATGCCCAGACCGTGCCGGACCAGTGCCGCCCCCATGTCGATGTCCGGCACCTCCAGTGCCACCCGGCGTACGACGCCCGCCGCCGCGAACGCCCGGTCGACCACCTCGCGGTTGCCGTAACCGGGCGGGAAGTCCACGAAGGGCTCCTCCGCGAGATCCGCAAGTGCCACCTCCCCCCGCTGCGCGAGCGGATGAGCGGCGCCCACCACCAGGACGAGCGACACGGTGGCCAGCTCCCGCGCGTCGATCCCGGCGGGCTTGCGTTCGGGCAGCGACAGGAAGGCCACGTCCAGGTCGCCGCTGAGCAACGCGTGCGCCAGTCCCGCCGAGCCGGTCGTCGCCAGCCGCAGCCGGACGTCGATCGACGGATGCCGCGCGTGCAGCTGCCCGAGAAGCGCAGGCAGGTCCACCACCTCGACCGAGGCCATGGCGCCCACGTTCACCGTGCCGCGCAGCGTGCCCTGTGCCTCGCGCACGGCGTCCTGGGCCGCCTGGGCGGCTTGCAGGGTGGCCCGCGCCTCCGGCAGCAGCGCCGCGCCCGCCCCGGTGAGCCGGACCTGCTGCGACGTGCGCTCGAACAGCGCGCAGCCGAGCTCGCGCTCCAGGGAGCGGATCGCGGCGGACACCCCCGACTGCACCACGTGCAGCCGACGTGCGGCACGCGTGAAACTCAGCTCCTCGGCAACCGCGACGAAGTGCTCCAGCTGACGTAGCTCCACACGAGAAGTATCACTCGCACTGCTCGAGCTCAGCAAAAACATTCGTTGGCACTGATCCTGGCTGGTGAGGAGGATGGAAAGCACCATCCACTTCCGCCCGAGGAGGGGTACCCCTGCCTGCCGTTCCGACGCCGCTGAGCCGTCCCACAGCCGACGCTCCCGACGACCCGACCCACCGGATCCCAGCACCCGCTCCCGCCGGCCTGCCGCCCCGCGCCCCCGCCCGGCGCCGCGCCTCGCACACGACCGGCTTCTGGTTCGTCGCGGTGGCCTTCACCGTGCTGATGGCCTTCGGCACGGCGCCGACCCCGCTGTGGCCGCTGTACGAGGCCCGGGACCACTTCGGCGCGACCACGGTCACGGTGGCGTACGCCTCGATGGTCGTGGGCGCAGCGGCCGCCTTCCTCGGACTGGGCCACCTGTCGGACCGGCTCGGCCGGCGACGCATCATCGTCCCGGCGCTGCTGGTCGGCATCGTCGCGTCGGTCGTACTGATCGTGTGGCGGGACCTGCCGGGGCTGATCACGGGCAGGATCCTGAACGGTGTCGGACTGGGGCTGATGGCCTCGACCGCGACGACGTACCTGCACGACCTCCACCAAGAGGCCCGTCCGCAACCAAGGGGTTCGGTGCTGCCCGGCATCGTGGCCACCGCCGCCAACCTCGGCGGCCTGGCCTCAGGGCCCCTGGTCGCCGGAGCCGCCGCCGAATGGCTTCCCACGCCCCTGATCACCACCCAGGCGATCTTCACGCTCGCCATGGCAGTGTGCCTCGTGCTGGTCTTGTCCACCCCTGAGACCGTGGACCTGGAGCTGCCCGCGGCCGAACCGCCCAGCAGGTTCGTCCTGCGCCCCGGCGGCCAGCGGACGTTCTGCGCGGCCGGCGCGTTGGGCGCCTTCGCCTTCGCGATCCTCGGCCTGATCTCCTCCCTCGGGGCGAGCGTGCTCCACAGCACCCTGCACACCGACTCGCACCTCGTGGTCGGCCTGGCGGCCTTCCTCATGTTCGGCTCCGCGGCGGCCGCCCAGCTGGTGCTGGGCCGCCTCCCACTGCCCCGGCTCCTAACCGTGGGGGCAGTGGCCTTCCCGGTCGGCCTGGTCCTGTGCGCCGTCGCGCTCTACCACCCGGCGCTCTGGCTCTACCTGGTCGCCGTGTCCCTGTCGGGGGCCGGCTCCGGGCTGCTGTTCAAGGGAGGCGTCGAACGTGCCGTCTCCGTGGCCGAGCCCGCCTCACGCGCGGGGGTCCTCGCCGTGTTCTTCGTCGTCGCGTACCTGGGAATGGGCCTGCCCTCCGTCCTGTTCAGCATCGCCCTGCGGCACTTCGCCGTGCAGACCGCGATGATCGGCTTCGCGGCGGTCCTCTCCTGCGGCGCCGTCGTGTCGGTCGCCGTCGCGTTGCGCGACCGCGGACCCGGTCCCGGCAAGTCCTCGACGCAGTCCGCTCGCCCCTCCTGACCCCCCTGCGGCGCATGCGACACCGGTTGTCTGGGAGGCGCGGACCTGGGCACCCGGTGCGGGCACGCGTAACGCGGACCCGCGGCAGACGGGAGGCCCGAGATGTCTGCGGAATCGGCCAGAACGGTCGCGCTCCCCTCCGGTGAGGAGATCGCGGCGCTCGGGCAGGGCACCTGGTACCTGGGCGAGGACCCGGCCCGGCGTGAACAGGAGATCGCCGCGCTGCGGCTGGGCGTGGACCTGGGCATGACCGTCGTCGACACGGCGGAGATGTACGGCGACGGCGCAGCCGAGGAACTCGTCGGGGAGGCCCTCCGGGGACGCCGGGAAGAGGTCTTCCTCGTCAGCAAGGTGCTGCCCGGCCACGCCGACCGGAAGGGCACCGTCGCCGCCTGCGAGGGCAGCCTGCGGCGGCTCCGTACGGAACGGCTGGACCTGTACCTGCTGCACTGGCGGGGACAGTGGCCACTCGAGGAGACCCTTGCGGGATTCACCGACCTGATGGAGGCGGAGAAGATCCGTTACTGGGGCGTGAGCAATCTGGACGTCACCGACATGGCCGAACTGACCACCCTCCCCGATGGCGACGCCGTGGCCGTCGACCAGGTGCTGTACAACCTCTCCCGGCGCGGCATCGAGTGGGATCTGCTCCCCTGGTGCCGCGAGGCCGGGGTGACGGTCATGGCCTACTCCCCGATCGAGCAGGGACGGCTGCTGAAGGCCGACGCTTCAGGTGCCGTGGCCCGGGCCCTCGGAGCCACGCCGGCCCAGGTGGCACTCGCCTGGGTGCTGGAACAGGGGGTGGCCGCGATCCCGCGTTCCGGATCACCCGACCACGTTCGGGAGAACCGCGGCGCGGTTGACCTCCACCTTCCTACCGAGGCGCTCGACGCTCTCAACGAGGCGTTCCCGCCGCCCAACGGGCCCACGCCCCTGGAGATGCTCTGAAGGATTGCCAGGGTGGCGCGCCCCCTGCGACGCCTCTCCAGCAGCCAGGGCGGGAAGTAACTGCCCTGGCGCGGCTTGTGAATGGCCAGCTCGATCGTCCCGGCCCGTGCCCCACTCGAGCGGGCGATAGCCGTTGCGGTGGTTGACGTGTTCCTCGCTGACCTGCCCGCGTTCGGCTTGCAGAGGGCATCGGCCTCCGAGGACATGAGCGCGTGGCACCCTGCGCACCCCGGGGCCCGGGCGCACGAGGTCCGCACGCTCACGTCCGCAGGACACCGCCCGCCAGCCGTCCTCGAGCTTCGGACCCCAAGAGGCCGGCGCCATACTTTGCCTGCTCATGCGGGGAGTGGTTGGCCCAGCTTCGCGTATATAAACGCCGTGCGACCTCCTGCGGACGGACGGCCGCACGGCTGGCCGAGGGATGTCCGGGCGCTTCATGCTGCTCTGCCAGGGGAAGAGGGGGCGCCCTTTTTCGGCCTGGAGTGCGGAGGCGCTCAGCAGGGGGCTCTGCGAATCTCGACCGGGTAACAGCCGATGGCGGCGCGGGCGGGAGCGAACGGCGCCGTCCGTTCCCGGTGAGGAGGCGAGAGGCATGACCGTGATGGGTGTGTCGAAGTTCGAGAGGTTCTTCCGCGCCGCCGCAAGCCTCGACGTGGACAGGAACGACCTGAAGCGGTACGGCGATTTCGTCGACGCCAAGCTCTACGACCTCCTCGTCGTCGGCCAGGCGTCGGCCAAGGCCAACGGCAGGGACACCGTCGAACCGTGGGATCTGCCGATCACCAAGGGCCTCCAGGAGAGCATCCACCGGTTCCGGCGGCTCGACGAGGAGGTCGAGCTGAAGCCGATCCTTGAACAGCTCGCCGCGCACCCTCCCCTCGACAGGACACCCACTCAGGAGGCCGAAGAGCGCTACCCCGAGATCATCGGCGGCCTCAGCGTCGCTCTCGCCGAAACGTTCAAAATCATGTATCCGGATGTCAAGAACCCGCAGACCAGTCACTGGGAGGGCGTTACCGCGGTGTTCGACCGGCTGCTGTAGCTCGCGCCCCGGTGCATCTCGCCGGACTCGTCTCGGCCGGAACCTTCCCCGTAGACCGCATGGTCGCCGACGCCTCCGTCGACGACTACCACGCCCTGCTCCTGCCCGGCGGCACCATGAACCCGGACCAGCTACGCATGGACCGCGACGCGGTGCAGTTCGTCAAGGACTTCATGGCCAGCGGGAAACCGGTCGCATCGATCTGCCACGGCGCGTGGACCCTGGCGGAAGCCGACGCCGTGCGCGGTCGCCGCCTGACGTCCTGGCCCAGCATCCGCACCGACCTTCGCAACGCCGGCGCGGAGGTCGTCGCCGACCAGGAGGTGGTCGTCGACGGGCAGCTGGTCACCAGCCGCGGCCCGGCCGACCTGCCCGCCTTCTGCGTCGCCCTCGTGGAGCAGTTCGCCCGGGCGCACCACCCCATGCCCGGCTGACCCGGCGGCCTTGTCGCAGGCGGTGGGAGCAGGCGGTGCAAGGTGGAGGTGGGCACGCTCCCCACCCCCCACGGGCCGGTCAGCCGGGGTGGTGGCCTCCGTACGGCCGCTGTCCGTAGCATCGCGCCGCCGTCGAATGCCGGCACGCCCATGTGAATATCAAGATGCGCCACGTCGCCGAACTCATCGTGGCACGGGCCAGACGGGACACCTCGAGGGCAATATCCGCCACAAGCTGGAACGCGGCATCGCGACGCGCGCGACTTCGCGCCCCGAAGCCGGCTGACCGGTACTCAGCCGCTCGCGGTGTCGTCAGGAGCGCGCGAGCCGGGCCGCGAGATAGGGCGCGGTGACGCTGCGGCGGGCCCTCGCCACCTTGGCCGGCGGGCCCGTCGCGACCACCCGCCCGCCCGCGTCGCCGCCGCCCGGACCGAGGTCGATGACCCAGTCGGCGGTGGCGATCGTGTCCAGGTCGTGCTCGACGAGGACGACCGTGTTGCCGGCGTCGACGAGCCGGTGCAGCTGTCGCAGCAGCAGCGCGATGTCCGAGGGGTGCAGTCCCGCCGTCGGCTCGTCGAGCAGGTAGAGCGCGTGCCCGCGCCGGGCTCGCTGCAGTTCGGTGGCCAGTTTGATGCGCTGGGCCTCACCGCCGCTGAGTTCCGTCGCGGGCTGGCCCAGCCGCAGGTACCCCAGTCCCACCTCGCGCAACGTCTCCAGACTGCGGGAGGCCGCCGGGACGGCGGACAGGAACGTGGCGGCGGCGTCGACCGACAGCCCCAGTACTTCCGCGATGTTCTTGCCGCGGTAGGTGACTTCCAGCGTTTCGGCGTTGTACCGGGCGCCTTCGCAGGTCGGGCACGGCGCGTAGGTGCCGGGCAGGAACAGCAGTTCGACCGCGACGAATCCTTCGCCCTGGCAGGTCTCGCACCGCCCTTCGGGCACGTTGAAGGAGAACCGCCCGGCCGAATAGCCGCGCGCCCTGGCTTCGTCCGTCGCCGCGTACAGCTTGCGCACCGCGTCGAACATCCCGGTGTACGTGGCCAGGTTGGACCGGGGCGTTCGGCCGATGGGCCGCTGGTCGACCCGGACCAGCCGGTCGAACGACTCGACCCCCGACGCGTCCTGGACGTCGACCTCCAACTGCGCCTCGTCGGGCTCCTCGGGTGCGAGTCCGAGGTGGCCGCGGAGGACCTCGGCGAGCACCTGCGTCACCAGCGTCGACTTCCCGGAGCCGGACACGCCCGTCACCGCCGTCAGTACGCACAGCGGTACGTCGACGGACACGTCGTGCAGGTTGTGGCGGGAGACGCCGCGCAGGTGCAGCCAGCCGTGCGGGGTGCGCGGGCGGTGATCGAGCGGCTGGGCGCGCCCGAACAGGTACCGGCTCGTGGCCGACTCCCCGACCCGCTCAAGACCGGTGACCGGGCCGCTGTACAGCACGCGTCCGCCACCCTCGCCCGCACCGGGGCCGATGTCGACCACCCAGTCCGCCCGTCGTACGACGTCCATGTCGTGCTCCACGACGAACAGCGAGTTGCCCGCCGCCTTGAGGCGGTCCAGCACCTCCAGCAGTGGTTCCGCGTCAGCCGGGTGCAGGCCCGCGGAAGGCTCGTCGAGGACGTAGACGACGCCGAACAGCCCCGAGCGCAGCTGGGTGGCGATCCGCAGGCGCTGCGCCTCGCCCGGTGACAGGGTCGTCGAGCGGCGGCCGAGGCTGAGATATCCCAGGCCCAGGTCGAGCAGCACGTCGATCCGCGCGACCAGATCGCCGCAGATCCGGACCGCGACCTCGGTCGTCTCCCCGGATCGGGCGGTCGACGTGGTGGCATCGGCCTCGGACCGCCCCGCGACGGGCCGCAGCAGCGCCACGACCTCGGTGAGCGGCATCGCGTTGATCTCCGCGATGGAACGCCCGGCGAAGGTCACGGCGAGCGCCTCGGGCCGCAGTCCGCTGCCGTGACAGGCGGGGCAGGGCACACTCCTGACGAACCGGAGCGCCCGTTCGCGCATCTTCTCGCTCTTGGAGTCGGCGAGGACGTGCATGACGTGCTTGCGGGCGCTCCAGAACTTGCCCTGATAGCCGTAGTCGACGCGGTCCTCCTCCGGCTCGATGTACACCAAGGGCTGCTCGTCCGTGTACAGCAGCCAGTCCCGGTCCTTCTTCCTGAGCCGGCGCCACGGCCGGTCGATGTCGATCCCCAGGCCGCTCACGACACTGCGCAGGTTGGCGCCCTGCCAGGCGCCCGGCCACGCGGCGATCGCCCCCTCGCGGATGCTCAGCGAGGGGTCCGGCACGAGCAGGTCCTCGGCGACGTCGTGCACGACGCCCAGTCCATGGCACTCCGGGCAGGCGCCGGCCGCGGTGTTGGGGGAGAACGACTCGGCTTCCAGCCGTGCGGCCCGAGGCGGATAGGTGCCGGCGCGGGAGTACAGCATGCGCAGCAGATTGGACAGCGTGGTGAGGGTGCCGACCGTCGAGCGCGAGCCGGGCGACCCGCGTCGCTGCTGCAGGGCCACGGCCGGTGGCAGTCCGGTGATCTCCTGCACGTGCGGTGCGCCGACCTGTTGCAACAGCCTTCGGGCGTACGGCGCCACGGACTCGAAGTAGCGCCGCTGGGCCTCCGCGTAGAGCGTGCCGAACGCGAGCGAGGACTTGCCCGAACCCGAGACGCCGGTGAAGACGACCATCGCGTCCCGCGGAACGTCGACATCGACGTTCCGCAGGTTGTTCTCACCAGCGCCCCGGACATGCACGAAGGGGTCGGTCGCGTCCTTGTTCACCGTTCCTGATTACCTGATCACGCCGGGAACCGCGCGACAGGCGCCGTCACCGGGCCCCGCTCACACCAGCGTCCAGCGAATCGCGGCTTCGGCAACAACGGCCCCAG
This sequence comes from Streptomyces sp. NPDC037126, assembly GCF_055605965.1. NCBI lineage: Bacteria > Bacillati > Actinomycetota > Actinomycetes > Kitasatosporales > Streptomycetaceae > Streptomyces > Streptomyces sp. NPDC037126. Next base: position 324,864 of record NZ_JBVJTD010000002.1, read on the forward strand.
CACCGCCCACGGTGGAGCAACTCCCGCACGGAGAGGACGAGGAGATCTGACCGTACCGCCTGCACCTGCCGGCAGAGGCCAGCGTGTCACGCGGCGTCGGCGTTACCCCGGGGGCATCCTGTGGGCACGTGCGATCGCGGGAGCAGCCGACGAGAAGGAGTCATACGCGTGTCGTCTCAGGGCGTTACGGTCGTGACTCTCCTGGCCGATCCGGACGCGCCCACGGAGATCGCGCAGCGCATGGCCCTGACACTTCCTGATCGGCTCGCCGACAAGTCGGGCTCGGGACGACGGTTCGACGTCGAGGTGGTCAGTGAGCCCTTCACTGCAGGGACCGAGGACCTGTCCACATTGACGCGCCGGATCATGGACCGCGGAACTGAGGGGAACTGGGACATCGTCGTGGCCCTCACCGACCTTCCGCTGCACTCACATGGGCGCAAGCTCGTGGTGGATCTGAGTCACGAACACGGCTTGGCCCTGCTGTCTCTTCCCACGCTGGGGGGCTTCCGGCTGCAGACCAGGGCCCGGCAGGCCGTGGAAGAAGCCGTGCTCAGTCTGGTGGGCCCCCAGGCCACCGGACCTGAGGGGCCTTCGGGAAGCCAGCCGCTGCGGGGGCCCTTCACCGGTCGTCTCGCCCCCATCCATCCGAGCCAGGTGAGTGAGGAGGAGATCGCCGACCTGCGGTACGTCGTCACTGGGCCGCGCGGTTACTTGAGGGTGCTCCTCGGAATGGTCCGCGCCAACCGGCCGTGGCGTTTGGTGCCGGGCTTGTCGAAAGCCCTGGCGGCCGCACTCGCCACGGGAGCAGTCGCCACCGTGAACTCCACCATCTGGAACCTGGCCACCTCCCTGAGCACGCCACGCCTAGTGATCGCCATGGTCGGGTCTGTCGCTCTCATGATCGGCTGGCTGATCGTGGACGCGAGCCTGTGGCATCGAACGGATGAGATTTCGCCGGAGGCGAGGAAGAGGGCGGCTCTCTACAACGCCTCGACGATCGTGACCGTGGGTATCGGGGTGATCGTCTGCTACGTGGGTTTGGTGGTCATCAACCTGGTGTGGGCGCTGTTCATCCTCAACGACCGAGTGTTCGCCTCCATGGCACGAACCCCGCTGCATGCCACGCAGTACTGGACGTTGTCATGGTTCGTCGCTTCGGTCGCCACGGTGGGCGGCGCGCTGGGATCGGGCTTGGAGAGCGACGAGGCGATCCGGGCAGCCGCCTACTCCAAGCGCGAACAGGAGCGTCGCAGCGCGCTGCAGGACGACCACGGTGACTAGCTGGTGACCTCAGTCGGGGATGTGCCGTCGGTTGGTGGTCGTCACGGTCCGGAGATTCCGCTGATCGGTCGGTGCGTAACTGTTTCGCCTCGGCGTCCGACGGGGACCCGGACGCAACGCCGCCGGAGCGCCGAAGCTCCGCCGGGCGGACCGGCGGCAAATGACCGTTCCAGCTGATCCAGGTGAACGGCCCTCAGAGGCGTGCCGGAGCCCCGGACCCCGTCGCAGCACTTCCGAGAGCCAGGCTCTTTGCGCCCTTTCCATCACCACCATGCCGCGACATCAAGGAAAAGCACCATGAAAGCAGCGGTATACGAAGGACCGCGAACGGTCACAGTGAAGGACGTACCGGACGCGAAGATCGAACACCCCTGCGACATCATCGTCAAGATCACCGCCACCAACATCTGCGGTTCGGACCTGCACATGTACGAGGGCCGTACCTCGTTCGAGTCCGGCCGCACCCTGGGACACGAGAACATGGGCCAGGTGGTGGAGGTCGGCTCGGCCGTCCGCAAGGTCCAGGTGGGCGAGTACGTGGTCCTGCCCTTCAACATCGCCTGCGGCTTCTGCAAACAGTGCGAGCAGGGTCTGACCAACTACTGCCTGACCATGCAGCCGGAACCGGCCCTCGCCGGAGCCGCCTACGGATTCGCCGACATGGGCCCCTACCAGGGCGGCCAGGCGGAGCTGCTGCGCGTGCCCTACGGCGACTTCAACGCGCTGCGTCTGGGCGAGGACGCCGCCGAGCGGCAGACCGACTACGTGATGCTCGCCGACATCTTCCCGACCGGCTATCACGCCACCGAGATGGCCCATGTCAAACCGGGGGACCAGACCATCGTCTTCGGGGCCGGTCCCGTCGGGCTGATGGCGACCTACTCCGCCCTCCTCAAGGGCGCCGGGCGCGTCTGGACGGCCGACCACCAGCCCGACCGGCTGCGCAAGGCGGAGGAGATCGGGGCCATCCCGATCAACACCGCCGAGCAGAACCCGGCGGAGGTCGTCAAGGAGGCCACCCTCGGTCTGGGCGCCGACAACGGCTGCGAATGTGTCGGCTACCAGGCACACGACCCCCAGGGACACGAGGACGCCAGCCTCACGCTCAACGGTCTGATCGACTCGGTCAGGTTCACGGGCGACATCGGAGTGGTGGGCGTGTTCCTGCCCCAGGACCCCGGGGGCGCGGAGGCCCAGGGGGAGCTGGAAGCCCAGGGCAAGGTCCCGATCGACTTCGGCATGATGTGGTTCAAGGGCCAGCGCATGGGGACCGGGCAGGCGCCGGTGAAGAAGTACAACCGGGCGCTGCGGGACCTGATCGCCGGCGGGAAGGCGAAGCCGAGTTTCGTCGTCTCCCACGAGCTCAGCCTGGACGAGGCCCCCACCGCCTACGAGCACTTCGACGTCCGTGACGAGGGCTGGACCAAGGTGGTCCTGCATCCGAACGGACACAGGAACGGCCACAAGCGGTAGGAGACTCGGGGCCGCCGTGCCACCTGTTCCTCCGCACCGGCCCGGGGGACGGGTGGCGATCTGCCCGTCCGCCGGACGGGGCTGGGGGCTATCGCCGCGTACCAGCCGGCCCTGAACCAACAACGACTGCCCGCGCGCCGGCCCGGAGGACGGACGGCGGACGCTCAGCAGTGTCCGCAGTGGCGCCCCGCCCAGCGGCTGCGGCCGCCAGCCAGCCAGCGGGCCGTGTGGGAGGCTTCCTTGCCCGACGGTTGCCGCACCTCAACCAGGCCGACGCGCCCCGGCAGGGCGTTCCGGCCAGGCGGACACCCGTGACGTGGCTGCGGACCTTCGGGGAGGTCGTACGATCCGGGCTCACGATCGAGGAGACGCGGCTGGAGCCCCTGCTCGCGCTGCGCACGGCCGCTGGGGTGGCGATCGTCATCGGGCCGACGCTGTGGCTGGTCTCCCCCGCGTATGCCGCGTCCGCCGCCCTCGGCGCCTACTCCGCGGGTGGGGCCACCTTCCAGCGCAGCTGGCGTCCGCGCAAGGTGGTCGCGCTCGGCGCGGGCGCGGGTCTGGCGCTCAGCACCTTCGTGGGCTATCTGGCGGCGGGGCGACTCGTGACGTTCCTCCCGCTGCTGGCCGTGTGGGCCTTCGCCGCGGGAACGGCGTGGGCCGTCGGATCGACCGCTGGGATCGTCGCAGCGACGACCGTGGGCAGCATGCTCGTGACCATCACCCTGCCCACGAGCGTGGGGCGAGCCCTCGAGCACGCCGGGGTCATCGCGCTCGGAGGCGTGACCCAGGCCGTGCTGATCCTGCTGTTCCCGATCCGCCGTTGGGGAGCGCATCGTGACGCGCTCGCCGACGCCCTGGCCGCCGTGGCGGACTACGCCCGCCGGCTGCGGCACGACCCGACCGCCCCGTTCGACCCGGAGCCGCTGATGACGGCCCGGGACGCGGCCGCCGTGACGCCGTCACAGGCCCGCACCCGTCCCCCCGTCCTGCACGGCCCCCGGGGACTCGCCGAGCGCATTCGGCCGGTGGTCGCGGCGCTCGCCGACCCGGACGTGGGCGCCCCGGCGGAGGGACCCGGGCGGGACCGCGCGCGGGAGTTGCTCGACGCGGCCGCCGACGTCTTGGACGCGTCCGCCCGTACGATCCGCCGCGGCACTCCCGCAGAGGTGCGGCCCGAGAGCCTCGACGTCCTGTGCGTCGACGAGGAGCACGAGGTGCTGGAGGGCCCCGCCCGGCAGGCCGCCGAGCGGCTCGTGGAACTGCTCGGTGAGGCGTTGGAGATCGCCGGGAGCGGCTGCGTGCGCGGGAGGACGCCCACGCCGCCTAGCCTCGCCGACGCCCAGTTCCTGGTGCGCCCGACCATGCTGCAGCTGGTCCCGGTCGTCGTCCGGGCGGTGCGCCGTGAGATCCGCTGGGACTCGCCCGTGTTCCGGCACGCCGTCCGCCTGGCGGCGGTGGCCACACTGGGCTATCTGATCGCCGCCCGGCTACCCCTGGGCCACGGCTACTGGGCGCCCATCGCCTCGGTGATGGTGATGCGGCCGGACTTCCACCGGACGTACGCGCGTGCGGTGGCCCGTCTCGCCGGGACCCTGGCGGGAGTCGCGCTCGCCACCGGTATGGTGCGGGCCCTGGGCCCGGACGCCCATGTGTCCGGCGCGCTGGCGGTGGTCTCGGCGGGCCTGTCGTACACGCTGAACCGTACCGGCTACGCCTACTCCCAGTGCTTCACCGCCGCATACGTCGTCTTCCTGCTCGGCATGGGCGGCCAGGCGTGGGAACAGACAGTCCCGGAGCGGGTGGTACTCACCCTGCTCGGCGGGGCCCTGGCAATGCTGGCCTACGTGGTGTTCCCCGCATGGGAGACACCCCGACTGCCGGGCCGGCTCGCGGACTGGCTTGCCGCCAACGGCCGCTACGCGGCCGCGGTGCTCCGCAACTACGCCGAACCGACCCGGGAGCATCACGCCGACATGCGTCGGGCACTGCTGGAGAGCAGGGAGGCACGTGCCGCCTGGCAGGAGGCATACGACCGGGCAAGGCAGGAACCGGTCCGCCCCAGGGGTCTGACGTCGCACGAGGCGCAGGAGGCACAGGAGGCGCTCAAGGGGTTCGGCCGGGCGGCGATGCTCATGGAAAGCCACGTCCCGCGGGCCGACAGCCATTTCGTCCCCGAGGCCGAGCGATTCGCCGAGGCCCTGGAGACGGATACCTCGAAGGCAGCAGTCGCCGTGCGCGAGCACAGGAATCCGGACTGGGGACGCGTGGATGAGGCGCTCCACGCGTGGGAGGACGCCGCCGCCGGCAACGGGAGCCCGGTCGTGCGGCGCGAAGCGGAACTGCAAAGACGGGCCTTGGAAGACCTCGCGACAGCCGTGAGCCGCACACCGCTGGAACGGGACGTCGGCTCTGCTCGCGAGGAGCAGCGGGTGCGGGCCGCCGTGGCGGCGGAAGGTGACGGATCGGGGCCCGCGCACCGAGGTGGGTGACGGCGCCGGCGACGGGGCGCGCCGCGCCTCCTGGAGCGGGAAGTGGTCTCCCGGCCGCGTCGAGCGCCGCCACACGTACGCCGGTGTCGCCATCACGGCGATCAGACCCGCCAGGGCCAGCAGTTCTGAGCCCGCCCCTTCTCACATGGCCGACCGGCCGTGGCCTCTCGCCTTGGGGTCGCCAGCAGCTGGCCGGCAACCGCACTCCTTGAAAAAGGACCCCATCCCACGAGCAAGCTGTCGAGCCACGCACCAAGCCTCCGGAGCGGGCGCCGGGCGGCACGGCAGGCCCCTGGTAGCCGCAAGTCAGCAACGCGGGACACCGCCCGGTCCAATGCTGACCTTTTGCTGACTTGGACGCCGCGATCACGGCTCTGACCTGCGAAAATACCCAAACGCTAGATCTTGGACTTGAACATGGTACGAAACACGAAGAGACTCCCGATTCGTCTGCTCCCTGCCTGCCTTTGCAGGTCAAGGGCGTGCTCCGGAGGCTACATCGAATCGCGATGCCCGGTCAGCTCTCGCGAGGTGTTCCAGCACTCACACCGACCGGCTGCCGCGGCCTTCGAGGAGCTGAACGGCAGGCCCGGGGCCGCCCCTTCACCGCCGCGCAAGGAAGCGGTCGCGCGCATCGTCGACGGCCACGCGTTCGGCACGACATCGACCGACTGGGCCGCACCGTAGGAAGCCTTGAAATCTTTCGGGAATCGGCTTTCCAGGTTTATCAGATGCGTCATCTGAGATATTCTAGGGAATTGTGGTGGATGTTCGGTCGAGCAAAGCCGTTTCCGCCGTCACCGCTCACCATCGGGCAGCGTCGTCATGATCTGGGAAATACTGGCCCTGGGTTTTGTGCTCAGTCTCGACAATTTCCGGGTATCGATCGCGCTCGGCACGGTCCCATTCGGTTTGAAGCGCGCGTTGCAGGTCGCGCTGACCTTCGGGCTGTGGGACGCGGTCATGCCCTTGGTCGGGCTGTTGATCGGTCACCAGATCGGGGAGCTCGTCGGGGGCATCGCCGATGTGGTGGGCGCGGTCGCGCTCGGCGGGTACGGTCTCTACCTCGTCATCTCGTCCCTACGGAAACCCGAGCCGGACGAGTTGGACCAGCCGTGGGCGCTGTTCGGCATCCCGTTGACGCTGAGCCTGGACAACTTGTTCGCCGGGGCGAGCCTTGGGGTCCTCGGGCTCTCGCCGTGGCTCTCGGCCGCCGCCTTCGGCGTCACGACGGCGGTGATGTCGCTGGTCGGGCTGCGGCTCGGGCGGGCCGCGGCGCGCCTCATCCGGATCCGCCCGGACCTGCTGAGCGGGGTCACCCTGATCATCGCCGCCGCGGCGCTGCCGTTGTGGTTCGGCGACTGACCCGCTTCATCGGAAGGCAGGGAGAAGGCAGGGAGAGCGGCGGAAGATCGCCGGGCCTCGGGTCAGCCTCCGTTGCCTCGATCCCCCGGGCCACCCGGTCGTGACAGGGCGACAGATGGCACGCCGGATCGGTGCGGGCGTGGGACCAGCGGCACGCCGTCGTCCCGCGAGTCGGCGCTCGCGGCCTCGACCGCCCGGGCGACCAGGTCGTGGTCGGGCGACAGATGGCAGACCGGGTCGGTGCGGGCGGCGTCGCCGGTGAGCAGGAACGCCTGGCAGCGGCACCCGCCGAAGTCGACCTCCCGCCGGGGGCAGCTCCGGCAGGGTTCCGGCATCCAGTCGGTCCCGCGGAACGCGGTCATCACGGGGGCCTCGGCCCAGATCCGCGCCAGCGGGTCCTCCCGCACGCTGGCCCGCGGCAACGGCAGGGACTGGGCGGCCGGACAGGGCAGGACGTCGCCGTTCGGCGTCACGGTCAGCTGCCGGGAGGCCCAGCCGCCCATGCAGGGCTTCGGATAACGGCTGTAGTAGTCGGGGATGACGTAGATGATGTCCATGCGGTCCCGCAACCGCTCGCGCGCGGCCCGTACGACGGTCTCGGCCGCCTCGAGCTGGGCCCGGCTCGGCAGCAGCGCGGCACGGTTGCGCCAGGCCCAGCCGTAGTACTGGGTGTTGGCCAGCTCCAGCCGGTCCGCGCCCACCTCCTCGGCCAGAGCGAGCACGTCGGCGACGCGGTCGATGTTGTGCCGGTGCAGCACCACGTTCATGGTGAGCGGCCAGCCCAGCTCCTTGACCAGGCTCATCGCCTCGACCTTGCGCCGGAAGGACGGGATCCCGGCGATCCGGTCGGACACGGCCGGTTCGTCGGCCTGGATGCTGACCTGCACGTGATCCAGGCCGGCGGCCCGCAGCTGCTCGGCCCTCGGACGCGAGAACCCGAGGGCGCTGGTGATGAGGTTGGTGTAGAGGCCCAGGGCATGGGCGTGCGCCACGAGCTCCACCAGGTCGCGCCGCAGCAGCGGTTCCCCGCCGGACAGGTGACACTGCAGAACTCCCAGGTCCTCGGCCTCGGTCAGCACCCGCAGCCACTCGTCGGTGGTCAACTCGTCCCGGTAGTCGGCCAGGTTCAGCGGGTTGGAGCAGTACGGGCAGGCCAGCGGGCAGCGGTAGGTGAGCTCGGCGAGCAGCCCGAAGGGGCTATCCATCGGTGAGCTCCACCCAGCGCCGGGCGACGAGCCGGTCCAGGAACTGACGGACCTCGTCGTCGGGAACGGTCTCGTAGCGCGCGCCCAGTTCGGTCACGATCTCGTCCACGGTGTGCCGGCCGTCGCACAGTTCGAGGACGGCCGCGCCGCTGCCGTTCAGAACCACCACCGTCTCGGGGTGCAGCAGCACCTTGCGTTGCCTGGTCCGGCAGAAGTCGAGCCGGACGTGGGCCGCCAGCCGGGGCCGGTCCGAGCCGGACACCCCGGCGCCGGCCCGGGTCGTGCTGCTGGTACGGGTCGTTGCGGTACGGGTCGGGTCCATGGCGTTCACTCCGGATAGGCCTGGTCGATGGCGTCCATCAGGCTCCACAGGACGTCGCACTTGAACGACAGCGCGTCGACGGCGCGCGCCCGGGACTCGGCGGTGACGCAGTGCGCGGTGACCACCTCGAGCGCGTGTTCGCAGTCGCGGGGGGCCTGTTCGAGGCGGGCGCGGAAGTAGGCGAGGCCCTCGGGGGCGATCCACGGGTACCACCGCTCGAACGCGGCGAGCCGCGCCGCCATCAGGTCGGGCGCGAACAGCTCGGTGAGCGAGGACGCCACCGCTTCCACCCAGGGGCGGGTCCGGGCGAAGTTCACGTAGGCGTCGACGGCGAACCGCACCCCGGGTACGAGGTGCCGGTGATCCCGGACCTCCTCGCGGGTCAGCCCGGCGGCCTCGCCGAGGCGCAGCCACGCCTCGATGCCGCCCTCGCCCGCGGCAGTGCCGTCGTGGTCGGCGATCCGCCGGATCCAGCGGCGACGGACGTCGATGTCGGGGCAGTTGGAGAGGATCGCGGCGTCCTTGCGGGGGATGTTCTCCTGGTAGTAGAAGCGGTTGGCCACCCAGCCCCGGACCTGCCGGGGGCTCAGCCGACCGTCGTTCATCCGGACGTGGAACGGGTGCTGGTCGTGGTATCGCCGCGAGTGTGCCCGCAACGTCTCTACGAAGGCGTCGGCGCCGGTTGTGGTGGTTGTCGTCGTCACGGCTCTACACCTGGACCTCCAGGCCGTCCACGGCCACTTCCATGCCGCTCTCCTCCACGATGCGCCGCTCGGGCGTGTCCTTCAGGAGGATCGGGTTGGTGTTGTTCATGTGCACGAAGATCGTTCGCCCCACGCGCAGCGACGGGAGCTGCGCCAGGCTGCCGTCGGGGCCGTCGACGGGCAGGTGGCCCATCTCCCGTGACGTCCTGCCGGCCAGGCCGAGCCGTACGAGCTCGTCGTCGTGCCAGCAGGTCCCGTCGATCAGCAGGCACGCGCAGCCCTCGATCTCCGCGCGCAGGGCCGCCGTCAGCGACTGCACCCCTGGCAGGTACACCAGGCTTTCGCCGCTGCGCTCGTCGGTCAGCCGGTAGCCCACGACGCGGCCGTGGTCCACCCCGGTCGCGAACCGGTCGCGCTTGGTGGTGGGGACGTCGAACGCCCGGCAGGACAGTCCGTCCGCCAGGGCGAGGCCGGTACCGGGGATCACCGCCCGCCACTCGACCGGGCAGTAGCGCTCGAGCGTGCGCAGGATCCCCGAGCCGTCGGACATGGTCTTGCGCACCGCCGGTGTGGCGTACAGCCGCAGTGCGCGGGCCTCGCGCAACAGGAGCAGGCCGAGCGTGTGGTCCAGCTCGGCGTCGGTGAGCAGCACCGCCTCCAGCGGCGTCGTCCGGTCGTCGTGCGGGCGCAGGCCGGGGAAGTCCTCGATCTGGGCGAGCACGTCGGGCGAGGCGTTGACGAGGAACCACCGGCGGTGGTCGGCGCTGACCGCGACCGACGACTGGGTGCGCGCGGGTCCGGCGCCGGAGCGGACGGCGGCGCACACCGGGCAGCCGCAATTCCACTGCGGGGAGCCTCCCCCCGCCGCCGAGCCCAGGACGCGCAGCAACACCTCGGCACTTCCGTTCGTCGTTCCTCGAAGAACCGGGTCCGTCACCGGCCCGGTCTCCGCGGTCCTCCCGAGTCGTCGGGCGGCGCCGGACCGGGTCCGGCGCCGCCCCGTATCGGCTAGTCCTCCATGCGGTCGAGGTACATGGTCACCTCGGCCGCGACTGCGATCTCGTCGAACTCGGGCGTCTCCCACACAGCGAGCTGGGACTCCATGGATCCACCTCCTCTCTGCCGGGATCACGGCCGGCTCAGGCCACGCGCTACGACGGTTCGGGGAGGGCGAAGACCATCAGGGCGCTTCCGTGTCCCGCGCCGAGCATGCCGGGGAGGAACCCCTCGGCCCAGCCGCCCCAGCCGACCGGCACGGCCACGTACTGCCTGCCGTCGACCATGTACGTGGTCGGGCTGCTGTGGTGGCCGCTTCCGCACTGGAACTGCCACAGCAGTTCGCCGGTGCGGGCGTCGAGCGCGTTGAACTCGCCGGAGGCCTCGCCGGCGAACACCAGGTCACCGCCGGTGGCCAGCGTCGAGGCGCACATGGGGAGTTCGTTGCGCCAGCGCCACTTCTCCTCCCCGCCCGCGTCGAACGCGCTGATGGATCCCGCCATGTCCTCGATGTCCACCTGAACGCCCGCGCCCCAGTAGGGAATGCTTTCCTTGAACTCCCGGCGCCGCCGGGTGGCCGTGGCACCGGTGTCCTGGACCGGGACGTAGAAGAGTCCGGTCTTCGGGCTGTAGGACGCGTGGGTCCATTCCTTGGCGCCGGCCGGACCCGGGTAGAAGTGGACCGGTTCTCCCTCCTTGTCCGGGTACACCTTGGCCGTCACCTGTCCGTCCCTCGTGATCGCCCCCCAGGTGATGCGGTCGACGAAGGGGGTGATCCCGACCCGCGCGCCGTTCGTGCGGTCGAGGACGAAGAAATAGCCGTTCTTGTCGAAGTGGCCCAGCAGTTTGCGCCCGTCCTGCTCGAACAGGATGCACTCGCCGATGCTGTCGTAGTCCCACAGGTCGTGCGGGGTGCACTGGTAGTGCCAGCGGATCTGGCCGCTGTCCACGTCCACGGCGACGATGCTGTCGGTGAAGAGGTTGTCGCCCTCGCGGACCTCTCCGTCGAAGTCGGGCGCCGGGTTGCCGGTACCCACGTACAGCAGGTTGGTCTCCGGGTCGAAGGTGCCGGTGATCCAGCAGTTCGCCCCGCCCCGTGCCCAGGCCTCGCCGTCGGCGGGCCAGGTCTCCGAGCCGGGCTCCCCGGGCTTGGGCACCGTGTAGCAGCGCCACTGGTGCTCGCCGGTTTCGAGATCGAACGCGTCGAGGTGACCGCGTACGCCGAACTCGCCGCCGGAACTTCCGACGATGAGCATGTTCTTCACGACCAGCGGGGCGAGGGTGGCACTCTCCCCGGCCCGTACGTCTCCGTAGGTCTTGTCCCAGATCCGCTTGCCGGTGGTGGCGTCGAGCGCGAGCACACGAGCGTTCGCCGTGACGAAGAAGACCTTCCCCTGAGCGACGGCGACCCCACGGTTCACGTTCCCGCAGCACAGGGACACGTCGAAGGGGACCGCGTGCTTGTACCGCCAGATCTCCACACCCGTCTTCGCGTCGAGGGCCCAGACCCAGCCGTCCCAGCCGGAGAGGAACATGACCCCGTCGACGATGATGGGGGCGGCCTCGAACGAGTAGGTCGACGCGCCCGCGATCAGGCCCGTCGTGCCGGCCTGGAAGACCCATGCGGGGACGAGGCGTTTGACGGTCTCCGTGTTGATCTGGTCCAGCGGGCTGTAGCGTTGCCCGTCGTAGGCGCCGTAGTAGGTGAGCCAGTTCTGGGGTTCCTGGCGAGCGTTGAGTATGCGCTCGTAGTCGACGCCGGCGATCACCGGCGGCGCGACGTCCCCGCCCGCGACCTTGCCGCTCAGTGCTCCCTGGTCGACAGCCTCACCCGCGTCGACGTAGTCGGCGTAGTCGACGGTCATTTCCTCCACCTCCTGCTTCTGCCTACGGCCTCGGCTGTTCGGGGCGGTCGAGGCGGGCCTCCGCCGGAGCGTCCCCCAGGACCACGATGGACCCGGTCAGGCCGCGGCCCTCGTCATTGCCCGTGGGCGAGCTGTACCAGTAGTAGCCCGGACCGTCGAGGTTGAGGTGCGCGTGCCCGTGCGAATGGTTCACCAACCAGATGAACTTCCTGTCGCCGTTGCTCGGCAGAAGTGCGCAGTGCGTGTTCTTGTCGTCATTGACGAGTTCGAGCTCGATATCTCCTCCATGGGGCATGACCAGAATGGAGGGATCCCAGGTCAGCTCGTCCTGGTTGATTCGAATCGTGGCCTTCATACGGCCGTCCGGTCCCTCGGTTGCCTGCCCGATGGTTCCGGTCCCCAGCACTTGTCCCAGAGCGGCTTTGTTCTGTGCGGCCAACCCGAGCTTGTCCAGCAGGTCGGCTCGCTCCTGCGTGGTCGTCATAGGAGGTTCCACTCCTCGGAATCTGATTTTTCGCATCGCTCGATGCCCGGCTGCAATCGGTCGTCAAGGAGCGCACTACGCCGGATAAAACACACCGAATACGGTGCCGAATTCGCCACCGATAAAGAAACTACGCCGGATGGATCACACCGACAAGGTGCGCCCTGGTGCGGGCCGGTTCATGCCACTCGCCCGCGACGGGCTACCGTTCGCACCCGATGTGCCGCCGTTGGGAGGTGCCGGGCGGGGGCGCGCCGAGGTCGTACCGGTCGAGGTTCATGACCTTGGCCCACGCGGCGACGAAGTCCCGCACGAACTTCTCCCGGGCGTCGTCGCTCGCGTACACCTCCGCGACGGCACGCAGCTCGGCGTCCGAGCCGAAGACGAGGTCGACGCGGCTGCCGGTCCACTTGAGCTCGCCGGTGGCGCGGTCGCGCCCCTCGAAGGTCTCCGCGGCCGCCGACGCCGGTCTCCATTCCGTCTCCGTGTCGAGCAGGTTCACGAAGAAGTCGTTGGTCAGCGACCCGGGGGCCGAGGTGAAGACGCCCAGCGGCGACTGCCGGTGGTTGGCGCCCAGCACCCGCAGGCCCCCCACGAGGACGGTCATCTCGGGCGCGCTCAGGTCCAGCAGGTTCGCGCGGTCGACCAGCAGGTGCTCCGACGGCAGCCGGCCGCCCTTGCCGCGGTAGTTGCGGAACCCGTCCGCGGTCGGCTCCAGCGGGGCGAAGGACTCCACATCGGTCCACTCCTGCGTGGCGTCCGTGCGTCCCGGGCTGAAGGGGACCTGGACGTCGTGGCCGGCGGTCCTGGCGGCCTGCTCGACGGCGGCGGCCCCGCCGAGCACGATGAGGTCGGCCAGCGAGATCTTCTCCTCCCCGGTCCCGGAGTCGTTGAAGGACTCCTGGATCCCCTCCAGGGTGTGCAGCACCTGTGCCAGCGTGCCGGGGTCGTTGACCTCCCAGCTCCGCTGCGGTTCGAGGCGGATGCGCGCGCCGTTCGCCCCGCCCCGCCGGTCGCCGGCGCGGAACGTCGAGGCCGACGCCCACGCGGTCGAGACGAGCTGGGAGACGGACAGCCCCGAGGCGAGGATCCGGCTCTTGAGCGCGGCGACGTCCGCCGGCCCGACGAGCGCGTGGTCCACGGCGGGGACCCGGTCCTGCCAGAGGAGCGCCTCGCGGGGAACCAGCGGTCCGAGGTAGCGCTGGATCGGGCCCATGTCGAGGTGCGTCAGCTTGAACCAGGCCCGGGCGAACGCGTCCGCGAGCCGGTCCGGGTTCTCCAGGAAACGTCGCGAGACCGACTCGTAGACGGGGTCCGTCCGCAGCGCGAGGTCCGTCGTCAGGATCGTCGGGGCGTGTGTCGCCGACGGGTCGTGGGCGTCGGGCACGGTACCGGCCCCGGCGCCGTCTCTCGGGATCCACTGCCACAGGCCCGCGGGACTCAGCTCCAGGTCCCACTCGTAGCCGTACAGGGTCTCGAGGAAGCTGTTGTCCCATGTCGTCGGGGTGGGTGTCCACGTGCCCTCGAGCCCGCTGGAGACGGCGTCCGTCCCCTTTCCGGTGCCATGGCGGTTCTTCCAGCCCAGCCCCTGCTCCTCGAGGGGGGCGCCCTCGGGTTCGGGGCCGAGGCAGGCGTCCGGGTCGGCCGCGCCGTGGGTCTTGCCGAACGTGTGGCCGCCCGCGATCAGCGCGACGGTCTCCTCGTCGTTCATCCCCATGCGCTTGAACGTCTCGCGGATGTCCCGGGCCGCGGTGAGCGGGTCCGGGACGGTGTTCGGTCCCTCCGGGTTGACGTAGATGAGGCCCATCTGGTCGGCGGCCAGAGGGTTCTCCAGGTCCCGGACGCCGCCGTGGCGTTCGTCGCCGAGCCAGGCGTGCTCGGGACCCCAGTAGACGTCCTCGTCGGACTCCCAGACGTCCGCCCGGCCACCGGCGAAACCGAAGGTCGTCAGGCCCATCGTCTCCAGGGCGCGGTTGCCCGCGAAGACCATGAGGTCGGCCCAGGAGACCTTGCGCCCGTACTTCTTCTTCACCGGCCAGAGCAGCCGTCGTGCCTTGTCGAGGTTGCGATTGTCCGGCCAGCTGTTCAGCGGCGCGAAGCGCTGCATGCCTCCGCCCGCGCCGCCACGGCCGTCGCTGACGCGGTACGTGCCCGCGCCGTGCCACACCATCCGGATCATGAGGGGCCCGTAGTGGCCGAAGTCGGCCGGCCACCACTCCTGCGACGTCGTGAGCACCTCGTCGACGTCCCGCGCCAGGGCGTCGAGGTCGAGCGTCCGGAACTCGGCCGCGTAGTCGAAGTCCTCGCCCATGGGGTCGGCCATGGCGGGGTGCTTCCGGAGAACCGCCAGGTCGAGCCGGTCCGGCCACCAGTCGCGGTTGCGCGCGCCCCAGGCGTTCGTCTCGCCGGCAACGGCGTCCGGACTGTCAGACACGGGACCCTTCCTTCCAGGATCGGAGGTCGTGCCGGGGCACTCAGATGTCCAGCGCACGGCGCACGGCCGGCGCATGCCGCCGGGAGACCGGCACCATCTCGTCCCCCCGGCCGTCCATGACCAGAGACAGCTCGCCCTTGAGGCCGCGCTCTATCTCCCCGATGCGGCCGAGGTTGACCACGTACCGGCGGTGCACCCTGAGGAAGCCGACATCCGCCAGCTCGCCTTCGAGCTTGTCCAGACTCGGGGAGGAGGCTCGCAGCCGCCCCTTGTCGGTGGAGAGCCACACGTCGTTTCCCTGCGATTCGGCGAAGGAGACCTCCTGCAGCCGCAGCAGCACCATCCGGTTGTCGCGCATCGCGACCAGTCGGCGCGGCTGCGTCCCGAGGTGCGCGGCCCCGTCCGCCTGGGGCAACTGCGCCCCGTCGGAGGCGCCGAACGAGACCAGGTTCCCGATCAGGCGTCCGGACGAGAAGACGGGGCGGATGCTGATCGATGTCGGTTCGTCGGCGAGGTGGGCGAAGATCTGCGTCGTGCCGACCCAGTCGGGATTGTGGGCGGCCTGCCTGGTGGCGTACCTGGCGGCAGTGATCAGTTCGGGCAGCCCAGGGTTCCAGCGCAGCGTGGGGTCGACCGCGGGGGTGCATGCCGGGACACCCAGCAGCACGCTCGCCATCTCGTCGGCGATCACCACCTTGCCCGCGGTGTCCACCGCGGCGAGTGCCGCGCCGGAGTGTGCCCTGGCCTGGGTGTAGGCCGCGACCAGCTCGGCACCGCTGTCCCGGGCGCGCCTCTTCAGGGGGCACTGGGTCATGGTGGCCACGTTCGCCAGCCAGCTTTCCGTGGACGCGGGAAGCCGGCTGCGCCAGCGGCAGATGTTCAGCACCGCGATCGGGTCTCTGGTCACCACGTCGCGCACCGCGATGCCCGCGCACACCCAGTTGTGCAGCGCCTGGCACCAGTGCTCCGCACCCCTGATCCGTACCGGGCCGTGCGCCTCGAGCGCCGTGCCCATGCCGTTCGTGCCGACCGCGCACTCGGACCAGCAGAACCAGGGCGCCAGATTGGGGTCGCCGGCTCGGGCGAGCGTGGCCTGGTCACCCCACTCGGCCAGGATCCGCCCGGTGGCATCGGCGACGGTGACGACACCACCGGGGTTGCCCACCTCATGTGCCACGGAGGCGGCGCGAAAACCCAGCTCGGCGAAGACGACGTCGTGCTCGGGCGTGTGCTCGGACTCCGCGACGGCGACGGGGGCCCCGGTGAGGTGGGGATCTACCCGGTACTGCTCCCGGCAGCGATGCCAGGAGAACGCCACCAGGGGCCGGACGTCCGGTACCTGGTCCTCGCCCTGCACGAACCGCTCCCACGCCGCCAGCACGGACCCTCCGTCGAGGTCCGCCGAGCCGGGCTCAAGATGATGTACGTCCCTCATGGTTCAGAACCACCCTTGGTCCATCCCCAACGCCCGACGGCGTACGCCCCGTCCGCGCCGGTCGCCGCTGGCGGCGGCCGGCCCTGCGGCGGACCGGGTCCTGCGTCGCGCGTCTTGCTGCTTCGTCACTCGTCCCAGGCCGTGTCACAGACCTGCACTCCCCACCCTAGGTACCGTTGCCGGCCCGCGCACGTGCCCCAGCGGACCGCGTGCGCGCGGTGCCGCTTCCCGGCGACGGCGGGCATGCCCGACAGCGCCGGGTCAGCCGTGCGGCACGACCGCGACGGGGGCGGCGACGTGGTGCAGGGCGGAGTGGGCGACATGGCCGATGTGGGCGCCGAGGAGGCGGCTGCGGACGCGTCGGCCGACGACCGTGAGGGAGGCGTCGCGCGCATGGTCGACGAGGACCTGCGCGGCGCTCCCGGACCGGCTCACCTCGACGACCTCGACATCGGGGAACCGCTGCCGCCAGGGGTGCAGGACCTCGGTCAGGAGCGCGGCCCGGCCGCGTTCGAGGGAGTCTCGGAGTCCGGCGTCGCCGGAGAAGCGGTAGAAGGAGGTCGGCGGCTCGGGCCAGGCGTGCACGGCCCACAGCGCGACCCTGCGGCGGGCGGCGGCGTCGAAGGAGAACTCCAGTGGCGCGTCGTCCGGGTGGTCGACGTCGAGGCCGAGCACGACGGGCCGGGGGGACGTGCCGGCGGACGGGATGGCCGCCGGATTCGTCCTGGGCCCGTCGGCGGCCTGCTCCTGCGCACGCACCAGCACCACCGGCCGCTCGGCGCGTGCCACGACGGCCAGGCTGACCGAGCCGACCATGAAGCCCTCGACGGTGCCGAGGCGCCGTGAGCCGAGCACCAGAAGTTCCGCGGCACCCGCGGCCTCGCACAGGACGTCGGCCACGCTCCCCGTGACCTGCTCGGCGACCACGTCGATGCCCGGGTGGCGGAGCCGGGCGCCGTCCGCGGCCTCGCGTGTCAGCTGCTCCGCCCACCGGCGGTAGGTCCCGGGATCCAGCAGTGGGGTACGGGCCACGAACCTGGAGGCCGGCTCCGAGACGTACACGAGCCTGAGGGGCAGCCCGCGCAGCATCGCCTCGCCGGCCGCCCACTCCACCGCGGACCGGCTCTCGGGCGAGTCCTGCAGACCCGCGGTGACGGTTCGGGGCATGGTCCGCGCCTCCCGGAGTGGGCGTGTGCGTCCCAGCGTGGCGCCGCGGGCCCCAGAGGCCGGCTGCTGGGCGGAGATCCGGGTCGGTACCGGATTCGGGTCACTGCTTCCCGGAGCGCACGATCACGACCGGGCAGCTCGCGTGCTGAGACACGTGCTGGCTGACGGAGCCGAGCAGGGCGCGGGCGAAACCGCCCCTGCCCCGGCTGCCGACGACCAGTGCCTCGGCGCCTTCGGCGGCCCGCAGCAGCACGTCGGTGGGGTTGCCGTGCACGACGTGGGTCCGGACCGAGCCCGCGTCCTCGGCGCCGAGGACGTCGATCAGCTCCCGGCTCATCTTCTGCCGGGCCTCGTTCTCGTCGACGTCCATGTCCACGGCGGGCGCGGACCAGCCGTACAGGCCCGGCAGCTCCCACACCGCGACCGCGTCCACGGTGCCGCGGACCAGGCCGGCGTAGCGCACGGCCCAGCGCAGGGCCTCGTACGAGGGCTGGGAACCGTCGACGCCGACCACCACCCGGCGCTCGGAGGCATCCTCGTCCATGCGTCCACCTCTCTCCTCCGGTCTGTGCCCACCGGGGGCGGACCGCCGCTGCTCTCCACGCTGCGGGAGTCGCGGCCACATCGCCATAGATGGGCCTCCGGCGGAATGACGGACACCGCCGCCCGGGCGGCGGTGTGACGTGTGCCCGCGGGATCCGCGTCAGCTCGTCCCGGCGTTCCAGTCCAGGCGCAGGACCGCGAGGTCGTCGGTGTGGCGGTCGGCGTTGAGGGTGCGGGTGCCGGCTATGAGCCGGTCGAGGTGGGTGCCGGGGTCGGGGGTGCGGATGCCGTCGATGATGCGCAGCAGGCCGTCCACTCCGAGCCGGGCGCCGGTGCCGTCCGCGAAGCCCTCGATGAGGCCGTCGGTGTAGGCGACGAGCGCGCCGCGGGCGGGCAGCGCGAGGGTGGTGGCGGGCCAGTTGCCGAGGCCGGGCGCTATGCCGAGGGCGACGCCGTGGGCGGCGGTGACCTCCTGGGTGCCGTCGGGGGTGATGAGGAGGGGTTCGTGGTGGCCGGCCAGGTGCAGGGTGAGGGTGCGCGCGCCGGGATCGAGGGTGATGAGGCTGCAGGTGGCGAACAGGTCGCTGCCGGTGCGTTCGGCGATGTGGATCTGTTCGAGGAGATGGAGCAGGTGCTGGTCACGGTGGCCGCCGAGGGTCAGGGCGCGCCAGGCGATGCGGAGGCAGACGCCGAGGGCGGCGGCGTCGGGGCCGTGGCCGCTGACGTCCCCGATGACGGCGTGCACCTGGCCGTCGCCGGTCTGGACGACGTCGAGGAAGTCGCCGCCCAGCAGCGCCTGTGCCCGGCCCGGGTAGTACCTGCTGGAGGCGGTGACGGCGCCGGGTGCCAGGAGGGGTTCGGGCAGCAGGCCGCGTTCCAGGCGTGCGTTCTCCTCGGCGCGCAGCCGCCCGATCTGGAGGGCCGCGTTGGCGCGCTCGGCCTGCTTGCGCTGGACGGCGTAGCGGACGGCGCGTTGCATCAGGTCGGGTTCGACCTTGCCCTTGATGAGGTAGTCCTGCGCGCCGGCGGCGAGGGCGTCGACTCCCGCGCGGGGTTCGTCGAGTCCGGTCAGGACGATGATGGCGGCGTGGGTGTCGGCCTGGACGGCCTGCACGGTCTCCACCCCGGACGCGTCGGGCAGGTGCAGGTCGAGCAGGACGCAGTCGACGGGGCCCGACGCGAGTGCCGTGCGGGCGTCGGCCGCGGTACGGCAGCGCGAGAGCACGTGCGGCATGTCGGTGTCGTGGAGGAGTTCCTCGACCAGGAGGGCGTCCCCGTCGTCGTCCTCCACCAGGAGGATGCGGAACTCCTGTGCGCGGACCGTGGCTCGGTCGGTCACGACTGCGCCTCCCTGTCCGAGGCCGTGGGCGCGGGCCCGATGGCGGGGAGGCTGAGGACGACGCGGGTGCCCAGCTTGTAGTCGGCGTCGATCCTGATCGTGCCGCCGTGGAACTCGATCACCTTCTTGCACATCGCGAGGCCGATCCCCGTGCCGGGATAGGCGTCCTTGGTGTGCAGCCGCTGGAAGAGGACGAAGACCTTCTCCTGGAACTCCGGCGCGATGCCGATGCCGTTGTCGGTGACCGTGAACTCCCAGGCGCCCTCGTGGGCGACGGCTCCGATGTGGATGCGGGGCTGCCGGTCGGGGCTGTGGAACTTGATCGCGTTGGACAGCAGGTTCTGCCACAGGATGCCCAGTTGGGTGCTGTCCCCGACGACGGTGGGCAGCGGGTCGTGGGTGATCTCGGCCGCGCTCTCCTCGACGGCCACGCTCAGCGCGTCCAGGGTCCGGTTCAGCACTCCTTCGAGGTCGACGGTCTGGTGGTCGTTGTGGATCCGGCCGACCCGCGAGAAGGCCAGCAGGTCGTTGATCAGGGTCTGCATGCGGTTGGCGCCGTCGACGGCGAACGCGATGTACTGGTCCGCCTTCTCGTCCAGCCGGCCGCCGTAGCGCCGCTGCAGGAGCTGGGTGAAGCTGGACACCTTGCGCAGGGGTTCCTGCAGGTCGTGCGAGGCGACGTAGGCGAACTGCTCCAGTTCCGTGTTCGACCGCTTCAGTTCCTCCGCCTGCTCGTCCAGCAGTCGGCGGGCCGCCTCGCTGAACTTCAGCTCCTCCACCAGCCGGCGGCGCATCGACTCGACGTCCGTGGCCAGTCGGCGCAGGTCGGCGGGGCCGGTTCCGGTGAGGGAGCGGTCGAAGCGGCCCTGCGCGACATCGCGGGCGGCCGCGCCGAGCCGGGTGAGCGGGCCGGTGACGCCACGGCGCAGCCCCTCGAAGACGAGGGCGGCCACCAGGACGATGACGACGCCTATGACCGCGAACATCCAGTTCCGCAGCGTCACCGCCTGCCTCAGCTGACGGGTGGACGTCTCCCGTTCGCCCTGCAGGTGGGCCTGCTGGCGCGTCATCGTGCCGCGCAGGGAGTCGAACGCGGACTTGCCCTCGGCGGCCCGTCGCGTGGCGATCGCCATCGCGTCCTCGGCGGAGGCGGCCGAGACGGGCCGGGCGACGCGCCGCTGCCAGGTGTCGGCCAGTCGCTCGACGTCGGCCAGGTCGGCGGCGGCCCGGGGGTCGCCCTCGACCAGCGGGCGCAGCCGCCGCAGTGCGGCCTTCTCGTCGGTCACGCCCTGCGCGTACGGCTGCAGGAAGTCCGAGCGGCCCGACAGCCCGTACCCGCGGATTCCGGTCTCCTGGTTGACCAGTGCCTCCTCCACCCGCATGGCCTCGATCAGGGCGGGCGAGCGCCGGTCCACGAGTTCGGAGGTGATGTGCGACGTGCGCCACATGGCCCAGCCACCGAGCGACCCCAGTACGGCCAGGACGGCCAGGGTGGCGGCGACCCCCACCCGCAGCCAGCGCCGGGTGGTCCAGCCGGAGAACACACCCGTGGCGGGGGGCTCCATCTCTATCGCGGTCTGCATGGTTTCCTCGACGGTTCGGCCGCTGTTGTCGTGGGGCAAGCACACTGTACCCACGCACCGACAACACATGTTGTCCCGTACGGGACCGACGCCGTAGGGTGAGGCCATGTCCGGCCCAGCTTCCACTCCGCCCCTGCCCGGGGACACGGCCGCGCTGGTGACCCAGGTGGTGGACGAACTCGCCCGGCAACTGGCGCAGGACGACGCCCACTTCGCCGCGGGCCCGGCGGACGCGGCCGGCGACGCCCGAAGACGTGCCCTCGTACGCCTGCGGGTGCTGAGCGGCGTCAGACAGGCCCTCAGGCACCTGGAGGACCAGGCGGCCCGCGCCGCGGCCGCGAGCGGCGCCGGCTACCCCGAGATCGGCCGGGCCGTGAGCATGAGCCGCCAGGGGGCCCGTCGCCGCTGGCCCGGACTGATCACCAACCGCACACTCCCCCGACCTCTCCCGAACCCCGGAGCTCGTGACTGATGGCTGCCGCCGCAATCCGCCCCCACGACGTCCTGCTCGTCGAGGACGACGTCGCAGACGCCATGCTCATCCAGGACGCCCTCGCCGAGCGCGGTACCCGTAACCTCACCCAGGTCTCCGACGGCATCGCGGCTCTGGAGTACCTGCGCGACCCGGACAACGAGCGCCCGGACCTCATCGTGCTCGACCTGAACATGCCGCGCATGAACGGGCGCGAGTTCCTGGCCGTGGTCAAGGAGGACGCCGATCTGCGGACCATCCCGGTCGTCGTGCTGACCACGTCCGCCGCGCCCGACGACGTCACCGGCGCCTACCGCCACCACGCCAACGCGTACGTCACCAAGCCGGTGAACCTGGAGGACTTCGAGGCGGCCGTCCGCAGCATCGACACCTTCTACCTCGACATCGCCGTCAAGCCCCCCAGGGAGTAGGTCAGCCGGCGCCGAGCATGCCCTCGCGCAGACGGGCCAGGAGACGTGTGATCAGGCGGGAGACGTGCATCTGGGAGACGCCGAGGTGTTCGCCGATCTGGGCCTGGGTCAGTTCCTCGACGAACCGCATGTGGATGATCTGCCGGTCGCGCTCGTCGAGTCCGGCGATCAGGGGCGCGAGGGACTGGAAGTCCTCCACGAGTCCCAGGGCGGTGTCCTCGGCGCCGATGAAGTCCTGCAGCGCCGCCTCGCCGTCCTCGCTGCCGCCGATCGTGGCGTCCAGGGACGAGGAGTTGTAGCCGTTGGAGGCGAGCTGGGCCTCGACGACCTCGGCCTCGGGCAGGCTCATCAGCTCCGACAGTTCCTTGACCGTCGGGGTGCGGCCCAGGCGGCTGCGGAGTTCCTCGGTGGCGCGGGCCAGCTGGACGCGGGCCTCCTGCAGGCGGCGCGGCACGTGCACGGCCCAGGTGGTGTCACGGAAGAACCGCTTGATCTCGCCGACGATGTAGGGCACGGCGAAGGAGGTGAACTCGACCTCGCGGGACAGCTCGAAGCGGTCGATCGCCTTGATCAGGCCGATCATGCCGACCTGGACGATGTCCTCCATCTCCTCCGGCCCACGGCTGCGGAACCGGCCGGCCGCGAAGCGGACCAGGGACATGTTCATCTCGATCAGCGTGTTGCGCGCGTACTGGTACTCGGGCGTGCCCTCCTCCAGCACCGCCAGCCGGTCGAAGAAGAGCCTCGACAACTGCCGTGCGTCCTTGGGCTCGACCTGGGAGGGGTCGGCTATCTCGGGTATGCCCACGGCCACTTCAGTACTCTGCACGGTCGTCGTCGCCATCATCCGCCCCTACCAGTCGATCGGCCTCGTCACGGTCGGTCTCCCGCCGACGCTCCCCCGTATACCCCGGCTCCCCTCCAGCATGCCTGCGGGAACGGCGAGTTTTCCAGGTCCTGCGGCGGGACGGTCGGGGCGGCCGGTCCCGTCGGCTGCCGTGGAGGGCTCCCCGGGGCTCCCGGGCTCACTGCTGGACCGGGGCCGCGTCTCCCCTCGTGTTCCTCGCCGGCTCCGGTTCCAGGGGGATGGTGGCGGTGACGGTCTTGCCGACCGCCTCGCGCCGTACGACGAGTTCGGCGGTGACGGCCTTCACGATCTCCAGTCCGTGCTGGCCCACCCGCCGGGGGTCGGCCGCTCGTGCGGCGGGCAGCACGGGGTCGCTGTCCCACACCTGCACCTCGACCGCCTCACCGGTCAGGCGGAGCCGCAGCAGGAGCGGACCGGGCGCGTACTTGCAGGCGTTGGTGACGAGTTCGCTGACCACCAGCTGGATGAGATCCAGTCGTCGAGCCGGAACGGCCCGCCCGCGGCCGGAGGCGACCTCGGTGAGGAACGCGGCGGCCAGGTGGCGTGCCTCGGCTATGCACCCTTCGGCGCCGGACAGCGCCGCCGTCGTCGTCGACCCGTCGGCGTCCGGTCCGCCCCGCCACTCCCCTGCGCGCTCCTGGTCCATTCCCTCTGCCATGCCCCCTCATCCGCACGAGCCCCCGCCCGGGCGGGTGACGGGCCCGCGCCGCACGTACCGGTGACAGGGCCCTCCGGGTCCATAACGAGTACCACGTACGGGCGGTTCCGCGACGAGGAAGTACGCGATCCTCCAGGTCTGCCGTGGTCGAACCGGGGCAATCGAGCTGGTGCACAGCACACCCGATTTCACACACCGAGGTGAACCATGACGCAGGATCTGACCCCGAAGTACACGGTTCCGGGAATCGAGCGGCAGGCGGCGGGCCGGCTGATCGGGGTGCTCCGGCTGCGTCTGCACGCGCTCAACGACCTGCATCTGACGCTGAAGCACGTGCACTGGAACGTCGTCGGGCCGCACTTCATCGCCGTGCACGAGATGCTGGACCCGCAGGTGGACAGGGTCCGGGGCATGGCCGACGACGTCGCGGAGCGCATCGCGGCGCTGGGCGGTGTCGCACAGGGCACGCCCGGAGCGCTGGTCGCCGAGCGCCCCTGGGACGACTACTCGATCGGCCGGGCCGACGCGATCGCCCACCTCGGTGCGCTCGACCTCGTCTACACGGGCGTCGTCGAGGGGGTCCGTGCCGCGGTCAAGGAGGCCGGTGACATCGACCCGGCCACCGAGGACCTGCTCATCGGGCAGCTGCGCGACCTGGAGCAGTTCCAGTGGTTCGTACGCGCCCATCTCGAGAGCGCCGGGGGAACGCTCGCGACCGGCCGGGCGAAGACAGAGGTGGAGGCCGCCGAGAAGGGCGCCGAACTGAGCTGAGCGACAACGCATGCGGCTCCGCGCACCCGGAAGGGGCGGCCGCGTCCTGCGCCGCCGCCCCTTCCACCCCACCCGCAGACCACACGAACGGGACAGAGCGTGATCCTCGACGGCATACCAGCGCCTCCTGCCGGGAGCGCCGGACCGGACCTGGCCGCCCGCAAGCAGCGGCTGCGCCGGCGCCTGGAGCGGCTGATCGGCGTGGCCGCGACCGAAGGCAACGACCTGGTGCCCCTGCGCAACGGTGACGAGATCTTCCCCGCGATGCTCGGGGCGATCCGCTCGGCCGAGCACACGATCGACATGATGACGTTCGTCTACTGGCGTGGCCAGATCGCCCAGGAATTCGCCGGCGCCCTCGCCGACCGCGCCCGGGCGGGCGTGCGGGTGCGCCTGCTGCTCGACGGCTTCGGCGCCAAGGAGATCGAACAGCGGCTGCTGGACCTGATGGACGCGGCCGGTGTCGAGGTGGCCTGGTTCCGCAGACCCGCGTGGCTGTCTCCGTTCAAACAGAACCACCGCTGCCACCGAAAGGCCCTCATCGTCGACGAGCAGACCGCCTTCACGGGGGGTGTCGGCATCGCGGCGGAGTGGTGCGGCGACGCCCGTACTCCCGGCGAGTGGCGCGACACCCACGTCCAGGTGCGCGGGCCGGCCGTGGACGGCGTCGCGGCGGCGTTCGCACAGAACTGGGCGGAGTGCCACGAGGAACTCTTCGACGACCGCGACCGCTTCGTCGAGCACCCGCAGCCGGGCCGGTCGGTGGTCCAGGTCGTCCGCGGCTCCGCGAGCATCGGCTGGCAGGACATGCAGACCCTGATCAGGGTCATGCTCACCTCCGCCGAGGAACGCTTCCGCCTCGCCACCGCCTACTTCGCCCCGGACACCTTCTTCGTCGACCTGCTGTGCGCGACCGCCCGCCGCGGCGTGAGCGTGGAGATCCTGCTGCCCGGCCCCCACACCGACCAGCGCGCCTGCCAGCTCGCCGGCCAGCACCACTACACCCGGCTGCTGGAGGCGGGCGTACGGATCCGCCAGTACCAGCCGACCATGATGCACGCCAAGATCATCACCGTGGACTCCGTGGCCGCCCTCATCGGATCCACCAATTTCAACCGCCGCTCCATGGACCACGACGAAGAGGTCATGCTCGCGGTCCTGGACGAGGCGTTCACCGCGTCGCTCGACCGGGACTACGACGCGGACCTGGAACGCAGCGCGGACATCGACCTCGGCCGGTGGAGACGCAGGGCGCTGCTCCAGCGCGCCAGGGAGGTGGCCGTCGTCCCGATCCGGCGCTTCCTCTGACGTCGGGCGGGGACATACCTGTTCCATCCGTCCCGGGTTCCTACGATGTCAGGCGCGGTGGCCCTTGCCGGTGCGTACGGGAGTCGTCGGGCCGGGGGTGCTTGCCCGGCGGCTCTTCGGGTACCGCGTTTGAATAAGGGTGGTAACCGTATGGACGGGCGATTACGGAAAGCGATGCGTTCGTGACTGGCCTCAGTGGTTCCGGAGACGGCCGGGCGAGTGGCCCGGGCGGCGACCCCGTGTCCCTCGCATCGACGATCTCCGGAGCCGTGGACGGCCTGGTCGACCTGTGGTCGCTCGCCGCCCAGGGGGCGAGTCTGCGGCTGTCCCCGCATCAGTTGCGGGCCCTGCGCATCCTGGAGGCCGGGCCGGGGCTCAATCTCACCGCCCTGGCGGCGGGCATGGAGATCGGGCTGCCGACCGCGAGCCGGCTGTGCGACCGGCTGGAGGCGGCCGGTCTGCTGGACCGCGTGCTGCACCCGCAGCGGCGCCGTGAGGTGAAGCTCCACCTCACGGGGCACGGCCGGCAGGTGCTGGCCGAGGTGGCCGCGCGCAGGTCCGAAGCGCTGGCCGCCGTCCTCGCGGCCATGGAGCCGGCCGAGCGGGAGGACCTGAGGCGGGGCCTGCAGGGCTTCCTGACCGCCCGGGACGACGGCTCCCCGGACGGACCGGGCGCCGGCTGACCGGGACGCATCAGCCCTGGCGGCCCCGCCAGTCGAGGCAGACCACGGCGGCGTCGGAGACCAGGTCGCTGCTGCCGTAGTGCTCGATCAGCCCGGAGACGACCGCGCGTGCCGTCTCGTGCGGCGGTCCTGGCCGGGTGGCGCTGAGGATCTGGCGCAGCGCGGCCTCACCGAACAGATCGCCCGCCGCGGAGCGGGTGCCGTGCACTCCGGAACTGACGACGATGAGCCGGTCGCCGGATTCGATCCGGAAGTCCTGCTCCACGTAGTCGGTCTCCTCGAACATGCCGAGCGGAAGCTGCGCTTCCAACTCGATGCGTTCGGCGTGGCCGGACCGCAGGCGGAACAGCTGGGGTGAGCCCGCGTCCACGGCGGTCACCGTGCCGGTGGCCAGGTCGAACCGCAGCAGCAGCGTCGAGGCGTACGCCTTGCCGCCGTACTGGGCGTAGACGGCCTGGTCGGCGAGGCACGCCTGGTCGGCCAGGGAGAGCCCGGCCCGGCGGGCGTTGCGCAGGGCGCCCACCGTCAGGCTGGTCAGGAGGGCGGCCTCGATGCCCTTCCCCATGCCGTCGGTGACGGTGAGGGTGAGGTGGTCGGCGCCGGCCGACCAGTCGAAGTTGTCGCCGCCGACGGAGTAGGCGGGCTCCAGATGGGCGCCGATGACGTACTCCTCGCGCACGGAGCCCCGGCCGGGGAGGAGTTGCCACTGCATCTCGGCGGCGAGGGTCAGGCGGCGGGTGCGGCGGGCCTGGAGGTACAGGTCGGTCTCGTGGTCGGCGGTGGAGACCTCGTGGCCGAGCGCGGTGGCGAAGTTCCTGAGCGCGAGCACGGTGTCCGGGTCCGCGGTTCCCGTGGGCAGGCGTACGGAGAGGATCCCGAGGCGGTCCCCGCGCACCGTGATGGGGAGATGCACCAGGTGGCCGGCCGGCTCGTCGAGCACCTCGATCACCGGGCTCTGCTGCACGAAAGCGCTGCCGGCCGGGCCCTCGCGCGCGGGAACCGGGTCACCCGTGTGAGGGAGGTGGGAGACCGGCTGCAGGACGAACAGCCCGTAGTCGGCGAGGAGGAGGGTCACCTCCCGGGCGCCGACGCGCTCGGCGAGGACACGGCGCGCCGTCTCGACGAGGGCGTGCGGCGGGGCCGCGCGCAGCTGGGCTTCCACCGAAGGCAGCGGTTCAGAGGCGTTCACGGCATCGGCCCTCCCGGCTCGTGGCCTCCACGCTACCGCGACCGCGCGGTCCGGCGGGCGCGGTAGCGGCGACCACCGAGACGACTCTTCTCATGTGCGATCGCGAACGGACCGGGTGGCGCGAACGGCGCGCCGGCGTCACGGACCCGTGGGCCTGCCCCGCCAGTCCAGGCACACGACCAGCGCGTCGTCGTCCGCGAGGGCGGCGGCGCCGCGGTGGCTGGTCAGCTCCCGCAGGATGGCGCGCGGGACCTCGGCGGCGGGCAGCAGCCGGGTGGAGTGGATGGCCCGGACGAGCGCCGCCTCGCCGTACGCCTCGCCCTTGGGGGACGCGACCGCGTGGACGCCGTCGCTGACGAACACGAGCCGGTCGCCGGGCTCGACGTGGAACTCCTGGGGGACGTAGTCCGTCTCCTCGAACATGCCCAGCGGGAGCTGGGCGTCGAAGGCGACGCGCTCGACGTTGCCGTCCCGAAGCCGCAGCAGCTGCGGGGAACCGGCGTCCACGACGCTCGCCCGGCCGGTGGCCAGGTCGAACTCGAACATCAGCACGGACAGGTAGCAGCGTCCCCGGTAGTGGGCGTAGACGGCCTGGTCGGCCAGGCAGGCCTGGTCGGCGATGGAGATGCCGGCGCGCCTGGCGTTGCGCAGTGCGTTGATGGCGAGGTTCGTCAGCAGGGACGCCTCTATGCCCTCGCCCATGCCGTTGGTCACGTAGAGCATCAGGTGGTCGGCCGTGGCGGACCAGTCGAAGTTGTCGCCGAAGATGGCGTACGCCGGCTCCAGCTGGGCGCCGAGGTCGTACTCGGCGCGGGAGCAGGACCGGCCGGGCAGCAGCTGCCACTGCATCTCGGCGGCCAGGGTGAGCCGGTCCTTGCGGCGCGCCTGCAGGTACAGGTCCGTGTCGCGCTCGGCCACGATCACCTCGTGCCCCAGCACCTCGGCGATGGCGGCCAGCTCGGGCAGGCGCTCGCGCGCCGTGTCGGGCCCCGGCAGGGTCACCGACAGCACGCCGAGCCGGTCGCCGCGCACGCTCACCGGCAGGTGCACGCGCGTACGGCCGTCGCGCCCCTCCTCGCAGTACGGCTGCTGGGAGCCGAAGGCCCGGCCGGCCGGGCTGCCGTGCACCGGCACGGGCTCCAGGGTGTGCGGCAGCACCGACACCGGCTGAAGCACCGTCAGGCCGTAGTCGGCCATGAAGAGCTCGACGGACTCCGCGTCGTACCGCTCCGTCAGGGCGGCGCGGACGGCGTCGAGCAACTCGTGGGGAGCCGCTGTGCGCAGAGCGCGTTCAGCGGCTTCGAATCTGTTCACGATGGGAAATACACCAATCCTTCTCCGGGCCACGTACGGACTCGCTCACGAAGCCCGGCTCGGTGAGGAGCCGTGTCGGCCGTCCCGAGTCATCTGTTGCCGGTGCGGGCGCCTAGTACGCTGACAGGCACCCCAGTGCCTGCGAGAGTGTGACCGTGACTGCCTTCCGCCGCCCGGAGCCCGACGAAGTCGCCCGTGTGACCACCACGGCCGTCGAGTTGCTGGAGGTCGTGTGGGGCCGGGCCTCGACCGCACCCACCTCCGCGTCACAGCTGCGCGTGCTGCACATCCTGGAGCACCACGACGGCATCAACCTGCGCACCCTCGCCGAGTCCCTCGCGTCCACCCCGCCGTCCACCAGCCGGCTGTGCGACCGGCTGCAGGCCGCGGGGTTCGTCGAGCGGGCGGTGAGCCCGGAGGACCGGCGCGAGGTGCGGCTGCACCTCAGCGGCCGGGGCCGCGCCTTCCTCGCCGATCTGCGCGCCCGCAGGGAACGGGAGCTGCAGAAGGTCCTGGCGGGTATGCCCGCCGCCAAGCGCGTCGCGCTGCTGGAGGGGCTGGAGGCGTTCTGCGCCACCGCGGCCACGCAGATACACGACGACGCGCCGGACTCGGGCGACCGGACCGCCTGACAGGCCGTGCACCGCGCCGGCGTCACCACCGGCTTTCGGCGATCGTGACCAGCACACGGAGCGGTCTCCCACCGGAGCATTCCAGGTCCTTCCCCGCGTACATCCGACACGGCTACTCTGTTGCCTTGTGGCTATTGTTGTCAAACGACAACAGTGCTTCGGGCATCCCCTGTCACGAAGCCGAATATCCCGGAACAGGGTGATCTGTCGCGACTGTGCGCCATGTCTCCCGATGTCACGGGCCCGGACGCGAACCGTCACGG
This sequence comes from Streptomyces sp. NPDC037126, assembly GCF_055605965.1. Taxonomy (NCBI): domain Bacteria; kingdom Bacillati; phylum Actinomycetota; class Actinomycetes; order Kitasatosporales; family Streptomycetaceae; genus Streptomyces; species Streptomyces sp. NPDC037126. The sequence continues at coordinate 354,141 of NZ_JBVJTD010000002.1, forward strand.
CCTGAGAGCTTCACCCGGCCCGCGCGGCCGCCGGAACGGTCACGCCGGGTCCGGGGCCGCGCCGCACCAAGGAGAGATGCAGAGCGGTGGCACACAGACACCAGGGCGCGTACGGCCGCCCTGCCGGCTCGCCCGGCGAGCGGTACGAGCCGCTGCCCGCGCCGGCCGTCCAGGCACCGCCACCGGCCGGACGAAAACGGTCACCGATGATTTTCATGACCTCCCCAATACCCGCTGGGGCCCGTCACATGGCAGCCGGTCCTTTGGATCTGCGCGGTGTGAGGTCGGCCCGATGCGCGCGGTTCCCGGCATGAAAGTGCACGTGACCCGCCATGAGCAGACCTTCGTCGTCACCGTGCGGGGCGAGGTGGACCACGACGACTCCGAGGACTTCGAGGCGGCCTGGGAGGCGGCCGACCGGGCGGCGCTGCCCGTGACGGCGGTCGACCTGTCCCAGGTGGGCTTCGCCGACAGCATGCTCCTCAACGCCCTCCTCGAGACCCGGCGCCGTCATCTGTCCGACGGCCGCGACCTCGTGCTGCTCGGACCCCTGCAACCGGCGGTCGTACGGCTCCTGACCATCAGCGGCACCCTCGACCACTTCACCGTCGTCGACGCCGGTCCCGGCGGCACGGACACCGTCACACCATGAACAGCACTACAGCGGGTAGGCGGACACCACACGGCACGAACACTGTGTGATCAAGAGACACGGACCAACCACGCATGGAGACCGTCCATGGTCGTCACACTCAGGAAGCAGGCAGCGGACGAACGACGCCGGGCGGCACCCCTGCGGCACAGCGCCACCTGGGACAGGGCCGGAACGTCCATCGCCGACGCCCGGCGCGCGGTCCGCGGCCTGCTGGCCCTGGCGGGACACCGTCCCGACCGGCGGCCGAGCCAGGACGCCCAGCTCGTCGTCAGCGAACTCGTCACCAACGCACTGAGGCACGCCCCCGGGCCGGGCGCCCTGCTGCTGGAACTGAGGCCCGGCACGGACGTGTTGTGGATCGCCGTCCAGGACAGCTCACCGAGCCCGCCCGAGGTGCGCACCCGGGACGCGGCAACCGCCGGCGGTCACGGCCTGCGGCTGGTCACGCGGCTGTGCGAGCAGGTGCACACCATCCCGTGGAAGCTCGGCAAGCAGGTCATGGCCCGTCTGGTGCTACAGCCGCAGACCGGCTGACCGCGGTCGTCCGCCGACGCCGCCTGCGCGGCGCGGCCGGTCACGTCACACCCGCTCCGGTCATGCCGTCGTCCGGCTCGGCCGCCGCCGGAGCGGTGAGGTGGTCGAGGACGTTGGTCAGGCGGAGCATGCGCTCCAGGACGTCCGGCCGGTTGTCCAGGTGCAGGGTGGCGCCGGCCGCGCTGGTACGGCGGTGGATCATCAGCAGGGCGGACAGGCCCGAGGAGTCGATCCAGGTCAACCCGCCGAAGTCCAGGCGCACATGGCGCCACGGCGGCGGCTCGGCCGTCAGCTGTCCGGTGACCGCGTCGAGCAGGTCCTCGCTGGTGTCGTAGTCGAGTTCTCCAAGGACACGCACGGTCAGCGTGCCGGGTGCACGCACGAAGTCGACGGCGAACTCGGTGGGGGGTGGATTGATCATGAGCGGGTGTGGGGGCCGGGGACAGGACGGTCGTGCAGGGCGGCGGTGCCCTCGTGGATCAGGTGCGTGGCGCGGGGGAAGTCGCGCAGTCGGCCCGCGAGGACGTCCAGGGCCGTCAGCAGGGAGTGGGCGGGGACGCGGCGGGCTTCGAGGATGCCGGCGGTCCAGGTGAGGAAGGTGGTGAACACCTCGGGGTCGTCGACGTAGAGGGCGGTGGCGAGGAAGTCGACGATGTGGGCGATGTCCTCGGCGGTCCGCTCGCGCTGGGCGTCGTCGTAGCCGCGCATCGCGGGGAAGCGGGATTCCAGCTCGGCCAGCGTCTGTTTGACGAGCTGGGGACGGGACTGGACGACCATCGTGTACTCCTGGTCGGCCAGGTGCGGCAGGTCGTCCACCGCGTGCCGGCTCGCCGACGCGTCCGGGCGTGCCATGCCCTCCTCCAGCACGGCGACGGCGCCGCGTGCGTCGGGCGCCCACCGGTCGGCGCCCAGGGCCTTGGCGTAGCGGCCCTCGGGGCCGAAGGCGCGCCCACCGGTGAGGACGGGGACGCCGACGGCCTGGCAGGCGGTGACGGCGGCGTGCGCGGTGGGCAGATGGGTCGGCAGCGAGCCCGACAGCAGGACGGCGTCGGGATCGGTGCGGTGGAGATGGGCCACCAGGTGCGGGGTCGGGGTCTGGGCGCCCAGGTAGTCGACCCGCCAGCCGCCCAGCGAGAGGACCTCGGCGACGAGCCTGGCCGGGAAGGCGTGCCATTCCCCGTCGACGCAGCTCACGGTGACGCGGCCCCGGCGCTGCGCGAGGTCCCCGTCCCGCTGGTGCCTGACGTGGGCCAGGGAGGCGACGACCCGCTCGTTGATGGCGGTGGCGGCGTGCTCCTGGGCGACGGTGATGCGGTCGGCGGCCCATTCGGTCCCGACCTTCTCCTGCACCGGCGCGATGACCTCCAGCAGCAGCGTCTCCTCCGCCACTCCGTCGGCCAGCGCCCGGTGCACGACCTCGGCGGCCGCGTGTTCCTCGCCCTCGGCCACCGCCTGCCACAGCCGCTCCACCAGCACGGCCGTCGCGGGGGGTTGTCTCACGTGTTCCTCCTGCCGTTCCGGCCGCCCGCAGTCCCGTTGACGACCGTGAGCGAGCCGGTTCTGGGGGCGCTGACGGCAACGGCGGCGATGTCGTCGTGCGGGCCCGCGCCGATCCACTGGGCGGCCAGCATCTGCACCCGCTCCACGACCGCCTCCGCCGGCATGCCCGCGCACTCGGCCAGGACCCGGCGCAGCCGGTGTTCGCCGAAGAGTTCGTCGCCCAGCGGCCCGCCGCGCGCCTCGGTGATGCCGTCGGTGTAGAGAAGGCAGGTCTCGCCGGGCGCGAGCGCCGTCTCCACCGTGTTCGTCGTGACCGTGGGCAGCGCGCCCACCAGGGTGCCGAAGGTGGCCACCTCCTCGACCGTGCCGTCTGCGCGGACGATCAGCGGCGGCAGGTGGCCGGCGCTGGTCAGGCGCAGCTGCGCCCGGCCGCCGCGGCGGCGCACCGAGGCCAGCACCAGGGTCGCGAAACGGGCGTGATGCGACGTCACCAGGGCGCCGTTGAGCAGGTCGAGCACCCGCTGGTGGTCGTCGGCCAGGGGCAGCAGGGCGTGCAGGGTGTTGCGGATCTTCCCGGTCAGCACCGCCGCGTCCAGGCCCTTGCCCGCCACGTCGCCCAGGACGACGAGGGTCTCCCGGGTGGGGTCGGAGCCCGGATGGATGTCGTAGAAGTCGCCGCCGACCCGTTCGTGGTCCCTGGCCGCGCGGTAGCCGCCCGCGTACTCCACGCCGTGCACACTGTGCAGCGCCGGGGGCAGCAGTTCCCGCATCAACGTCGAGGTGATGGTGGCCTGTTCGGCGTAGAGACGGGCCGCGGACAGGGCGGCGCCGGCCCGGGCGGCGAACAGGCGGGCGAAGACCTCCTCGCCCTCGGTGAACGCCCGCTCGGTACTGGAGCGCAGCAGCACGAGCGCTCCCGCGGGCATGCCGTGGCCGGGCAGCGGCGTGACGATCACCGAGCCGACCTCCCCCGCGAAGCCCTCCGGGATCACCCAGTCGGGGATGTCGGCGGGGTCGATCCAGCGGGCCGGCACGGGCGGGAAGCCCTGCAGCGCCTCCTTCAGCCCCGGCACGCCGGAGACGTCGACCTTGCGGCTGGTCTGGGTGACGGGTTCGCCGCGTCGCGCGTAGGTCAGCGGGTAGCGGCTGCCGTGGGGCGGGGCGACGAGGACGGCGGCCTCGGCGAAGTGTTCCGCGGCCATCGCGGCGGCCACCTCCATACAGCGCGGCACGTTCAGCGTGGACAGCAGCGCGCTGGACACCTGGGAGAGAACCTCGGTCCGCGCCTGTGCGTCGGTCAGCGCCGACTCGGCCAGGCGCCGGCCGGTCTCGTCGACCAGCCACCACACCACGTCACCGTGGTCGCCCGGAGTCGGGTGCGCCTCGAAGTAGCGGTCGTCGATGCGTCCGCCCAGCGGGCCGGCCGCGGTGTCGCGCGGCCCTGCGCCGATGCGCTCGTGCGCGTGCCAGAGCCAGGAGGGCACCCTCTCGTGCAGCGGGTCACCGGTCTCGGCGTCGGGCAGCAGCAGCCGGGCGGCCTCGTTGACCTTCACGAGACCACCGTGCCGGTCGACGACCAGCACCGGACAGGGAGCTTCGGCCCACGTCTCACCGACCCCGAGGTCGGTGTCGGGCGGGCGGGCGGCGGAACCCTGGGGAGCAGACACAATCAGAGGCACGCAGGGTGCGCACCTCACCACCTTCCTGCCATAGAAAAAAGATGCCTTATGGCAACAGTCTCGCACCCACCCCCCTGATCGCAACCTACCGGGACCGCCCGCGCCGGGCGGGTCGCCCCGACGCGGGCCTGGTGGCTGCCGCTTCAGCAGCCGGAGTCGGCGACGACGAAGTACCCGGGCGAGGTCTCCTCAAGCGTGTGGACGACGGCGACGTTGAACAGGCCCATGTTCTGTCCCGAACCGTTGGCGTAGGTGTAGCCACCGCTCTGGTGGGCGCGTCCGGCCTGCACCTGGTCGTAGTTGTTGCCGGTGTAGCACTGGGGCGCGGAGCCCGTGGTCGTCGCCGTGACCGGCGCGGACATCGCGCCGACGGCGCCCGACGGGTCGACCGCGGCAACGGTGTACCGGTAGGCGGCACCGGCGGACAGGCCGGTGTCGGTGTACGTGGTGCCCGTCACGGAGCCGGTCCTCGCGCCGTCGCGGTAGACGTCGTACGAGGCCGCGCCGCCGACCGCGTTCCACGACAGGGAGGCGCTGCTACCGGTGGTGCCGGTCACCGTGAGGCCTGACGGGGCGGGCAGCGAACCGGTGCCGCCCTGGCCGCCGCCGTCCAGGCCCCAGAACTTCGCGGTGTAGTAGCTGGAGCAGATGTGGTCCAGGTAGTAGGTCCCGGTGCTGCCGCACTGGTCGGCGCCCGAGCCGGGGTCCACGGCGAGGCCGTGCGCCATGCCGGAGACCGAGAACAGGGCGACGGCGGGGTTGCCGGTGCCGTCGTCGTAGATGCTCTCGGTGGTGGGGCCGGTCAGGTCCTGGGTGCTGGAGGCCGTCTGCCCGGTGCCCCGCACGTCGGTCCACTGGTCGCGCAGTTCGGTGCCGTTGACGGGGGCGACGGTGGTGTCGGAGGTGCCCTGCCAGACGGCGACCTTCGGCCAGGGCCCCGGGTAACCGGGGTAGGAACCGCGGACCTTGTCACCCCACTGCTTCGGGGTGAGGTTCTGGTTGCCGTACTGACAGCCGGAGGCGGCGGCCTGCGTGGTGGCGCACTGCGCGGGGATGCCGGAGTCGACGGCACCGCCGGCGAACACGTCCGGGTAGTCGGCGAGCAGGTCGGCGGCCATGCCGCCGCCCGCGGACAGGCCGGTGACGAAGACACGGCCGCGGTCCGAGCCGTACTGGGCCACGGCGGTGTCGACCATCTGCACGACCGAGGCGGCCTCGCCCTTGCCCCGGCCGTCCTTGGCCGGGTCGAACCAGCTGAAGCAGGACAGGCTGTTGTTGGCCGCGCTGGTCTGCGGGTAGACCACGGCGAAGCCCCACTGGTCGGCGAACTTCTGCCAGCCGGAGTGGGCGTGGTAGTCGCTCGCCGACTGGGTGCACCCGTGCAGGGCCACGACCAGGGGTGCGCCGGCGGGCAGGCCGGACGGCGCGTACTCGTACATCGCCAGGTTGCCGGGGTTCGAGCCGAAGCCGGCGACCTGCTGGAGGGTGCCCGCGGCCGCCGCGCCCGGGGCGAGGGGGGTGAGGGCGGTGAGGGCCGCGGCGAAGGCGGCGAGCGCGGCGCCCAGTGCGGTGCGCCGGAGGAATCCGCGCCAGGTGGAGTGAGGCATGGGGCGACTCCGATGAGTGGTGGGGGAAGGGACGGGGAGCGCGGACGCGGCGCGCCGCCCGGCAGTCCCACTCCGCCCGGCGCCGCCGCGCCCCCTCCCCGTGGCCGGCCGGTACGGCACGGTGCCGTACCGGCTTGCTGACAGCGGACCGTACGACGGCCCGGCCCGCCTCGACATGTGACGGGCAGCCAGGATCGGGGTGCCCGGCGTGGCTCGTGCACCCATGGTGCCGTCGGTGACGCCGTGACATGCGGCAGACCGCCCGGGCCCACGCGCCGGCGCTCGCCGGGTGGCCCGCCCGTGCGGAACCCGCCGGGGGCGGCCTCCGGCCGCCGGCACATGGCGGTGCGGACCACCCCATGTCCCGGAAATGTATCGGCGCTCCACATGTCTCACCTGCTGGTTCCTACCTAGCGTGTTCGGCCATGGACAGCGCCAAGAGCCCCGCCGAGGGCTCGCCCCAGCACCCCGGGCCCGGTGACGCCACCGCGTCCGGTCCCGCACCGACCCGATTCCTCACCGGCCGCAGGGTCCTGGTCACCGGGGCGGCCGGCGGGATCGGCCGGGCCTGCGCCGAGGGCTTCGCCGCGGCCGGTGCCGAGGTCTACGTGGTGGACCGGGCCGCCGAGGCCGCCAAGGAGGTGGCCGCGGCGATCGGCGGGACCGCCGTCGTGGCCGACCTCTCCGAGGCCGGGGCCGTGGACGCGTTGCCGGACGACGCCGACATCGTGGTCAACAACGCGGGGCTGCAGCACGTCGCGCCCGTGCACGAGTTCCCGCCGGAGCGCTTCACGCTGATCCAGCGGGTGATGGTGGAGGCGCCGTTCCGCATCCTGCGCCGCACCCTGCCCCACATGTACGCGCGGGGGTGGGGCCGGGTCGTCAACATCTCCTCCGTGCACGGCCTTCGGGCGAGCGCCTACAAGTCGGCGTACGTCACGGCCAAGCACGCGCTGGAGGGCCTGAGCAAGGTGGTCGCCCTGGAGGGCGCCGCGCACGGCGTGACGAGCAACTGCATCAACCCCGGCTACGTCCGCACACCGCTGGTGGAGGAGCAGATCGCCGACCAGGCGCTCGCCCACGGCATCCCGGCCGCCGAGGTCACGGACCGGGTGTTCCTGGAACGCACCGCGATCAAGCGCCTGATCGAGCCGGCCGAGGTCGCCGCGGCGGCGCTGTGGCTGTGCACCGAGCACAGCGGCTACGTGACCGGCAGCTCGATCCCCCTGGACGGCGGCTGGACGGCCCACTGACGGACCCGCCCCGGCCGCACCGCGTACGCGGAGGTCGCGCGGGGCAACCGCGCACCCTGCGGCCGCTGCGGCCGCTGCCCCCGGGCCCTGTCGGGTGCCGGGACCGGCACGGCTCTTCGCGCATCGGGCGGTGGCACGCCCGGGCTCGGTCGTCAGGGGCCGGTCCGGCGCACCGCGGCCGCCGCGGCCACCCGGGCCACCGCCGGCCGCCAGTGGTCGAGCCCCGGGACCCGCAGACCGACGACCTTGCCCGCGTCGTCGGCGCGCCGCAGGGCCACCGCCGCCGCGAAGTCGGGATCGGCCTCGAACGCGGCCGCCTCGTCCGGTGTCATGGCCCCGCCCTGGCAGTCGAGGGTGCGGGCGCTCTCCGCGGAGAGCGCGAGGTGCGGGTCGGTCGCCGCGAGATACCGCTTGGCCGGGATGTGGAGCGCGACGAGGCGCACGGTGCGCGGTCCGAGCAGGCCGGCGACGGCCTCGGCGGCGTGCTCTCCGTGCCCGGCCTCGTCTCCGGGCACCAGGTGGTGACCGATGTCGTGCACGAGCCCGGCGACCTGGAGCTCGTCGTCGTCCGGGTGCCGCTCGGCGAGCACCGCGGCCACCTGGAGGCCGTGGTCGAGGATGTCCACCGGATCTCCGGAGCGGTCGGGGGTGTCCCAGACGTCCTCGCAGTCGGCCAGCAGGGCCATGAGCCCGTCCACGGATTCCACGGGCCCGGCGGAGCCGGCAGACGATGTCGAATAGCTGTTCACCCCGGCAGGCTGCCGACCGGGAACGAACGGAAGGTGGACGCGAGGCGTCCCCGCGGCGATGGAGGGCCGGGTGACCGACGCCCGGTACGCGGCGCCGGGACCACCCGCTCCCCCTCTTCAGGCGCCGTCCTTCGTGTCGTGGGCGACGAATCTCAGCTCCGAGGTGTAGCGGCGGCCCTGGTCGTCGCTCAGCCAGGTCTGTTCGGGAGTCGGCAGCATCTCGGTGATCGTGACGACGGCCTCCGGGTCCCTGCGGGCCAGGCGGCGCAGCGCCTTGGCGAGGATCGTGACGTAGACGGGGCTGTCGAAGTCGACGTAGAAGGGGCGGGACTCGGTCGGGGAGACGACGAACACGTAGCGCGGCAGGCCCAGTTCGGTGCGCCAGCGGCGGGCCCGGACGAAGCGGCGGGCCTCGTCCCTCTCGTCGGCGAAGTGCGCGCCCGCCGCGGACGGCCGCCAGGTCTCCCGGGCGATGACCAGGCGGTCGACGGTGACCCGCGGGGTGTGGCCCGCCTCCGGCAGGACCCGGACGAGGTCCATCGCGAGGGTGGTGAGGACGTGGGAGAAGACGTCGACCGCCGGGAACCGCGAGCCGTCGGGGAGCCGTACGACAAGGTCCTGGCCGTGTTCCTCCACCGTCGCGTCGGCACTGCGCACGGCTCGGGGGCGAGCCGGGTCGGCGGTGAAGTCGGCCAGGGCGACCTGGTGGTCCTCGGGGCGGACGAGCGTGTGGCGGACCCGCGCCGACAGGCGCGCCCGGTGCTCCTTGGGGATCAGGGGCATCAGCCGCGGGCCCGGATGGTCGCGGTCGGTCAGCCGGAACAGCTCGGACACGTCGGGGTGCTGGTGGGTGAACAGTGAGGCGCCCAGGGTGTTGGAGGCGACGTGGAGTTCACCGAGCACCGCGGTGAAGTCGCCGCGCGCCACCGCCTCCGGTCCCTCGGCGGCGATCATCAGGTCCGGGCTCAGATAGCGGGCGGCCGTCCAGCCGCCGGCCGAGTCGCCGAACTCCGCGCGCACGGCCGCCTCGATGTCCGCGTACCGCACGGTCACCCGGCGGGCGTCGCCCGGGGCGGCGAGGATGCGCTGCCAGCGCGCGGCGAACTCCCGCTGCAGTTCGCGGGCGGTGGTACGGGCGGTGCCGTGCAGCACCGGCAGGCACTCGAACCAGAAGGACGCCAGATCGACCGGGCCGGCCCCGGCGAGCCGGTCATGAACGCGGCGGGTCTCGGCCGTCACCGCCGCGGCGAGCCGGGAGGTGAGCCAGCCCGCGCTGTCCATCAGCAGCCGCAGCGGGCGCAGCGCGTCGAGCACGGGCGGGCCGAGCCGGACGGTGGCGGACCGGCGGGTGTCGGAGTACACCAGCGCCCGGCAGGGCGCCGTCGACTCGGACTTCTCGCGCACGGCGGCGGTCGCGGTGAGGTCGGTGAACTCCCCCTCCAGCGCCGCCATCGCCTCGACCAGCGCGCCGACGCCGCGGGCCGCCGCCACCCGCGCGCGGCCCGCCTCCAGCCGGTCCAGCGCCGCCAGTCCCCGCAGGCGGGGCCCGGTCGCGCCGACGGACTCCAGCCAGGCCCGCAGCGCCCGGTCCGGGTGGGTGCCGGCGGGGATCTCCAGGCGCCACACCACCCAGCGGCGGGACACCAGGTCGGCCAGGACCGCGGGGACGTCGGTGCCGGGCAGTTCGCCGGCGATGGCCCGGGCCGGCCGGACGCCGTCACAGCGGGCGAGGACGGCCGCCGCCTCGGCGGAGACGGCCACCGGGCGCCGGCCCGGCATCCGGACCCGGTCCCCGTCGAGGGCGACGAAGGGCACGCGGCGCGGGGCGACCCACTCGTGCAGTTCCGGGTCGGCGTCCAGGGTCCGGGCCAGTGCGTCGATGCCCCAACTCGCCCAGTACACGGTCGAGGACTCGGTCAGTCCCCGGCCGGGGTCGACGTCGACGCCCCGCGCGGTCTGGTCCCAGCGGCCCCAGCCGACCGGGCCGAAGAAGCCGATGGTGTCGTTCTTGACGCAGAACCGCTGCCAGTAGTGCGCGACGAGTTCCTCGCGCTGGCGGGGCATGCTGCTGCGGCCCTCCGCGCTCGGCGTCCAGCGCAGGAACGGCGCGATCCCGGAGGCGAGCACCGGCCGGTTCTGCCAGGCCACGGCCTCCCGGAAGGCCGGTGTGCGGGCGATGTCCTGGAGGGTGTGCGCGCTCTCCACGGCGGCGTCCGCGAAGAGCCGGGCGAAGTCCTCCCAGCGCTCGCCGTCGAGAGCGTCCTCGGCGGTGAACTTGTCGGCCGCCTGGGCGAGTCCTGCGGGGGCCAGACGCAGCACGCCGTCGGCGGGGAAGCCCGGCCCGCGCAGCGCGAACTGCTCCCACAGCCGCCAGCGGCCGAGGGACGGCACGAGGTCTTCGGTCATGGCACGGCTCTCCTTGGGTAGCGCGGGTGGACGGTGCGGGCCGGTGCGGGGCCGCGGCGGTGCGGTGCGCGGGGCCGGTCAGGCGGTGCCGTAGTCCGCGTCGACGACCTCGGCCAGCTCCCGGGGCGTGGGGTAGGCGAAGACCAGCGAGACCGGGACGTCGGCGCCGAGGACTTCCTGGAGGCGGCCGGTGATCTGGAAGGCGGTGAGCGAGTCGCCGCCCGCCTCGTAGAAGTCGGTCTCGGGGGTGAGTTCGGGCAGGCGCAGCACGTCCCGGAAGATGCCGACGAGCAGGTCGACGGTGGCGGTGGCGACGGTGGCGGTGACGGTGTTCGGGGTCATGTCCGTACTCCTTCAGTGATGTGACGAGACGTCAGTGATGGGCGGGGGTGGTGATGTTGGCGAGCTCGGGGTGCAGGGCGTGCAGCCGGGCGGGGGTGTTGCCGCCGGAGACGACGGCCACGGCCCGTTCGCGGCGCCCGGCGCGCAGCGCTCCGGCCAGGGCGACCGCTCCGCTCGGTTCGGCGTCGACGCCATGGCGGTGCAACAGGGCGGCCGTGGCGAGGATTTCGGCGTCGCCGACGGTGATCAGCTCGTCGACGCGGTCGCGGATGATCGGATAGGGGACGGCTCCGGGGCGCTGGCCGCGCAGCCCGTCGGCGACGGTCGTGCTGGGCGGCAGCTCGACGGGCCGGCCGGCGGCCAGGGAGCGGGCGTAGCGCGCGGTGGCGGACGGCTCCACGCCGATCACCCGGACCGGGCGGTGCAGGGCGGCGAGGCAGACGCCCGCGAGGAGTCCGCCGCCGCCCGTGGGCACGTAGACGCTCTCGACGTCGGGTGCGTCGGCGAGCAGTTCGGTGCCGACCGTGCCCGCCCCGGCGACCACCAGTGGGTGGTCGGACGACGGGACGAGGACGGCGTCCCGTTCGGCCGCCAGAGCGCGGGCGCGCTCCTCGCGCTCGGCCACGCCGCCGCCCACCTGTACGGTCTCGGCGCCGAGGGCCCTGACGGCGGCGGCCTTCGCCGGCGCCGCCCCCGCCGCGAGGACGACGGTGAGCCGGATGCCGAGCGAGCGTGCCAGCCGGGCCAGCGCGATGGCGTGGTTCCCCGAGGAGCCGGTGACGACCCGGTCGGCGCCCAGGGCGAGGACGGCGTTGGCGGCGCCGCGCATCTTGAACGAGCCGCCGTGCTGGAGGTGTTCGGACTTCAGCAGCAGGCCGGGGCCGAGTGCGCCGGTCGCGGGGCCGCGGACCAGGGGGGTGCGGACGACGTACGGGGCGATGCGGGCGGCGGCGGCACGCAGGTCGGCGACGCCGGGGCCCCGGCCGGGAGCGCCCGGTGCCGGCTCGGCGGCGGTCCCGGTACCGGGGCCCGGGGCTGCGGGCCTCGGCTCGGGGCCGGTCCTGGGGCCGGGGGCCCTGAGGGGTCTCGGCCGGGCGGTGGCCGACCGCGGGTCCGCCGTGGTGCCCCGCAGGTCGAGGGCGGTCATGCGGTGCTCCCCGTGGCCAGGAGGCGGCGGTCGGCCTTGCCGCCGCGCGTGGTCGGCAGCGTGTCCAGGCGCAGGAACCTGCGCGGCATCAGGTGCGGTGGCAGGGACCGGGCGAGGTGGCCGCGCAGCTCGGCGTCCGTGCTGCCGGACAGGTCGCCGGTGAGGTGGGCGAGCAGGTACACGCGCCCCCGGTCGTCGGTGTGAGCCGTCACCACCGCACCGGTGACGCCCGGGTGGGCCAGCAGGGCCCCCTCGATCTCCGCCGGGTCCACGCGGTAGCCGCGGATCTTGACCTGACGGTCGGTGCGCCCGGCGTAGTGCAGTCCCCCGGGGCCCCACCAGCCGAGGTCGCCCGTGCGGTACAGGCGGGCGCCGGGCGGCCCGTAGGGGTCGGGTACGAAGCACTCGGCCGTGCGGGCCGGGCGCCCCCCGTAGCCGCGGGCCACGCCCACTCCCCCGATGTACACCTCGCCGACCGTGCCGTCGGCGACCCGCGCCAGGTCCGCGTCGAGCACGCGGACCACGGCACCGGCGCGGGGCGTGCCCACGAGGTCGGCGGAGGGGTCCGGCGGGGCGGGTACCGAGTGCCGGGTCGTGGTCATCGTGCACTCGGTCGGGCCGTACTGGTTGACGAGCCGGCCGGGGACGAGCGTGCGTCCGCTCGCGGCGAGGAACGGCCGCAGGGACTCGCCGCTGGAGGCGACCAGGGTGACACCGGCCAGCGGTTCGGTGAGCCCCGGCTGCGTCGCGAGGTGCGACAGGAAGAAGGGGGTCACGCTGAGGAGGGCCGTCACCCGGTGCTCGCGGACGGTACGGGCGAACTCCTCGGGGCGCAGCAGCCGGGCGCGCTCCACGATCACCAGTCGTGCGCCGGCGACGAGCGGTACGAAGGTGTCGCGGATGGAGGCGTCGTAGCCGAGCGGTGCCGTCTGCAGGGCGACGGTGTCCGGGCCGAGGCCGAACGCCTCGGCGGTGTCGCGCAGATAGGCGTCGAGGGCGTGGTGTTCGACCAGGACGGCGCTGGGCCGGCCGGTGCTGCCGGAGGTGTGGCTGACGTAGGCGAGCGCGCGTGGGTCGACCGGTTCCGGTGGCGGGCCCGGCGCGGTCCCGGGCCGGTCCAGCAGGACCGCCGCAACGCCCAGGTCCAGGGCCGGGGCGAGGGCCGCGTGGGTCAGCAGCAGGCGGGCGCCGGCGTCGCGGACGAAGGCGGCGAGGCGGTCGCGGGGCTGTCCGACGTCCAGGGTGAGGAAGGCCGCGCCGCAGCGCAGCACCGCGGCCATGGCCGCGACGGCGTCGGTGCCGTGCTCGACGGCCACGGCGCAGACCGTCTCCTGGCGGGCGCCGTGCGCCCGCAGCAGACGGGCGATCTCCTCGATCCGGGCGGCGAGCCGGCCGTACGTCACCTCGCCGTCGGGGGTGCTGAGCGCGACGCGGTCGGGGTGCCGGGCGGCGTGTGCGGCGATGGTGTCGGCGATCGTGCGCATCACGCGTCCTCCGCACCGGTGACGGTCTGGTCCACGGCGACGAAGCGGAGTTCGGAGGTGTAGCGGTGTCCCTCGTCGTCGGTGAGCCAGGCCTGCTCGGGGGTGGGCAGCATCTCGCTGACCTTGAGCCGGGCGTCCGGGTCCTTGCGGGCGAGCCGGCGGGCCGCCTTGGCGAGGATGGTGACGTACACGGGGCTGTCGAAGTCGACGTAGAAGGGCCGGGGTTCGGTCGGCGAGACCACGAACACGAAGCGGGGCAGCTCGTGTCGCTGCCGCCAGTGCCGGGCCCGGACGAAGCGGGCGGCCTCCGCCTTCTCGTCGGCGAAGTCGACCTCGGCGACGGGCAGGTGCCAGGTCTCACGGGCGAGGATCACGCGGTCCACGGTGATGCGTGGGGTGTGCGCGCCCTCGGGGCGGAGGGTGAAGCGGTCCATGACGCGCTGGGTCAGGGTGTTGGCGTACACGTCGAGCAGGTCGTGGCCGGTCCCGTCGGGCAGGACCGCGGTGAGCCGGCCGGCCCGGTCCTCGACGGTGACGTCGGCGCCGAGGTGGGTGCGCGGGCGGTGCGGGTCGCCGGTCTGGTCGACCAGGGCCACGTAGTGGTCCTCGGGCCGGTCCAGCGAGGGCCTGCTGCGGGTGGACCACTTCAGGGGCAGTTCCTTCGCCAGCATGGGGAGCAGGCGGGGGCCGGGGAAGTCGCGGGTGGTCTCGGCGAGCAGCTCGTCCCGGTCGGGATGCTGGTGCACGAACAGGGAGGCCCCCATCGTGTTCAGCGCGCAGTGCATCTCACCGAGGACGAGTTCCACCTCGCCCCGGGCGAGGGCGATCTCGTCGTCGGCGATCACCAGCAGGTCGGGGCTGAAGTACCGGGCCAGCGACCAGCCGTCGCCCGGTTCGTCGAACGCGCGGCGGACCCGTTCGGCCAGGTCGGCCGTGGTCAGCCGGACGCGGCGCACGCCCGCCGGGAGGTCCAGGACGCGGGCCCACTTGGCGCGTAGTTCCGCCTGTACGGCGTCGATCAGGTCGCCGGCGTCGGGGTGCGGCGACGGCAGGGTGTGCAGCCACAGCGTGCCCAGGTCCACGGGTTCCCCGGTGGCGCGCAGAAGGTCGTACACGGTACGCAGGCGGACGCGGATGGCGTCGGCGAACCGGTTCGTCATCCAGCGGGCCGCCGTCAGGCACAGCTGCAGGGGTTCCAGGTGGGCCAGCAGGCCGGCACCGGCCGTGGCGGTCGCCGCACGGCGGGCGTCGGAGTACACCAGGCCCCGGCAGGGCGCGGTGCGTTCGCCCTTGGCCCGCTGCGCGTCGCTGTCGGTCAGCGCGGCGAAGTCTGCCTCCAGGGCGCCGATCGCGGCGGTCAGTGCGCCGGCGTCGGTGCCGGCGGCGCGTACGGCGTCCCGGCCGCGTTCCAGCACGGCGAGCCGGTCCAGGGCCCGGGTGCGGGCACCGACGTCGGGGACGCGTTCGAGGATGCTGCGCAGGGCGCGGTCGGGATGGGTGGCGGCGGGCACCTCCAGGCGCCAGTGCACCCAGCGACGGGTCACCAACTCGCGTACGGCGGCGATGACTTCGTCCACGTCCACGCGCAGCTCGGCAGCGATCGCGCCCAGGTGCCGAGTGCCGTCGCAGCGGTGGAGCACGGCCAGCTCGACCGCGCCGATCCGCTGCGCGGGACGCCCGGGGACCCGGACCGTGCCGTCGGCGCAGCGCACGAAGGAGACCCGGCGCGGCGGGATCCAGCGCATCAGCGCGGGGTCCTCGGCGAGCACCTTCGCGAGGGCGTCGACGGCCCAGCCGGAGAAGTACACCTCCTGCGCGGCGAGGAAGCCCTGCCCTGCGTCCACGGCGACGGCACCCGGTGCGGTCTGGTCCCAGCGGCCCCAGCCGACCGGGCCGAAGAAGCCGATGGTGTCGTTCTTGACGCAGAACCGCTGCCAGTAGTGCGCGACGAGTTCCTCGCGCTGGCGGGGCATGCTGCTGCGGCCCTCCGCGCTCGGCGTCCAGCGCAGGAACGGCGCGATGCCGGTGCGCAGCACGGCGGGGTTCTGCCAGGCGAGGGCCGCCTGGAAGCGGGGCTGGGCGGCGATCTCCTGCAGGTGGTGGGCGGTGCGGACGGCGGCCGTGGCGAGGTCGGCGGCGAAGGCCTGCCACTCGGGTCCGGACAGCTCGGCGCCCGGGCCGAACTTGTCGGCGGCCTCGGCCAGTCCGGGTGGGGCGAGGCGCAGCACGCCGTCGGCGGGGAAGCCGGGGCCGCGCAGCGCGAACTGCTCCCACAGCCGCCAGCCTCCGCCCGGCAGCAGGACAGGTGCGTGCTGGTCCGACATCGCGTGCTCCTTCCGAAACAGGGGGTGCGCGGGGGTCGGGCGGCCGGCCCGTCGGCGGGCGCCGCCGGGTCGCCGGGTGCCCCGCGACCGGACAGCACGGTCCCGCGCCGCGGACCGGGCCCACCAGGGAAGAACCGGCAGCAACGCATACCCCGGGGTCGGCGCGTTCGTCCCTGACCCGGGCGGCCGGCGGCGGGCACGCTGACCTCGTCGGCCCCGACCCGTGGGCCGGCCGCCATCACCTGCGGGAGGTTCACCGTGACGCACACCGAGACCGCGACCGGCACGGGCGGCGAGGAGTTCCGCCCGGGCACCGACGAGGTGTACCTCGTGGTGCGCAACGACGAGGAGCAGTACTCGATCTGGCGGGCGGACCGCCGGATGCCGGCGGGCTGGCACCCGGAGGGCCTGCGCGGCTCCCGGCAGGAGTGCCTGGACCACATCGACGCGGTCTGGACGGACATGCGCCCGCTCAGCCTGCGCCGTCGGCAGGCCGGGGCCGATGTCTGACTCCCGCCCCGGTCCGCTGCTCGCCCGGTCGGCGCACGCCCCGCCGCAGGTGCCGCCCGGACCGCTGTGCCCCGCCGTGACGGACCTGTCCGGGCTGTGCTTCGGCGCCCCCGTCCCGGGCCCGCGGGCGCCGCGCCGGCCGGTGGAGCTGTACCTGGCCGAAGTGGGCCGGCAGGACCGGCTCGGCCTGCGGCGGGCGCAGGAGCTGCTGGACGCGGAGGAGCGGGCGCGGGCCGCCGCCTTCCACCGGGCTCGGGACCGCGACGCGTACGTGGTGGCGCACGCGGCCCTGCGGGGTGTGCTGAGCCTGCTGCTGGGCATCCCCGCCGGCGCGCTGCCGCTGGTCCGGGAGCCGTGCGCGGGATGCGGGGGCCCGCACGGCCGGCCCGCGCTGCGCACGTCCGGGGTGCACTTCTCGCTCTCGCACAGCGGGGACCTGGTGATGGTGGCGCTCGCTCCGACGCCCGTCGGTGTCGACGTGGAGGGACTGGCCACGGCTCAGGCGGTGCTCGGCGCGCAGTCCGCGCTGCACGCGGCGGAGGCGGCGGAGCTGGCGCGGCTGCCCGCGCACGAGCGCCCGGCGGCGTTCACCCGGACCTGGGTCCGCAAGGAGGCCTACCTCAAGGGACTGGGGACGGGGCTGGTGCGCGATCCGGCACTGGACTACGTCGGCACCGGGCCGCGGCCGGGCGCTCCGGCGCCGGAGTGGACCCTGCGGGACGTCCTGGTCCCGGCGGGCTACGCGGCGGCGGTGGCCCTGCGGACGGGGTGAGGCCGCCGGGAACGGGGAGCGGGGACCAGCCGGTGGGCCGGTCCCCGCTCCCCGTCGCCGGGGCACGTGCGGCGCACGCCTTCCTTCACGAATTCCCCACGCCTGTAACGGAGTTCGGCGCGATACGATCACGCACGTGACCGCTCCGGAACCGACCGTCCTCGCCACGTCCGGAGGCCACCGCGTCGGCACGCGCACCCGGGTCCTCCTCGATGCCCTGGTCCACCACGCGGTCGACCTCTCCGGCGTGCACGGCAGGCGTCCGCGCATCCTGTACGTCGGCACCGCGATCGGTGACACCGAGCACGTGACGGCGCGGATGGCGGAGGCGGCCCGGGTGGCGGGCTTCGACCTCACTCCCCTGTCCCTGTTCCCGATGCCGAACGTCGAGGACGTCGAGGGCACGGTCCTGGCCCACGACGTGGTCTGGGTGATGGGCGGTTCGGTGGCGAACCTGCTCGCCGTGTGGCGGGTGCACGGGCTGGACGCGATCATGCGGCGCGCCTGGCGGGCGGGCGTGGTCCTCGCCGGGGTCAGCGCCGGTTCCATCTGCTGGTTCGAGGGCGGCGCGACCGACTCCTTCGGGCCCGAACTGCGCCCGGTCACCGACGGGCTGGGCCTGCTGCCGTACGGCAACGGCGTGCACTACGACTCCGACGCGGGCCGGCGCCCGCTGATCCACCGGCTGGTCGCCGAGGGCACCTTCCGCACGGCCCACTGCACCGATGACGGGGTGGGCCTGGTGTACCGGGGCACCGAGCTGGTCGAGGCCGTGACGGAACTGCCGGGCAAGGGCGCCTACGTGGTCGAGCGCGCGGGCGCCGGGGCCGTGGAGGAGCGGATCGAACCGCGGTTGCTGCCGACGCCCCGGTACTGACGCGGCGCGGTACGGGCACCGCCGGGGGGACGGGCGGGGCCGCGCTCGCCGCCCGTGTCCCCCGTCCCCCGCGCCGCCGCCGTCCCGCGCGTCATACCAGGCCGTGGCGCACCGCTCGGGCGACCGCGTGCGCGCGGTTGCGGGCCTGGAGGCGCGCCATGACCTCGTAGACGACGTTCTTCACGGTGTGTTCGGAGCAGTCCAGCTGCCGTGCGATGTCCGCGTTGGCGTGGCCCTCGGCCATGAGGCGCAGCACCGAGGTCTGGCGCATCGTCAGGGCCGGCGGCCTGGCGTCGTGCGGGTCCCGCCCGCCGGCGGGCGGGCCGCCGGCCAGCAGGTGCGACAGTTCCGGGTAGGGGATGCTCGCGTGCGGGTGCGCGGCACGCCGGACGGCCGCCGTGAGGCTCTCCGGCGTGAGTTCGGTGCCGCGCAGGACGGCCGCCCCCGCGCGCAGGGCCCGCAGCAGTCCGGTCCGGCTGACGGTGTCGCACACGAGCAGCAGCGGCCCGGGGTCCCGCCGTGCGCGCAGGGCCTGTTCGGCGTCCTCCGCGACGACCACGGTGACGCTCCCGGCCTCCGCCCGCCCGTCGGCACAGCGCAGCCCCGCCCGACGGGCGAGCGCACGGACGCGCTCCGCACCGCGCGCGGGCAGCACGCACAGAACCACGGGAGGCTCGGCGGGCACGCCGGGAGGGGCGAGCGCGGCGGACACCCCAGGGCTGGGGAACACCGCAGGAACGGTGAGTACGCCGGACCCGACCGCTGGGGCGAGCGCGGCGGGCACGACGGGTGCCGCGGGCACGGCGGACACCCCAGGGCTGGGGGACACCGCAGGAACGGTGGGTACGCCGGACCCGACCGCTGGGGCGAGTGCGGCGGGCACGACGGGTGCCGCGGGCATGGCGGTGGGTACGGCGGGCGGGCGGGGCGCGGCCGGGAGGGCGGGGGCCGTCACAGCAGGCCCGCCCGGAGGGCGTAGGCGACCGCGTGCGCGCGGTTGCGCAGCCGGTACCGCTGGGTGATGTCGTGCACGACGGTCGTCACGGTGCGCGGCGAGTAGGCGAGGCGCTGGGCGATCTCCGCCGTCTCGTGCCCGTCCGCGACCAGGCGCAGCACCGAGCGCTCCCGGTCCGACAGGCTGCCCCCGGCCCAGCCTCCGTCGTGGCGGGCGTCGGCCGGGCGGTCCAGGACCTCTTCCAGCAGGTCCGTCGGCAGGGTGCAGTCGTCCTGCGCGGCGGCCAGCACCGCGTGGGCGAGATGCGGGCCGTCCGCGTCGCGGCGCAGCAGCAGGCCGCGGGCGCCGGCGGCGAGGGCGTGCAGGGCGTCGCCGGCGGCGAGGGCGCCGGCCACCAGGACGACGGCGGGACGGTGCGGGTAGGCACGGGCGATGCGCACCGTGTCGAGCTCGGCCGGTCCGAGCCGGTCCACGGTCAGCACGGCGACCCGGGCCTCTCCGGGCTCGCACAGGGTCAGCTCGGGGCAGGCGAGCAGGGTACTGCGGGTGCCGGCTTCCAGCACCGGGTCGAGGGCGACCACACCGACGGGTACGGGTGCTCCCATCTGCTGCTCCTTGGAAGGTCGTCCGCCCGGTGGTGAGCACGGGGCGGTCTGGGCGTTCTGTGCGACACCGTGCGCCCGCCGGGGTCGCGGCGGCATCGGTAGTCGGTCCCCACCTTTCTCGCCCCCTCCCGCGGGCCGGGCCCGTCGACGCCGGCCGCCCGGCGTGCGGGAACCCGTCCGGAGGGCGGCCGGGGCGGCGAACGCCCGTGCGGACGGGGCGCGTCGGCCGCGCATGCGGGCGGCGCGGCCCGGGCATGCGGGGGCGCGCCCCGGAGATGGGGGCACGGGGTCCGCGGAGGCATGGGGGCCGGGTCCCCATGGGGGCACGAAGCCCCGGTCATGGGGGCCAAGTAGCCGCGACGGGCCCGGCGTGCGGCTCTCACCGGGAGGGCCCGGGGGCGCGTACCGGGGTGGACGGCCGGTATGGGGGGCTGGCCCGTCCCCCGTACGGGAAACCTGGGTAGCCCCGCTGACCTGCGGTTCTCCCAGGTGCGGAGGGTTCAGGCGGCGGCCGCTCCCCATCGGTGGGGCGGGTCCGCAGGAATATGGGGGTCACTTACCCATGTAGGGGCCGTGGGGGTCTGACACCTTCTTCCTCGTGACTGAGACCGCCAGCCTCCCGACCTCCCGGAGCGCCGGCCTGCCGCTCGCCTGGTGGGCCCCCGCGCTGACCCTCGCGGAACGGCTCGCCGCCCCCGGACGCCCGGCGGCGTCCGCCGGCTCCGCGGCCACCGGGCGCGCGCCCTGGGCCGCCGGGGACGGCGAGGGCTTCGCCCTGCGGCTGGCCCACCTCGGAGTGGACGCGGCGACCGCGGCGGCCCTCGCCACGGAACCCGCCGGGCGGCTCGCCGCCCGCGCGGCCAAGCCCCGCTGGGCCGCGTACGCCGAGGCGGCGCTGGACGCCGCCCCCGAGGGCCTGGACGAGCTGACCGCGGACGGTACCGGTCCCGACGTCTTCGCCACCGTCGTACGACCGCTCGTCGCCCCGGCCGCGGACCGGCTCGGCCGCCTCCTGGCGGACGTTCCCGCCGCCGAACAGGCCGTGTGGCAGGCGGCGTTCGAGCGGCGCCTGACCGAGCAGCTGGTACGGCAGGCCGCCCGCACCCTGGTCCACGAACTCTCCCTCGCCCGGCGCGCCCGGCAGCTCGAAGGAGCGGGCCCGCGCGAGCGCTTCGCCTCGTTCGTCGCCGCCACCGGCAGCCGCCGGGGCCTTGCCGCGCTCTTCGCGGCCTACCCGGTGCTGGCCCGGATGCTCGCGCAGACCGCGCTGGACGCGGCGGACGCCGCGGCGGAACTGGTGGCGCGGTTCCAGGCCGACCGTGACGAGCTGGCCGGGCGCCTCCTCGACGGGCGTGGGCCCGGGGTGCTGGCCGGGGTCGAGCTCGGTCTCGGCGACGCCCACCAGGGCAACCGGGCGGTCGCGATCCTGCGCTTCGCCGGTGGGGACCGGCTCGTGTACAAGCCCCGCCCGCTCGACCAGCACGCCCTGCTCGACGGACTGGTGGCGTGGCTGGGCAGCAAGGTGCCGGGGCTGGCGCTGCGCACGCCGCGCAGTGTGCGCCGAGTGGGGTACGGCTGGCTGGAGTTCGTGGAGCACCGCTGGTGCCGGTCGGTGGCCGAGACCGACTCCTTCTACCGGCGCCAGGGTGCGCTGCTGGCCCTGCTGTACGCGGTGGACGGCGCCGACATGCACTACGAGAACGTCATCGCCTGCGGCGACCAGCCGGTCCTGGTGGACGCCGAGACCCTGCTGCACACCGGGCTGCCGGGGGCCATGACGGCCGGCGCCGATCCGGCCGCGGACGCCCTGCACGCCTCCGTGCACCGCACCTGCCTGCTGCCCCACCTGCTGATCGGCGAGCACGGCGCGCTGGACATCTCCGCGCTGGGCCGGTCCACCGACGGCACGTTCCCGAGCGAGGGGCTGCGCTGGGAGGACAGCGGCAGGGACACCATGCGGGCCGTACGGGCCCCCGTGCTCAGCCCCGCCGCGCAGAACCAGCCGCTGCCCGAGGTGGCGCCGCTGGAGCGGGCCGACCACCGGGCGGCCCTGCTGGAGGGATTCCGTACCGCCTACGCGGTGCTGGCCGCGCACGGCCGCGAACTGCTGGCCCCGAAAGGGCCGTTGGCGGTGTACGGGGGCAGTGCGGCCCGGCTGGTCGCGCGCTCCACCCGTCTGTACGTCACGCTGCTGGAGGAGTCCGCCCACCCCTCGCTACTCGGGGACGCTCTCGCCCGGGAGGGGGTGTTCGCGGTGCTGTGGACCGAGTCCGAGCACGACGAGGCGCGGCTGCGGCTCGTCGAGCACGAGATCGCGGACCTGTGGCGCGGCGACGTACCGCTGTTCGTGCATCGGCCGTCCGGTACAGGGGTCCGGACGGCCGACGGCACCTGGCTGCGGGAGGTGCTGCCGGTGGCGAGCCTGGACGCGGTCGGCGGGAAGCTCGCCCGGATGGACGAGGTCGACTGCCACGACCAAGAGTGGATCATCTCGGCCACGCTGGCGGCGCGGGAGGCCGGTTCGCCGCCGGCGCTGCGCTCCGAACTCGCCGTCGCCCCGCCGCCGGCGGTCGCGCCGGACGCCTCGCGGCTGCTGGCCGCCGTGTGCGGCATCGCCGACGAGATCTCCGCCCGCGCGATACGGGGTGGTGGCCGTACCAACTGGCTCGGTCTGGAGCAGGTCTCGGGGCCGCACTGGGCCGTGCTGCCGATGGGCGCGGGGCTGGGGCAGGGCTATTGCGGCGTCGCGCTGTTCCTGGCCCAGACGGCCGCGCTGACCGGGGCCGGGCGGTACGCCACGCCGGCCCGGGAGGCGGTCCGGGCGCTGCCCGCCCTGATGAGGGCGCTGGCCGCCGATCCGGAGCTGAGCGCGGCGGCGGGACCCGGCGCCTACGACGGGCTCGCCGGCATCGTCTACGCGATTCCGAGGCTGTCGGCGCTGCTGGGGGACGACCTGACGGGTTGTCTGCCGGACGCGCTCACCGCGCTCGGACACGCCGTCGCCGCCTGCTCCGACCCTGGGGTGGCCGCCGGTACGGCCGGGGCGCTGGCCGCCGCCGTCGCCGTCCACGAGGCGACCGGGGCGCCCATGGCCCTGCGGCTCGCGGACACCGTGGCGGACCTGCTGCTCGCGACGGCGGGCGGGCAGGGCCCGCGGGACCGGTCCCCGGCCGGGTCGGTACGCGACGACAGGGGACCCAACTTCCCTGAGCACAAAGGCCTTCGGGCACGCGGCGACGGCTCGGGCTTCGCCTTCGCGGACGGTGCGGCCGGCATCGGCTGGGCGCTGCGGCGCTACGCCGACCGCCGCCCGGAGCGCGCCGCCGCGCACGCGAGCGCCGCCGACGCCCTGCTCCGTGCCGCGGTCCGGGACGCGGGGGCCGCGTCCGCGGACGCCTCCTGGGTCTCCGGGTTCGCCGGGGTGGCCGCCGTGGCGCCGGCGGACGCGGCAGGCGCGCCGGCGGCCCGGCTGGCCGACGCCGAGGTGTGTCCCGGTCTGAGCCTCGGACAGGGCACCCTGGGCACGCTGGAGGCCCTTGCCGTGCTCGCCGGACAGGACGACGCGGCCGCCGCCGAAACATTGCACCGGCGTACCGGACAGGTGCTCGCGCTCGTCGAGGCGCGGAGCCACCGCTGTGCCACACCCGACCACGTGCCCTCGCCCGGGCTGCTGACCGGACTGTCCGGCATCGGCTACGGGCTCCTGCGTCTCGCCCACCCCGACACCGTGCCCTCCGTCCTGCTCCTGGGACAGCCCGGCCACTGACCGATCACGCGCCTCCGCTCCTCGGCACCACGGCACCACGGCACTTCAGCCGGCTTCACCCGTGCACGCCCGCTCGGACCACCAGAAGGGGACCACCGTCATGGACAAGCACCTCGCCTCCACCGCCACCGAGATCACGGCCGACACCACCGCCGCCGAGGAGCAGGACGCCGCCGGCGGGATCACGCTCAAGGGCCGCAACCGGGCCTGCGCCCGCGCCCGTGTGCTGGCCGGCATGGTGCTCACCAGCGGCATCGTCATCACGCTCAGCACGCTCGACACCTCGGTCTCCGCGCCGCGTTGACACCGGGCCGGTCGCGACGGACGTGATGGCGCGGGCCCGCTCGGCGGGCCCGCGCCGCCCGTGTGCGCACGGCGCTCCCCGGCGGCGGTGACGGAACGTCTGCGGGGCTGCGCGACCTGCCGCGAACCCCGCCGTCCGATTACTATCTGCGGTCATGCGTTCTCATACGCCTTCGCTGGTCGGACGGGACTCCCAACTGACCCTGCTCGAACGTGCCCTGGCCGATGCGCGCCAGGGCCGCGGCGGTGTCGTCTTCCTGGTGGGAGAGGCGGGCGTCGGCAAGTCACGGGTCGCGGCGGAGGCCGTCGGCGGGGCGCTGGGCGCCGGGATGCGGGTGCTCAGGGGCCGCAGCAGCACCACCGGTCCCGCCGTACCGTTCCGGCCGTTGACCGAGGCCCTGATGTCGCTGTTCCGCGGCGGCGAACCCATGGACGACCTGGCCCTCGGCCCCTACCGGCCGGTCCTCGGGCGGCTGATTCCCGACTGGGACACCGGGGAACGCGACAGCAGTTCCATGGTGATCCTGGGCGAGGCGGTGCTGCGCCTGCTGATCGCCGCCGGGCGCGGGCAGGGCCAGTTGCTGCTGCTGGAGGACCTGCACGACGCCGACCCCGAGACGCTCGGCGTCCTCGAGTACCTGGTGGACAACCTGGAGTACTCGCCCGTGCTGCTGCTGGCCACGGTGCGGACCGACTTCAGCGACGCCCTCGACCTCGCGCAGTCCGCCCGCCGGCGCGGCGCCGCCGCCCTGGTGGAACTGCCGCCGCTGACCCGGCCCCAGGCGCACGAGATGATCGCGGCGCAGCTCGGCGCCGGCGGCCCGGAGCAGGTGCCCGCGGCGGTGCTGGAGCGGCTGTGGGAGGACAGTTCGGGGAGCCCGTACCTGGTCGAGGAACTGCTGCAGTCGATGATCGGGGCCGGCACGCTGGTGCAGGGGCCGGAGGGCTGGCGGGCCGTCGGCGATTTACGCAGTGACGTTTCCTCGTCGCTGGCGCGCGGCATCCTGCGTCGCATCGACCGCCTCGGCGCGCAGGGCCTGACCCTGCTGTCGGCCGCCGCCGTGCTCGGCCGGCGCTTCCCGCTCACGGTCCTGCAGCGCATGACCGGCGTCGACGACCGTGCCCTGCTCAGCCATCTGCACGCGGGCGTGGCCGCGCGGCTGGTGATCGCGGACGAGCCGGCGCCCGACTGGTACTCCTTCAGGCACTCGCTCACCGTCGAGGCCCTCTTCACGCAGATGACCCCGGGCCAGCGCGCGGACCTGGCCCGGCGGGGCGCGGAGGCCGTCGAGGAGCTGCACCCGGACCTGGCCGGCGACTGGTGCCCGCTCGCGGCCGGGCTGCGCAGCGCGGCCGGCGACGACGTGGAGGCCGGGCTGCTGTTCGCGGACGCCGGCGGGCGGGCGCTCGCGGCCGGGGCGCTCGGCTCCGCCGTCACCCTGCTCGGCCGGGCCGAGAGCCTGCTGGCCGACGCGGGCGACCCCCAGGCGCGGGCCATGGTGCTGGAGAACCTGCTGCCGGCCCTCGCCGAGGCCGGTGACTTCGCCCGCGCCCTCGACCTGGCCGAGGACCTGCACGCGCTGGACGGCTCGGGCCTGAGCCCCGTCCGCCTGGCCACGCTGCACACCCGGCTGGCCAAGGTCGCCCACACGGCGGGCCGGTGGAGCGACGGCAACCGGCAGATAGCGCGGGCCCGGGCGGTGCTCGCGACCGCGCCGGACGAGTCGGCCACGGCGGCCGTCGACGTCACGGCCGCCTACCTGGCCCTCGACACCCCGGGACCCGACCGCACCCAGCAGGCGGAGAAGCTGGCCCGCTCCGCCGCCGACACCGCCGAACGGCACGGGCTGCCCGTCGTCGCCTGCCAGGCCCGGGAGCTCCTCGCGACGGTGGCCCGCGAACGGGACCCCGAGGAGTCGGCCGCGATGCTCGGGCAGGCGCTCGCCACGGCGGAGCGCCACCGTCTGCCGCTGCAGCGCATGTACGCGGCCACCCGGCTCGGCGGCAACGCCTGGCTGGCCGACGGCGACACCTCGGGCCTGCTGGCGGCCCGCGAGGAGGCGCTGCGGCTCGGCTCGGTGAACATCGTGCACACGGTGGACGGCATCCTCGTCCTGGACGCGGTGCTGCGCGGCCACTACGACACGGCCCGCTCGGCCGGCGCCGAGTGCCTGGCCGTCGTACGGCGCCTGCGCCTCGCGCCCGCCGTGCGGTACGTCCTGATGGCACAGGCCGTCCTGGAGGCCCACCACGCCGACCGGGCGGCGATGGAGCGCGCGCTGGCGGCGTTCGCCGAGTGGGACGGCTCCGGTTCGCAGGAGGAACCGCTCGGCCTCGGCCTGGCCCGGGCGTTCTGCGCCCTGCTGGAGGAGGACCGCGACCTCGCCCGCGACGAACTGCGGCGGGTGCTGGCGCTGGAGGCGGGCAACCCCTCCACCTACCATCTCGGCGGCGCCCACGGCCTGGTGCCGCTGCTGGACGTGCTCGCCGGGGACGCGGACCGGGCCCGGCACGAGGAGATCACCGCCACCGCCGTCGCCCGGATGCGCTGGAACCGTCAGTTCGTGCTGCTCACCGAGGCCGTACTGCTGGGCCGCGAGGGCCAGGGCGAACGGGCGGCGGCCACGGTGGAGTCCGCGCTCATGGCGGCCGAGCCCTACCCGCTGGCCCAGCACCTCGGGCTGCGGCTGATCGCTGACGCGGCGCACCAGGACGGCTGGGGCGATCCGGTGGGCTGGCTGCGGCGGGCGGAGCACTACTTCCACGAGCGGGACGTCCAGGCCGTCACGGGCGCCTGCCGGGCCGGGCTGCGCCGGCTCGGCGCGTCGGTGCACCAGCACCGCACCGGCACCAGCGGCATCCCCGACCTGCTGCGCGCCCAGGGCGTCACGGTGCGGGAGTTCGAGGTGTTCCGGCTGCTCGCGGAGCGGCTGAGCAACAAGGACATCGCCGACCGGCTGTTCATCTCACCGCGCACGGCCGAGAAGCACATCGCGAGCCTGATCACGAAGACGGGGGCGGCCAACCGCGCGGACCTGTGCGCGCGGTCGGCCGCCCTGCGGGACGCGTAGGGGTGCGGTCCGTACGGCGGTCTAGCGCATCTCGCGCACCTGGCGGGAGGCGAGCACGGCCAGCCCGGTGAGTGCGAGCACCGCGGCCACCACCCCGAACAGGGCGAGGGCGTCGACCCGGGCCAGCGCCCCGCACACGATCAGGGACAGCGGGGCGGCGGCGTACCCGAGGACCATGTCGACGGACACGACCCGGCTGAGCACGTCCTGGGGGATGTTCCGCTGGATCCAGCTGAGCCCGAACACCCCCTGGAAGCCGATGGCGAAGCCCATGGCGAGCACCGTCGCCACCACCGCCGCGGTGCTGTGGACCAGGCCGAGCACGGCCATTCCGGCGCCCAGCCAGCCCGCGAGGCCGGCCACCAGCAGGCCGACCCGGGGCCGGCCGCCGAGGGCGCCGCCCGCCAGCGTGCCGAGCATGGCGCCGCCGGCGAGGGAGCCGTTCAGCACGCCCAGGGTGGTGGAGCCCCCGCGCAGCACCTGCTCGGCGAGGGTGGCGAAGCCGACCGTGAAGGGCCCGGCGTAACAGAAGTTGACGGCGGTGTCGAGGGCGACGATCGTGCGCAGCCGCGGGTCGCGCAGGGTGAAGGTCACGCCCTCGCGGATCCGTGCGCCCAGGGACGCCTGCGGCTGCTTCCCCCCGGCCTCGCCCGCACCGCGGCCGGCCGGCCGGGATCCGGTGCGGATGCTCGCCACGCACCAGCCGCACAGCGCGAAGCAGACGGCGTCGACGAGGAAGGCGACCGGTGCCCGGGTCATGGCGATGACGAGGCCGCCGACGGCCGGTCCGATCACGGCCGCGGTCCGCGAGCCCGCGCCCAGCAGCGCGTTGGCCGGTGTCAGCAGGCTCTCGTCCACCACCGAGGGCAGGATGGACACGCGCGCCGGCTGGAAGAAGGCGTCGACGGCACCGAACGCGGCCGCCGCGGCGCACAGCATCCACACCGTCAGATGGCCGGTGAGTCCGGCCGTTCCGACCGCGGTCATCAGCCCGGCCCTGGTCCAGCTGGAGGCGATCATCAGGGTCCGGGTGGACAGCGAGTCGCCGAGGGAGCCGCCGACCAGGGTGAGCAGGGCGCGCGGTACGGCCTGGAAGGCGAGGACGTAGCCGAGGGTGAGGGTGGAGCCGGTCAGGCCGAGGGTGATCCAGGAGAAGGCGACGACGCTGAAGCCGTCGCCGAGCAGGGACAACGACTGTCCCAGCCACAGGAGTCGGAAGGGCCGGTGCCGGGCGGGTGCCCACAGCCGCGGACCGGCTCCGGCGAGGGTGGTGGCCATGGTGTGCCTTTCGTCGTGCGGAGTGCGCCGGGGTCCGGTCAGTAGTGGACGGGCAGGGCGGTGAGGCTGCGGTTGAGGAGCGAGGGCTGCCAGCTGAGCCGGCCGGGGTCGGCCAGGGCGAGGCCGGGATGGTCCTGGACCAGGGTTCGCACGGCGGCCACGGCGACCAGCCGGGCCAGTGCGGCGCCGATGCAGAAGTGGGCGCCGAAGCCGAAGCCGAGGTGGGTGGCGCCGGTGCGGCGCACGTCGAACCGGCCGGGGTCGGGGAAGCGGCCCGGGTCGCGGTTGGCGGCGGCCGTGACCAGGAAGACGCGGTCACCGGCGCGCAGGGTGCGGCCGTCCAGGTCGAGGTCGCGGGCCGCGGTGCGGATGGACATCTTCGAGGGGCCGT
Organism: Streptomyces sp. NPDC037126; assembly: GCF_055605965.1. Classification (NCBI taxonomy): domain Bacteria; kingdom Bacillati; phylum Actinomycetota; class Actinomycetes; order Kitasatosporales; family Streptomycetaceae; genus Streptomyces; species Streptomyces sp. NPDC037126. Next base: position 382,349 of record NZ_JBVJTD010000002.1, read on the forward strand.
CCAGGCGCAGCGTCTCCTCCACGGCTCCCTGCGCCAGTTCGGGGTCCTCGCGGACGGCGGCGAGCGCGCCGGGGCGGGTGTGCAGGGCCAGCACGGTGTTCGCGATCAGGTTGCTGGTGGTCTCGCCGCCGGCGAACGCCATCTGGGTGAGCATGCCGACGAACTCCTCCTCGGTGACCGAGTCCCCCACCCGGCCCTCCCCCAGCACCTGGCTGATCAGGTCGTCGGCGGGCTCGGCCCGGCGCCGGACGACGAGGCCGGCGAGGTAGTCCTCCAGGCTCACCAGGGCCTGCAGGGAGGCCCGGTACTCGCTCTCCTCCTGGGCGGTGCCGAGGACGAGGTCGGCGACGCGGGCGTTCCAGTACCAGAAGGAGGGGGCGTCGGTGGGCGGGATGCCGAGCCAGCGGGCGAAGACCAGCGCGGGCAGGGGCTTGGCCACGTCGGCCATGAGGTCGCCGGTGCGGCCGGGGGCCGCCTTGCGGGCCAGGACGGCGCGGGTGGCCTTCTCGGTGAAGGTGCGGTAGCGGGCCACCGCCCGGGCGGCGAAGGCCTCCTGGAAGACCTGGCGCAGCCTGCGGTGGCGGGGCGCGTCGTTGAAGACCATCCAGCGGGACAGGATCCCGAAGGCCCGTTCGGCGTCCGCGCGGGCGCCCTGCGGTACGGCGTCCATCAGGGGCCGCACCCGGTCGGCGGAGACGGCGGGGTCGCGCAGGCAGCGCATCACCTGGTCGTAGCCGGTGACGAGCCACGCGTGGTGCATGGGGCTCCAGTGCACCGGTGCGTGCTCTCGCAGGGCGTCGAGGTGCCCGTAGGGGTCGGCGACCATCTGCGGGGAGAGCAGGTAGCGCTCGGTGAAGGCGGCGACGGGGGCTGCGGTGGTCATCGGATGTTCTCCGTCCCGAGGGCGGTGAGCAGTTCGGCGATGCCGGCGACCCGCGGCTCGGCCATCATCGACATGTGGTCGCCGTCGCTGATGTGCAGGGTGAGTCCGCCGCCGGCCACCTCGCGCCAGCGCTCGACGTAGGTGTCGTAGTCGACGTCCAGGCCGGGCATCGTGCGGCCGCGCGGGAGTCCGGCGGCCTCGCTGCCGACCACGAGGTGGATGTGCCCGGGGTAGGGGCGGACCTCGTAGGCGGCGAGCGCGGCCAGCAGCGAGTGCCACACCTCGATCGGCGCGTCCTCGACCAGGGCCGCCTCGGCGGGGCTCATCCCGGCGCCGAGCAGGGTGGCGGTCAGTTCGGCCGTGGCGTGGTCGCGCTGCGGGGAGGGCGGCGTCCCGCGCAGCCGGTCGCGCAGGCGCAGGGCCGTGCGCAGGTCCTGGGTGACGCCGTTCAGCCGGGCGCGGGCGGCGCCGTTGGGCAGGTACGGCTCGATCAGGACCAGCGGCGCGGTCGCGTGTCCCGCCCGGTGCAGCTGGGTGGCCATCTCCAGGGCGATGTTGGCGCCCATGGACCAGCCGAGCAGGGCGTGCGGGCCGCTGCCGCCGGGCCGGTCGGTGATCTCGGCGACGTAGTTGGCCGCTATGCCGGTCACAGTGCTCGGGTCCACCCCGCCGAGCAGCCCGCGCGCCTGGAAGGCGTGCACGGGCCTGCCGGGCGGCAGGGCGCGGGCGAGCGGCACGAACCAGGCGGCGCTGCCGCCGGTGGGGTGCACGCACCACAGGGGCTCTTCCTCGTCCTCCCCCTCGCCCGTGCCCTCGCGCAGCCGTACCTCGGAGGTGACGGCGGCGGGCAGCGCCGTTCCGGCGGTCCGGGTGGCGTGGGCGGCGAGCTGGGCGACGGTCGGGTGCTCGATGAGGTCGCCGACCGAGACGGCGAGCCCGCGTCCGGCGGCCATCAGGGAGACGCGGACGGTGGACAGCGAGCTGCCGCCGATGCGGAAGAAGTCGTCGTGGACGCCGATGCGGGAGAGCCCGAGGACCTCGCGCCAGATCTCGGCGAGGATTCTCTCCGCCGGGGTGGCCGGGGCGACGTACTCGGTGTCGCGCTGGGCGAGTTCGGCCGGCGGGAGCGGCAGGGCCCGCTTGTCGATCTTGCCGCTGCGGTTGACCGGCATCTCGTCGAGGACGACGAACCGGGCGGGCACCATGTAGGCGGGCAGCGTGGAGCGCAGGGCGCGGCGCAGTTCCCCGGGGGCGGGCCGGTCCGGGCCCGGTAGGACCAGGTAGGCGACGAGGGCCGGTTCGCCGGGCAGATCGGTGCGGTGCAGGACCACGGCCTGGCGGACCTCGGGGAGTTGCCGCAGCGCGTGCTCGATCTCGCCGAGCTCGATGCGGAAGCCGCGCAGCTTGACCTGGGAGTCGCGGCGCCCGAGCCATTCCACCGAGCCGTCGGGACGGTGGGTGCCGAGGTCGCCGGTGCGGCACAGCCGCTCGCCGGGCGCGCCGTAGGGGTCGGGCACGTAGGTGGCGGCGGTGAGGGCGGGCCGCCCGAGGTAGCCGCGGCCCACCGCGTCCCCGCCGAGGTGGATCTCACCGGGGACGCCGACCGGGACCGGCTGGAGGTCGTCGTCCAGGACGTGTATGCGGGTGTTGCGCATCGGTGTGCCGATGGGCGGGGTGCCCTGGCCCGGGGTGAGTTCGGCGGCGACGGACCAGACGGAGGTCTCGGTGAGGCCGTAGACGTTCTGGAAGCGCCGGCCGGCCGACCAGACGTCGGCGAGTTCGGCCGGGCAGGCCTCACCGGCGACCTGGAGCACCCGCAGCCCGGGGAAGTCGTCGCGGCCGAGGACGGCGAGGGCGCTGGGCGGCAGCATGGCGCAGGTGACGTGCCGCTCGCTCAGGGTGCGGGCGAGGTCGGGGCCGGGGCGCAGCTCGTCCCTGGGCGCGGTGACCAGCCGGCCGCCGTTGGCCAGGGACCAGGTCAGTTCCAGGATCGAGGCGTCGAAGCCGAAGGAGGCGAACTGCAGCACCCGGTCGTCCGGGGTGGGGCGCACCAGGTCTCGCTGTCCCTCGATCATGTTGGACAGGCCCCGGTGCGGGATGGCGACGCCCTTGGGGGTGCCGGTGGAGCCGGAGGTGTAGATGAGGTAGGCGAGGGTGTCGGCGTCGGGCTCCGGGCCGGGGACCGGGTCCACGGGTTCCGCGGGGGCGTCCAGGTGGATCACCGGTCCGCCGAAGGGTACGGTCCCGTCGAGCGCGCGCTGCGTCAGCAGGACCCGCATTCCGCTGTCCTGGGACATGAACGCAAGCCGCTCGGTGGGGTGTTGCGGGTCCAGCGGCACGAAGGCACCACCCGAGCGGAGCACGCCCAGGGCCGCGCGCACCAGGTCGGGGCCGCGTTCGGCGCAGATGCCCACGACGGTCTCCGGGCCCACTCCGAGCCGCCGCAGCCGGCGCGCCAACTGTTCGGCCTGCTCGCGCAGTTCACCGTAGGTCAGCCGCTCACCGCGGTGTTCGACGGCGATCGCGTGCGGGGTCCGGGTGGCGTGCGCGTCGACGTGCTGGTGGAACAGCAGGGGCGAGGAGGGGATCCGGGGCCCGGGCGCCCAGACGTCGAGGGCGGTGGCACGGGCCTCGCCGGTGAGCGCGGGGCGGGCGACCCGGGCGCCCGGGTCGGCGGTCATGGCCTCCAGCTGGGCGCAGTACACGTCGGCCAGTTGCTCGGCGGTGGCCGGTGCGACGAACGCGGGGTCGGCGTCCAGGGTGAACGCGTTGACGCTCGCGTTCACCAGCAGCGGGAACATGGTCCGGGCGATCTCCAGGGAGTCGTCCCAGGACTCGTGTGAGAGCCGGTGGAAGTTGACGTAGTTGAAGACCGCGTCGGTCAGCGAGGGCTCGGTGGGGCGCAGCCGGGCGATCCGCACCAGCGGCACCCGCCGGTGCGGGAGCATCTCCTGCTCGGCGGCGAAGACGTCCCGCAGGTAGTCGAGCCGGCTGCCGCGGGGGCGGGCCACGCCGAACGGCACGGTGTTCAGGAACAGTCCGCGCATCCGGTCGGCGCCGGGCACCTCCGGCCGGCCGTTGGTGACGAGGCCGATGCTGTGGCCGGACACGCTCTCGTCGCGGTCGGCGAACAGGCTCATGGTGTGGTGGAAGGCCGCGATCAGCACGGTACGGCGGGGCACGCCAGCCTCTTTGGCGAGTCGGCCGATGCGTTCGGCGAGATGGGCGTAGGAGCGGCGGGCCTCGTACACGGGCGGGCGGTCGCCGGCCTCGTCCGCGGGGCGCCTGCGGAAGGTCACGGGGCGCAGGTCGGCGAGCCGTTCGCGCCAGTAGTCCAGGGACTCCTCGCTGTTCAGGGCCGCGCGTTCCAGGGCGACGTACTCGGCGAAGGCCGGGGCCGCCGGCGGCCGCGGGGCCGTGCGGTGGGCGACGGCCTCGCGGTGCAGGGCGAGCAGGTCGGCGACGAGCGAGGTCAGGCTCCACCCGTCCAGGACGACATGGCAGTCGGTGAGGACGAGCCTGAGGTCGTGGTCGGTGACGTGGTGCAGGTGGATGCGGACCAGGGGGGCGGCGGCGAGGTCGAAGCGGCGCTCGAACTCCGCGTCGACGAACCGGCGTAGCCGTCCGCGCTGTTCCTCACGGGGCAGTGCGCGCAGGTCGGTGTAGCCGACGGGCAGGTGGGCGGTGCGGTGGACGAGCTGGAGGGGCTCGCGGTAGGTGACGAGGTCGACGGAGGTGCGCAGGATGGGGTGTCCGGCGACCACCGCGTCCACGGCGGCCTGGAAGGCGCCGAGGTCGAAGCCCTCGGGGACGGTGATCTTCAGGTCGGTGACGTTGTGGTACGCGCCGCGGCCGGGGTCGGCGAGCATCTCGTGCAGCATGCCCGCCTGGAGCATGGTGAGCGGGTAGGCGTCCGCGAGCCCGTCGGGCAGGCGGCCGGCGTCGGCGGGGTCGAGCTGGGAGAAGGGCGCGACCGGGGCCGGGGCGTCGGCCGCGTCGGTGACGAGGGCGGCGAGGTCGGCCAGGGTGCGGGCGCGGAACACGTCGGCGACGGTGAAGCCGAGCCCGGCCAGGCGGCCGAGGCCGACCAGGCGCAGGGCCAGGATGGAGTCGCCGCCGAGGTCGAAGAAGTTGTCGGTGCGGCTGACGTGTTCGGCCCCGAGCACCTGGCTCCACACCCCGGCCAGGGCCCCTTCCACCGCTCCCTCGGGCGGCACGTGCGTGCGCTGTCCCGTCGTGGCGGGGGCGACGGCGGTCAGCGCGGCCCGGTCCACCTTGCCGTTGGCGGTCAGCGGCAGCCGCTCGTGGCGGACGAACAGGGCCGGGACCATGTAGTCGGGCAGGGTCAGCCCGAGGCCCGCGCGCAGGGCGGCCGGGTCGAGGGGGCGGCCCTCGGGGGTGACGACGTGGGCGACCAGCCGGGCCGTGTCGCCCTCGCGGCGGGCCACGACGGCGACGTCGGCGACACCGGGAAGGGCGCGCAGGGCGGTCTCGATCTCTCCGGGCTCGATGCGGTAGCCGCGGATCTTCACCTGGTGGTCGGCGCGGCCGACGTAGGCCAGCTGCCCGTCCGGCAGCACCCGGACCAGGTCGCCGGTGCGGTACATGCGGGTGCCGGGCGCGCCGAAGGGGTCGTCGAGGAAGCGCTCGGCGGTCAGTTCGGGCCGGTTGCGGTAGCCGCGGGCCACGCCCAGGCCGGAGACGTACAGCTCGCCGGTGCTGCCGGGGGGTACCAGCCGGCCGCGGTCGTCGAGGACGTAGCCGTGCTGCCCGGCGAGCGGCCGGCCGATGGGCGAGCGGACCGTCCCGTCGACGTCCCCCTCGGTGATCGTGCGGATGGTGACGTGCACGGTGGTCTCGGTGATGCCGTACATGTTCACCAGGGCGGGCCGGTGCCCGGGAGCGGTGAACCAGTCGCGGTAGTCGCGGACGTCGAAGGCATCGCCGCCGAAGACGACCGTGCGCAGCGGGAGGTCCGCGAAGGAGGCGCCGGCATCCCTCAGATGGGCGCGCAGGCCCTTGAAGGCGGCCGGCGTCTGGTTGAGGACGGTGACGCGCTCCTCGCGCAGCGCCCGGTGCACGGCGCCCGGGTCGCGCACCTCGTCGCCGGTGAGCACGACGACGCGTCCGCCGCTGGTGAGCGGCGCCCACAGTTCCCACACGGAGAAGTCGAAGGCGGGCGAGTGCATCAGCGTCCACACGTCGGCGGGCCCGAAGCCGAAGTGCCGGTCGGCGGCGGCGAGCAGCCAGGCCAGGTTGGCGTGGGTGATCTCGACGCCCTTGGGGCGGCCCGTGGAGCCGGAGGTGTAGATGACGTAGGCGAGGTCGTCGGGGGCCGGGAGGACGTCGTCGCTGTCCGCGGGCTCCTCGGACGGCTCGGCGTCGAGGACGACGAGCCGGGCGGGCAGCGACTCGACGGCGGGACGGGTGGCGCTGTCGGTGACGATCCAGTCGATGCCGGAGTCGCTGACGGTGAAGGCCCGGCGCGCCGCCGGGTGGGAGGGGTCGAGCGGCAGGTAGGCGGCGCCGGCGCGCCACACGGCGAGCAGGGCGACGGCCAGGTCGGGGGTGCGGTCGAGGCAGACGCCGACGAGTGAGCCGGGCGTCACCCCGGCGGCGCGCAGCCGGCGCGCCAGGTCGCTCGCGGCGGCGTCGAGCCGGGCGTACGTCAGGGTGCGGCCCGATCCGCTGACGGCGGTGGCGTGCGGTGTGCGGCGGATGTGTTCGGCGACCCGGTCCGGGGCGGTGCGCGGGGCGGCCGCGAGCGGGTGGCCGGTGTTCGCGGGGCCCTCGGGACCGAGCAGGAGGGCGCGTTCGGCCGGGGTGAGCGGGTCGATGGCGCTGAGCGGGAGGTCGGGGGTGGCGCGGAAGGCCTCCAGCAGGGCGAGGGTGTGCCGGGCGAGGGCGGCGACGGAGGACTCGGAGAACAGGTCCGGCCGGTAGACGAAGACGAGGTCGGTGCGCCCGTCGCCCTCGCGCAGGTCGAGGGTGAGGTCGAACTTGGCGGTGGTGAGGTCGATCCGGTACGGCGTCCCGCTCGCCCCGCCGAGGGCGAGGGTGTCCGGCCCGGTGGTGTCGGTGTGGGTGTAGAGGACCTGCACGAGCGGGTTGCGGGCGAGTTCGCGCTGCGGGGCGAGCGCGTCGACGACCTGTTCGAACGGCAGCGACTGGTGGGAGAACGCCTCCAGGACACGGTCCCGGGTGCGCGCGAGCAGGGCGGCCGGGGTCGGGTCGTCGCGGAGGTCGCCGCGGAGCACGAGGGTGTTGACGAAGAAGCCGACGAGCTGCTCGGTCTCGGCCCGTTCGCGGTTGGCGACGACCGTTCCGACGGCGATGTCGCGCTGTCCGCTGTGGAAGGCCAGCGCGGCCTGGAAGGCGGCCAGCACCGTCATGTACGGCGTCGTGCCGGCCTGCCGGCCGAGGCCGGCGAGCGCGCCGGACAGGCCGGGCGGCAGGGTGAGGGTGTGGGTGGCGCCAAGGGTGGCGGTGGTGTCGGGGCGCGGGTGGTCGGTGGGCAGCTCCAGCGGGGTGAGGCCCGTCAGCCGGGCGCGCCAGTGGCCCAGGGCCGCGGACTGGTCGCGCTCGCGCTGCCAGATCGCGTAGTCGGTGTAGTCGAGGGGCAGTTCGGGCAGCCGGGCGGTGCGCCCCTCGGTACGGGCCCGGTACAGCTCGCTGAGGTCGCGGACGATCAGTCCGAGGGACCAGCCGTCGGACACGATGTGGTGCATGCCGAGGACGAGGACGTGGTCGTCGTCGGCGGCGCGGATCAGGGCGGCCCGGAAGGCGGGTTCGCGGGCGATGTCGAAGGGGCGGACGGCTGCGGCGTGCACGGCGGCGGCCAGCCGCCGCTCGCGCTCCTCACCGTCCGGTCCGGCCACCTCCACCAGGTCCAGGCCCGTGCCGCCGGCGGGCAGGACCCGCTGGTACGGGACTCCCTCGTGCTCGGGGAAGACGACCCGCAGCTGCTCGTGCCGGTCGGCGAGGTCCGCGACGGCGGCGCGCAGGGCCGCCACGTCCAGCGGGCCGGTGAACCGCCAGGCGGCCGGCAGCAGGTAGGTGGGCGCGCCAGGGTCGAGGCGGTCGAGGAAGTACAGGCGCTGCTGGGCGGCGGACAGCGGAATCCGGTCGGGGCGGGGGTGCACCCGGCGGGGCCCGTCGTCCCGTACGGCGCCGTGGCCGCGCAGCCGCTGCTCCAGCAGCCGTCGGGCGGCCGGGGACAGCGCGCCGGACGGGGCCGGGGACGCGGGTCGTACGTCGGACGTGGTCATGAGGGCACTCCGATCTGGGAACTGCGGGGAGGGGGCTGAGGGTCGGGGCGGTGTGGCCCTCAGAGGTCGGCGGTGAGCGACAGGCCGATCTCGTCGTCGCTCATCTGCGAGATCAGTTCCAGCAGCCTGCGTTCCACCTCGGCGGCCAGCCGCTCCACCGTGGGGTGCTCGAAGAGGTCGCGGACCGCCAGCGGGCAGTCGAAGGCCGTGCGCAGCCGGGAGGCGACGGCGACCGCGCGCAGGGAGTGACCGCCCAGGGCGAAGAAGTCGTCGTGGACGCCGACGCGGGGGAGGTCGAGCACCTCGCACCAGACCTGGGCGACGACCGTCTCCGCGGGGGTGCGCGCCGCCACGAAGGCGTGCGGTGCGGGGGCGGCGGGCTCGGGCAGGGCCGCGGTGTCCAGCTTGCCCTGCACGGTCAGCGGCAGGGTGTCGAGCAGCACGAACGCGGAGGGGACCAGGTAGTGCGGCAGGTGAGCCCGGCAGTGCGTGGCCAGGGACTCCTCCGACAGCCCGCTGCCCGCGGCGTACCCCACCAGGGCGGCCTCGCCGCGCGGGGTGCGGACGACGACGGCCGCGCCGCTGACGCCGGGGTGCCGGCGCAGCACCGCCTCGGCCTCCGCCGGTTCGACGCGGAAGCCCCGGATCTTGACCTGGTCGTCGTTGCGCCCGAGGAACTCCAGTTCTCCCGAGGGCAGTCGGCGTACGAGGTCGCCGGTGCGGTACAGGCGTCCGCCGGGCCGGCCGAAGGCGTCGGGCAGGAACCGCTCGGCGGTCAGCGCGGGCCTGCCCAGGTAACCCCGCGCCAACTCGGCGCCGCCGACCAGGAGTTCGCCGGGGAGGCCGTCGGGCACCGGCTCTCCCTGGGCGTCGACCACGTAGGTGCGGCGGCTGCCGAGGGCGCGTCCGATGGGCACCCGGCCGCGCGGCAGGGTGTCGACGGTGTGCGCGGTGGCGGAGATCACCGCCTCGGTGGGCCCGTAGGTGTTGATCACCGGGGTGGCGGGCAGGTGGGTGAACCAGCGCTCCAGGGGGTCGGCGGGCAGGGCCTCGCCTCCGGTGACCAGCAGCCGCAGCGAGGCGAGGCGGGGCGCCAACTCGTCCAGCTGGGAGACCAGTTCCGCCCAGTAGGACGGGGTGAGTTCCATGACGGTCACCCGCTCCCGGGCCACGCGGTCGGCGAGCTGTCCCGGGGTCCAGATCTCGTCCGGCCGGACGATCACCGTGGCCCCGGTGCTCAGCGCCGGGAGGATCTGCTCCAGGGAGGCGTCGAACGAGGTCGAGGCGAAGGTGAGCACCCGGTCCCGCTCGGTGAGCGCGAACTTCTCGCGGGCGGCGGCCACATGGGCGTCCAGCGCGTGGTGCTCGACGCCGACGGCCTTGGGCAGGCCGGTGGAGCCGGAGGTGAAGATGACGTAGGCCAGGTCGCCGGGGTCGGGGGTGTGGCGGGGGCCGCCGGGGTCCGGGCGGACGTCACGGACGTCGACGGCCCGCGCCCCGAGCGCCGTCACGGTGTCCAGGGTCTCCGCGCCGCACACCACGTGCCGTACCCCGGCCTCCTGGAGCATGTACCGCAGCCGCTCGGCGGGAAGCCGGGGGTCGAGCGGCACGTACACGCCGCCCGCCCGCCACACGGCGAGCATCGCGGCCACCGACCACACGCCCCGGCTCACGCACACCCCCACGGCGCCGCCCGCCGTCACGCCCGCGGCGGCCAGGTCCGCGGCGAGTCCGCCGGTCAGGGCGTCCAGGCCCGCGTGGTCGAGAGCGGTGTCCTCGCAGACGACGGCGGTGGCCTCCGGCCGGCCCGCGACCCGGAACCCGGGCGCCGGCGCGGCGTCCGTGCCGGCCGCGGACAGCAGCCGCTCGCGCTCGTCGGCGGCGAGCAGGGGCGCCTCGTCGACGCGGACACCGGGGTCGGCGAGGAACGCCTCCAACAGCCCTCCGACGTGCCGGGCGAACCGGGTGGCGGTGGCCGGGTCGAACAGGTCAGCGGCGTACTCGACGTTGAGGGCGAACCGGTCCGGGCGGACCACGAAGGTCGCGGTCAGGTCGAACTTGGCCGAGCCCCAGGGCAGGGCGAAGCCGGCCGTGTCCGCTCCCGGCGGGTTCGGGCCGCCGGTCGAGTCGTCCTGGACGTCCACCATCACCTGGAACAACGGGTTGCGGGACAGGTCGCGTTCGGGTCGCAGCCGCTCCACGACCCGCTCGAACGGCACCTCCTGGTGGTCGAAGGCGCCCAGGACGACGTCCCGCACCCGGTCCACGAGTCCGGCGAACGTCGGTCGCCCGGACAGGTCCGTGCGCAGCACCACGGTGTTGACGAAGAAGCCGACGAGCGGCTCCAGTTCGAGCCGGACACGCCCGGCGACGGGCGTGCCCACGGACACGTCCTGCTGGCCCGTCCAGCGGGCGAGCACCGCCTGGGCGGCGGCCAGCAGCACCATGAAGCGGCTGGCACCGCGTTCGCGGGCACAGGAGTCCACGCGCTCCACGAGGTGGGCGGGCAGCTCGACCTCGACGGCGCCGCCCCGGCCGGTGAACGCGGCCGGGCGCGGCCGGTCCGTGGGCAGCTCCAGCACGGGTGCGCCGTCCAGGGCGGCTTCCCAGTAGGCCAGTTGGGGTTCCAGGGCGCCACTGTCGGCGCGGTCGCGCTGCCAGACGGCGAAGTCGGCGTACTGCACGGGCAGCGGCGGCAGCTGAGCACTTCGGCCCGTTCGGCGGGCCGCGTAGTGCAGGCCGAGTTCGTCGAGCAGGACCCCCTTGGACCAGCCGTCGGTGACGGCGTGGTGCAGGGCGAGCAGGACGACGTGGTCGTCCTCGGCCAGCTCCCACACGCCGGCCCGCATCAGGGGCGGCCGGGCGAGGTCGAAGCGGCGTGTGGCGAGGGCCGCGGCGGCCCGGCGGACCGCCGCCAGACGTGACTCCTCGTCCGGGGCCTCGGGGGCCGGCTCCCAGTGGAGCGGGACGCCCATCGGGTCGCACACCTGCTGCAGGGGGCGGCCGTCGGACTCGACCAGCGCGGTGCGCAGCACCTCGTGCCGTGCCACCAGGTCGTCGAGGGCCTGCTGCCAGGCGGCGCGGTCCAGGCCGCCGCGCACCCGCCAGCAGTACCAGAGCAGGTAGGAGTCGCCGCGGTCGGAGGTGCGGTCCAGGAACCACAGGCGTTCCTGGGCGAAGGAGAGCGGCAGCGGCCGGTCGCGGTCGACCGGCACCACCTCGGCGGCCCCCGAGGCGCGCGCGGCGCTCACCCGGGGGGCGAAGCCGCGGACGGTGGGGTTCTCGAACACCGTGCGCAGTTCGATGTCGCGGCCGAGGCGCTGGGCGATCCTGGAGACCGCCATGGTGGCGAGGAGCGAGTGCCCGCCGAGGTCGAAGAAGCTGTCGTCGATGCCGATCCGGTCCAGGCCGAGGACGTCGGCCCAGACCTCGGCGACCACTCGCTCGGTCTCGTCGCGCGGCGCGCGGAAGCCTGGGTCGGCGGCGGAGCGCGTGTGGGCCGGATCCGGCAGCGCGGAGCGGTCGAGCTTCCCGGAGACGCCGACCGGCAGCGCGTCCAGGAGGACGTAGTCGGAGGGGATGGCGTAGTGCGGCAGGTGCCGCGCGCACCAGGCCCGCAGTTCCGCCCGCTCCGGCGCACGGGGCGCGTCCGGGGCCGGTACGACGTAGCCGACCAGGGCGCGTCCGGTGGCGCGGTCTGGCCGGGCGGCCGCCGCGGCGACGAGCGGGCAGGCGCGCAGCACGGCCTCGATCTCGCCGAGCTCGATCCGGAAGCCGCGGATCTTCACCTGGTCGTCGCGGCGGCCCACGAACTCCAGGTCGCCGCCGGGCTGCCAGCGCACGAGGTCGCCGGTCCGGTACAGCCGGGCGCCGGCCGGACCGTGGGGGTCGGGCACGAAGCGTTCGGCGGTGAGCGCGGGCCGGTTCAGATAGCCGCGGGCCACTTCGGTGCCGCCGACGAGGAGTTCGCCGCACACTCCGACGGGCACCGGTTCGCCGTCCGCGTCGACCACGTACACCCGCCGGTCGCCGAGGGGCCGGCCGATGGGCACGCTGCCCGCGGGCGGTTCGTCGGCGTCGTAGGTGGTGGCGGTGACGGTGGTCTCGGTCGGCCCGTAGGCGTTGCACACGCGTACCCAAGGGACGGCGGCGCGCCAGGCGGCGAGGGTGTCGGCCGGGACGGCTTCGCCGCCGAGGACGAGCAGCCGCAGGGAGGCGAGGGCCGCGGCCTGCGGGCGGTCGAGGGAGAGCGTCAGTTCCGACCAGTAGGTCGGCGGCACGTTGACCACGGTCAGTTCGTGCCGGCGGACGATCTCGGGGACCTGGCTGGGCAGCCAGGGTTCGTCGGGGCGCATGACGACAGTGGCACCGGTGCCGAGGGCGGGCAGCACCTGGTCCAACGAGGCGTCGAAGGAGAAGGAGGAGAAGGCCAGTACCCGGTCGGCGGCGGTGATGCCGAGGCGCTGCCGGACGGCGGCGACGTGGGAGGCGAGCGCCGTGTGCTCCACGCCCACCGCCTTGGGCCGGCCGGTGGACCCGGACGTGAAGATGACATGGGCGAGTTCGCGGGGGTGGGGCTCGTGGCGGGGGCCGTCCGCGGCCGGGGTGACATCGGTGACGTCGACCGTGGCGGGAGCGAGGCCGTCCCCGGTGCCCGCGGTCGCCGGGTCGGTGACCACGCAGGCGAGCCGGGCCTCCTGCGCCATGAACCGCAGCCGCTCGGCGGGGAGTTCGGGATCGAGCGGGACGTACGCCCCGCCCGCCCGCCAGATCCCCTCGATGGCGGCGACGGACCACGGCCCGCGGCGCAGCAGCACGCCCACGGGGCTGCCCGCGGTGACCCCGGCCGCCCGCAGCGCGACGGCGAGTCCGCCGGTCATGGCCTGGAGTTCCGCGTAGGTGACGCTGCGGTCGCCGCAGCGCAGGGCGGTCGCGTCGGGCCGCCCGTGGAAGCGGACCGGCGGCAGGGGGCCGGAGGGCCGGTCGGCCGCCCGGTGCCACTCGGGGCGGGGCCGGGCGGGCGCCCCGGGGCCGGTGGGCAGCGCGCGGACCAGGTCCCGCACGGGGGTGTCGGGGTCGGCGAGGACGGCACGCAGCAGTGCCGGGTAGGCCCGGGCGAACGCGCGCATCGTGCCGGCGTCGAACAGGGCGGTGGCGTACTGCAGGATGGCGGCGATGCCGCCGTCCGCGCGCAGGGTCAGGTCCAGGAAGACGTCCAGCGGGGTCTCGGTGAGCGGCGGCTCGACGAGGGTGACGTCCAGGCCGGGCATCCGTATCGGCCGGATCGGGCTGTTGAGCAGGGTGAACGACGCCTGGGCGAGCGGGTGGCGGGACAGGTCGCGGGCGCCGCCGAGCGCACCGACGACGAGGTCGAAGGGGGCCTCGGCGTGCGCGAGGTCGGCCGGGACCCGGCCCTTCACCCGGTCGAGCAGCGTGGCGAAGCCGGGTCCGCCGGACAGGTCCGTGCGCAGCACGACGGTGTTGACGAGGGGGCCGATCAGCGCGTCGGCGCCGCGCCGCCCGCGGTCGGCGAGCGTGCTGCACACGGCGACGTCGGTGCGGCCCGCCCAGTGCCCGAGGAGCGCCTGGTAGGCGGTGAGCAGCAGCATGTACCGGGTGGCGCGCCGGGAACGGGCGAGCGTGTCGACGGCGGCGACCAGGTCGGCGGGCAGGTCGAAGCGGACGACGTCACCGGAGCCGTCCCAGACACGGGGGCGCGGCCGGTCGGTGGGCAGGTCGAGCGGGCCGAGCCCGTCCAGCCGGTCGCGCCAGTGGGCGAGCAGGCGCTCCAGGCGCTCGCCGGAGAGGCGTTCGGTCTGCGCGCGGGCGAGGTCGGCGTACCGCACGGCGGGCGGGGCGAGGGCTTCGCCCCGGTAGCCCGCGGCGAGTTCGTCCAGCAGGACGCCCCACGACCAGCCGTCCACGGCGATGTGATGCACCTCGACGAGCAGCAGGTGCTCCTCCGGACCCACCCGGGCCAGCGTGGCGCGGACCGGGTGCCGCGCGGACAGGTCCACGGGGCGGCCCAGGCAGTGCTCGAACAGGTCGACCGGGCCCGTCGCGTCGATGTGTTCCAGGTCCAGGCCCGCCGGCGGGTCGACCACCGGCACCGGCTCGCCGTCTACGGCGGTGAACCGGGTGCGCAGCACCTCGTGCCGGGCCACGATCCCGGACAGCGACCGTGCCAGCCGTTCCGTGTCGAGGGGGCCGCGCAGCCGCAGCGCCAGGGGAAGCATCGATTGGGTGGAGGAGCCCGCCAGTTGGTCCAGGAACCACAGCCGGCGCTGGGCGAAGGACGCCGTGCGGGTGTCCACGTCGTTCGGTGCCCCCGCGGGGGCCGGGCCTGTCGTCACTGTGAGCCTCCCAGCCGTGTTTTGCAGCAGACTGCCGTCGGCTCGTGACGGGCCATAGGGAAGAAGACGCAGCACCACCGGCAGAGCGGTGATCGCCGCCGGCTCCCGTTGATCACTCGCCACTCTTCGGCGACACGACATGCACGGCCGCGGGGCGTGGCTGCCCGGTTCCCCGCGGCGGGCCGTCGCCCGGCGGCCGGATAAGTCAACGACCTGTCATTGCGGGCGGTCCGGCCGCCGATACAGACTGCGAGCGTGACGGAGCAACATGTTCACGTGACCCACCGGCTCGCCCTGAACGAGAGCCCGTACCCCCCGCTGGCCTCCGTGCGCGAGGCGATGCACCGGGCCGTCGCGGAGGCCCACCGCTACCCGCGGTTCCATCCCGACGACCTCGTCGACCGGATCGCCGCGTGGTGCCGGGTGGCCCCGGACCGCGTCGCGGTCGGCAGTGGATCGGTCGGCGTGGCCCTGCAGCTGCTCCGGGCGGTGGTCCGGCCCGGCGACGGCGTCGTCCACGCCTGGCGCACCTTCGACGGCTACCCCCTCCTGACCGCCATGGTCGGCGCTCGGGGCGTGCCCGTGCCCCTGTCGCCTGACGGACACCAGGACCTGGACGCCATGCTCGCGGCGTTCGACCACCGCACCCGCGTGGTGGTGCTGTGCAATCCGCACAACCCCAGCGGGACGCTCGTCACCGCCGGCGCGCTGTCGGCGTTCCTGCGCCGGGTGCCCCGGGACGTCACGGTGCTGCTCGACGAGGCGTACGTGGAGTTCGCCCGCGGCCCCGGTCTGCCGGACGCGCCGGCGCTGCTGGACGCGCACCCCAACCTGCTGGTCCTGCGCACCTTCTCCAAGGCCTACGGCCTCGCCGCGCTGCGGGTCGGTTACGGGCTCGGGTCCCCCGGCCTGGTGGAGCGGGTCCGCCGGCAGCAGCTGCCCTTCGGGATCAACGCGGTGGCGGCAGCGGCGGTGAAGGCGTCGCTGCGGGCCGAGACCGAGCTGCGGCTGCGGGTGGACGGCATCGTCGCCGAACGTGAACGGCTTCGGCACGAACTCCTGTCCCTCGGCTGGCGCGTACGCCCCAGCCACGCCAATTCCCTCTGGCTCGCCGCGCCCGATCCGGTGGACGAGGGCGCGGCGGCACTCACCGACGCCGGTGTCCAGGTGCGCCACTACCCGGGCGAGGGGATCCGGCTCACCGTCGGCGACCGGAACGCCAACGACACCGTGCTGACCGCGCTGGCGCACCGGATCCCCGGTGAGTGCCGCGGTGCGGCGGCGCGTCACGCCTCCTGACCGGAGTGTCAGCCGGCGATCTTCGGCCAGCCCTCGGCAACCGTCTCCCTCGCCTGCTCCAGTTGGGCCTCCGTCGGGAACTGCGGCGTTCCCTCGACCGTCGGCAGCCGTGCGGCGGCGGCCCTGTCGAGGGTGCCGTCCTGTCTCATGACGTCCATGAGCACCGGGCGGGCGTAGGCGCGCAGCCGGAGGTTCTGGCCCTCCGGGCTGAAGAGGTACTCCTGCCACAGACGGGCGGCCGCCGGGTGGGGGGCGTTCTTGTTGACCGCCAGCGCGAAGTACTGGGCGAAGCTGCCGTCGAAGGGGATGGCGACCTGCCAGTTCACGCCCTTGCCGCGGAGCTGGTCGGCGTAGTGCAGGTTGATGTAGTCCCAGTTGATGCTGATGGGGGTACGGCCGTCCTCGACCGTCGCCAGGTCGGACCTGAGCGGGCTGAGGTTCCCCTTCTTCTCCAGCTCGGCGAAGAAGTCGAGGCCGGGCCGGATGTCCGCGAACGAGCCGCCGTTGGCGAGCGCGGCCGCGTACACGCCGGCGAAGGCGGTGGCGGACCGGGTGGGATCGCCTTCCAGCGCGACCTTGCCCTTGTAGGCGGGCTTCAGCAGGTCGGTGAAGGTCTTCGGACAGGGGTCGACCCGGTGCGCGTCGCAGCCGATGGAGATGTAGCCCCCGTAGTTGTTGGTCCAGCGGGCCTCGGCGTCCTTCTGGTTGCCGGGGATCGAGTCGTAGGCGGCGACCTTGTACGGCGCGAGCAGGTTCGCCGTCGCCGCGTTGCGTGCGAACGTGTCGCCGACGTCGATCACGTCGGGGGCCGTCGGCCCGTGGCCCCGTTTCCGGAGGGCGTCGACCTCGTCCTCGCTGTGGCCCAGCGGGTTCTCGACCGTGACCCTGATCCCGTACTTCTTCCGGAAGCCGTCGATCAGGCCGCCGTAGCCGGCCCAGTCTCGCGGCAGGGCGATGGCCCGGAGCGTGCCCTCCTGTTTCGCCGCGGCGACCAGCGCGCGCATGCCGCCCACGTTCGCGGCGGAGGTGGCTGACGACGGCGGCGCGAGCCGGGCGGTCGGCGGGTTCTCGCACGCGCTCAGGCCCAGTGCCGCGAGAGCGAGGCAGCCGAGGACGGCCGCTGCTCGGGCACGGGATGTGGTCACGGCTGCTCCAGGCGGGCGATGTGGTTGTCACCGGAGGACGTGTGCTCGGTACGGGGCGCTTCGGGCCGCCGCGGTGGTGTCCGGTGCCGCCGTGGCCGGCCTGGACGTCCGGCGGCTCTCGCAGGCCGGCGTCCGCGCGCCGGCGAAGGGGCCGTCGAGGTCAGGGTACCCGGCCGCCCCGGCCCCGGAATCCTCCGCCAAGGCCCGGGTCCCTCGCCCCTGCGCTCCGGCCGGGGGCGGCACGCGTCCTTCACAGCTCCGTGTCGTCCCACAGCCCGAGCACGGTCTCATCGAGTCCTTCCGGCTCCGGCGCGGCTCCTTGGCGGAGGGACTGTTCCGCCCAGATGACCTTGCCGGTGGGGGTGTAGCGGGTGCCCCAGCGTTCGGCGAACCGGGCGACCAGCAGGAGGCCGCGACCGCCCTCGTCGGTGACTTCCGCCCGGCGCGGGCGGGGCGATGTGCTGCTGCCGTCCGAGACCTCGATGATCAGGGAGCCCCCGGCGGGGCCGCTGACCGGCACCGTGCGGAGCAGCCGGACGGCGATGGGTTCGGTGCCGTAGCGGATGGCGTTGGTGATCAGTTCGCTGAGGACGAGTTCGGCGCTGAAGGCCACGTGCTCCAGGCCCCACTCCGTGAGCCGGCGGGCGCAGGCGGCGCGGACCGGGGCCACCGCCGCCGGGTCGCGGGGCACGTCCCACTCGGCGGTCTGCGCCGGTCCGAGCCGGCGTGTGCGGGCCACCAGGAGCGCGATGTCGTCCATGGGCCGGTCGGGCAGCATCGCCTGCATCACCGCCGCGCAGGTGGCCTCCGGTGTCCGCTCGGGTCCGGTCAGCGCATCGCGCAGGGCCTCCAGACCGACGTCGAGGTCCCGGGTGCGGTCCTCGATCAGCCCGTCGGTGAAGAGCACCAGCCGCGAACCCTCGGGCACGGTGAGCTCGGCGGTCTCGACGGGGAGGCCGGCGCCGAGCCCCAGCGGCGGGGAGACGGGCAGCCGCGGGAGGTCGACGGTCCCCCCGGGCCGTACCAGCGCCGGTCCCGGATGACCGGCGGTGGCGAGGACCAGCTGCCCGGAGACGGGGTCGTAGACGGCGTACTGGCAGGTCGCACCGGTGATCATCCCCTGCCCGTCCTCGGTGGCGGCCTCCTCGGCGTCGATCTGGGCCACCAGTTCGTCCAGCCGGCCGAGCAGTTCCTCGACGGGCATGTCCAGGACGGCGAAGTTGTGTACGGCGGTGCGCAGCCGGCCCATGGTCGCCGCGGCGTGCAGACCGTGACCGACGACGTCGCCCACGACCAGCGCCACGCGGGTGCCGGACAGCGGGATCACGTCGAACCAGTCCCCGCCCACCCCGGCCTGGGCCGGCAGGTAGCGGTAGGCCACGTCGAGGGCGGACTGCTCGGGCAGCTCGCGTGGCAGCAGGCTGTGCTGCAGGGTGACGGCCGTGGCGTGCTCGCGGGTGTAGCGGCGCGCGTTGTCGATGCACACCGCGGCCCGGGAGGCCAGTTCGCCGGCGAACGACCTGTCCTCCTCCTCGAACGGCGCGGAGTCCTCCGCGCGCCAGAAGCCCACCACCCCCAGCACCACGCCCCGGGCGCGCAACGGGACCACGAGCAGGGAGTGGATGCCGTGCCCGGCGATCCGGCGGGCCTGTTCGGGCTGCGGGTCCCGCGGGCCGTCGGAGGCGTCCGGGCCTCCGGCCAGGACCGGCCGGCCCCCGGTCATCCGCACGGAGACGGGGTGGTCCGGGACGGCCCGGAGCAGCTCGCCCACGGGGCGCGGAAGATCGTCCGCGCCCGGTCCCGCGACGGCGCCGCGCCGCAACTCGGTGGCGACCGCGGTGGCGCCGGGGGGTTCCTCGCCGCGCAGGACCGGCTCGAACAGTTCGACGGTGGCGAAGTCGGCGAACCGGGGCACCGCCACCTCGGCCAGCTCCCCGGCCGTGCGTCCCACGTCCAGCGTGGTGCCGATCTGCAGTCCGGCGTCGTAGAGCATTCTCAGCCGTTCGTGTGCCACGTCGGCCCGGCCGGTCAGGGCCAGAAGCTCGGTGGTGTCACGGAGCGTCGCCACACTTCCGACGGGTCCGTGCGGTGCGGTGAGCCGCTTGTTGACGGCGAGCAGCCGGCCTGCCGCCAGGCACACCTCGTCGGTGGCCTGGCGTTCGGAGGCCAGCAGCCCGGCGAGGTCCTCCTCCAGTCCCAGATCGGTGACGTGCCGCCGCTCCGCGTCCGCCGGCAGGTCCAGCAGCCGCCGCGCCTCGTCGTTGGCCAGCAGCAGCCGGCCCGCACCGCCGACGATCAGCACTCCTTCCCGTACCGAGTGCAGCACCGCGTCGTGGTGCTCGTACATGCCGGCCATCTCGGCCGCCCCCAGGCCGTGGGTCTGGCGCCGCAAGCGCCGGCTGACCAGTCCCGACCCGCCTGCCGCCACGGCGAGGGCCGCGGCGGCGCCACCGACGAGGACCGGCAGCTGGCGGTCCACCCTGTGCTGTACGGTCTCGACCGTCACGGGCACGGAGACGATGGCGATGACGGAGCCGTCGGGATCCCTGACGGGAACCGCCGAGATCACGGAGAGCCCCAGGGACCCCTTGAAGGTGCTCGTGAACGGTTTGCCACTCGCCGCCACGGCGTACGGACCGATGACGTGCTTCCCGATCTGACGCGGGTCGCTGTGCGTGAGGGTGATGCCGTCCAGCCCGTACACGATGACGGCGTCGACGCCCGCGGCCTTGCGCGCCGCTTCGGCGTGCGGCTGCAACACCGCGGTCGGATGCGCGCTGTGCAGCGCCGCCACGGTGCCGGGGGCGTTCGCGAACGTCTGCGCGGTGGCGAGCGTGCGCTGGCGGGCGTCCGCGGTGACATCGCCCCGGGCCTGCACCACGAGCACCACCAGGGTGGCCGCGACGAGCAGCAGCACGACCGCCAGCTGCAGCAGGAAGACCTGTCCGGCGAGGCTGTGCACGTTCAGCAGTGAGCCGGCCCTCCGCTCCTGTCCCCCCGGGCGGGGCCGATCGGGGGGACCGGTCCGCCTGGACGCACGCGACACATCGCGCCCAGGTCGACCCCAAACTGCGCTCATATCCCCTTTGTATCGTTTCGGGGCGCGGGGCCACCACGTGACCGCCTCCGAGTCGTCGCGGCGCCCTCGGGCGAGCGGCATGGTGACCGCACGCATAACCGGGGGCCGAACTATGTCGCCCCGCCACATGTGCCCCTGACCTGGGGCCTCCTACCGTGTGCCGACACGTACCCGTCCCCACCGCACACGAGGAAGTGGCGCACATGGCATCCCCGGCTCCATCCGCTCCCCCGACTCCCACCGGCCTCACCAGGATCGTCGCGGCCAGCCTCATCGGGACCACCATCGAGTGGTACGACTACTTCCTCTACGGTTCGGCCGCCGCCCTGGTCTTCGGCCGCGTGTTCTTCCCCGATTCGGACCCGCTGACCGGCACCCTGCTGTCCTTCCTCACCTACGCCATCGGCTTCGCCGCCCGCCCGATCGGCGCCGTCGTCTTCGGCCACTACGGCGACCGCCTCGGCCGCAAGAAGCTGCTGGTGATCAGCCTGCTGATGATGGGCGGTTCCACCGCCCTGATCGGCTGCGTCCCCGGCTACCGCACCATCGGTGCCGCGGCCCCGCTGCTGCTGACCCTACTGCGCCTGATCCAGGGCTTCGCGCTCGGCGGCGAGTGGGGCGGCGCGGTGCTGCTGGTGTCGGAGCACGGTGACGCGAAACGGCGTGGCTTCTGGGCGTCCTGGCCGCAGGGCGGCGCACCGGCCGGCAACCTGGTCGCCGTCGGCGTGCTGTCCCTGATGACCACCACGCTCAGCGACGACGCCTTCGACTCCTGGGGCTGGCGGGTGCCGTTCCTGCTCTCCGCCGTGCTGGTCATGATCGGTCTGTGGATCCGGCTGTCCGTCGACGAGTCCCCGCTGTTCAAGGAGGCGCTGGCCAGGTCCGAACGGCGCAAGGCGGAACAGCGCGCCGAACAGCCGCCGTTCGTCGCGGTCATGCGCAACCACTGGCGGGACGTGCTGGTCGCGATGGGCGCGCGGATGGCCGAGAACATCTCGTACTACGTGATCACCGCGTTCGTCCTCACCTACTGCGTCGACCACCTCAAGATCGACAAGCAGACGTCGCTGAACGCGGTGCTGATCGGCTCGGCGGTGCAGTTCTGCCTGATCCCGCTGTTCGGCGCGCTCTCCGACCGGGTCGGGCGCAAGCCGGTGTACCTGGTGGGCGCGGTCGGCGTGGGCGCCTGGTCGTGGGCCTTCTTCGCCCTGCTCGACACCAGGTCGTTCCCCGCGCTCGTCCTGGCCGTCACCGTCGGCCTGATCTTCCACAGTGCCATGTACGCGCCCCAGGCGGCCTACTTCTCGGAGCTGTTCGCGACCCGGATGCGCTACACCGGCGCCTCCATCGGGGCCCAGCTCTCCTCGGTGGCGGCCGGCGCCCCCGCCCCGCTGATCGCCACCGCGCTGCTCGGCTCCTACGGCGACTCCGCCCCGATCTCGGTGTACGTCGGCCTGGCCGCCCTGGTCACCGTGATCGCCGTGGTCGCCTCCCGCGAGACGCGCGGCAGGGACCTGGCCGCGATCGAGCCGGACGACTCGGCGGCGGGCCGCGCCCCGGACCGCCGGACCGCGGCGTCCGCCTGACGCCCGGCACCGCTCCCCGGCCGGGGAGGGGGCAGACTCTCCCCGTCCGGGGAAGGGCCCGCCCCCTCCCCGGCCGTTCGCCCGTCCACCGTCCACCGACTCGCAACGGTTGCCCGCCCATGCCGCACAAGCCCCCGTCCGTCGCCCCTCACCTGCGCCGCCTGCTCGAACTCCTCGCCGCGGGCGCCCCGGCCGAGGACCTCGGCGCCGTCGCCGTCGAGGCCCGGCGCAGCGGTGCCACGGCCCAGGACCTCGCGGAGGTCGAGCAGGCCGCCGAGGCGGCGCTGCGCGTACAGACCGCGCTCCGGCAGCACCGGCGCCGCGAGGCGGAACTGACCGCGCTCTTCGACACCGCCGGCGACCTGGCCGCGCTGCGCGACCTCGACGCCGTGCTGCGCTCCATCGTGCGCCGGGCCAGGATGCTGCTCGGCACCGACACGGCCTACCTCACGCTGCCCGACGAGGAGGCCGGGGACACCTACATGCGGGTCACCGACGGCTCGGTGTCCGAGCTGTTCCAGAACCTGCGCCTGCAGCTCGGCGAGGGCCTCGGCGGCCTGGTCGCGCAGACCGCCCGCCCCTACGCCTCCCCGGACTACCGCACCGACGGCCGCTTCCTGCACACCGGCAGCATCGACGCCGGGGTCCTCGACGAGGGCCTGGTCGCGATCCTCGGCGTTCCGCTGCTGCTGGGGTCGGGAAGCGGGGGCCAGGTCATCGGCGCCCTGTTCGCCGCGGACCGCACACCGCGCACCTTCTCGCCCGACGAGGTGGCCCTGCTGTGCTCGCTGGCCGACCACGCCGCCATCGCCATCGACACCGCCAAGGCCATGGCCGACGCCCGGGTGGCGCTCGCCGAACTGGCCGAGGCGAACGCGGTGATCCGGGAGCACTCCGCCGCCATGCAGCGTGCCGAGGAGTCCCACGACCGGCTCACCGACCTGGTGCTGCGCGGCGGCGACGTCTCGGACGTGGCCGCCGCCGTGGCGGGTCTGCTCAAGGGTGACGTCGCCGTGCACGACGGCTCCGGGTGGCCGCTCACCACGGTGGCCGGGGACGGCGGCGCGTTCACCGGGGGCACGGGCGGCCCCGGCGACGGCGAGGAGGCGGCGGCGCTGGTCGCGGCCGCGGAGCGCTCGCGCGCTGCCGCGCACGCGGTGTTCCTCGACGACCGGTGGGTCTGCGCGGTGCTGGCCGGGCAGGAGCTGCTGGGCTGCCTGGTCCTGTACGGGCGGCCGGACCTGGAGGGCCCCGACCGGCGCCTGTTCGAGCGGAGCAGCGTCGTCACCTCCCTGCTGCTCCTGCTGAGGCGATCGGTCGCGGAGACCGAGAACCGCGTGCGCGGTGACCTCGTCACCGATCTGCTCACCGCGCCCGACCGCGACCCGGCCGGCCTGGTGGACCGCGGCCGCCGCCTCGGCATCGACCTCAACCGGCCCCACCTGCTGCTCGTCGCCCGCACCGACGCCGCCGCCCGCGAGCGGCTGGCCGACGCCGCCGTGCGCCACCTGTTCGGCTCCGGCAGCGTCAGCGCGGAACACGACGGCGCCGTGGTGCTGTTGACGCCCTGCGACGGCACCGGCCCGGGCGAGGCGGCCCGCGTCACCGCCGGCCGGCTCGGTCAACTGGTGGGCGCGCCGGTCACGGTGGCCGGCGCCGGGCCGGCCGCCGGGCCCCGGGCCATCGCCGACGCGCACGCCGAGGGCTCCCGCTGCCTGCGGGCCCTGCGGATGCTCGGCCGGGACGGGCACGGTGCGAGCGCCGCCGAACTCGGTTTCCTGGGCGTGCTGTTGGGCGACGACCACGATGTGGACGGCTTCGTCGCCGCCACCCTGGGACCGCTGCTGGACTACGACGCCCAGCGCGGCACCCATCTGGTCCGCACCCTGCACGCGTACTTCGGCTGCGGCGGCAGCCTGACCCGGGCCAAGGAGGAGCTGCACGTGCACGTGAACACCGTCGTACAGCGCCTGGACCGCATCCAGGCGCTGCTCGGCCCCGGCTGGGACAGCCCCGAACAGGCCCTGGAACTCCAGCTCGCCCTGCGGCTGCACCTGCTGTCGGGCGGCTGACGCGGAACGGGTCGGCGCCACGTCCGGGCCCTCACCCCGCCGTCAGCGTGCCGCCACGCCGTCCCGGTCCCCGCCCTCCGTCACGCCGGCCGCGGCCAGCAGGTGCTGGGCCACGATCCGGGCGCCCTCGTCGCCGGCAAGGATCGTGTAGTGGTTGACGCCGGGCACGAGCCGGGTGCGCAGCAGCTCCGGGTCGAGCCCGGCGGCGGCGAGCCGCCGCTCGTCGTACAGGCCCTGGGGCTCGTCCATGAGGCCGCGTTCCGCCCACAGCATCAGGGCGGGGCGGGGCAGCCGGTGCACCGCACCCGACACCTCGTCCCCCAGCTGGTCCACGCCGTCGAAGCGGACCGCCTCCAGGCTGCAGGAGGAGCGCAGTTCGGGCTCCTCCCCCACGAGATCGCGCTGGATGTAGGCGTCCACCCACGGCGACCAGTCGCCGGCGAAGGCCGGATGCGCCTGCCAGAACGCGCGGTAGGCGGCACGGTCGGGAAACGTCATCGACAGCCGCCGCATGGCGGGGCCGATCACCGCGGTGATCAGCTCGTCGGGGTCCAGGCCGGCCGGGACGGGGAAGCCCACGCCGCCGTCCACCAGCAACAGGGCCGAGTGCAGGTGCGGGTGGCGCACCGCGGTCAGGGCCGCGGTGAAGGCCCCCATGGAGTGGCCGGTCAGCACCACCCGCTCCACGCCCAGCGCGTCCACCACGGCGGCCATGTCGTCGGCGTGGGCCGCGATGCCGTACGGGCCGGGCAGCCGCCCGCTGCGGCCCCGGCCGCGCAGGTCGGGCGCCACCAGGGTGGCCCGGCCCCCGAGGTGGTGGGCGACGCGCGCCCAGCTCAGTCCGTTGGCGGTGATGCCGTGCAGCGCCAGCACCACCGGGGCGCCCGGGTCGTCGGCCGGCCAGCGCGACACGGCCAGCTCTCCGCCGGCCACCGGCACCCCGAACTCCTCGCGCCCCGGCGCGGACGTGTCGGGACGGGCCGTCGTACCGTTCTGCGGGGTGTGGCTCATGACGGGAGGACCTCCTCGCGGTGGGCGGTGACGCGGGACGTACGGGCGGCGCGCACCCGGGCCGGGAGCCGTACGACCCCGCCGGGCAGCAGGTATATCACCGCGACGAACAGCGCACCGAGCAGGAACAACGGCTGGGAGAGCGGCACTCGGACCACGGCGGGCAGACCGGCGACCGCGCCCGAGCCGGCCAGGTCGCCGAGCCGGTGGTCGGCCCAGGTGTAGAGGATGCCGCCGGCCGCCGGGCCCCAGCGGGTGCCCGATCCGCCGAGCACGACCATCACCAGCAGGGACAGGGTGAAGTCGGAGGTGGTCGTCTGCGGGGTGGCGCCGCCGGTCAGCAGCAGGTACACGATGCCGCCGAGCGCGGCCAGGGTGCCGGCCAGGACGAACGCGACCAGCTTGAAGCCGTACGGGCGCAGCCCCAGCACCTCCACCCGGCGCTCGTTCTCCCTGATGCCCTCCCAGACCCGGCCGGTGGGCGAGCGGACCGCCCACTGCACGACGAACAGCACCACCACGAGGTAGGCGAGGGCGATCCAGTACAGGTTGGCGGTGTGCTCGATGCCCACCAGCGAAGCGGGCAGCCGGCCGGCGGGCGCGGCCCTGCCCTCCTCGCCGCCGGTGACGCCCCCGGGGTCGCGCTCCACGAGGATCGACGCGGCCTGCGCGAAGGCCAGGGTCACCATGGAGAACCCGATGCCGCCGACCCGCAGGCTCACCGCGCCCAGCAGGGCGGACAGCGCCACCCCCGCGAGCAGGCCGAGCAGCGCGGAGACGGCGAGCGGCAGGCCGGCCTCCAGCATCACGGTGTTGGTGACGTAGGTTCCCGTGGCGAAGTAGAGCGCGTGCCCGAAGGACAGCAGTCCGGTGCGGCCGAGCAGCAGGTCGTAGCCGGTGGCCAGACCGCCGAACAGCAGGCACAGGGCGAGCAGTTGCAGATTGCCGGGACCGCCGATCGGGCCGTCGAGCAGGCCCGGCAGCGGCAGCGCGCTGAACGGCACGGTGCAGAGCACCACCAGCAGCGCGGCGGGCCACCAGCGCGTGGCGCGTCGCAGCCGTGCGGAGCGGGTGGCGCCGGGGTGGTCCGCCGTGCGGGCCCGGCCGCGCGGCTGGGTGGCGGTGGTCATGCGAGCCTCCCGGTGAGCCCCCGCGGCCGTACGAGCAGCAGGGCGGCGAGCAGGACGACGACGGCGAGGTCGCCGAGCCCGGCGGTGGTGTAGTAGTTGGCGAACTGCTGGACGAGGCCCACGGCCACCGAGGCCAGCGCGGCGCCGGTGAGCGATCCCATGCCGCCCGTCACGACGACCACGAAGGCGAAGATGAGCAGCGAGGTGCCCTGTCCGGGGTCCACGGAGCCGAAGTAGAGGCCGCCGAGGGCGCCGCCGAGGGCCGCCGCCGCGCCGCCGATGGCGAAGACCAGGGTGAAGGCCCTGCGCACGTCGATGCCGAGCGCGGTGACCATCGCCCGGTCCTCCACGCCCGCGCGGACCACCAGTCCGTGCCGGGTGCGGCCGAGGAGGAGCCTGAGCGCGGCCAGTACGACCAGGGCGGCGGCGATCAGCACCATGCGGTTGAGCGGTACTTCGGCGCCCAGGAGGGCGAAGGTGCCGGACAGCGCCTTCGGCCCCGGGAAGGGCCGGGCGTCGGACCCCCAGATCGCGGACAGCAGGGCCGGGACGGCCAGGCCCACGCCCACCGTCGCGAGGATCTGCTCGCGGGGGCGGGTGTAGAGCGGGCGGATCACGGCGAGTTCGAGCAGCACGGCGGCGACGGTGCCCACCGCGGTGCCGAAGACGACGGCGAGGACGAACCCGGCGCCGCCGGGACCGGCGCCGGGCAGATGGCCCGAGGCGGCCCACCAGGCACCGTAGGCGCCGACGGACAGCAGGGCGCCGTGGGCGAAGTTGAGCACGTCCATCAGCCCGAAGATCAGGGACAGGCCGGAGGCGATCAGGAAGTACAGCGCGCCCAGGCCGAGTCCGGTGAAGGTGAGCAGCACGACGGTGGACATCAGGCGTCTGCCTCCGTGATCCGGGCGGCGGGACGCGCCGCGGGGCGAACGGGGGGACCGGCGGACGGACTTGCGGCGTCGCCGGAACCGGGGACACGGTGGCCGGTGGCACCTCGACCGGTGCCGTCGAGGCCGGTGCCGCTGAGGCCAGTCACGCCGGGGCCGGTTCCGTCGTGGCCGGGGCCGCCCTGGCCAAGGCCGCCGTGGCCGGGGCCGGTTCCGCCGAGGCCGGTTCCGCCGAGGCCGGTCACGC
>NZ_JBVJTD010000002.1:409411-751288 GCF_055605965.1 Streptomyces sp. NPDC037126
CCGGGCCGGGGCCGCCGAGGCCGGTCCCGCCGGTGCCGGGTCCGCAGTGGCCAGGTCCGCCCTGGCCGGGGCCGCCCTGGCCAAGTCCGCCGTGGTCGGGGCCGGTTCCGCCGGGATCGGTGCCGTCGCAGCCGGTGCCGTCGAGGCCGCTCACGCCCGGGCCGGGGCCGCCGAGGCCGGTCCCGCCGGTGCCGGGTCCGCAGTGGCCAGGTCCGCCCTGGCCGGGGCCGCCCTGGCCAAGTCCGCCGTGGCCGGGGCCGGTTCCGCCGGGATCGGTGCCGTCGCAGCCGGTGCCGTCGAGGCCGCTCACGCCCGGGCCGAGGTCGCCGAGGCCGGTCCCGCCGGTGCCGGGTCCGCAGTGGCCAGGTCCGCCCTGGCCGGGGCCGCCCTGGCCAAGTCCGCCGTGGCCGACGCCCAGTAGGCGGCGGGAGGCCTCGGGGTCGGTGAGCAGGTCGGCGGTGGGGCCCCGGTGTGCGGTGCGGCCGTCGGCGAGGACGACGCAGTGGCGGGCGAGGCGGCGCACCACGGCGAGGTTCTGCTCCACCAGCAGCACCGGCACCGCCTCGGCGGCGCGCTCCAGCACCCGGGCGACCTCGGTGACCACCTTGGGCGCGAGGCCCTTGGTGGGTTCGTCGGCGATGATCAGCCGGTTGCCGCACAGCAGGGTCCGGGCGATGGCGACCATCTGCTGCTGACCGCCGGACAGGGTGCCGGCGGCCTGCCGGGCCCGTCGCCGCAGCTCCGGGAACAGCTCGTACACCAGGTCGTAGGCCGGTTCGCCGGCGCCCGGCCGTTCCGCGAGACGCAGGTTCTCGGCCACCGTGAGGCTGGCGAAGACACCGCGGTCCTCGGGGGCGTAGCCGATGCCCCGGCGTACCAGGGCGTGGGTGGCCAGCCGCACCGTCTCCTCCCCGGCCAGCAGGACGCTGCCGGTGCGCGGGACCAGGCCGAGGATGCCCCGTACGGTGGTCGTCTTGCCGGCTCCGTTGCGGCCCAGCAGCGCGGTGGTGCCGGAGGGGGCCACCTCCAGGTCGACACCGTGCAGGATGTGCCTGCCCCCGATCACGACCCGCAGGTCGCGCACGGTGAGCAGGGGCTCCGGGGCGGGGCTCACAGCTCCTCCCCGAGGTAGGCCTGCTGCACGGTGGGGTCGGCCATCACGGCCCGCGGGGTGTCCAGCGCCAGCAGAGTGCCGTGGTGCATCACGGCCAGCCGGTCGGCGAGGTCCAGCAGCACGTCCATGTGGTGCTCGACCATGAGCACGGTGCGGCCCTCCTCCTTGTGCAGCGAGCGGATGAGTTCGGTCAGCGCGGGCACCTCCTCGGCGCTCACGCCCGCCATCGGCTCGTCCAGCAGCATCAGCCGGGGCTCGCCGACGAGCAGGACCGCGAGTTCGAGCTTCCGCTTCTCGCCGTGCGAGAGGGCCTCGGCGCAGGTGCCGGCGCGGTGGGTGAGCTGGGTGCGGGTGAGCACCCGGTCGACCTGCCGGGTGTAGGTGCCGGCCCGGCGCCAGACCCGGTACGAGCCGCCGTCGGCGGCCTGTGCCGCGAGCCCCACGTGCTCGGCGACCGTCATGCCCGGCCACAGGCTGGAGGTCTGGAAGGTGCGGCCGAGTCCGCGCCGGGCCCGGGCGTAGGCGGCCAGCGCGGTGATGTCGCGGCCGTCCAGTTCGATCGTCCCCCGGGAGGCCGGGCTGAGGCCGCTGACCAGGTTGAACAGGGAGGTCTTGCCGGCGCCGTTGGGGCCGATGAAGGCCAGGAACTCGCCTTCGCGGACGTCGAGGGAGACGGAGTCGAGGATGGTCGCGCCGCCGACCGTCCAGCCGAGGCCGCGCAGCCTGAGCACGGGCGCCGGGGAGGTACGGGCCTCCCCCGCGTCCGGAGTGCCCATGGCGCCCGGAGCCTCGCCCGCGTCCGGAGTGCCCGCGGCGCCCGGTGACGTCGTGTTCGAGGAGGACATCTCAGCCCGCCGTCTTGGCGACCGGGGGTGCGACCGCCGTCATCGGGATGCTGTCGATCAACTCGGGCTCGGCGGTGCCGCCGCTGCCCTTGAGCCGGGCCGTGAACATCGGCTGCAGCAGGGCGTGGTCGGACGCGCGGATCTGCTCCTTGCCCTTGGGCCCGTCGAAGCTCCAGCCCTCCAGCGCCCTGACCATGGCCGCGGTGTCGGTGGCGCTGCCGGACTCGATCGCGTGCACGATCATCTGGGCGGCGGTGAAGCCGTCGGGGCTGAACAGGTCGGGGGTTCCGCCGGCCTTGGTGATGCCGTCGAGCATGGCCTTCTCCACGGGGGTGCCGCCACCGGCGCCCGGGAAGTAGTGCGCGAGGAAGGCGACCTTGGACCCGGCCGGGCCGAAGATCGGGTACGAGGCGGTGCCCGCGAGTCCGGTGACGGCCTTGCCGGCGTCCAGCACGCCCTGCTGGTCGAGCGCGGTCCACAGCGCGGGTGCGGTGGAGCCCGCCCAGGCGACGAACACCAGGTCCGGCTTGCCGGACCTGGTCTGGCGGGCGAAGGGCGTGAGGTCGGTGGCGCTCGGCGGGGCCAGCACGGAGCCGACCTTCGCGCCCTTCGCACCGAGGACGGCCTTCACGGCGGCCACGTTGGCCTGTCCGAACGCCGAGTTCTGGGCGAGCACGGTGACCTTCTTGCCCTTGGCGTCGCCCAGCAGGGTCCCGGCGGCGAGGATGTCCTGGTACGACTGCCGGCCCGAGCGGAAGGTGTAGGTGTTGACGCCGGTGAGCGCGTCGGTGGCGGCGGGGCCGCTGACGTACAGCACCTTGTTCTGCGCGGCCAGCGGCGCCATCTGCAGTGCCACACCGGAGTCGGTGGTGCCGGCGAGGATCTTGCAGCCCTGGCCCACGAGGGTCTTGGCCGCGGCGACGGCCTTCGCCGGATCGCCCGCGTCGTCCTGTTCGGTGACCTGGACGGGGTGGCCGCCGGCCTTGTCCGTCCCGTGTGTCGCATAGGCCAGGCCCGCCTTGAAGCCCTGCTCGTACTGCTTGCCGTAGGCGGCGAGCAGTCCGCTGCGCGAGTACACGAGCCCCACCTTCACGGGGGCCGTCCTGCCTTCCGCGCCGGCGGACGCGGTGCCGGCGGTGCCGGCCGAGGAACAGCCCGCGACCAGGGCACCGATGGCGACGAGCGTGAGCGCGCGGACTGATCTGCTTCTCAGGGGGTTCGTGACACCGGTACGCATGATGAGCGGCTCCTGACGGTGTGGCGCGTGATGGCCGGAACGATAGGAGCGCCGTGCGCGGGGCGGCATGTTGTCGGACACCGCACTTCGGGGCCCGGTCATGGCACCGGCACACATGGCCGGAGGCGTCCGGCGCGGCAAGGGTGAGGAGCACGGAACGGACCCCGGTGGGGAAGGAAGAGCGAAGAGCATGGACAAAGTGGTGGCCGAGGCCACGGAGGCGGTGGCGGACGTACCCGACGGCGCGACCCTCGCGGTGGGCGGGTTCGGCCTGTGCGGCATCCCGTCGACGCTGATCGCCGCGCTGGCCGGGACGAGCGTGTCCGGCCTGCGGATCGTGTCCAACAACTGCGGTGTGGACGACTGGGGTCTGGGACTGCTGCTGCGGACCGGCCGGATCGCCCGGATGACCTCTTCCTACGTCGGTGAGAACAAGGAGTTCGCCCGTCGGTACCTGTCCGGCGAGCTGGAGGTGGAGCTGACGCCGCAGGGCACCCTCGCCGAGCGGCTGCGGGCGGGCGGCACCGGCATCCCCGCGTTCTACACCCCGGCGGGGGTGGGCACCCAGGTCGAGGAGGGCGGCCTGCCCTGGCGCCACACCTCCGACGGGGGCGTCGCGGTGGCCTCACCGCCCAAGGAGACGAGGGAGTTCGGCGGGCGGCGCCATCTGCTGGAGGAAGCCATCACCGCGGACTTCGGCCTGGTGCGGGCCGCGGTCGCCGACCGGCACGGCAACTGCGTCTTCCACGCGGCGGCCCGCAACTTCAACCCGCTGTGCGCGATGGCGGGACGCGTGACCGTGGTGGAGGCCGAACGCATCGTGGACGCCGGTGAACTGCCGCCGGACGCCGTCCATCTGCCGGGCGTGTACGTGGACCGGGTGGTCGCCGCCGACGCGTCGCTGGACAAGCGCATCGAGCGCCGCACCGTGCGCCCGGCGCGCACCGGCGCCGCAGCAGCCTTCACGGGCACCGACTCCGAGGAGAAGTGACCATGCCGCTCGACCGCGACCAGCTCGCCGCCCGCGCCGCCCGGGAGCTGCGCGACGGCCAGTACGTCAACCTGGGCATCGGCCTGCCCACCCTGATCCCCGGCCATCTGCCGGACGGGGTGCACGTGGTGCTGCACTCGGAGAACGGCGTCCTGGGTGTCGGCCCCTACCCGTACGACGGCGAGGAGCACCCGGATCTGATCAACGCCGGGAAGGAGACGGTGACCACCGTCGCGGGCACCGCCTACTTCGACTCGGCCCTCTCCTTCGGCATGATCCGGGCCGGCCGGATCGACGTCTCCGTGCTCGGCGCCATGCAGGTGTCGGCCCGCGGTGACCTGGCGAGCTGGATGATCCCCGGCAGGATGGTCAAGGGCATGGGCGGCGCGATGGACCTGGTCCACGGCGCCCGCAGGCTGCTGGTCGTGATGGAGCACGTCGCCAAGGACGGCACCCCCAAGATCGTGGAGGAGCTGGGTCTTCCCGCCACGGGACGCCGTGTGGTGGACCGGATCGTCACCGACCTGGCCGTCATCGACGTCACCGCCGAGGGGCTGCGGCTGGTCGAGACCGCTCCGAGCGTCACCGTCGGGGAGGTACGGGCAGCGACCGGCGCCCGGCTGCTCGTCGACGAGGACGTACAGGCCCTCGCACCGGCCGATTCCGTCTGAAGCGCGTCCGGGGCGTGCGCAGCACCGACTCGCGGGCTCGGCGGTCACCGTGGTCGGGATGTTCTTCAAGGCGGTCGACGCCGACTCCTCGCTGTCGGCCGTCAGGGCGGAGGCGGAGGGCGCGGGCCCGGTGGCGGCCAACTCGGTGCCGCCGTCCGTGCCCTTCGCCAAGGCCGCCCCGCACGCGGTCACCGCGCTGGACCACGGCTACTCGCTGGGCTTCCTGATCGTCGCGGTCGCCGCGCCGGCCTGCGCGGTCACCACGGCGCTCTCCCTGGGCGGCAAGAGCGAGCACGAGGCCGAGATCGCCATGGTCGAACAGGACCAGGACCCGGCGGTCGTCTGACCTCCACCCGGTTCCGCGCGGCGGGGCAGCGGCGCGGTCAGCGGCGGTTGCGCGGGGCGGACAGGACGGCGGTGAACTCGCCGAGGGCCGCGAGGCTGTGGGCGCTGACGACGGCGTCGCAGTACGGCAGCGCCGCGGCCATGCCGGCCACGAGCGGACGGTAACGGGGGCTCGCCGTACGGGGGTTGACCCATATGACGCGATAGGCGACCCGGGACAGCCGCGCCATCTGGGTGGTGAGGTCGGCGGGCGGGCCGGTGTCCCAGCCGTCGGAGACGATGGCGACGACGGCGCCGCGCGCCATGCCCCGCCTGCCGAACCGTTCGTTGAACTCCGCCAGGCAGTCCGCGATCCGGGTGCCGCCCGACCAGTCCGGGGCCGCCCGGCCGGCCCGTGCCAGGGCGTCGTCCGGCCCGGCCCGCCGGAGGACGGGCGTGAGGCGGGTGAGCCGGGTGGCGAAGGTGAAGACCTCGGCGCGGGTGGCGCGGGCGGCGCAGTAGAGCAGTTGCAGCATCGCGCGGGCGTACGGCTCCATCGACCCGGAGATGTCGCAGAGCACGACGAGGTCGCGGGGGCGGGTGCGGTTCTCGAAGCGGTGCAGCCGCAGCGGGTGTCCGCCGGTGCGGCGGGCGGCGGAGAGGGTGCGGCGCACGTCGGTCCGGGCGCCGTGGCGCGCCGCGCGGCGGCGGCGGGACGGCCGGGTGGGGGTGCGCAGCACGAGGGTGCGCATCACCTCGGTGAGCCGCGCCAGTTCCTCGGCGGAGAGCTGCGCGAAGTCGCGGCCGGCGAGCCGGTCGAGCGGACTGGCGACGAAGGGTACGGGCGCTTCCCGCGGCTCCGCGCCCGCGTCCCTGCCGCGCCCGTCCGCGGTGTCGCTCCGGGTGCCGGGGACACGGCCGCGCACGGCGGTCGGCGGCGACCGGCTCGGGTCGCCGGGCTGCCCGCGCCGTGCTCCGTGGTCGGACGGCCAGCCGAACACCTCACGGAAGACGGCGTCGAACGGCTCGATCTGCTCGCGGCCGGAGACCAGGGTGGCGAGCGCGCAGTGCCGCAGCTCGCGCGTCGTCACCGGCGCGAGCAGGGTGACCGCCCGGACGAAGCTCCGCGTCCGCTCGGGCCCCACCGGGACCCCCGCGTCGCGCAGAGCAGCGGCGAACGACCCGGCCAACTCCGGCAGATCAGCCATCCGGACCCGCCTCCGCGTCGACCAGTTCGTCCAGGCCGGTGCGGCGTACGGCGTCCATGTCCTCGGCGTACTTGAGGACCGCGCCCAGGGTGCGGTCGGCGGCGTCGGTGTCGAGGGCGGGGAGCCCCAGGGTGTGCAGCGCGGCCGCCCAGTCGATCGCCTCGGCGATGCCGGGCGGCTTGGTGAGGTCCTGCCGGGCGCGCAGGCGTCCCACCCCGCGCGCCACGCGTACGGCCAGCCACTCGGCCGACTCCGGCACCCGTCTGCGGATGATCGCGGCGACCCGTGCGGTGTCCGGGTAGCCGATCCAGTGGTAGAGGCAGCGGCGTTTGAGCGCGTCGTGCAGGTCCCGGGTGCGGTTGGAGGTCAGTACGGCCACCGGCGCCACCACGGCCCTGCGGGTGCCGAGTTCGGGGACGGTGACCGCGGCGTCGGCGAGCAGTTCCAGCAGGAACGCCTCGAACTCGTCGTCGGCGCGGTCCACTTCGTCGATGAGCAGCACCGCGGGACGCGGTCCCGGGTGGCAGATCGCGGCGAACAGCGGCCGGGGCAGCAGATAGTCATCGGTGAACAGGTCGGCGTCCCGCAGGGGTTCGCCACGGGACTCGGCCAGCCGGATGGCCAGGAGCTGCCGTGGGTAGTTCCACTCGTAGAGCGCCTCGGCGGAGGACAGCCCCTCGTAGCACTGGAGCCGGATCAGCGGGGTGTCCAGCACGGCGGCGAGCGCGCGGGCCGCCTCGGTCTTGCCGACCCCGGGCTCGCCCTCCAGCAGGATCGGCTGCCGCATGCGCACGGCCAGCAGCAGCGCCGTGGCCAGGGCGTCGTCGGCCAGGTAGCCGGCCGTGTCGAGACGCGAGCGCAGGGCCGGGACGTCGGGTACGAGGGGGTCGGGGTCAGTCATGCGCGTAGCGGGAGGGGTCGTCGGCGAAGGCGTGCTGGCACCCCGGCCCGCAGAAGTACACCGTGGTGCCGGCCCGGTCCAGGGTGAGGGTGGCCGGCGTGATCGCCACGGTCATGCCGCACACGGGGTCCACGCCTTCGGCCGCGGCCCGTGGCGCGGCCGGCCCGGCCTCGGGGCGCATGGTCCGGTCCGCTCTCGGCCGCAGTGCGGTGATCTCGGCGTACACCGACAGCGCGATCTCCCCCGGCGTCCGCGCGCCGATGTCGAGTCCTGCCGGGGTGTGGACGCGCGCGCGTTGCTCCTCGGTGAGGCCGAGCCCGCCGAGCACCGCGGCGCCGCGCTTCGGGCTGGCCACCAGCCCGATGTACGGCACCCCGGCGCGCGCCGCCCCGGTCAGCACGGTCTCCTCGTCGCGGCCGTGGGTGGCGACGACGACGATGTCCAGATCGGGTGGCAGCGGCTCCCCAGGCGCGGCCGGCCGGGCGTCGAGCCCGAGCGCGCGGCCGACGTCGAGCAGGGCGCGGGCGACGGGCGCGTGGCCGTACACGTACGCGAGCGCCGGGGGCAGGTTGGCCTCCAGGAAGATGTCGAGCGTCCCGCCCGACAGACAGGGGTTGGCGACCGTGACCAGGCCCTCGCCCGGCACCTGCGCGCCGTCGGGCACGCTCCGGGCGCCGGGCGTGATCCTCAGCAGCAGCGACTCGCCGGTCTGCAGCACCCGCAGGCCCTGCAGTTGCACCGTCGTCTCGGCGCAGGTGCCGCCCACGAAGCCCTCGACGGTGCCGTCGGGCAGCACCAGCGCGCTGTCCCCGGGCTTGGCGCTCGTCGGCCGCTCCGCGTGGACGACGGTGGCCAGGACGAACGGGGTTCGGCCGTGCCGGAGCACGTCCGCCCGGGTCAGCAGTTCGGTGTTCGTCATCGCGGGCGCCTCAGGTGATCGCCAGGTCCGTGCGCAGCGGCCGGCCCTGGGCGGCCCGCCACACCGCCGCGGGCGTCAGCGGCATGTCGACGTGGTGGACGCCGAGCGGCTTCAGCGCGTCGACGACGGCGTTGACCACCGCGGCGGGCGAGCCGACCGTGGCGGACTCACCGACGCCCTTGGCGCCGAGGGGGTGGTGCGGGGAGGGCGTGACGGTCTCGCCCAGTTCCCAGGAGGGGCACTCGACCGAGGTGGGCAGGAGGTAGTCCATGAACGACCCGCCGAGGCAGTTGCCCTCCTCGTCGAAGGCGATCACCTGCATGAGCGCCATGCCGAGGCCGTCGGCGAGTCCGCCGTGCACCTGCCCCTCGACGATCATGGGATTGATCCGGTTGCCGCAGTCGTCCACGGCGACGAACCGGCGGACCTTCACCTGGCCGGTGGCCGCGTCCACGTCGGCGACGCAGATGTACGCGCCGAACGGGAAGGTCAGGTTCGGCGGGTTGTAGACGCAGGTCGCGTCCAGGTGGCCCTCGACGCCCTCCGGCAGCTCCAGGCTGGAGTGCGCGGCGAGCGCGATCTCGGCCATGGTCCGTCCCTGGTCGGGATCGCCGGTGACGTACCAGCGGCCCTTCTCCCATTCCAGGTCGTCCGGGCTCACTTCGAGCATCGCGGAGGCGACGATCCTCGCGCGTTCGCGCACCTTGCGGGCGACCATCGCGGCGGCGGCTCCGGACACCGGCGTCGAGCGGGAACCGTAGGTGCCGAGCCCGAACGGGGTCTGGTCGGTGTCGCCGTGCACCACCTCGACGTCCTCGACAGGGATGCCCAGTTCCTCGGAGACGATCTGCGCGAACGTCGTCTCGTGGCCCTGCCCCTGGGTCTGCACGGAGATCCGCAGGACGGCCTTGCCGGTCGGGTGGACCCGCAGTTCGGCGCCGTCGGCCATGCCCAGTCCGAGGATGTCCATGTGCTTGCGGGGGCCCGCGCCGACGGCCTCGGTGAAGAAGCTGATCCCGACGCCCATCAGCTCGCCCCGCTCGCGCTTCTCGGCCTGCTCCCGGCGCAGGTCGTCATAGTGCGCGATGTCCATGGCGAGGCGCAGGGCGCGCGGGTAGTCGCCGGAGTCGTACTCCCAGCCCGTCCGGGTGTCGTACGGGAACTGCTCGGGGCGCAGCAGGTTGCGCATCCGCAGCTCGGCCGGGTCGGTGCCGAGCCGGTCCGCGAGCACATTGACCATCCGCTCCACCAGGTACACGGCCTCGGTGACGCGGAACGAGCAGGCGTAGGCGACGCCGCCGGGCGCCTTGTTGGTGTAGACGCCGGTCACGGCGCAGTGCGCGGCGGCCAGGTCGTACGAGCCGGTGAAGACGCCGAAGAAGCCGGCCGGGAACTGCGTCGGCTGTGCGGTGGCGTTGAACGCGCCGTGGTCGGCGATCACTTGGACGCGCAGGCCCAGGATCTTCCCGTCCCTCGTCGCCGCGATCTCGCCGTGCATGTGGTAGTCGCGGGCGAAGGAGGTGCTCATCAGGTTCTCCGAGCGGTCCTCCATCCACTTCACCGGTTTGCCGGTGACGATCGAGCCGACGACGGCGCACACGTAGCCGGGGTAGATGCCGACCTTGTTGCCGAAACCGCCCCCGATGTCCGGGGAGATGATCCGGATCTTGTGCTCCGGGATGCCGGCCACCATCGCGTAGATCGTGCGGTGGGCGTGCGGGGCCTGGGTGGTGGACCACACCGTCAGCTTTCCGGTGATGGCGTCCATGTCGGCCACGGTGCCGCAGGTCTCCAGCGGCGCCGGGTGCACCCGTGGGTAGAGCATGTCCTGCTCCACCACGACGTCGGCGGCCGCGAAGACCTCGTCGGTGCGCTGCTCGTCACCCGCGGACCAGTCGAAGATGTGGTTGTCGCTCTGCTCGTCCTTGTCGTCGCGGATCAGCGGCGCGTCCGGATCGAGCGCCCGGCGGGCGTCGACGACCACGGGGAGCGGTTCGTACTCGACGTCGATCAGTTCGAGGGCGTCCCGGGCCGCGTAGCGGTCCTCGGCGACGACGAAGGCGACCTCCTGGCCCTGGAAACGCACCTTGTCGGTGGCGAGCAC
Source organism: Streptomyces sp. NPDC037126 (assembly GCF_055605965.1). Taxonomy (NCBI): domain Bacteria; kingdom Bacillati; phylum Actinomycetota; class Actinomycetes; order Kitasatosporales; family Streptomycetaceae; genus Streptomyces; species Streptomyces sp. NPDC037126. The sequence continues at coordinate 419,726 of NZ_JBVJTD010000002.1, forward strand.
GGCCTGCGTGTCGTACGAGAGGGTGGGCATCCAGGCGAGCCCGAGTCCGGCCAGGGTCTCGCCGGTGATCACGGCCCTGACCTTCGGGTGCGCCTCGGCGGCGGTGGTGTCGACGGACACGATCCGGGCGTGCGCCAGCGGGCTGCGCAGGACCGCGCCGTACAGCATCCCGGGCAGGGTCACGTCGTCGACGTAGGTGCCGTGGCCGCGGACGAACCGCGCGTCCTCCTTGCGGGGCATCCGGCCGAATCCGACCGGCCGTTCCTCGGTGGTCGTCATGCCCGCACCTCCTCGCGGCCGGGCGCCGGCTCGGTGGCCGTGTCGGCCGCCCGCTCCCCGCCGCCGTGCTCGGCGGCCCAGCGGATTGAGCGCACGATGTTCTCGTAGCCCGTGCAGCGGCACATCTGTCCGGAGACGGCCTCGCGGATGTCCTCCTCGGACGGGTCCGGATCGTGGTCGAGCAGCCAGCGGGCGGTCATCATCATCCCCGGCGTGCAGAAGCCGCACTGCAGCCCGTGGCAGGCGACGAACCCCTGCTGCACGGGATCGAGTTCGGCGCCGTGCGCGAGGCCCTCGACGGTCCGCACCTCGTGGCCGTCGGCCATCACCGCGAGCACGGTGCAGGACTTGACCGGTGTCCCGTCCAGCCAGACCGTGCACACCCCGCAGTTGGAGGTGTCGCAGCCCCAGTGGGTGCCGGTGAGCCCGAGTCCGTCGCGCAGGAAGTGCACGAGGAGCAGCCTGGGCTCCACGTCGCTGGTGTGCTGCTCGCCGTTCACGGTCACGGTGATCCGCATGTCACGCCTCCTGCCCCTGGGCGCGGGCGGCGGCGGCGCGCAGCGCCCGTGTGGTCAGTTCCCCGGCCAGATGCCGTTTGTAGTCGACCGGGCCGCGCTGGTCGGCCGCCGGCCTGCAGTCCTCGGCGGCGATCCGGCCCGCCTCGGCGAAGCTCTCCTCGTCCGGCCGCCGGCCGCGCAGGTAGTCCTCGGCCCGCTCGGACACGAACCGTGGGGCGCCGACCGCGGTCAGCCCGATCCCGGCCTCCGCGACGAGGCCGTCGGAGATCTCCAGCACCGCTCCCGCGGCGACGACCGCCCAGTCGCCGACCCGGCGTTCGACCTTGCGGTAGGCGCTGGCGTGCGAGCGGATGGGCACGCGGATCTCCACCAGGAGCTCGGCCTCGTCCAGCGCGGTCTCGTAGGGGCCGAGGAAGAATTCCCTGATCCCGATGGCGCGTCTGCCGCCCGGGCCCTGGGCGATGAGGGTCGCCCGCAGCGCCGAGAAGGCGGCGGACAGGTCCTCCGACGGGTCGGCCTGGCACAGCGAGCCGCCCACCGTGCCGCGGTTGCGGACGAGCGGGTCGGCGATGACCCGTTCCGCGTCCCGCAGGATGGGGAAGTGCTCGCCGACGACCGGCGAGGCGAGCAGCTCGGCGTGGCGGACCATGGCTCCGACGGCGAGGTCGTGCCCGTCCACCCGGATCAGCGCCAGCTCGCCGAGGCCGTTGATGTCGATCAGCGCCTCGGGCTGGGCCAGCCGCAGCTTCATCATGGGCAGCAGGCTGTGCCCGCCCGCCACCACCCGCGCCTCGGGGCCGTACCGGGTGAGCAGTTCGATCGCCTGCTCGACGCTGGTGGCCCTCTCGTACTGGAACGCAGCCGGAACCTGCATCGGGCCCTCCTGGATCGCGCGTGCCCGTCGCTGAGGCGATGCTGCGCCTCCCCGCACCGGCCGTGCAATGGGTGGATAAGCATTCACTTATCCACCCGAATGCGGGAAAATCTTCCCGTGACCGTCACGCAGCTCAGCACCTTCGTGCTCGTCGCTCGCCTCGGTTCGGTGGGCGCGGCGGCGCGGACGCTGGACGTGAGCGAGCCCGCGGTGTCGCAGGCACTGACCGCGCTGCGCACCCACTACGGCGACCCGCTCATCCGGCGCGCCGGCGGGGGGATGCGGCTGACGCCCGCCGGGGCGCGGCTGCTGCCGGTCGCCTCCCGGATGGTCGCGCTGAACGCGGACGCCGAGGCGGCGGTGCGGGCGGCGCGGGGTGCGCCCGACGAGCTGCGGGTCGTCGCGACGAGCACCCTGGCCGAGTTCGTGCTCCCGTCCCTGGTGGAGGCCTTCGCCTGCCGTTCGGGGCGCCGGACCGAGACCTCGTTCGGGGTGGCCTCCGGCAGCGCGAGACGCGTGCTGGTCGAGAACCGTCTCGCGGACGTCGGGCTCGGGCCGTGCGCGGGCGCCGCCCGCAGGGGCGAACTGGTCAGCGAGCCCCTCTTCCGCGCCGAGCTGGTCGTGGTGACCGGCGCCCGGTCGCCGCGGCCGCCGGGTCCGCCCTCGCAGTGGTCGTGGCTGGTCGATTCCTCCGGGACCGATCCGGAAGCGGACTCCGGGCGGCTGCTGCGCCGGCTCGGGGTGCCCGAGGGGCATGTGTGGGTGTTCCCCAACCAGGCCGCGACCTGGGCGGCCGCCGCCGAGGGCGCGGGGGTGGCACCGGCACCGGCCCACCTGGTGTCGCCCCGCGTACGGCGGGAGGAGCTGCGGATCCTGGAGACCCCGGCGACGCCGTCCGACGCCACCTGGCACGCCGTCGTCCTGCCGCCCGGGCTGCGCTCCCCTGCCACCGACGCGTTCCTGCACTTCCTGCACACGCCCGCGGCGACCCGCATCATGCGGGCGCCCGGCGCGGGCGTGCCGCCCTCCCGGTTCCGGCCACCGGTGTACGTGACGCTCTGGGGCGCGTGAGCAGGGCGCCCCGGGTCAGTGGACCGCGCTCCCCTGTGCCGCCGCGGCGAGGCCCGGCTGCAGGCGGCGGGCGACGTCGACGTGGTCGCCGGTCCAGATGACGCGGACCGCGGTGGCCGTCGCCCGGCCCCGGCCGTCGACGAGGTCGGCGCGGACGGATTCCACGAGCTGCGACGCGCCCCTGGGACGGAGCGGGAGGGGGTCGGGGACGGGCGCCCTGCGGCCGAGGCTCGCCGCGAAGCCGCAGTACCACTCCATGACGTGGGACGCGGCGCCCGCGATGGCGCGGTGCGCGTCGGTCTGGCCGCCGTCCTTCGCGCCGGTGCCCTGCCACAGGGAGACGACGGCGTCGGCGGCCAGGCGCACGGCGGCCACGCCCGTGACCAGCGCCGTCATGTCGGCGAGCGGCAGGGGCTTCGCGCCGCGTTCGGCCAGGTAGGTCCGGAAGGCGTCGTCGAGGCGGCGTGCGGAGGCCGCCGCCTCGCGGTTCTGCCGCACGGGTTCGCCGACGGCCGCGGCGGGATCCGCCGGGTCGGCGGATCCGAGGCCGTAGTGGACGGCGTCGACGAGGTAGCGGGCGCTGTCGGTGTACGCCTCGGCGAGCGCCCTGTTGACGGCGGCCTCGGCGCCCCGGGGCCAGAAGAACAGCGCGACGACGATGCTGACCGCGCAGCCCAGGGCGATGTCCTGCACCCGGAGCAGGGCGACGTGCCAGTCGGGGGCGTGGCCGATGTTGAACAGCACGACGAGGGTGACGGTGAAGGCTGCCTGCCCCGCGGTGAAGGAGATGGCGGCGGGGGCGACACCGGCCACCAGGACGGCGAGGGGCAGCAGGAACCACAGGGCGGTGCCGTGGTGCCCGATCAGCTGGAGCAGCCCGGCGCCGATGAAGGAGCCGGCCACGGTGCCGAGCAGCGCGCGCAGGGCGTTCTGGCCGGTGCTCAGCGCGTTGGAGCGCAGCACGGACAGGGTGCCGAGCAGCACCCAGAACCCGCGCTGCACCCCGGTCAGGTCGGCGAGGAGCACCGCGATGCCCAGTCCGGCGGCGCCGCGCAGGCTGTTGTGCAGCCACACCGAGCGTGGTCCGAGGTGCGCGGTGGCCCGTTCGCGGGCCAGGGCCAGCGGTTCGGTCAGCGCGCCCGGTTCGCGGCCGAGGAGCCGGTCGAGCCAGGGGCGCTGCCAGGCGGTGGCGGCCAGTTCGACGTTGCCGGCGATCTGCAGGACGGCGAACCCCAGCTCCTGGGCGCGGAAGGAGAGGTCGAGGGTGGCGATGAAGCCGTAGATCTCGGCCGCGCTGCCGCCGACCGGGTGGTCGGCGGGCAGGCGGACCGTGGAGCTCCGCTCCATCCCGTCCATGGTCCGGCGCAGCTCCGCCATGGAGGCCCGCAGCGGGCCGGTGTCCCCGCGCATGCGGGTCAGCAGGGCGGCGCAGTGGTCGAGGACGTCGGCGGCGACGAGCCGCACAGTGCGCGCGGCCGGGTCGCAGGCCGGTGGGTCGTCGGTGTAGGCGGGGCGGTCCGCCAGGATGGTGGTCAGCCAGGTCAGCTCGTCGACCAGCCGGACCAGGGCGCGGGACGTCATGGACAGGCCGGTGGGGCGGTACGGGGTGGTGTCGAAGGCCTGCCGCAGTGCCGCGGCGGCGCCGGCGGTACGGTCGGCCGCCGCCCGGCGCCGCGCGGGATCGGCCACCGGGCCGAGGCCGGCCAGTCCGGAGGCGTCGGTGCGCAGGTGTGCGGCGGCGGCGCGGCAGACCCGGGCGGCGGGCGCGCTGAGCGGATCGGCGACGGGCCGCGGCCACAGGAGGCACACGGCGGGCACCGCCACCGCTGCCGCCAGGCCCGCCCCCGCGAGGCGGTCGGGCAGCTGGGACAGCGGCACCGGTGTGGCGACCGGCAGGACGAACCCCAGCAGGAGCGCGGTGGCGCTGCCCGCCAGGAGCGAGCTGACGACGCCGGAGAAGAGCACCACGAAGCCGACCAGCAGCGTCGTGACGACGGCGAGCCATGTCAGGTGTGCCACCAGGGTGCCCAGGCAGATCAGCACCGCCCAGGTCGCCGCGAGCCCGGTCTGCGCCCTCAGCCGTTCCACCATGGGGCCGCTGAAGTCGACCAGCAGCAGCATCGAGAAGGACCCGAACGCGGCGAAGCTCGCCATCGTCGGCGAGTGGAGCACCTGGCCGCACAGCGCGAACAGGGCCGGCATCACGATCGCGGTCCGCCCGGCCCGCCGCGTCGCGGCCAGATCGGGATCGCGGTCGCGCAGCCACGTCACCGGGCGCGGGGCGGCCGGCGTCCGCCCAGGGTTCCGCACGGACATGCGCACCTCCCGCCGGTGGGGCGCGAAGCGCCGCGCCCCCCTCTTCATATGAAGGACGCCGGGGGGATCTCCGCAACTCCGGGGCGGGCGGAAGCCGGGCCGGTGCGGGGTCGGCCCGGGCGGGCCGGCCGGCGAGGGAGGAACGGCCGGCCCGCCCGGGGGTCTGGCGCGGCGCCGGTGGTGAGGACGGCGGAGTCGACGCCGCGGGTCCGGAGTGGCACCTCCGGGCGAGGGCCGGGCCGAGGCTCGCCCGGAGGTGGTGTGGGCACCGCCGCGGGTTACAGGCCCACGTCGCGGCGGCGGATGTCCTCCAGGGACTCCCGGCGGACGAGCAGGCGGGCGTGACCGTCGCGGACGGCGGCCACGGGCGGGCGGCCGACGAGGTTGTAGCCGGAGGCCATGGACAGGTGGTAGGCACCGGCCACGGGTACGGCGAGCAGGTCGCCGGGGCGGACGTCGGCGGGGAGGTCCACGTCGGCGGCGAGGACGTCGCCGGCCTCGCAGTGGCGGCCGACCACGGTCACACGGGTGCGCTCCGCCGTGCTCTGCCGGCCGATGAGCCGCGGTGCGTAGCGGACGCCGTACAGGGCCGGGCGGGGGTTGTCGCTCATGCCGCCGTCCACGGCCACGAAGACGTGGTCGCCCGTGTGCTTGACGGCGAGGACGTGGTACAGGGCGACTCCCGCGGGGCCGACGATGGCCCGCCCGGGCTCGATCACCAGGCGCGGCACGGGGATCCCCGCCGTGCCGCAGGCGTCGGCGAGTTCCGCGCGGACCTTGCGCGCCAGCGCGGTCAGGTCCAGGGCCTCCTCGCCCGGGCGGTAGGCGATGCCGTGGCCGCCGCCGAGGTCGAGCTCGGGCAGCACCAGGCCGTGCTGCTCGTACAGCCGGGCCATCAGGCCGACCACGCGGCGCACGGCGACCAGGTACGGCTTGACGCTGGTGATCTGGGAGCCCAGGTGGCAGTGCAGGCCGGTGAGTTCGAGCTGTGGCTGGTCGAGTATGCGGGCGATGGCGTGCTGGGCGTAGCCGTCGGCGATGGACAGGCCGAACTTCTGGTCGTCGGTCCCCGTGCGGACCTTCTCGTGGCCGCCCGCCGAGATTCCGGGGACGACGCGGACCATGACCTTCTGGTGGCCCTCGGGCCCGACGGCGGCGGCGAGCCGGGCGATCTCCGACGGACTGTCGATGACGATGCGTCCGACACCGAGGCGCAGGGCGGTCTCCAGGTCACGGGGGGACTTGGCGTTGCCGTGCAGCACGATCCGCTCCGCCGGGAAGCCGGTGGTGACGGCGAGTTCGAGTTCGCCCGCGGAGCAGACGTCGAGGCCGAGGCCCTCCTCGTCCATCCAGTGGGCCATGGCCCGGCACAGGAACGCCTTGGCCGCGTACAGGACTTCGGCGTCGGGGAAGGCGTTCCGGTAGGTGCGGCAGCGGTCGCGGACCTCGGCCTCGTCCAGGACGTAGACGGGGGTGCCGAAGCGGTCGGCGACCTCGGCGAGCGGTACGCCGCCCACCGCGAGGCCGCCGGGCCGGGGCTCGGTGGTCGAGGCGGGCCACACCGCGAGTTCGGCGGCGAGGGTGGTGGTGGGTTCGTGAACCGTGGTCATCGTGGCTGCCCCTCTCAGGCGATCCGCAGCGCGGGGACGGCGGCCCTGACCGGCGTGATCGGCGTGGGTGCCGGCGCGGTGAACTGCGGGTCGACCGTGACGGTGGCGACGCCGAGCGGCGTGGTCAGCGCGCGCAGCGCGGGCTCGGCGAGCCGGATCCACGGCTGGCCGGGGCCGAGGACGGCGGTCAGCCGGCGCTCGGAGGTGAAGCCGACGGCGGTGCGCCCGCCGAGCGGTGTGCGGAACAGGCGGGCCGCACACCCGCGGGGGCCCGGCCGGACCGGGACGTACAGGGGTCCGGCCGGGAACCGATCGGCGGGCTCGGGGTCGTCGCCGTAGAGGAGTTCTGCCATGGGGTGCCTCCCGGAAGGCAGGGAGCGAGTGGGTCGGGGAGACCCCGGACGCGGGGAGGCGGACCGGGGCTCGCTCCCGACGTTATGCCCGGGCGCCCCGGCTTCCGGACAGCCCCTGACGGGACGCTGACGTGGATCCGGACGACCTTGACGGGATGCTGACGACCCTGGCGGGAGAGCACGGGAGGCGCCGTCAGAAGGGCGCCAAGAACTGGCGTACGCCCTGTTCGGACGCCTGGCGCGGAGGTGTGATGGATGCGGTTCCGCAGAGGATCGCCGACCGGACACGCTGCCGTCGGCGTACGCAGAAGGTGAAAGCGATGTCCGATTCACAGCCCCCCTCAGCCGCCCGTGTCGTGGTGGGGGTGAGCGGCTCCCCGGGGAGTCTCACCGCCCTGGGCCGCGCCGCCGGGGAGGCCCGCCGGCGGGGAGCCGAGCTCTGGCCGGTGCTGGCCTGGGAACCGCCGGAGGGGGATCTCACCGCCCGCAGGTTCCCGGCGGCGGCCGCCCTGGCGCAGGAGTGGGAACGGCTGGCCCGGGAGAAGCTCCTCGGGGCGCTCGGCGAGGTCTTCGGGGGCGCGGGCGCCGGGCTGCCCGGGCAGGCGCTCGTCGTCCGGGGCGCCGCCGGACCGGCGCTGGTGCGGATCGCCGACCGGGACGGCGACGTCCTCGTCATCGGTGCGGGCGGGCGCGGCCGGCTGCACCGGGCCCTGTGGCCGTCGGTCGGCCGCTACTGCCTCGCCCACGCGGGCTGCGCCGTCCTCGCGGTGCCGCCGTCCCCCCTGCAGGCCGCGCTGGCGGCGGCACACCGCCGCAACACCCTGCGGCTCCGGCTGGACACGGGTGACCTGCGGCGGGAGTTCGAGACGGTACCGCCGGACGCCTGAGCCACCGTCAGGACGCGGCCGGCACGGAGCGGTTCCGGCGGTCCCGATCGCGAGCGCCGCACCTCCGACACCCCGTCACGACGTGGCCGATACGGGCGGTCCGGCCGGGCCCTGTTCCTGACGCTTTGTCGATTCGTCTCTTCACGAGCACCGCTCGGGCCGTCTCCGGACGCCGAAGTCCGGCGGTGCCGTCAGGACCGGCTATGCGGAGGATCCGACCCCGCCCCGCTCATGACGATTCGTCAATCCGTTTCCTTCAGGGCGGGGTTCGAGGCGCCGGAGCCCGGCGGTGGCGTCAGGACGTGGCTGATGCGGGCAGTTCCGGCTGGTCCGGGTGTCCGCGTCGCGGGGCCGTCGGCACGGTGAGCACCATGGTGAGGCCGCCTCCGGGCGTGTCCTCGGCGTGCAGCGTGCCGCCGACGGCCTCCGCGAAGCCGCGGGCGACCGCGAGGCCGAGGCCGACGCCGACACCGCGGGGCGAGTCGCCGTACCGCTGGAAGGGTTCGAAGATGCGGCTCTTGGCCTCGTCCGGGACGCCGGGGCCCCGGTCCACGACCCGGTCGCCGAGGGCACTCGCGGACACCAGCACCCGCTCCCCGTCCGGGCTGTGCTTCACGGCGTTCTCCACGACGTTGGCGACGGCCCGCTCCAGCAGCCCCCGGTCGACGTCCACCATGGGCAGCGTCTCCGGGATGTCCAGCTCGACGCTGTCGTCGGGCACCCCGCCGAGCGCCATGGGCACGACCTCGTCCAGGTCGCTCTCGCGGATGATCGGGGTCACCGTGCCGGTCTGCAGGCGGGACATGTCGAGGAGGTTGCCCACCAGGTTGTCGAGGCGGTCGGCGCCCTCCTCGATGGCCTCCAGCAGGTCGGCCCGGTCCTGTTCGGACCACTGGACGTCGTCGGAGCGCAGCGAGGTGACCGCCGCCTTGACGCCCGCGAGCGGGGTGCGCAGGTCGTGGCTGACGGCGGCCAGCAGCGCGGTCCTCGTGCGGTTGCCCTCGGCCAGTTCCTTCGCCCGGTCGGCCTCGTGCTGCAGCCGCCGGCGGTCCAGCACGACGGCGGCCTGCGCGGCGAACGCCGCCAGCACGCGGCGGTCGGCGGCGGGCAGCACCCGGCCGCGCAGGGACAGGGCCATGTGACCGCCGGCCGGTACGTCGACGTCCGCGTCCTCGGGCACCTCGGCGGGCCGGGGTCCCACGCTGCCCGCGCACGTCCAGGGATCCGTCTCGCCGGTCCGCTCCAGCAGCGCCACCGACTCCATGCCGAAGGTCTCGCGGACCCGCTCCAGCAGCTCCTCCAGGCCTGTCTCGCCGCGGATCACGTTCCCGGCCAGGAAGGACAGGATCTCCGACTCGGCGCGCAGCCGGGCCGCCTGGTGGGTGCGGCGGGCCGCGAGGTCCACCACCGAGGCCACGGACACGGCGACCCCGACGAAGATCGCGATGGCGACGATGTTCTTCGGGTCGGCGATGGTCAGGGTGTGGACGGGCGGGGTGAAGTACCAGTTGAGGAGGAGCGAGCCCACGACCGCGGAGGCCAGCGCGGGGAAGAGCCCGCCCAGCAGGGCGGCCGCCACCGTCAGGGTCAGGTACAGCAGCATGTCGTTGGCCAGGCCCACGGCCGGGGTGGCGGCGACCAGCAGCCAGGTCAGCAGCAGGGGGCCGAGCACTCCGACGAGCCAGCCCCGGATCACCCGGTGCCGTCCGAGGCGCGCCCCGCGCGGCACCGGGAGCCCGCGGCCCTTGCCGGCCTCGTCGTGGGTGATGAGGTGGACGTCGAGGTCCGGGCCGGACTCGCGGGCCACGGTGGCCCCCACGCCCGGCCCGAAGACGGACTGCCAGCTCCGGCGGCGGGAGACGCCGAGGACGATCTGGGTGGCGTTGACGCCGCGCGCGAAGTCGAGCAGGGCGGCCGGTATGTCGTCGCCGACCACATGGTGGAAGGTGCCGCCGAGGTCCTCCACGAGGGTGCGCTGGACGGCCAGTTCCTTCGGGGAGGCCGCGGTCAGCCCGTCGCTGCGGGCTATGTAGACGGCGAGCACCTCGCCGCCCGCGCCCTTCTCCGCCAGGCGGGCGGCGCGGCGGATGAGGGTGCGGCCCTCGGGTCCGCCGGTGAGCCCGACCACGATCCGCTCCCGGGAGCCCCAGATCTTGGAGACCCGGTGCTCGCGGCGGTATTCGTTGAGGTACTCGTCGACGCGGTCGGCGACCCACAGCAGCGCCAGTTCGCGCAGGGCGGTGAGGTTGCCCGGGCGGAAGTAGTTGGACAGGGCCGCGTCGACCTTGTCGGGCTGGTAGATGTTGCCGTGCGCCATGCGGCGGCGCAGGGCCTGCGGGGACATGTCGACCAGCTCGATCTGGTCCGCCCTGCGGACCACCTCGTCCGGCACGGTCTCGCGCTGGCGCACCCCCGTGATCGACTCCACCACGTCCCCGAGGGACTCCAGGTGCTGGATGTTGACGGTCGAGACCACGTCGATCCCGGCGGCCAGCAGCTCCTCCACGTCCTGCCAGCGCTTGGCGTTGCGCGAGCCGGGGATGTTGGTGTGGGCCAGCTCGTCCACCAGGGCGACCCGGGGGCGGCGCGCGAGGATCGCGTCGACGTCCATCTCGCCGAAGACCGCGTCCCGGTAATCGAGTTCCCTGCGCGGGATCTGCTCCAGGCCGTGCAGCATCACCTCGGTGCGCGGCCGGTGGTGGTGTTCCACGAAGGCGACCACGCAGTCGGTGCCCCGCTCCACCCGGCGGTGCGCCTCGGCCAGCATCGCGTAGGTCTTGCCGACGCCCGGTGCCGCGCCGAGGTAGATCCGGAACCTGCCACGTGCCATGTCATCCCTCGAAGCGGTAGCCCATGCCGGGCTCGGTGATCAGATAGCGGGGGTGGGAGGGGTCCGTCTCCAGCTTCCGGCGCAGCTGTGCCATGTAGACGCGCAGGTAGTTGGTCTTGTTGCGCTGCGAGACACCCCAGACCTCCTGGAGCAGCTGCTTCTGGGTGATCAGCCGCCCGGGGTTGGTCACCAGGATCTCCAGCAGGTGCCACTCGGTCGGTGTGAGCCGGACGTCGCGCCCGTCCCGTACGACCTTCTTGGCGAGCAGGTCGAGGGTGAAGTCCGCCGTCTCGACCAGGATCGGCTGCGGGTCCAGCGGGGTGTCCTCGGTGCGCCGGACGGCGGCCCGCAGCCGGGCCAGGAGTTCGTCCATGCTGAAGGGTTTGGTGACGTAGTCGTCGGCGCCCGCGTCGAGGGCGGCGACCTTCTCGTCGGACGCCTGCCGGGCGGAGAGCACCATGATCGGCACCCGGGTCCAGCCGCGCAGCGCCTTGATGACGTCCACGCCGTCCATGTCGGGCAGGCCGAGGTCGAGCAGGACCACGTCGGGCCGGCGGGCGGCCGCGAGCCGCAGCGCGGTGGCCCCGTCGGGGGCCGGGTCCACGCCGTAGTGGCGTGCCTGCAGGTTGATGACGAGGGCCCGTACGAGCTGCGGGTCGTCCTCCACCACGAGCACCCGGGTCATGGGTGTGCGCCCTTTCGTGTCGTACGGGCCTGGTGCGCCGGGCGAGGGGTGCCCGGCGTCATGGCGGTGGGAGCCGGCGGGTCCGGGATGTCTCCCGCCACCGGCTCCCGCGCGCGTCGCGCAATGCCATCAGTGCTTCGCCGCGAGGTCCTTGAGCGCGATGTTCAGCTCCAGGACGTTCACGCGGGGTTCCCCGATGAAGCCGAGGGCGCGGCCGGACGTGTGGTTCTCGACCAGCTTCTCCACCGCGGCGACCGGCAGGCCGTTGCGCGCGGCGACCCGGTGGACCTGGAGCTCGGCGTAGGCCGGGGAGATCTCCGGGTCCAGGCCGGAGCCGGAGGAGGTCACCGCGTCGGCGGGGACGTCCGCGGCGCTGACCGGGTGGCCGGGCACCGAATTGTCCTTGACCACCGCGGACTTGGCGTCCTGCACCTGCTTGATCAGCACCTTGCTGTCCGCGGACAGGTTGGTGGCGCCGGACAGGATCAGCTTGTACTGCGTGTTCACGCTGTTGCTGCCCAGTCCGTTCGCCGGCCGGCCCTGGAACCACTTCAGGTCCGGGTCCGGGGTCTGCTGACCCTTCTTCAGCGGCAGGTCGTAGGACTGCCCGATGAGGGAGGAGCCGACGACCTTGCCGTCCGCCTTGATCTCGGAGCCGTTCGCCTTGCCGCTGAACAGCCCCTGGGCGATGCCGGTGACCACCAGCGGGTAGATGACACCGGTCACCAAGGTCAGCACGAGGAGGGCGCGCAGGCCCGCCCCGAGCAACCGGGCCGTGTTCACGAAGGAGTTGTTCATGGCTCAGCCGATTCCGGGGATGAGGGAGATGAGCATGTCGATGATCTTGATGCCGATGAACGGGGCGATCAGGCCGCCGATTCCGTAGATCCCGAGGTTGCGGCGCAGCAGCTTGTCGGCGCTGACCGGCCGGTACTGCACGCCCTTCAGGGACAGCGGCACCAGCGCGATGATGATCAGCGCGTTGAAGATGACGGCCGACAGGATCGCGGAGTCGGGCGAGGACAGGTGCATGATGTTCAGCTTGTCCAGGCCCGGGTAGACCACCGCGAACAGCGCCGGGATGATCGCGAAGTACTTCGCGACGTCGTTGGCGATGGAGAACGTGGTCAGCGCACCGCGGGTGATCAGCAGCTGCTTGCCGATCTCCACGATCTCGATGAGCTTGGTCGGGTTGGAGTCGAGGTCGACCATGTTGCCGGCCTCCTTGGCGGCCGACGTGCCGGTGTTCATCGCCACGCCGACGTCCGCCTGCGCGAGGGCCGGGGCGTCGTTCGTGCCGTCACCGGTCATGGCGACGAGCTTGCCGCCGGCCTGCTCCCGCTTGATGAGGGCCATCTTGTCCTCGGGGGTGGCCTCGGCGAGGAAGTCGTCGACGCCCGCCTCCTCGGCGATCGCCTTGGCGGTCAGCGGGTTGTCGCCCGTGATCATGACCGTCTTGATGCCCATGCGGCGCAGTTCCTCGAACCGCTCCCGCATGCCCTCCTTGACCACGTCCTTGAGGTAGATGACACCCAGCACACGGGCGCCCCGCTCGTCGTCGACCGCGACGAGCAGCGGGGTGCCGCCGGCCTCGGAGATGCGGCCGGCGATCGCGTCGGCGTCCTCGGCGACCGTGCCGCTGCGCTCCTTCACCCAGGCCATGACCGAGGCGGTCGCGCCCTTGCGGATCCTGCGGCCGTCGACGTCCACGCCCGACATACGGGTCTGGGCGGTGAACTCGATCCACTCGGCGTGCGCCAGCTCGCCCTGGTGGCGTTCGCGCAGCCCGTACTTCTCCTTCGCCAGGACGACGACGGAGCGGCCCTCGGGGGTCTCGTCGGCGAGCGAGGAGAGCTGGGCGGCGTCCGCGACCTCGGCCTCGGTGGCGCCGCGCACCGGCAGGAACTCGGCGGCCTGGCGATTGCCGAGGGTGATGGTGCCGGTCTTGTCCAGGAGCAGGGTGGAGACGTCACCGGCGGCCTCGACCGCACGGCCCGACATGGCCAGCACGTTGCGCTGGACGAGGCGGTCCATGCCGGCGATGCCGATCGCCGAGAGCAGCGCGCCGATGGTGGTCGGGATGAGGCAGACCAGCAGGGCGACCAGCACGACCATCGTCAGGTGCGTGCCCGCGTAGTCCGCGAACGGCGGCAGCGTGGCACAGGCCAGCAGGAAGACGATCGTCAGCGAGGCGAGCAGGATGTTCAGCGCGATCTCGTTCGGCGTCTTCTGCCGGGCCGCGCCCTCGACCAGGTTGATCATCCGGTCGATGAAGGTCTCGCCCGGCTTCGTCGTGATCTTGATGACGATCCGGTCGGACAGCACCTTCGTACCGCCGGTCACCGCGGAGCGGTCACCGCCGGACTCGCGGATCACGGGGGCGGACTCGCCGGTGATGGCGGACTCGTCCACGGACGCGACGCCCTCGACGACGTCGCCGTCACCGGGGATGACGTCACCGGCCTCGCAGACGACCAGGTCGCCGATCTTCAGTTCGGTGCCGGGGACCTGCTCCTCGGCGGTCCCGGTGAGCCGGCGCGCGATCGTGTCGGTCTTGGCCTTGCGCAGGGTGTCGGCCTGGGCCTTGCCGCGGCCCTCGGCGACGGCCTCCGCCAGGTTGGCGAAGATAACGGTCAGCCACAGCCAGGCGCTGATCGCCCAGCCGAACCAGTCGCCCGGGTCCTTGAAGGAGAAGACCGTGGTCAGGACCGAGCCGATCAGCACCACGAACATCACGGGCGACTTGATCATCACCCGCGGGTCGAGCTTGCGGCAGGCCTCGGGCAGGGACTTGACGAGCTGCTTCGGGTCGAAGAGGCCCGCTCCGACACGGCCCTCGCCGGGCCTGTGCCCGGTGGGGACGTCGCTGTGCGGCGCCCGGGTGGGTGTGGCTGTGGACATGGAGTCCTCTGGGTTCTCAGTACGGGTGGTCATGACGCCAGCCCCTCGGCGAGCGGGCCCAGTGCCAGGGCCGGGAAGTACGTCAGACCGGTGATGATCAGGATGGCGCCGACCAGCAGGCCGGTGAACAGGGGCTTCTCGGTGCGCAGCGTGCCCGCGGTCATGGGGACCGGCTTCTGCTCGGCGAGCGAGCCGGCGAGGGCCAGGACGAACACCATCGGCAGGAAGCGGCCGAACAGCATGGCGAGGCCGGTCATGGTGTTGTACCAGTCGGTGTTCGCGTTCAGGCCGGCGAAGGCCGAGCCGTTGTTGTTCGCCGCGGAGGTGAAGGCGTACAGGACCTCGGAGAAGCCGTGTGCGCCGGAGTTGAGCATCGAGTGCGGCGGGGTGGGCAGTGCCATGGAGGCCGCCGTGAAGACGAGCACCAGGGCGGGGGTGATCAGGATGTAGACGGCCGCCAGCTTGATCTCGCGGGCGCCGATCTTCTTGCCCAGGTACTCGGGGGTCCGGCCGACCATCAGGCCGGCGATGAACACCGCGATGATCGCCATGATCAGGATGCCGTAGAGGCCGGATCCGGTGCCGCCGGGCGCGATCTCGCCCAGCATCATGCTCAGCATCGTGATGCCGCCGCCGAGTCCGGTGAACGAGGAGTGGAAGGAGTCCACCGCACCGGTCGAGGTGAGCGTGGTCGTCACCGCGAAGAGCGACGAGCCGCCCACGCCGAAGCGGACCTCCTTGCCCTCCATCGCCCCGCCGGCCGCCTGGAGCGCCGGGCCGTGGTGGGCGAACTCGGTCCACATCATCAGCGCGATGAAGCCGAGCCAGATGGTGCCCATCGTGGCGAGGATCGCGTAGCCCTGCTTCACGCTGCCGACCATCACGCCGAACGTGCGGGTCAGCGAGAACGGGATCACCAGGATCAGGAAGATCTCGAAGAGGTTGGTGAACGCCGTCGGGTTCTCGAAGGGGTGGGCGCTGTTGGCGTTGAAGTAGCCGCCGCCGTTGGTGCCCAGTTCCTTGATGGCCTCCTGGGAGGCGACCGCGCCGCCGTTCCACTGCTGCGAGCCGCCCATGAACTGGCCGACCTCGTGGATGCCGGAGAAGTTCTGGATCGCGCCGCACGCCACGAGCACGACGGCGGCGACCACGGAGAGCGGCACCAGGATGCGGACCGTGCTGCGCACCAGGTCGGCCCAGAAGTTGCCGATCTCGCCGGTGCGCGACCTGACGAAGCCGCGCACCAGCGCCACGGCGACGGCGATGCCGACGGCCGCGGAGAGGAAGTTCTGCACGGCCAGGCCCGCGGTCTGCACCACGTGGCCCATGGTCTGCTCGCCGTAGTACGACTGCCAGTTGGTGTTCGTCACGAAGGACACGGCGGTGTTGAACGACTGCGCCGGGTTCACCGACGAGAAGCCGAGCGAGCCGGGCAGCACGCCCTGGAGCCGCTGGAGCAGGTAGAGGAAGAGGACGCTGACCGCCGAGAAGGCGAGGACGCCGCGCAGGTAGGCGGGCCAGCGCATCTCGGTGTCCGGGTTGGCGCCGATGCCCTTGTAGATCCACTTCTCGACCCGCAGGTGCTTGTCCGAGGAGTAGACCCGGGCCATGTAGTTGCCGAGGGGGATGTACACGAGGGCCAGCGCGCCTATGAGCGCCAGCAGTTGGAGGAGGGTGGCGAGTTGGGGACTCATGGGAAGTCTCAGAACCTCTCCGGGAAGATCAGGGCGAGGACGAGATAGCCCAGCAGGGCGACGGCCACGATCAGGCCGACTACGTTCTCGGCGGTCACAGCTTCGTCACCCCCTTGGCGACAAGAGCCACCAGTGCGAAACACGCGAGCACGGTGACGACGAAGGCCAGATCGGCCATCGCGAACTCCTGGAGTGAGGTTCGGTTGGATCGGACGTTTCGAGGAAACAGCCTCGGTGGCCGGATCCGGTCGCTCGTTGACGGCTCCCATACGGCTGCCGATTCGGCTTTGACGGGTCTCTTACGACTCCGGTCCGTACCGGCCGGCAGCCGCCCCGACGCGCGGTGACCTGGTTCACAGCACCCGGAAGCGGAGCCGGCAGATCACCGCGTCCGTCTCCCGCCGTACCGTGTGCGCGACGACCGCGCCCCGCTGGTTCTGCAGCAGGCGCTGCCACAGCCGCTCCGGCTCCGCCTCGGGAATCAGCACGGTGACCCGGGTGCCGGGCCCGGCGGCCACCTCGCGGACGTACGCGGCGATGGGACGGCCCAGGCTGCGCCGCTCGCAGGCCAGCCGCACCAGCGGCACGCCGGGGTCCCACTCGGCCCAGGCACGCTCCAGGGCGTGCACCTGGGCCCGGTCCTCGGGGTCCGGGTGGCACACGGTCACGGCGCGGACCTCGTCGCCGAGGGAGGCGGCCGCCGTGAGGGCCTCGGACGTCAGGCGGGACAGGGACGACACCGGGACGACCACCAGCGAGCGCTCGCGGTGCGGGGCCTCGGGGATGCGGCCGAGGCCGAGCCGGTCGCCGATGCGGCCGTAGGCCCGGTGCACGGCCTCGAAGGCCGCCACGAGCAGCGGGAGCGCGATCACGATCAGCCAGGCGCCGTCGGTGAACTTGCTCGCGGTGACGACCACGGTGGCGACACCGGTGAGCAGCGCGCCGAAGCCGTTCAGCAGCGCCTTCCCGCGCCACCCGCTCCCCCGCTCCAGACGCCAGTGCCGGACCATGCCGACCTGGGCGATCGTGAAGCCGACGAAGACGCCGATCGCGAACATCGGCACCAGGGTGTTCGTGTCGCCGCCCGAGAAGACCAGCAGCGCCGCCGAGACCACGGCGAGCGCGAGGACGCCGTGCCGGTGCACCTGGCGGTCGGCCTTCAGGGCGAACACGTGCGGCGCGTAGTTGTCCCGGGCGAGCAGCTTCAGCAGTACCGGGAGCCCGCCGAAGGAGGTGTTGGCGGAGAGTGCCAGCAGGATCATGGTCGCGAACTGGACCACGTAGAAGGCCCAGTTGTGGCCGAACGAGGCGTCCGCGAGCTGGGCGAGGACCGTGACGCCCTCGACCGGCTGGAGGTGGAAGCGGCCGATCAGCACCGACAATCCGATCAGCATCAGGCCGAGGACGGCGCCGAGCGCGATCTCCGCGCGCTGGGCCCGCTTCACGCGCGGGACGCGGAAGGACGGGACGGCGTTGGCGATGGCCTCCACGCCGGTCAGCGCGGCGCACCCGGATGCGAAGGCCTTCAGCAGGAGCAGCGCCCCCACGGTGGAGGCGTTGTCCGCGACGACCGAGGCGTGCCCGGCCGCCGTCGCGCTGCTCGCCGGGTGGGAGCGGAACAGGCCGACGACGACGAGGACGAAGATCGAGCCGACGAACACGACCGTCGGCACGATGAACGCCTTCGCCGACTCCGCGATCCCGCGCAGATTGACGCCCGTGATCAGGGCGAGCACCGCGAGGCACAGCCACAGCCGGTCGCCGTACAGGGCCGGGAACGCGGAGGTCAGCGCCGCCACACCGGCCGTGACGGCGACGGCGACGTTCAGCACGTAGTCCAGCACCAGCGAGGCGGCGGCCACCAGACTCGTGCGCGCCCCCAGGTGTGTCCTCGCCACGGCGTAGGAGCCGCCGCCGTCCGGGAAGGCCGCGATCACCTGCCGGTACGAGGCCACCAGCACCGCCAGCAGGGCGGCGATGGCCAGCGTCACCGGCATCGTGAAGCCGAGTCCGCGGGCGCCCGCGGCGGCCAGGACCAGGACGATCGCCTCGGGGCCGTACGCCACGGACGCCATGGCGTCCAGCGACAGCGCGGCCAGGCCGGTGACGGCGGTCAGCCGGTGGCGTTCGCCGGTATCGGGCGGCTCCTCGCCGGTGGGAACGGCATCCGGCTCGGTGGTCAGGACGGACATGGGCGTGTGCTCCTCACATGCTTCGGCCGCGCACGGGGGCCGAAGGTGCGCGGCTGCACCCAGGTTCTTTCCGTTCCGGCCGCTTCCGGCCGTTCCTTGCGCCATCTTCGCGCCCAACCGGCGGACCTTGACGTGATCTTGACGGGTAGGGCGTCCGGGCGACCGCCGCGATACGCCTCACGGTGTGCATGGACCGTGGCGCGGCTCAGGGGGATTCAGGGCATCGGGTTCGAAGCAACGGCCGGGGCCCGGTTCACCGGCCGCGTACCGGTCCCGCGGCGGCCAGGCCGTCAGGGCGAGGCGTTCGCCGCGGTCGGTGCGGGCTCCGGGCTCCGGGCTCCGGGCTCCGGGCTCCGGGCAGGGTGCTCATGGCGCACCCTCTGCGCTCTGTGCGGTCGGTCCGGCACCCACGGGCCGGGGCGCGAACGGCAGCGACACGACCATGGTGAGGCCGCCGCCGGGGGTGTCCTCGGGGCTGAGGGTGCCGCTCATCGCCTCGGTCAGGCCCCGCGCGAGGGCGAGGCCGAGGCCGAGGCCGGTGGTGTTGTCGGTGTCGCCGAGCCGCTGGAAGGGCTCGAAGAGCCGGTCCCGGCCGTCGGCGGGCAGCCCGGGCCCCCGGTCGACGACCCGCAGCTCCACCCGCCCGGCCAGGGCACTCGCGGTGACCAGCACCTTCCGGCCGGCCGGGGTGTGCCGCGCGGCGTTGCCGACCAGGTTGGCGACGACCCTCTCCAGCAGGGGCGGATCGGCCAGCACCGCCGGGATCTCCTCGACGTCCGCCACCTCGACCCCGGACACGTCGGCCAGCGCCATGGGCAGCACCTCCTCCAGGGAGGTCGCCCGCAGGTTCAGCGTGAGGGCGCCCGCCTCCAGGCGGCTGAGGTCGAGCAGGTTCTCCACCAGGCGGTTGAGCTTGGCCATGGACTCGTCGGCGGTGGCGAGGAGTTCCTCGCGGTCCTGCGCGCAGAAGGCGACGTCGCGGCTGCGCAGGGAGGTGACCGCGGCCCACCCCGCGGCGAGCGGCGTGCGCAGGTCGTGACCGACGGCCCGCAGCAGGGCCGTGCGCAGCCGGTCGGCGGCCTTCACCGGCTCGACCTCGGCCGCGGCCTCGGCCAGCCGGGCCCGCTCCACCGCGGAGCCCACGTGCGCGGCGAAGGCGGCCAGCACCCGCCGCTCGGACGAGGACAGCGTCCGGCCGCGCAGCGCGAGGAACGCGCCGGGCCCGGCGGGAACGGCCGTCACCCCGGCCGCGTCGGGCGGCTCGTCCAGCAGGTCGGCCGAGTCCATCCCGAAGGTCTCCCGGGTCCGCTCCAGCAGCGCCGGGATGGTCGCCTCGCCGCGCACGATGCTGCCCGCCAGGGACGACATGGTCTCCGCCTCGGCCGTTGCCCGGGCCGAGCGGCGCGAGAGGCGCAGGGACCGGTCCACCACCGCGGCCACCGTCGCCGCCACGACCACGAACACCCCCAGGGCCACCAGCGCGTTGGGGTCGTCCAGGGTGAAGGCGCCGATGGGCGGGATGAACCAGTAGTTCAGCAGCAGGGACGCCGTCACCGACGCGATCACCGCCGAGGCGACCCCTCCTATGCAGGCGACGCCGACCACGGCGAGCAGGAAGAGCAGGGCCTCGCTGGTCAGGTTCAGCGTGCCGCGCAGCTGGGCCAGGACGGCGGTGAGGAGGACGGGCAGCACGAGTCCGGCCACCGGGCCCGCGATCAGCCGGGCCGTCGACAGGGTGCGCCGGCGGGACGGCAGCAGGGTGCCGCGTCCGGCGCGCTCGTGGGTGACCCGGTGGACGTCGATGTCCCCGGACAGCTCGGTGACCGTCTCCCCGGTGCCCGGCCCGGTCAGGAACCGCGCGAGCCGCCCCCGCCTGCTCGTCCCGAGGACCAGCTGGGTGGCGTTCTCGGCGCGGGCGAACTCCACCAGGGCGGTGGCGACGTCGTCGCCGACGACCGAGTGGTAGCTGCCGCCGAGGTCCTCCACGAGCCGGCGCTGGCGGGCCAGCGAGGCGTGCGAGACCCCGGCGGCGAGTCCGTCGCTGCGGGCCACGTGCACGGCGAGCAGGTCCCCGCCCGCGGACCGGTCGGCGATGCGCGCGGCCCGGCGGACCAGGGTGTCCCCTTCCGGACCGCCGGTGAGCGCCACGACGACCCGCTCCCGTGTCTCCCACACCCGGCCGATGCCGTGCTCCGAGCGGTACGCCTGGAGCGCCTCGTCGACCCGGTCGGCCACCCACAGCAGCGCCAGCTGGCGCAGGGCGGTCAGGTTGCCGGGCCGGAAGTAGTTGGCGAGGGCCGCGTCGATCTTCTCGGGGGCGTAGATGTTCCCGTGCGCCATCCGCCGGCGCAGCCCCTCGGGCGGCATGTCCACGAGCTCGATCTGCCAGGCCCGCCGAACGACCTCGTCGGGCACCGTCTCGTGCTGGGGCACCCCGGTGATCTTCTCGACCACGTCGTTGAGGGACTCCAGGTGCTGGATGTTCAGCGCCGTGATCACGTCGATGCCGGCGTCGAGCAGGGTCTCGATGTCCTGCCAGCGCTTGGGGTTGCGGCCGTCACCGGGAACGTTGCTGTGAGCGAACTCGTCCACGATCGCCACCTGCGGCCGGCGGGCCAGCACCGCGGCCAGGTCCATCTCCTCGAAGTCGCCGCCCCGGTAGGAGCAGCGCGTCCGGGAGACGGACTCCAGGCCGCGGAGCATCGCCTCCGTGTGCGGGCGCCCGTGGCACTCCGCGAAGCCCACCACCACCTGCGCCCCGCGGGCGGCACGGCGGCGCCCCTCGTCGAGCATCCGGTAGGTCTTGCCGACTCCCGGGGCCGCCCCGAGGTAGACCTTCAGTCGTCCGGGCCGTACGTCACTCATCGCCGCCGACGCGCTCCGCTCACTGGTCCGGCCTTCGCGTGGAAGGTTTCTCCTCCAGGGAAGCCTCCTCGCGCGGCGGCCCGCGCGGCTGTTAGCGCTTCCTTGGCGGCGGCCCCGGAGACCTTGACACCGCCTTGACGTGCCCCGCCCTGCCGGGACGACCGGTCCCCGGTGGAAGCCCCGCCACCGGAGGTAGCGCCGCGGTAGTCCGGGGAGCACCCGGCGCCGTAGACCGCGTCGTTCGACGAGAGCGACGTTCGAAGAGGGCGACGTTCGAAGAGGGCGACGTTCGAAGAGGGCGACGTGCCCTCACGGCACGCGGCGCGTAAGGATCGCGTCAGGATCGGCCGGTACGGCGTCAGGGCCCCGTCAGTGGCGGTCCCCGCGGCCGTACGGGCGCCTAGCGTCGGCGACATGCGACGGAGCGGACCGCCAGGGCCGGCCGGCGACCGCCACTGGCGTGGCAGCGCCCGGCTCGCGGTGTGCTGCGCGCTCGCGTTCTGCGCCATGAGTGTCCTGGTCGACTGGGACGCGGGCAGCCTGACGCCCCCGCGCGCCCTGCTCTGGACGGCCCTGTCCGCCGCGGTGGGTGTCGTCCTGCTCCCCCAGCGGGTCAGCGCGGGCCCCGGCTGGCTCGCGGTGCGCACCCCCTGGCGCCGGCGCGTGGTGCGCACGGACGCGCTGACAGCCGTGTGGCAGCACGACGGCGTCTCCTCGCTCCTGGTCCTGCGGGACGTCGGCGGCCACCGTCTGGAACTCGACCCCCGCATCCTCGTGGCCAACCCGCTGCTCTGGCACGAACTCGACACGGGCGTCCGGCGCTCCCTGGAGCGTGGCACCCTGCGTCACGGCGCGGAGGCGCTGGAGCGGCTGGGCCACCACATCGACACCGAGACGGCAGGGGCCGTGCTCCGGGTGTCGGGAATGCACTGAGCACGGCGATCGGCGGCGCTTCCGCGGCCCGCCCCCAGCGGGTTACATGTACTGTGCACTTTCTCACTTGGCGGGGCGGCCGGACACGGGTAGCGTCCCGAGCGGCCGACGTGGCACCCGCGCCGGCCTGCCGCTCGCGTCCCGCCACCCGAATGGAGAAGCGACCCTTGCCCAGCTCCGCCGCACCCCAGGGCAGCTACTTCGAACCCATCGACGACCGCCGCTACAAGCCGACGACGCACGCGGGCGGCGCCTGGGACCCGGACGAGCAGCACTTCAGCCCACTCGGCGGGCTCGTCGTCCACGCCATCGACCGGTACCGGGTGGCCGGTCCGGACGACGGCCTGGTCCTCTCCCGCATCAGCTACGACATCCTCGGCCGACTCGCGCTCGACGAGTGCGAGATCGAGGTGGAGACCGTCCGCCCCGGCCGGACCATCGAACTCCTGGAGGCGGTCGTACGGATCGCGGGCCGTCCGGTCGTACGGGCCCGGGCCTGGTTCCTGGCCGCCGTCGACACCAGCACGGTCGCGGGCGGCCCCGGCGACCGTCTGACCCCTCCGGAGTCACTGGCCCCCTGGGCGATGTCCGAGGACTGGCCCGGCGGCTACATCGCCTCCGTGGACGTCCGCCCGGTCGCGCCGCCCCGGCCCGGGCGCACGGCGGCCTGGATCTCGACGCCCCTCGATCTGGTCGCGGGCGTTCCGGTGAGTCCGGCGGCCTCGTACCTGGCCCTGGTCGACACGGCGAACGGCATCGCGGTGCGGCAGCCGCCCGCTCAGTGGATGTTCCCGAACGTCGACCTCACCGTGCACCTGCACCGTCAGCCGCGCGGCCCATGGACCGGCCTGGACACCAGCGTCACGTTCGGCCCCTCGGGCCAGGGCCTCACCAGCACGGTCCTGCACGACGCCGACGGCCCGGTCGGCAGCGCCCAGCAGATCCTCACCGTCCGCCCCCAGCCGGGAGCGTGACCCGGGGACCGCACGGTCCCCTGCCCCCCACCGGCGGCCGGCCGCTCCGTGGCCGGCGCCCTCCCGCCCACCGGGTGCTCCCGACCGGCTGCCGCCGCGGGCACGGGCCTGGAGCGGGTGTTGCGGGCGCAGGGCGGGCCCGCCGCCGACGACGACCGCGGTGGTCATGGAGCTGTGTCCCAGGTGCTCGGCCGGAATGAACGGGCGTACGGGATGCACCCGGTGGAGAGGGTAGCCGGGCCGGGGCGGGCGGGTCCGCACGCCGTGCCCGGCCGTGCTCCGGCGGGCCGGGGACGCGGAACGCCGTCCCGGCGCGCGGCCGTGCGTCCCGCGGTCGGTCCGGCTCGATGAGCGCGAGACCGATGTCGGGGCGGTAGGTCTTCTGGAGTTCCCCGGGGCTCTCGCGGACGACGACCTCGAGTGTCGGCCACACCTTGCCCGCCAGCAGGTGGCCGCCGCGGGTCGTACCGTCGGCGAGCCCCAGCACGGCGTGCAGATGGGGGGTCGGCCCGTCGTCGCCGAGGGCGATGTCGCCCAGCAGCGACAGCACCTCGCACTGCTCGTCCACGGGTATCCGCCGGTAGTCCCTGGCGTCGCGGTCGAACCAGCCGACCGTGGCCTCGCAGAAGGCGCCGACCGCCGTCACCTGCGACGCGCCGAGCCCCTTGGCGCGCGCGAACCCGGTGATCCGGTCGAGCGCCTCCTCGTCCGGGTCCAGTACGAGGACGTAGACGGCGGCCGGGGACTCCTGCACCAGTTGCCACTTCATGCGCGCCTGGGTACCCGGGGCCGCCCGGCGTGAACCGCCGGGGCGCGCGGCGCCGAACCGTGGAGGGGCGGTCGATCGCGGTGATCGCGGGGCGCTTCGGCCATCCGGCAATGGGTGGTCGGAAACGAACCGATACGAGAAATGAGAGGCGGGCGCCGACACCGGCTGCACCCGCCTGGTCGTCCACGCCCGCACAGACGCCGCGATCGCCGGCGCCGCGGCACGCGCGATGGCCGCCTGCCCCGAGGGCACACCGGTGCGCTGCGGCCGGGCGCGGCCCGTCAGCGACGCCCGTGCTCCCCGCCGTTCGCGCCGTCCCGCTTCTTCTTCTCCAGCGCGGACGGCTTGTGCACCGCGGACCTGCCGGACTTGTGGCTGCGGACCTGGTACTGCGGGTCGTCCGGCGACGCGTCGACCGTGCGGCCGGCCGCCACGGTGCGCTCGGTGATCCTCTTCTCCACCTCGCCCTCGGCCCGGCCGCCGTGGCTGCGCCAGGCGACCGCGTCGCCCTTCTTCGGCTTCCTGCCCTCACCCCGGCTCTTCGTCATGCGGACGACTCCCTCAGAGAGAAGGAGACTGCCCCTCCAGCGTGCGTGCGTCGCGCCCGTCGCGCGGTTCCTGGACCTCCCCGCCGGTGAAGGCGCTGGTGATCAGGGCGAGGGCGATCGTGTACGTCACCATGACGAGCACCCCGCGCCCGGGGAAGCCGGTGCCGGCGGCGCCGAGCCCGACGAGCAGGTCCGAGCCGAGGAACACCAGCCCGCCCCAGGCCGCCCTCGGCCCCAGCACGCGCGCGGTCAGCGCCATGGCGACCAGGGCGGCGGCGTAGACGGCCACCGCGGTGCCCAGGACCGGTCCGAGCGAGGGGGCCAGGGTGGCGACCGCGGCGGCCCACACCGCGAGGTGGACGGCGCACAGCAGGCGCCGGCGGCGCAGGTGACGCAGGGCGCCCGCGCGCAGGAACGCCGCCGTCCAGCAGAGCTGTGCGCCCAGGAAGAACGCGATCCCGGCGGCGAAGGCGCCCGTGCCGGGCAGCATCAGCGCCACGTCCCCGGCCGCGGCGAGACCGAGGCCGGCCAGGACCGGCGCGTGCCGTGCGCCGGTCCTGCGCCACAGGTGTACGGCGAGCACGGGCGCCAGCAGGAGCTTGGCGACCCACTCCAGGGGCGGCAGGCCCGCCGCGACACCGGCGATGTCGAGGGCGGCCAGCGCGGCGAAGGCGAAGATCAGCGGCGGCATGTCACCCCTCGGCCCGGGGTGCCCAGCCGGGCGGCCCGAACAGGTACCCGGCACGGTCGCGCCAGCGCCGTGCCGTGCGGACGTCGCGCCAGGCGGCCTGGAACTCGTGGAAGGCGACCCGCACCGGGTTGTAGGTGTCGATGTTCTTCGTCAGGCCGTAGACCACCCGTACGCCCTCCGGTTCGAACGTGCCGAAGAGCCGGTCCCAGACGATGAGGATGCCGCCGTAGTTGCGGTCCAGGTAGACGTTGTTCGAGCCGTGGTGCACGCGGTGGTGGGAGGGCGTGTTGAAGAACCACTCCACGGGCCGCCACAGCCTGTCCACCCGCTCGGTGTGCAGGAAGAACTGGTAGACGAGGCTGAAGGCCTGCTGGAGCAGGATCATCCACGGCGGGACGCCGAGCAGTGCCAGCGGCAGCCAGAACGGCAGGCCCGTCATCGGGGTCCAGCTCTGGCGCAGGGCGGTCGAGAGGTTGAAGCGGAGGCTGGAGTGGTGGACCACGTGGCTCGCCCACAGCACCCGCACCCGGTGGTGGGCGCGGTGGAAGGCGTAGTACGCCAGGTCGTCGCCGAAGAACAGCAGCACCCACGTCCACGCGGAGGACGGCGACAGGTGCCAGGGGGCGACGGTGAAGACGGCCGCGTACACCAGGATCGTCGCCGCCTTCCAGGGCACGGCGACGACCTGGCTGCCCGCGCCCATGGACATGCTGGTGACGGTGTCGCGCAGCTCGTAGCCGCGTTCGTCGTCGTCCGGGAGGAAGCGGTAGGACAGCGCCTCGACGACGACCAGCAGCACGAACGCCGGTATCGCGTAGACCACGGCGGGGATCATGTCAGCGCACCGCCTTCCGCGGCGTGGCCGGCACGCTGCGGGACAGCAGCTCGCGCGCCAGCCGTTCGGCCGCCCCGGACTCGCGCGCCGCGATGTGCGCCGCCAGCCGCTGGTGCGCCTCGACGTCGAGGAGTTCCGCGGTCCGCAGGTCGTCCGGCACGTCGGCCACCGGGAGGGTGCCGCCCACCAGGCTGTTGAAGGCCAGCAGATAGGCGACGTTCCCGGACCCCCGCACGATCAGCCGCCACCATGCGACGTCCGCGTCGGCCAGCTCGGTCAGGTCGGGCCCGGAGCGCGCGTACCGGCCCGCGGCCTCGACGATCTCCCCGGCGGCGGCCTCGGAGCACCGCAGCGCGCACAGCCGGGCCGCGTCGGCGCCGATGCACGCCCGCATCTCCAGGGCGTCGCGGGCGAGGTCCGCCACCGAGGGCCCGGCGTCGGCCGCCGCGATGCCCATGGCGAGGTCGAGTCCCGCGGTGTGCCGCCAGTCCAGGACGAGCGTGCGGCCTCCGTGGCTGACCTCGACCAGCCGTGCCTGCTGGAGGCGCTTGACGGCCTCGCGGACGGCATGCCGGTTCACCCCGAACTCGGCTGCCAGGTCCCGCTCGGCGGTGAGCGCGGCACCGGGCGGCAGTTCCCCGCCGAGGATCCTGTCGCGCAGCACGGCGAAGAGCTGGTCCGAGACCGCCTCGCGCCGGATGAGTCCCTGATTCATGGCGATCAGAGTGAGGGCGCCGGGTCCACTGGTCAACTGGTTGGACCAGTTTTTCTTCGCAGCGTTCCAGCGGAACGGCCCGCGGCCCTCGGCCCCGGTGCCGCGGAATTCGAGGATGAAGTCCTTTTCAGGCGCTAGGCTGCGTGCTCGTCATGCCTCGCAACGCAGTCATCGGTGTGGACATCGGCACGTCGAGCAGCAAGGGCGTCCTCGTCGGTCCCGACGGCACCCTGATCCGCTCGGCCGTGCGGGAGCACAGCCCCGACAGGCCGGGCCCCGGCCGCTTCGAGATGGACGCCTCCGTGTGGTGGCGCGAGTTCACCGAACTCACCCGCGAACTGACCGGACCGGACGACACCACGGTCGTCGCCGTCGGGGTCAGTGGCATGGGCCCCTGCGTCCTGCTCACCGACCAGGACGACACCCCGCTGCGCCCGGCGATCCTCTACGGCGTCGACACCCGCTCGGTCCGCCAGATCCGCGGCATCGAGGAACGGCTGGGCGCCGAGGAGATCATCCGCCGTGGCGGCTCCGCGCTCACCACCCAGGCCGCCGGGCCGAAGATCGCCTGGATCGCCGAGGAGGAGCCGGAGCTGTACGCCCGCGCCCGGCGCCTGTACATGCCCAGCTCCTGGCTGGTCCGCCGGCTCACCGGCACCTATGTGCTGGACCACCACTCGGCCAGCCAGTGCACGCCGCTGTACGACACCCTCGCGGGCGAGTGGTACGGCCCCTGGGCCGCCGAGGTGGCCCCCGGCGTCGAGCTGCCGCCGCTGCGCTGGCCCGGCGAGGCCGCCGGCACCGTCACCGCGGAGGCCGCCGCCGCGACGGGCCTGCCGGCCGGGATCCCCGTCGCCACCGGCACCGTCGACGCCTGGGCCGAGGCGCTCAGCGTGGGCGCCCAGCGGACCGGCGACCTGATGCTCATGTACGGCACGACCATGTTCCTGATCCACACCGTGCCCGAGCCGCTCACCAGCCCGTCCCTGTGGGGCACGGTCGGCGCCCTGCCCGGCACCCGCAACCTGGCCGGGGGCATGGCCACCTCGGGGGCCGTCACGAACTGGCTGCGCGATCTGTTTGCCGCCGGGGACCACGCCGAACTGACCAGGCTGGCCGCCGAGTCGGGGCCCGGCGCGGGCGGGCTGCTGATGCTCCCGTACTTCTCCGGCGAGCGCACCCCGATCCTGGACCCGGACGCCCGCGGGGTGATCGCCGGGCTCACCCTGTCCCACACCCGCGGCGACCTCTACCGCGCCGCGCTGGAGGCCACCGGCTTCGGCGTCCGCCACAACATCGAGGTCATCGAGGAGGCCGGCGGCGACATCCGCCGCGTGGTCGCCGTCGGCGGCGGCACCCAGGGTGCCCTGTGGCCCCAGGTCGTCTCCGACATCACCGGCCGGCCGCAGGAGGTGCACACCATCACCGTCGGCGCCGGCTACGGCGGCGCGCTGCTCGCGGCCCAGCTCGTCGGGGACGCCGACATCGACGCCTGGAACCCGGTGCGCAGGACCGTGACACCGCGCGCGGAGCACAGGCACCGCTACGACGAGCTGTACGGCCTCTACCGCCGGCTGTACCGCGAGACGTCGGCGACCGTCCACGCCCTCGCGCCGCTCCAGGAGCGCTGAGGCGGACGGCCCGACCACCGGTCCTCCCGGCCGGCACCTGAGCCGGTGCACGTCAACCACCGCGGCGGCTGGAGAGTTTGACGCGCACCGCCGTCCCGGCGACGGCGGGCCTTCGGGTCCACGCCGACCGGTTCCGACGCGGCCGGTTCCGGCACCGGCTTCGCCGGCGGGCGTCCGCGAGACGCCCGCGAAGCCGCCGCCACCGCCGTACCCGCCCGCCGGAAGTCGAGGTGGCCTACGCCCCGACGCCCCGACCGCCGACAGGGCGCTGCGCGCCGAGGCCGCCCTCTTCGCCGAACTGGGCGTCGAGGCCCACCCGTAGCGGAGACGTGACGCTGTAGCAGGGGGCGCGCCGCACCGCGGCGGTACTCCCTCGTGCTCCGCCCGTCGCCCCACGGCACGGGCGGTGCGGCACGTTCACGTCGTCACTGCGCCGTACCGCTGCCGGCGCCGTCCCCGCCGAGCACCCTGTCCGCGCGGTGGGCGCCGTAGAACTCGCTCTGGGCGGCCATGATGTCGCGCATCGGGGTGCCGCGCGGGACGCCGTACACCGTGCCGGGGAAGTCCGACTCCCGCTGCACGGCCCAGATCTCCTCGTGCCGTTCGGGAGGGAGGAGCCGGGCCGGATCTCCCACGGCGATCCATCCGATCGGTACGACGGCCCCCGGCCGCAGGCGGCAGTTGACCTGCACGACCCCGTTGATCCGCACCTCGGCACCGGCACCCACGACCGCACCGGGGAACAGGGAGGCGCCGGTGGCGAGGAACGCCTCGTCCTCCACCCGCGAGCCGTTGACGTGCGCGTGCGGTCCGACCAGCACGGCGTCCCCGATCACCGCAGGATGCCCCGATCGCCCGCGCACCAGCGCGTTCTCCATCACCACGGTGTTCTCCCCGACCCTGACCTCGCCGTCCTCCGCGGTCAGCACCGCCCCGTGCAGCAC
Organism: Streptomyces sp. NPDC037126; assembly: GCF_055605965.1. Taxonomy (NCBI): domain Bacteria; kingdom Bacillati; phylum Actinomycetota; class Actinomycetes; order Kitasatosporales; family Streptomycetaceae; genus Streptomyces; species Streptomyces sp. NPDC037126. Next base: position 448,841 of record NZ_JBVJTD010000002.1, read on the forward strand.
CCGCGCACCCTCACCCAGCACGACGGCCCCGCACAGCGTGGCGGAGGGCGCGACATAGGCCGACTCCGGTACGACGGGCCGGCGGCCCCGGTGCTCGATCAGCATGCGTCTCCCTTTCGGCCGGATCGGCCGCCGAGGAGTCCCGGACCTCGGCGCACCCCACTCGCGGCTACCGTGTCCGGCGCCGGGCGCAGGATCGCACGGGCCGCCGCCCCGGGTGTCCACCGGGGCGGGAGAGGGCCGGTGCCGGACGCCGGACCGCGCTCGTACGGTCCCGCGAACGGGTCGCCGCATCGGCCGGCCGGGGTTCTGCCGGGCGCGCCGGTTTGGCCGACGGGCGGTCAGGCTACCCATGGCGCATGATCCCCTCTCGGGTCGACGAGACCCTGCCGGAGCTGGCGCCCTTCGTCCACGCCGTGCAGGCGCGGCGGCCCGACGACGGCACGTGGTGCGAGGCCTGGACGGTACGGGACGTCCTGGTCCACCAGACGGGCAATGCCGAGGAACTGGCCCGGGTTCTGCGGGCGTTCCTCTCCGGGACGCCCGTGGAGACCCGGGGGTTCGACCGTGAGGCCCCCTACCGGTGGATGTCCGACACCGACCTCTGGTCGGCGTTCATGGACCGCTGTGAACGGCTCACCGAGGTCGCCGCGGCCGCCGCGCAGGACCTGTCCCCTGACACGGAGGTCATGTGGACCGGCCGGTCGGTGAAGGTCCCCTTCTTCGCGGAGCACATGCGTGAGGAGCTGATCCTGCACCGCTGGGACCTGACCGGCGACGACCGTACGGCGGTGGGGTCGCTCACCGAGCCCTGGATGACGGAGCACAGCGTGGTGTCGGTCGGCCGGCCCCTGCTGGCCCGCGGCCACGCCGGTCTGGAACTGGGACCCGAGGGACGGGTCGAGGGGCGGCTGCGCACGCCGGGCACGGACGACGTCGTGGTGACCGCCGACGCCGGGGGCAGCGGCATCCGGCTCGCCGCTCCCGAGGGTCCGGCCACGATCGAGAGCGACGCGGCCGTACGGGTCCTGCTGCTGTGGGGACGGCGCCCGGCCGACCCGTCCCGCTGGCACAGCTCCGCCGGGCCGGAGGACCTGCGTCGGGTTCGGGCCCTCCTCGGCGGCTACTGACGGCCGTCGCGTGATCACCCGGGTGGCCGTGCGAGGCTCCGCATCTCGTCCCATGCTGGAAACGAGGGGGGTGGGACCGCGGAGGAAGTGGTGAAGATGCGGACCGTTGTCGACCTCACGCGCTGCCAGGGCTACGCACAGTGCGTCTTCCTCGCCCCGGATGTTTTCGAGCTGCACGGCAATGAGGGGCTGCTGTACTCCCCCGCCGTGCCCGACCACCAGATCGAGCGGGTGCGGAAGGCCGCGGCGGCCTGCCCGGTGCAGGCCATCCTCCTCGGGGAAGAGGTGAGCAGCGGTGCCCGCTGACCTGAAGGACGGCCGCATCGTCATCGTCGGTGCGTCGCTGGCCGGGCTGCGCGCCGCGGAGGCGCTGCGCGAGGAGGGTTTCACCGGTTCCCTGACCGTGGTCGGTGACGAACCCCACGCGCCGTACGACCGGCCGCCGCTGTCCAAGCAGGTGCTGCTCGGCCAGGCGACGGCGGACACCACCGAGCTGCCGATGCGCCGGGACCCCCACGCCGAGTGGCGCCTCGGTGTGCGTGCCACGGGCGTGGACACGCTGGCGAAGCGCGTGCGGCTGGAGGACGGTGAGTCGCTGCCGTACGACCGGCTGCTGATCGCCACCGGGACCCGTGCGCGGCCCTGGCCCAACCCGGACGAGGCCGCCCTGGACGGGGTGTTCACGCTGCGCACCCGTGAGGACGGCGCGGGGCTGTCCGAGCGGCTGGACTCGGGACCCGGGCGGGTGCTCGTGATCGGCGCCGGGTTCACCGGCTCGGAGATAGCCTCGGCGTGCCGGGAGCGCGGCCTGGAGGTCACGGTCGCCGAACGCGGCCCCGCACCGCTGGTGGGCGCGCTCGGCGGCACCCTGTCGAAGCTGGCGGCGCTCATGCAGCGCAACCACGGCGTGGACCTGCGCACCGGGGTGACGGTGACCGCGCTGCGCGGGAACGGCGGCTTCAGCGGCGCGGAGCTGTCCGACGGCAGCCGCGTCGACGCGGACGTGTGCGTCGTAGCGCTGGGGGCGCTGCGCAACGTCGAGTGGCTCGCGGACTCCGGTCTGGCGGCGGGCCCGCGCGGGGTCGCCTGCGACGCCGGGTGCCGGGCCTTCACGATGTACGGGATCGTCACCGACGACGTCTTCGTGGCGGGCGACGTCGCCCGCTTCCCGCACCCCCTGTTCGGTTACCAGATGCTGTCCCTGGAGCACTGGGGCAACGCGGTCACCCAGGCCGAGGTGGCGGCCCACAACATGGTCAACCCCGGGCCGCTGCAGCGTCCGCACCTGGCCCTGCCGACGTTCTGGTCCACGCAGTTCGGGCTCAACATCAAGTCGGTGGGCGTGCCCACCTACTCCGACCACGTGGTCATCGCCCAGGGGTCCCTGGAGGACCGCAGGCTGGCGATGGTCTACGGCTACCGGGGCCGGGTCACGGCGGCGGTGACCGTCGACATGGCCAAGTGGCTGGACTACTACAGGCACCTGATCGAGAAGGCCGCCCCCTTCCCGCCCCCGCCGGGCGCGGTGGGCCGGCCGATCGCGGCCGACGTGGAGATCCCGTCCGACGTGCCGGACCCGTCGGTCCTGTCCCACGGCCCGACCGTCGCGCTCACCGGCCACCTCCCCGACCGCCGGCTGACGGTGGTCTAGCCGGGCGGCCCGGCTCAGGGCGGGGGTGACCGCACGCCGGGGCGGAACTTGGGGATCCGGACCGTGATCTTCGTGCCGGCCCCGACGCCCGTCACGATGACGAGGCCGTGGTCGTCGCCGTCCACCTCGCGCAGCCGCCGGTCCACGTTGCGCAGCCCGATGCCGGTGGCCGGGCCGGCGGTGCCGCGCAGGACGGCGCGCAGGCGCTCGGGGTCCATGCCGATGCCGTTGTCCTCGACGCCGACCCGGGCCTCGGTGCCCCGGTCCTCCGCGGTGATGGTGACACTGCTGCGTTCCACGGCCTCCTCCAGGCCGTGCTCGACGGCGTTCTCCACCAGGGGCTGGAGGCACAGGAAGGGCAGCGTGACGGGCAGCACCTCGGGGGCGATGCGCAGGGTGACCCGCAGCCGGGGGCCGAAGCGGGCGCGGGTGAGTTCCAGGTACTGCTCGACGGAGCGCAGTTCCTCCGCGAGGGTGGTGAAGTCGCCGTCGCGGCGGGCGAGACAGCCGCCGGACGGGATTCGGCGCAGGTCCGTCACCCCCACGGCACCGGCCTCACGCCCGTCCCCGCCGATCCCGTGGGGACCCGGGTGCTGTCCCTTCTGATGGACTCGGTGCACGGCGTGCCGCGGCTGACGGCGGCCGTCCGGGTCACCGCCTTCACCGGCGAACCGGCCGTGACGGAGCCGCACCTGATCAGGCGCTGGGAGTGGCACGAGGTCTCCGACCTGCCCGCGCTCGGCGGACCGCTGTTCACCCCGAGCGCGCACGTCCTGGACACGGTGTGGCCGAAGCTGCTCCCGGGCCTGCCGCCGGTGCACCGGTATCCGGTGGCGGACGGCTGAGGGCTCAGTCCGGCAGGACCAGCCGGGCCGTCTCCCCCGGCCGTACCGGCACCACCCGGTCGGGCAGCCGGACGTCGACGGGTGAGCCGTCGGAGTCGGGGACGGCGACCTCCAGCAGGCCGAAGCGCAGCCGCAGGCGCACGCCCCAGTTGCCCTGGTAGCGGATGGCGAAGCCGTAGGTGGAGAGTTCGGGGAGCGGGACGGGGTCGAGCCAGAGGGCGCCGTCCCGGGTCTCCAGACCGGTCAGTCCGCGCTGCACGAGGTCGAGGGTCCCGGCCATCGCGCCGAGGTGGATGCCCTCGCCGGTGGTGCCGCCCTGGAGGTCGGCGATGTCGCCGCGCAGTGCCTCCTGGACGAAGGCCCAGGCGCCGGCGCGGCGGGCGCGGGCCAGGATCCAGCCGTGGACCAGGCCGCTGAGGGTGGAGCCGTGGCTGGTGCGGTGCACGTAGTGGTCGACGGTCGCGGACCAGGTCCGCTCGTCGAGGTGGTAGCCCAGCCGGTGCAGGAGCGCGCGGAGTTCGGCGGGTGAGAAGAGGTAGCCGAGCATCAGGACGTCGGCCTGTTTGGACGCCTTGTAGCGGTTGACGGTGTCGCCCTCCGCCTCCAGGATCCGGTCCAGGCGCCGGATGTCGTCGTACCGCTTGCGGTAGCCGTCCCAGTCCAGTTCGGCGAGGTCGCCGTAGCCGTCGAACTGGCTGATCACCCCGTCGTGGAAGGGGACGTGCAGGGTGCGCGAGACCTCCTCCCAGCGGCCGGTCTCGTGCTCGTCCAGGCCGGTGCCCTCGGTGAGTTCGCGGCGGCGCGGCTCGGGCAGGGTGCGCAGCAGTTCCAGGGCCCGTTCGAGCACCCAGGCGGCGGTGACGTTGGTGTACGCGTTGTCGTCGAGGCCGGGTCCGGTCGCCCCGGGGTAGGCGTCGTGGTACTCGTCCGGGCCGACGACGCCGCGAATGCGGTACCGGCCGAGGTGGTCGTCGTAGGTGGCCGAGTCGGCCCAGAAGCGGGCAATCTGGAGCAGCATCTCGGCGCCCTCGCCGTCCCGGAAGGCGGTGTCGCCGGTCGCCTCGCAGTACTGCCACACGTTGTACGCCACGGCCGAGCCGACGTGGTGCTGGAGGTGGGAGTGGTCCCGCAGCCAGCGGCCGGATCGGGGGTTGAGGTGCAGCTGCTGGGTCTCCTCGCGGCCGTCGCTGCCGCTCTGCCACGGGTACAGCGCGCCGCCGCGGCCGAGGCGGTGGGCGGCGTGGCAGGCCGCGTCCAGGCGGCGGTGGCGGTAGCGGAGCAGGGCGCGGGAGACCTCGGGCAGGTGGAGGTTGAGGTAGGGCAGGACGAACAGCTCGTCCCAGAAGACGTGCCCGCGGTAGGCCTCGCCGTGCAGTCCGCGTGCGGGGACGCCGACGTCGAGGTCCGCGGTGTGCGGGGACAGGGTCTGCAGCAGGTGGAACAGGTGGAGGCGCAGGATGCTGCCGGCCTCGCCGGGCACCTCGAGCGCGGTGCGCCGCCACAGCTGGTCCCAGGCGGCGCGGTGGGTGTCCAGCAGCGTGTCGAAGCCGGGTGCCTCGCCCACCCGGTCGACGGCGGCGCGCAGCGGGTCGCCGATGGCCGGGTCGCGGGAGGTGTGCAGGGCGACGGTCTTGTCGACCGTGGTGGTGCGGCCGGGCGGCACGGTGAGGCGCAGGTACTGGACGGCGCGCTGGAGTTCGTTCGCGTCGGTCACCGGCGCCGGGGCGGTGAGCCGCTGGGCGAGTCCGATGCTGATGTCGGAGGTGCGGGTGCGGCAGTGCAGCCACACGGTGTCCGGTGCCTCGGTGCCGGTGCGCACGTCGGTGAGGTGACGGCCGGCCAGGTCGAGGTAGCGGGCCACGCCCGAGTTGGTGACGCCCCCGTCGAGGGCGGCCTCCACCTCCAGGTCGACGGTGACCGCGTCGGCGGTGAACTCCGTGCGCAGGACGGCGAGATGGGGGTCGGCCAGGTGAACGAGCCGCAGCTGGCGCACGTGGAGCGTGCCGTCGGCGCCGAGGGGGTAGCGCGTGCGGCGCTCCAGCACGCCGGGGCCGAGGTGGAGGGTCTGGTGGTGCTCGGTGACGGGCGCGGTGTCCGGGGTGAGCCAGTCCCGCCCGGCGGGCCTGAAGCGCAGCGGCAGCCAGTTGGGCAGGTTGACCATGTCCTCGTTCTCGACCCGGCGTCCGGCGACCTCGGAGACGAGCCGGTTGTAGCAGCCGGCCGCATAGGTGCCCGGGTAGTGGATCTCGTCGGCGGTGCACTCGGGCAGCGCGCCGCGGGTGGCGAAGTAGCCGTTGCCCAGGGTGCACAGGGCCTCCCGCAGGCGTTGCTCCTCGGGCCGGTAACCGTCGTACTCCCAGGTCGGTCCGGTCACCTTCACCCCCCGGACAGCAGGCCGCACAGGATCCGGTCGGGTGTGAGGGGCAGTTCGCGGAAGCGGATCCCGGTGGCGTGGTGGACGGCGTTGCCGATGGCGGCGGCGGTGCCGACGATGCCGATCTCGCCGATGCCCTTGCTGCCCATGGGGTTGAGGTGGGTGTCGTCCTCCGGTATCCAGTCGGCCTCGACGGCGGGGACGTCGGCGTGCGCGGGCACGTGGTACGAGGCGAGGTCGGACTCGGTGAAGTCGCCGAACGCGGGGTCCATGGTGCTGCCCTCGGTGAGGGCCATGCCCAGGCCCATGGTCATGGCGCCGACGAACTGGGAGCGCGCGGTGCGGGCGTTGAGGATGTGCCCGGCGGCGAAGATCCCGAGCAGCCGGCGCACCCGGGTCTCGCCGGTGACGGTGTCGACGGCGACCTCGGCGAAGTGGGCGCCGAAGGCGTGCCGGGCGTAGGGGCTGTCGGCGTCGGCCCGGCCCCCGGTGTCGGCGTGGGCGGTGAGGCCGTCGGCGGGCAGTGGTCCGGTGTGCTCGGCGAGCCGGGCCGCGAGGCGGGCGCAGGCGTCGTGCACGGCCCACCCCCAGGAGGCGGTGCCCGTGGAGCCGCCGGCCAGCCATGCCGGGGGCAGGTCGCTGTTCCCGATCTCGGTGCCGACCCGGTCCAGGGGTACGCCGAGGGCGTCGGCGGCGATCTGGGCGAGGACGGTACGGGCGCCGGTGCCGATGTCGGTCGCGTTGGTGCGGACGACGAAGGTGCCGTCGGACAGTGCGTGGGCGGTCGCCGTCGCCGGGACCGCCGAGAAGGGGTAGGTGGCCGCGGCGACACCGGTGCCGAGCAGCCAGGGGCCCTCGCGGCGGGCGCGCGCGGCTGGGTCGCGGTCGGCCCAGCCGAAGCGGCGGGCCCCCTCGCGCAGGCACTGCTCCAGGTGCCGGCTGCTGAAGGGCTTGCCGCTGCCCGGCTCGCGGACGGGCTCGTTGCGGATGCGCAGCTCGACCGGGTCGGTGCCGAGCGCCTCGGCGAGTTCGTCCACGGCGGACTCCAGGGCGTACATGCCGGGCGCCTCGCCGGGGGCGCGCATCCAGGACGGGCTCGGCACGTCCAGGGGCACGACCCGGTGCACGGTGAGCAGGTTCGGCGTGGCGTACATGACCCGGGCGGGCACCGCGGCCTGCTCCACGAACTCCTTCACCCGCGAGGTGTGGGTGGTGACCTCGTGCAGTACGGCGGTGAGCCGGCCGTCCGGTCCGGCGCCGAGGCGCAGCCGGTGCAGGGTGGGGGCGCGGTGGCCGACGACGGTGGGCAGGTACCGGCGGGGGTAGGCGAGGGTGACGGGCCGGCCGGTGTGCCGGGCGGCCATCGTGGCGAGGACGACGTCGGGGCGCGGGGTCCCCTTGGAGCCGAAGCCGCCGCCGACGTGCTCGGCGACCACGGTGATCCGGTCCTCGGGCAGTTCGAACAGCTGGGCGAGCACGGACCGGACCGTGGTGCTGCCCTGGCTGGAGGTGTACACGGTGAGCCGGTCCCCGTCCCAGTGGGCGGTGCTCGTGTGCGGCTCCATGGGGTGGTTGTGCAGCGGCGGCACCCGGTAGGCGGCGTCGACCCGGACGTCCGCGGCGGCGAAGGCGGTCTCCGGGTCGCCGTGCTCGACGCGGCCCGGCAGGCCGGCGTTGGCCTCCTCCGGCTCGTAGGCGTCCGGGTGGTCCTCGGTGAGTACGGCGTCGTGGGGCTCGGCGTCGTAGCGGACGCGTACCGCGCGGGCCGCCGCCCGGGCGGTCTCCGGGCTCTCGGCCACGGCGAGGGCGACGCACCAGCCCCGGTGCGGCACGCGGGTGTCCTGGAGCACGGCGAGGATGGCGTCCTCGGGTTCGGCCAGCCGGGGGGCGTCGTCGGGGGTGAGGACGGCGAGGACGCCGGGCATCGCCAGGGCGGCCGAGGTGTCCACGGCGGTGACCCGGCCGCGGGCCACGGCGGCGGGCACGGGCCAGGCGTGGACGCGGCCGGGCAGCCGGTGCTCGGCGGCGTAGCGGGCTGCGCCGGTGACCTTCTGCCGCCCCTCCCGGCGCTCGGCGGGGGCGCCCAGGGCGGTGCCGGTGCGGGGCATGGGGTCTCCTCCTGTGACGTTCCTCCGGCGGTGGCGTTCCCGCGCGCCGCGTGTGGTGACGTGCCTGCGGGGCTCCCTTCCGGACGGTCGTGCCCGGGCGGTCAGGCCACGGCGGGTGCCGGGGTGAGACGGCCCAGGACGTCGAGGGCGAGGTTGCGGGCGAGGGGCACCTTGTAGGCGTTGTCGCGCAGCGGCCTAGCCGCGTCCAGCTCCAGGTCGACGGCGCGTTCCAGGGCGGCCGGGGTGGGCGCCGCGCCCAGCAGGGCCTCCTCGGCGCGGTGGGCCCGCCAGGGCCGGTGCGCGAGCCCGCCGAAGGCGAGCCCCACCTGGTCGATCGCGCCGTCCGCCAGCCGCACCACGGCGGCCACGGAGGCGAGGGCGAAGGCGTACGACGCCCGGTCCCGGGCCTTGCGGTAGGCGGACGGCAGGCCGGCCGTGCGGGCCGGGAGGGTGACGGCGGTGATGATCTCGCCGGGACGGATCTCGGTGTCCCGCTCGGGGTGTTCTCCGGGCAGCCGGTGGAAGTCGGCCGCGGGCACGCTCCGGGTGCCGTCGATGCCGTACAGCTCGACCCGGGCGTCGAGTGCGGACAGGGCGACGGCCATGTCGGACGGGTGGGTGGCGATGCAGTGCGCGGAGTGCCCGAGGACCGCGTGGTCGCGGTGGACGCCGTCCAGGGCGCCGCAGCCGCTGCCCGGGTCGCGCTTGTTGCAGGGTTTGTCCAGGTCCTGGAAGTAGGGACAGCGGGTGCGCTGGAGCAGGTTGCCGCCGGTGGTCGCGGCGTTGCGCAGCTGGCCGGAGGCGCCCGCGAGGAGGGCCTGGGAGAGCGCCGGGTAGCGGTCGCGGACGCGCGGGTCGGCGGCGAGGTCGCTGTTGCGGACGGTGGCGCCGACGCGCAGGGAGCCGTCGGGCAGCTCCTCGATCGCGTCCAGCGGCAGCCGGCCGACGTCGACGAGGACGGCGGGGCGTTCCACGCCGAGCTTGATCAGGTCGACCAGGTTGGTGCCCCCGGCCAGGTAGCGGGCGCCGGGGTGGGCGGCGTAGGCCTCCGCGGCCTCCTGGAGGCTGCCGGGCCTGAGGTATCCGAAGCCGTTCACCGGATCACGTCCTCCACCGCCTCGACGATGCGCGGATAGGCGCCGCAGCGGCACAGGTTGCCGCTCATGCGCTCGCGGATCTCGGGCCGGTCCAGCGGGACGGGCCGGCCGGAGGGGGCCGCGGGGTCGGTGACGTGGGAGGGGTGGCCGGCGGCGGCCTCGGCGAGCATGCCGACGGCGGAGCAGAGCTGCCCCGGGGTGCAGTAGCCGCACTGGAAGGCGTCGCGGTCGAGGAAGGCCCGCTGGAGCGGGTGCGGCTCCTCGCCGTCCCCGCCCAGGCCCTCCACGGTGGTGATCTCGCTGCCGTCGAGGGTGACGGCCAGCAGCAGGCAGCTGTTCAGGCGGCGCCCGTCGACCAGCACGGTGCAGGCACCGCACTGGCCGTGGTCGCAGCCCTTCTTCGAGCCGGTGAGATCGAGGTCCTCCCGGAGCAGGTCCAGCAGGACGCGTCGGTGGTCGATGATCAGGGTGTGGGGCTTGCCGTTGACCCGGAGGGTGACCTCGGAGTGCCGGCCTGGCCGGTGTGCGCTGGTCATGGCCTGGATGACCTCCCGGACGGGCGGTGGTGCCGTCCAGTCCGCGTATCCAGGCCACGGCGCCTCACACGTCCTTGGGGGCGGCCCTTCGGCCAGGGGTAGCGGACCAGGTCGGACACGTTGGTCGAGGCGTTCGCGGGGCCTCCGGTGTCGTCGGGGACGACGCCGGGGGTGACCAGCAGGTTCTGCCCGGCCGCCAGGGCCGCGTCGATCTGGGCGGCGGTGGCTCCCGGCTTGACGACGTAGAACCGGCTGCGCGGCAGCGAGGTGCCCGCCGGGTGGCCGTTCGCCCAGCTCGTGCCGGTGGAGTCGGTGCGCGTGGCGGGCACGAACACCTGGTAGCCGCCGGAGCCGTCGACGTACAGGAACGGCTTGTCCCGGGTGACCGGGCTCTGCGCGACCGTGGTGTACGGGGGCTTGGGGAAGCTGGTGGCGGGCACGCCCTGGCTGCCGGCGGACACCATGTTCCAGTCGGACCCGGTCCGGCCGCCCAGCTGGTGCGGCAGCGATCCGCGGCACCCGGTCCCCACGTCCCGGGTGCCGCGGCGGTTCAGGCGGGCGTCACCTCGCCGTCCCGCTCGGCGAACTGGGTCCGGTACAGCTCGGCGTACCGGCCGCCCGCCGCGAGGAGTTCCTCGTGGGTGCCGCGCTCCGCGATCCGGCCGGCCTCCACCACCAGGATCTGGTCGGCGGCCCGGACCGTGGACAGACGGTGGGCGATCACCACGGCGGTACGGCCCTCCAGCGCCTCGGTGAGCGCCTCCTGGACGGCCGCCTCGGAGGTGTTGTCGAGGTGGGCGGTGGCCTCGTCGAGGATGACCACCCGCTGGCGGGCCAGCAGCAGCCGGGCGATGGTCATGCGCTGGCGCTCGCCGCCGGAGAGCCGGTAGCCGCGCTCGCCGACCACGGTGTCCAGGCCGTCCGGCAGGGACCGCACGACGTCGGCGAGGCGGGCGCGGCCGAGGGCGTCCCACAGCTCCTCGTCGGTGGCCTCGGGGCGGGCCAGCAGCAGGTTGGCGCGGACGCTGTCGTGGAAGAGGTGACCGTCCTGGGTGACCATGCCGAGCGTGGCCCGCAGGGAGGTCGCGGTCAGGTCGCGGACGTCGACCCCGCCGATGCGCACCGCGCCCGCGTCGACGTCGTACAGTCGCGGCAGGAGCTGGGCGATGGTGGACTTGCCGGCGCCGGAGGAGCCGACGAGGGCGACGGTCCGGCCGGGTTCGGCGCGGAACGAGACGCCGTGCAGGACCTCGGTGCCGCCACGGGTGTCGAGCGCGGCCACCTCCTCCAGGGAGGCGAGGGAGACCTGGTCGGCGGCCGGGTAGGAGAAGCGGACGTCGTCGAACTCGACGGCGACCGGGCCCTCGGGGACCTCGCGGGCGTCCGGCTTCTCCACGATCAGCGGGCGCAGGTCCAGCACCTCGAAGACCCGCTCGAAGCTGACGATCGCGCTCATCACCTCGACCCGGGCCCCGGCGAGCGCGGTGAGCGGGGCGTACAGCCGGGTCAGCAGCAGGGCCAGGGAGACGACCGCGCCGGGCTCCAGGGTGCCGCGCAGCGCGAACCAGCCGCCGAGGCCGTAGACGAGGGCCAGCGCGAGCGCGGAGACGAGGGTCAGGGAGGTGATGAACACCGACTGGGCCGTCGCCGTGCGCACCCCGATGTCCCGGACCCGGGCGGCGCGCGCCGCGAACTCCACCGACTCCTCCTCCGGGCGGCCGAACAGCTTGACCAGGGTGGCGCCGGGGGCCGAGAAGCGCTCGGTCATCCGGGTGCCCATGGCCGCGTTCAGCGCCGCCGCCTCCCGCTGCATCCGGGCCATCCGGCTGCCCATCCGGCGGGCCGGCAGCACGAACAGCGGCAGCAGCACCAGCGCGAGCAGCGTGATCTGCCAGGACAGGGTGAGCATCACGACCAGCGTGAGCAGCAGGGTCACCAGATTGCTCACCACGCCCGACAGGGTGTTGGCGAACGCCCGCTGCGCGCCGATCACGTCGTTGTTGAGACGGCTGACCAGCGCGCCCGTACGCGTACGTGTGAAGAACGCGACGGGCATGCGCTGCACATGATCGAACACGGCCGTTCTGAGGTCGAGGATGAGGCCCTCGCCGAGCGTCGACGACAGGCGCCGGCCGAGGATGCCGAGCCCCGCCTCCGCGAGGGCGACGAGCGCGATGAGCAGGGAGAGGCGGACCACCGTGCCGGAGTCGTGCCCCGACACGATCGCGTCGACGACGTGGCCGGCGAGCACGGGCGTCGCCACGGCGAGCAGTGCGGTCACCACCCCGAGCAGCACGAACCGGACGATGCCCGCGCGGTGCGGGCGGGCGAAGGCGCCGATGCGGCGCAGCGTTTCACGGGCGAAGGGACGGCGTTCCGCCTGCGCGTTCATCACGCTGTGCAGCTGCGTCCATGCGGTGGTCTCCATGCTCATGGGAGAGACCGTAGAACCTCAAGCTTCATTGAGGTCAATGTCCCCGTCTTTTCACCCGCGCCGTTCGCCGGCCCGAGGAGCCCGATGACCACACCCTGTAATCCTCTGTCCGCGGCCCGGCCACCCTGCGTTGGGACGGCGCGGAAAACCTCTGCGAGTGTGACTGCCGTCCCGCTTCCCCCGCTCCCCCGGGGGCGACTCCCCCGTCGCGTCCCCGTCCGCCAGGTGCTGTGCCTCGCGCCGCTCCTGCTCGTCGCGGTGGCCGCCGTGCGCAACCGGGCCCTGCTCGCCGAGGGCTTCGGCCAGCTGCGCACCGCCTCCTGGCCGTGGCTGCTCGCCGCGGCCTCGGCCACCTGCCTGACCTGGGTGGCCGCCGCCGTCACCCGGCAGGGCGCGGTGGTCCAGCCGCTGCCGAAGGCGCGGCTGCTGGCCACCCAGTTCGCGGCGGCCTCGGCCAACCACCTGCTGCCCACCGGTCTCGGCGCGGGCGCGGTGAACCTGCGCTTCATGACCGTGTGCGGAGTGCCCCTGGCCCGCTCCTCGGCCGCGATCGCCCTGTACATGCTGGCCGAGTGCGTGGGCCGGCTCGGGCTGCTGGCCGCCCTGCTGATCGCCTTCCCGGACGCGCTGCGGTTCGGCTCCCTGCTGCCGCACGGTTCGGCGCTCCCGTTGCTGCTGGCCGCGGCCGGCCTGCTGGTGGGGGCGGCGGCCGCGGTGACGCTCGTACGACGGCTGCGCACCCGTGTGGCCGCGTTCGTGCGGGACGCCCTCGCCGAGGCCCGCTCGGTGCACGCCCGGCCGGCCCGCGCACTGGCCCTCTGGGGCGGCTCGCTGGCCTTCCCCGCGCTCCAGGCGGCCGGGCTCGCCGCGGTCGGCCAGGCGCTGCGGCTGCCGGTGCCGCCCGCCCACATGGCGCTCGCCTACCTCGCGGCGACGGCCGCGGTGGCCCTGGTGCCCACGCCGGGCGGGCTCGGTTCCGTCGAGGCGGCGCTGATCGTGGCCCTGGTCGCGGTGGGCGGCCCGGCCGCGGTGGCCACGGCGGTGGTCCTGGCCTACCGGATCATCACCGTCTGGGTGCCCCTGCTGCCGGGGGCGCTGACCCTGGGGGCACTGGTGCGGCTGAAGGTCATCTGAGGCAGAGTGGCCCTCCCAGCCGAACCCAGGGAGTGAGTCGTGCCGGTCCGCGTGGAGCGCAAGGAGTACGTCACCACCGTCGTCCTGTCACGGCCGGCGGCGCGCAACGCCGTGGACGGCCCGACCGCCGCCGAACTGGCCGGCGCCTTCAGGGAGTTCGAGGCGGACGACGGGGCGCGGGTGGCGGTGCTGTGGGGCGAGGGCGGCACGTTCTGCGCGGGGGCCGACCTGAAGGCGATCGGCACGGAGCGTGGCAACCGGGTGGCCGAGGAGGGCGACGGGCCGATGGGGCCGACCCGGATGCGGCTGTCGAAGCCGGTGATCGCCGCCGTCGCCGGGCACGCGGTCGCGGGCGGGCTGGAACTCGCCCTGTGGTGCGATCTGCGGGTCGCCGAGGAGGACGCCGTGTTCGGGGTGTTCTGCCGCCGCTGGGGGGTGCCGCTGATCGACGGCGGCACGGTACGGCTGCCCCGCCTGATCGGTACGAGCCGGGCCATGGACCTGATCCTGACCGGCCGTCCCGTGCCCGCCCGCGAGGCGTACGAGATGGGGCTCGCCAACCGCGTGGTCGCGCCGGGCACCGCCCGCGCCGAGGCGGAGGCGCTGGCCGCGCACATCGCCGGCTTCCCGCAGGCCTGCCTGCGCAGCGACCGCGCGTCGGTCCTCGACGCGGAGGGCCTGGCCGAGGACACGGCGATGCGCGGTGAACTCCGGCACGGACTCGGCGTGCTGGCGGAGAGCGCCGACGGCGCCGCCCGCTTCGCCTCGGGCGCCGGACGGCACGGCTCGTTCACGGACGGCCGAGCGGACCGGCGCCCGACGGTCCCCGTACGGAACGGCGGTCCGGATACGGCAGGATGAACGATCGCGCCGGTCAAAGGAGTTCCGCGGCCGGCGCGATCGCACATCCGCACATCGAGCAGGTGACCACGTGACGAGACCTCACAGCCGGCACTCCGCAGCGCCCTTGCGCCCCGGAGGTGACCGGTGAACCGAACGCCGACCCTGGACGACCTCGTACTGGCCGGAGTCTCCGTCGCGGCGGGCCTGCTGCTCGCCTTCCTCTCCCGCGTCCTGCTGCGCTGGCTGGCCAAGCACGCCAAGCGGACCCGCTGGAGCGGCGACGACGTGATCGTGGACGCGCTGCGCTCGGTGGTGCCCTGGGCGGCGATCGCGGGCGGCCTGGCCGCGGCGGCGGCCGTGCTGCCGCTGACCCGGACCGTCCAGCACCACACCGACCAGGCCCTGGAGGTCTGGCTGATCCTCGTGGTGACCCTGTCCGCGGCCCGGGTCATCGCCGGCCTGGTCCGCACGGTCACCCAGTCCCGCTCGGGCGTGGCGGGCTCGGCGACCATCTTCGTCAACATCACCCGGGTGCTGGTGCTGGCGATCGGCTTCCTGGTCGTGCTCCAGACCCTGGGCATCTCGATAGCGCCGATGCTCACCGCGCTGGGCGTCGGCGGTCTGGCCGTGGCCCTCGCCCTGCAGGACACCCTCGCCAACCTCTTCGCCGGTGTCCACATCCTCGCCTCCAAGACCGTGCAGCCGGGCGACTACATCCGGCTGAGCAGCGGCGAGGAGGGGTACGTCGTCGACATCAACTGGCGTCAGACCACGGTCCGCCAGCTGTCCAACAACCTGGTGGTCATCCCCAACGGCCAGCTCGCCAAGGCCAACATGACCAACTACACGCGGCCCGAGCAGCGGCTGACCGTGCTGGTGCAGGTCGGTGTGAGCTACGACGCCGACCTGGAGCACGTCGAGCGGGTGACCGCCGAGGTGGTCACGCAGGTCATGACCGACGTCGCGGGCGCGCTCCCGGACCACGAGCCCGCCATCCGCTTCCACACCTTCGGCGACTCCCGGATCGGCTTCACGGTGGTCCTCGGCGTGGGCGAGTTCAGCGACCAGTACCGGATCAAACACGAGTTCATCAAGCGCCTGCACCGCCGCTACCGCGAGGAGGGCATCCGCATCCCGGCCCCCGCCCGCACGGTGGCCCTGCAGCAGGGCGCGGTGGTGATACCGCAGCAGCGCAGCGCCGAGGGCGTGATTCCGGAGGTCACCGAGTAGCTCGTATGCTCGAAGCAGCATGAGCACCCCGCCCGACCCCAGCTCCCTCGACCGGCGGCTGGACGCCCTCGCCCGCCAGCCGTTCCGGGCCCGGTTCCGGCTGCGCGGGCGGGACCGGGCCACCGCCGAGCTGAAGGGGCCGACCACGATCCGGTGGCACGCCTACGACCTGATCGCCGCGCGGCTCGCCCCCGACGAGCCGCGCAACGACGGCAGGCAGACCCCGTACCGGGGGCATCCGGTCTTCGTCGCCCAGCACGCGACCGCCACCTGCTGCCGCGGCTGCCTGGAGCGCTGGCACGGGATCCCGAAGGGGCGGCGGCTGAGCCGGGCGGAGCACGTGTACGTGGTCGACGTGATCTGCCGCTGGATCGAGCGGGAGATGACGGCCGGCCCCGCCCGCGGCTGACTCAGAGCGTCGCGGAGTTCCCGTCGTGTCCGGGCCTGCGCCCGCCGTGCCCGCCGTGCGGGGCGGCGAGGGAGGAGGCGCCGGGGTCACCGTCCGTTCGGGGTGCCGCCGTCGTACCGATCAGGCGGCCGCCGGGGCCGTCACTCTGCTGCGACATCTCATGGTCCGCCTTCGCTCGGGCGGCCGGGTGGTCGATCCGGCCGCCCGGTCGGTGGGCGATCACCTGTGGTCACCGGTGATCAATTGTCATGACCACAGGAAGCGGGATCCGGTTGCGCCGGTGCGGCGCGTTTTCCGGCCGGTACCCCTGTCGAGCGGACCCCCGTCACGAGATATCTTGATGTCGAGCAATGTTGCAGACGTGGAGCGGAGCACCCGGTGACTGACTCGACCATCATCTACACCTACACAGACGAGGCCCCGGCCCTGGCGACGCATTCGTTCCTGCCGGTGATCCAGGCGTACGCCTCGCAGGCCGGTGTGCCCGTCACGACCCGTGACATCTCGCTGGCCGGGCGCATCATCGCCGTCTTCCCGGAGTACCTGAACGAGGACCAGCGCATCCCGGACGCCCTGAGCGAGCTGGGCGAGCTGGCCAAGACGCCCGCCGCCAACATCATCAAGCTGCCGAACATCTCGGCGTCCATCCCGCAGCTCAAGGCCGCCGTCGCGGAGCTGCAGGGCAAGGGCTACGCGCTGCCGGACTACCCGGACGACCCGAAGAGCGACGAGGAGCGCGAGATCCGCGCCCGCTACGACAAGATCAAGGGCTCCGCCGTCAACCCGGTGCTGCGCGAGGGCAACTCCGACCGCCGTGCCCCGGCCTCGGTGAAGAACTACGCCAAGACCCACCCGCACCGCATGGGCGCCTGGAGCTCCGACTCCAGGACCAACGTGGCGACCATGGGCGTGGACGACTTCCGCTCCACGGAGAAGTCCGTGGTGATCCCGGAGGCCGGCTCGCTGCGCATCGAGCTCAAGGGTGACGACGGCTCGACCACCGTGCTGCGCGAGTCGGTACCGGTCCTCGAGGGCGAGGTCGTCGACGCCTCCGTGATGCGGGTCGCCGCGCTGCGCGAGTTCCTGACCGCGCAGGTCGCCCGCGCCAAGGAGGAGGGCGTCCTGTTCTCCGTGCACCTCAAGGCCACGATGATGAAGGTCTCCGACCCGATCGTCTTCGGCCACGTGGTGCGCGCCTTCTTCCCGAAGACGTTCGCGCAGTACGGCGAGACCTTCGCCACCGCCGGCCTGACCCCGAACGACGGTCTGGGCGGCATCCTCAAGGGCATCGAGTCCCTGCCGGAGGGCGCCGAGATCAAGGCCTCCTTCGAGGCCGAGCTCGCCGAGGGCCCCGCCCTGGCGATGGTCGACTCCGACAAGGGCATCACCAACCTGCACGTGCCGTCCGACGTCATCGTCGACGCCTCGATGCCGGCCATGATCCGCACCTCCGGCCACATGTGGGGCCCGGACGGCCAGGAGGCCGACACCCTCGCGGTGCTGCCGGACTCCTCCTACTCCGGCGTCTACCAGGCCGTGATCGAGGACTGCCGCGCCAACGGCGCCTACGACCCGTCGACCATGGGCTCCGTCCCGAACGTCGGCCTCATGGCGCAGAAGGCCGAGGAGTACGGCTCCCACGACAAGACCTTCGAGATCCCGACCACCGGCACCGTCCGCCTGGTCGACCAGGCCGGCAACGTGGTCCTGGAGCAGACCGTCTCCGCGGGCGACATCTTCCGCGCCTGCCAGACCAAGGACGCCCCGATCAAGGACTGGGTGAAGCTGGCCGTCACCCGCGCCCGCGCCACCGGCGACCCGGCGGTCTTCTGGCTGGACGCGACCCGCGCCCACGACGCCAACCTGATCGCCAAGGTCGAGGAGTACCTCCAGGAGCACGACACCGAGGGTCTGGAGATCAAGGTCCTGTCCCCGGTCGAGGCCGCCAAGCTGTCGGTGGAGCGCATCCGCCGCGGCGAGAACACCATCTCGGTGACCGGCAACGTGCTGCGTGACTACCTGACCGACCTCTTCCCGATCCTGGAGCTGGGCACCAGCGCCAAGATGCTGTCGGTCGTCCCGCTGATGGCGGGCGGCGGCCTCTTCGAGACGGGCGCCGGCGGCTCCGCGCCGAAGCACGTCCAGCAGCTGGTCAAGGAGAACTACCTGCGCTGGGACTCCCTCGGCGAGTTCTTCGCCCTGGTGCCGTCCTTCGAGCAGTACGCGGAGACCACCGGCAACACCCGCGCCAAGGTGCTCGCCGACACCCTCGACCGCGCCACGGCGACCTTCCTCGACGAGGACAAGTCCCCGACCCGTCGCGTCGGCGGCATCGACAACCGCGGCAGCCACTTCTACCTGTCCCTGTACTGGGCGCAGGAGCTGGCCCAGCAGACCGACGACGCCGACCTGGCCAAGGCGTTCGCGCCGCTCGCCGAGGCCCTCCAGGCCAACGAGCAGCGCATCGTCGACGAGCTGGTCGCCGTCCAGGGCTCCCCGGCCGACATCGGCGGCTACTACCAGGTCGACAAGGCCAAGGCCGACCAGGTCATGCGCCCGTCGGCCACCTGGAACGAGGCGCTCGCGTCCCTGAGCTGACGCCCGCGGCCCCACCGCCTCGACGCTCCGCCCCGGTCGGCACTGCCCGGCCGGGGCGGAGCCGTTGCCGCCACTCCCCCGCCCGAACGCCACCGCCGACGTCCCGGAGCAGCCAGTGACCCCCTTCGAACTCCTGCCCGGTGCCCCCGAGTCGCCCGTGCTGCTGCACGTGCCGCACTCCGCGCGGACGGTCCCCGGCGACGTGCGCGCCGGGATCGTGCTGGACGACGCCGGTCTGGAGCGGGAGCTGGATCACATCACGGACGCCCACACCGCCGAGCTGGCCGAGCGGGCGGCCGCCCTGGCCGAGGTCACCCCCTGGCGGTTCGTGAACCGGCTGTCGCGGCTGGTCGTGGACCCGGAGCGGTTCCCGGACGAGCGGGAGGAGATGCTCGCCGTGGGCATGGGCGCCGTGTACACGCGGACCACGCACCTGGGCGCGCTGCGGCCCGCGGACACCGATCCGGAGCCGCTGCTCGACCGGTACTTCCGGCCGTACGCGCGGGCGATGTCCGAGGCGGTGGCGGACCGGCTGGCGGCGACCGGGCGGGCCGTGGTGATCGACGTGCACTCCTATCCGGCCCGGCCGCTCCCCTACGAGCTGCACGGCACCGGCCCGCGGCCCCCCGTCTGCCTGGGCACGGACCCCTTCCACACCCCGCCCGAGCTGGCCGCGGCGGCCCGCCGGGCGTTCGCGGACTGCGGGGGGACGGGTCTGGACAGCCCGTTCGGCGGCGCCTACGTACCGCTGGAGTACTACGGCACCGACGCGCGGGTCGGCGCGCTCATGGTCGAGATCCGGCGGGACACCTACATGACCGAGCCGGGCGGGCCCGCCGGGCCGGGACTCGACCGGCTCGCCGCCGCGCTGGCCGCGCTGGCCGGCGCCGGGTAGTCCTCCGGCTGGAGCAGTCCCGCGGGACAGCGGTGGTACGCCGTACCACCGTGGACGTCATGACGACCGTGGAGACGAGCACGCCCACCGGCCAGGAGCCGCCGCCCGTACGGGACTGGCCCGCCCTCGACCTGGCCGGGCCGGACTTCGACCCGGTGCTCACCGGGCTCATGGGCGAGGGGCCGCTCAACCGGATCCGGCTGCCGTTCGGCGAGGGCTGGGCATGGCTGGCCACCCGGTACGAGGACGTCAGGCTGATCACCAACGATCCGCGGTTCAGCCGTGCCGAGGTGACCCGCGGTCAGGTCACCAGGCTGGCGCCGAACTTCGCGCCCCGCCCGGGCTCGCTCGCCTGGGCCGACCAGCCGGACCACAACCGGCTGCGCAAGCCCGTCGCGGGCGCCTTCACCGTGAGCGCGATGAAGCGGCTGCGGCCGCGCGCGCAGCGGATCCTCGACGAGCTGGTCGCCCTGATCCTGCGCGAGGGCCCGCCCGCCGATCTGGTCGAGCGGGTGCTGGAGCCGTTCCCGATCAGCGTCGTCAGCGAGGTCATGGGGGTACCGGCCGCCGACCGGGAGCAGGTGCACACCTGGACCCGGCAGATCATCTCCCTGTCCGGTGGCGCGGACGCCGCCGACCGGGCCAAGACCGGCCTGTACGGCTGGATCACCTCGATCGTCCGGGCCCGGGCGCACAGCACCGACGAGGACGTCTACTCGCTGCTCGCCGCCGCCGTGTCGCGCGGGGAGATCAGCGAGGAGGAGGCCGTGGGACTCGCCGGTCCGCTGCAGATCGGCGGCGAGGCGGTCACCCACAACTGCGGTCAGATGCTGTACCTGCTGCTGACCCGGCCGGAGTTGATGGCGCACCTGCGGACGCGTCCCGAGGCGCGCGGGGCGCTGGTGGACGAGCTGCTGCGCTGGGTCCCGCACCGCAGCACGGTCGGGCTCGCCCGGATCGCGCTGGAGGACGTGGAGATCGCCGGGCACCGGATCGCCGCGGGCGAACCGGTCTACGTCTCCTACCTGGCCGCCAACCGGGATCCGCGACTCTTCCCGGACCCGGACCGTATCGACCCGGACCGGAGTCCCAACCCGCACCTCGCCTTCGGCAACGGCCCGCACTACTGCACCGGCGCGGTGCTGGCCAGGCTCCAGCTGGAGCTGCTGGTGGACACGCTCCTGGAGCGGCTGCCGGGGCTGCGGCTCGCCGTGCCGCCCGAGCAGGTGCTCTGGCGCCACAAGACCATGATCCGCGGGCCGCGGACGCTCCCCGTGACCTGGTGAGTCACGGGGTGCCGGAACGGGTCCTGATCAGGCCCGCAGCCACTCCGTGACGATCACCTCCGCGCCGGTGCGCAGCCTGAGGGCGAACGGGCCGGCCGGCGCGCTGTCACTGGTGAAGCGGCCGAGGGTGTCGACGTCGACCGGCTGGACGGCCCCCGGGCCGCCGAGCACCTCGACACCCGCCGACTGCGGCGGCAGCACCTGGCCGATCAGCCCGTCCCCGGTGACCTCGACGTCGACGGTGACCTCGCCCGCGCGGAACGTCAGCATCCGCGGCGCGTCCAGCACGCCCCGGACCGGCAGCGCGTCCACCAGGGAGTCGAAGGTCAGCTCGGCGATCCGGGCGTCCAGGTCGTGCAGCGCATAGGCGTCCAGGGCCAGTTGGCGCAGCGGCTCGGGGACGGGGTCCAGAACGGCCGCTGCCTGCCGCAGCTCCTCCTCCAGGAGCGCGTCCGCCTCCTCCGTGCCCTCGGCGCCCTCGTGTCCGTGTGCCTGCTCGTCGTCGCCGTTCACACCGCACCCCGTGCGTCCATCCGGGCCCGCAGCCGGCGCAGACAGCGCTGCCGCAGGGGGCCGATACTGCCGACCGCGATGCCGAGGGCGGCCGAGATCTCCACGTAGCTGGGCGGCGGCGAGGCGATCAGCACACGCAGCAACTGCCTGCAGCGCTCGCCCAGTTCGTCCAGCTCCTGCCACAGGCGGCGGACCCGCTCGGCCCGGTCCGCCGCCTCCTCCGAGTCGATCAGCGTCTGCTCCGGCGTACGGTCGTCGCTGGCCCGGTCCAGGACCTGCGGGTCGTCCGTCAGCGTCAGCCGCGTCAGCCCCCTGAGCACCTTCAGGCACTCGTGGCGGGCGGTGCTGGCCAGCCAGGCGCCGGCCTTGTCGGGTTCTCTGATCCGGCCCAGGTGCTGGGCGAAGCGGAACCAGACGGTCTGGTAGACCTCGTGCCCGTCGGCGTCGGACAGCCGGTGCGCGCGCACCACCGACCACACCAGCGGACTCATCCCTTCCACCAGCGCCTTCCAGGCCGCGGCGTCCCCGTCGACGGCGGACCGGACGAGCGCGCCGACCTCTGTTCGGTCCACGGCTCCACCCCTCGTGTACGGCTCGTCATCGTACGCCGTGGAGCGGAGGGTTCCGGCCCTCATGCGGGCAGCGCGGGGCTCGGCAGCGGGAGCGGGCGCCAGGTTGGTGGGCGGAGCGCCGGTACGTGCGCCCCGCGCACCTCCGCCCGGCCGGTGGAGTCCGCGAGCAGCGCGGTACCGGCCGCGCGCGGATCGCGCTCCCGGTCCGCGATCATCCGGGCGGCGACGAGTCCCGCGACGACCGGGGTGGCGAAAGACGTGCCGCTCCACTGTGCGAGACCGTCGAACATCACCTGGTCCGGTTTGGCCCCGGTGCTCTCCCGCCCTTCGCTCAACACGCCCGTGTGGCGCGGGAACTGGCAGGTGCAGGGGTAGGAGAAACCGAACCGGCAGGCGTCGTAGGTGGAGTGCTGGTAGAGGTACGGCACGGGCGTGCCGAAGCCGGTGAGGGCGCTGGTGAGGTGCTCGCCGGGGGCGTAGACGCGCACCCAGGGGCCGTGGTTGCTGAAACACGCCTCGCCGTCGCCGTCCGAGCGGAGGGCGCCGACCGACACCACGCTGTCCGCGTACTCGGGCAGGGACGCGTAGGCGGCGGGCCAGAACGGGACGTCGCTCGCGTCGTTACCGGCGGCGGCCACCAGCAGGGTGCGCTGCCCGCGCAGTTCGCGCATGAACGCGTCCAGGCCGATCAGTCCCTCGGTGCCCTCGGTGGGGGTGCCCGCGGAGAGGCTGATGACGTCGGGCCAGCCGCCCTGGTCGACGGCCTCGAAGAGCCGGGCCCCGAACTCGGACTCCAGCACGGCGCCCGCGTCGTTCAGGGTGTTCCTCACGGTGATGCGGGTGTTGGGCGCGACGGCCGCGAGGATCCCGGCGATGAACGTGCCGTGGCCGACGTACTGGCGGAGCACCCCGTCGGGGCCGGTCTCGTCGAGCTGCGCGTCGCCCGTGGTGTGGGCGAGCAGCGGGTAGGCGCCGTGGTCGTGCACGAGACCGGTGTCGATCACCAGGACGTCGACGGCGGTGTCCGCGTCGTGGTCGGCCCCGTCCGCCGCCGGGTTGGGCGACTCGGTGCGGGCGACGGGCACCGGCTCGTCGCCGGGGCAGGCGTTGACCGCGATGTGCACCACGTGGTTGCGGCTCACCAGCGTCCGGCCCCGGCGCCCCTCCGCGTCCCGCAGGGCGCTCAGGGCGTGCGGGACGGTGTCGTCGGCGAGTTCGGGGTCGCCGACCCGGATGCGGGTGACGCCGGTGCGGTCGTGCTCGGGGCCGATGCGGCGCACGTGTTCGGGGAGCAGCCCCCGGGCCTCGGTGAAGTGGGCGCGCACGGTGTCCTCGACGACCCGGGCCTCCTCGCCGGCCCGGGCGAGGACGACGCCCCGCTCGTACAGGAAGTGGGCGTCGCCGTCCGGGCCCATGGCCAGTGGAACGTCCGGCATCGAGCGCTGGATGTGGTCGAACTGCTCGTGGAATCGCTGGGGTGCCATGCCGTGTCCTCCCCCTCGGGACGGTGTCGACAGTGAGAGTCGCGGGGCCACCGTCTGATACAGCAGGCCACTACCATGCGAGGCGTGACAGCGGGAAGCGTGTCGGTGCTCGAACTGCTGCCGATGGTGTTCGCCGACCCGGGCGAGGCCCGGGCGCGCGCGGAGCAGCTGCTCGACGCCGGTGCGCCGCCGCTGCCCGCCAGCGTCGCCCACCAGGTTCTCGGCATCTGGCAGCGGGACTTCGGCGATCTGCGGGTGGCGCTGTGGCATCTGCGACGGGCCCGGGACCTGGCGGCGCGGGCCGAGTCGGCCGACCGCGAGGCGGATGTGCTCGCCACCCTCGGGGTCGCACTGGTGCACGCGGGGCGCACGCGGCAGGGGCTCGCGTCCTTCGAGCGGGGTGTCGCGCGGGGCACCGGACACACCCGTGCGCGGGTGCTGTACCGGCGGGCGTACGTGTGGTGGGTGCTGGGGCACCACCGTGAGGCGCTGGAGGACGTGCGGCGGGCCCTTCCGGTACTGCGCCAGGTCGCCGACGACATCTGGACCGCGCGGGCGCTGACCCTGCGGGCCACCGTGCATCTGGCGCTCGGCGCGGTGGACCGGGCCGTCGCGGACTTCACGGCGGCCGAGCGGCTGTGGGACACCACGGGCCAGGAGCACGACAAGGCGGACGCGGTGGAGAGCCGGGGGCTCGCCGCGTTCCGGTCCGGGGACGTCCCGATCGCGCTGCGGCTGCTGGACGAGGCCGAGGAGCGGTACGCCAAGCTGGGCACGCCGACCTACATGCTGTCGGTCCGGCGCTGCGAGGTGCTGATGGCGGCGGGCCTCGCGCCCGAGGCCCTCGCCGAGGCGGACACGGCGATCGCGCTGCTGGACCGGATCGGCGGCCAGTCCACCCGCAAGGCCGAGCTGCTGCTGGCCGCCGCGCGGGCCGCCCGCTCGGCCGGGGACGCGCCCACCGCCGTCGCCCGCGCGGCCGTCGCCGTACGGCTGTTCGCGGCGCAGCGGCGGATGTGGTGGGAGACGCACGCCCGGCTGGTGCTGATCGAGGCGCGGGTGGCGGCCGGGCGCCGGTCGGGGCGGCTGGTCGGGGACGCGGCGGCGGTCGCGGAGCGGCTGGCCTCCTTCGGTTCGCCCGCGGCGCCGGAGGCGTCGCTGCTCGCGGGCCGGATCGCGCTGGCCCTCGGCTGGACGGCGGACGCGGAGCGCCATCTGGCGGTGGCTGCCCGCAGCCGGCACGGCGGTCCGCCGCCGGCCCGGATGACCGGATGGGCGGCGCAGGCGCTGCGGGCGCGCGCGGCCGGGTCCCGGCGGGGCGTGCTGGAGGCCTGCCGGCGCGGCCTGGCCGTCCTCGACGACCACCGGATGACGCTGGGCGCCTCGGAGCTGCGGGCGCACGCGACCGCGCAGGGCGCCGAACTGGCCGCCCTGGCACAGGAGATGAGCCTGACCCAGCAGGGGCCGCGACGGCTGCTGGAGTGGAGCGAGCGGTGGCGGGCGACCGTGCTGTCCGCGCCGCCGACCCGGCCGCCCGCCGACCCCGCGCTGCTGAGCGGCCTGACCGCCTACCGGGAGATCGCGGCGCGCGCGGAGGGCGCCCGCATGGAGGGCCGCCCGGTCCCGGCCCTGGAGCGCGAACAGCGCCGCCTGGAACGGGAGATCCGCTCCCGCACCCGTCACATGCGCGGGTCCGCCCCGCACGGGGGCGACCGCTTCGACGTGCCCCGGCTGCTGGACCGGCTCGGCGAGGCGCGGCTGGTGGAACTCGCCGTCGTCCAGGGGCGGGTGCACGTGCTGCTGTGCGCGCAGGGCAGGGTACGGCGGTTCACCGGCGGGCCGCTGGCGGAGGCGGTGGCCGAGGCCGAGTACGTGCAGGCGGGGCTGCGACGGCTCGCGCACCCGGGGGCCGAGGCGCGGCTGCCGCTGGTGGAGGCCGCGGGCCGGCGGCTGCAGGAGCTGCTGCTGGGCGGTGCCGTACCGCACCTGGGTCCCGGCCCGGTGGTGATCGTGCCGCCGGGGGCGCTGCACCGGGTGCCGTGGGCGCTGCTGCCCGCGCTGCGGGACCGGGTGCTGAGCGTGTCGCCGTCGGCGGGCAGCTGGCTGCGCGCCCGCGAGACGGAGCCGCCGCCGGACGGCCGCCCGGTGCTGGTGCGCGGTCCCGGTCTCGCGACGGGCGGCGCGGAGGTGCCGGTGCTGGCCGGCCGGTACGGTACGGCGACGGTCCTGGAGGGCGAGGACGCGCAGGTCCCGCGGGTGCTGGCGGAACTCGACGGCGCGGGGCTCGCGCATCTCGCCGCGCACGGCACGTTCCGCGCGGACAGCCCGCTGTTCTCCGCGCTGCGGATGGCCGACGGCCCGCTGATCGTGCACGACTTCGAGCGCCTCGCGCGCAGCCCGTACCGGATCATCCTCTCCAGCTGCGACACGGCCCGTCTCGCCTCGGTCGGCGCGGACGAACTCCTCGGTCTCGTCACCGCGTTGCTCCCGCTGGGGACCGCCGGGGTGGTGGCGAGCAGCGCCCCGGTCAACGACGCCGCCGTGGTGCCGTTGATGCTCGCGCTGCACAAGGGGCTCGACGCGGGCCTCTCCCTGGCCGAGGCCCTCCGCGACGCCCGGGCGGCACTGCCGGGCGACACGGTCCACCAGGCCACGGGCTGGGCATTCGCCGCGTTCGGGGCCGCGTGAGGACGAACGGGCGCGGGGCCGTAAGGGGGCTCTCGGGGCCGCGTGCCGGCCGGCGCAGGGCCGTCACGCGGTGGTGCGTCCGCCACGCTCGGGGCCGCGTGCCGTCTGGCGCAGAGCCGTCACGCGGTGGTGCGTCCGCCACGCTCGGGGCCGCGTGGGCGCCGGGGGGCGGACGGCCGTCACGCGGTCGGGCGTTCGCCGCGTCCTGGGCCGCCTGAGGAACGGCGAGCGTAAAGCCGTCACACGGTCGGGCGTACGCCGGGCTCCGGGCCGCCCGCAGACCGGTGGGCGCACGGCCGTCACGCCGGCTCGTCCAGTAGGCACGGCAGTGCGTCCCGGCCGCCCGTGCCGAGGCGGGTGTACGCGCTGTACAGGTGGTTGCCGACGGTGCGGACCGACAGGGTCAGCCGCTCGGCGATCTCGCGGTTGCTCAGTCCGGCCGCGGCGAGCGTGACGATCTGCCGCTGGCGGGCGGTGAGTTCGCCGAGGACCAGACCGGCGAGGGCCGGTGTGCGCGCGCCCTGGCAGCGGCGGGCCCGGGAGAGCGCCCGGGTGCGGGACCTGCGGGCTGCGCGCGGGTCGCGGTGGACGCGTACGGCCTGTGCGTGGGCCTCGGCCGCGAACAGCAGGAAGCCGCGCTCCTCCAGGGCCTCCGCGGCCCGGTCGAGGGCGGCCGCGTCCCCCTTGGCCAGGGCGTCGGCGTGCCGGGCGAACACGCTGCCCGCCGGCAGCCGCCCGGCGACCCGGCCGGGGTCGCCGAGGCGTACGGCGGCGTAGAGCGCGTAGGCGTCGTCGGCGGCCGTAGCGGGAGCCGGCGGGCCTGCTGCGTCCAACTGGCTCTTCACCAGGTCGAGTTCCGCGCGGCAGGCACTGTCGCCGGGCGCGTGGCGCAGCCCCTCGCGGGCCCATGCGGCCGCGTCGCGCACCTCGCCGCGCAACCGCGCGAACCGGGCGCGGACGGCCGCGTACCCGGGCGGCACCGGGCCGCCCTCGGCCACCAGCCACTCCCCCACCGGCGCGGGCAGCGGACGGACGTCCAGCTGCTCGATGCGCCGTGCCAGGGCCCGCTGTTCGGCCTCCAGGGCCGGGCCGTGGGCGGCGGGCGGGCGGCCCAGCCTGCGGGCGCGGAGCCGGCCGGCCGCGGCACGCAGGGCGGGCCCGTGCAGGGGGTGGGCGAGCGTGACGGCGCCGTGGTCGTCGGCGGCGACCAGCCCGTCGGTCTCCAGACGCTCGAGGACGCCGAGGTCGAGGTCGTTCACCCGCAGCGGCAGGGGCTCGGCGAACGCGAGGCGTTCGAGGGTCTCGCGTTCGCCGGGGCCGGACCGCTCCAGGACGGGGGCCAGCCGTGCGCGTACGGCCGGGGTGACGGGCAGGGGGCCACGCCAGGCCCGCTCCCCGGTGTCCGGGACCGGCAGCAGCCGTCCGCCGGTGCCGAGCGCGGTCACCAGGTCGCGCAGCAGCCGGAGGTCTCCCTGGCACAGCTGGTGCAGCCGGTGCGCGGTGAGGGATTCGAGACCGGCCACGGCGAGCAGTTCGGCGGTGTCCTCGTGGGGCAGCGGTGCCAGGGTCAGCCGGGGCAGCAGCTCACCGCTCCACAGCCGGGTCACCGCGCCGGGCGCCGGTGTGCCGTCCGCCGCGGTCACCAGCAGACGGGTGCGTCCGTGCGCGGCGAGCTGGTGGACCAGGGCGGCGGAGGCCTCGTCCAGCAGATGGGCGTCGTCGACGACGAGGAGCCGGGTGCCGGACAGCGCCCGGACCGCCCGGTGGAGCGAACAGGCCTCGGGCAGCAGGTGCGCGAACGCCGCGAAGTGCAGGTCCCGGGCCTCGGGCGTGCCGGTCACCCGGGCGTGGTCGGTGCCCCGGACCGCCTCCGTGACCAGCCGGGTCTTGCCGCGGCCCGCCGGCCCGGTCACCACGATGCCGTGCCGCCCGGCCGCCGACTCCTCCCGCACCAGCGCCAGTTCCTCCTCCCGGCCGGTGAACGGCCAGGGCGGCTGGTGGGTCTTCGCGTCCTGTTCGTAAGTCCTCACACCATGCAGAGCGCCCGTACTCAGCTTTGATACAGGGTGACTTGAGTAGCCCCCGACTCAGGCGCCCGGGCCCGTCCGGCGGGCACGCTGGCCGCATGACCCGACGCCTCTGCTCGCTACCGCGGCAGCCGGCCCCGTCCTTCGGACCGGGGCTGACCGCCGAGCGGCTGGGCGCGCTGCTCGCCGGGCGGCGGATGTGGGTCGACGGCACGGTTCTGCACTACTGCTTCCTGGACGCCGACAGCGACGCCTCGGTGATCCCGGTCCCCGGGACCGGGGAACCGCGCCGGGTGCCGTGGGCCGGCGGCAAGGAGCAGCAGGACGTGGTCCGCGAGTGCTTCGCCGTGTGGCAGGGGCTCGGCATCGGCGTGACCTTCGCCGAGGTCGGCGACCGGCGCGAGGCGGAGCTGCGGATCGGGTTCCAGGCCGGCGCCGGTTCCTGGTCGGCGGTGGGCCGGGAGGCGCTGGCGGTCGGGCGGGGCGAGCGCACCATGAACCTGGGCTGGGACGTGACCCCGCCCGGGGAGCGCGCGATCGTGCTGCACGAGATCGGGCACGCGCTCGGCATGGTGCACGAGCACCAGAACCCGTTCTCCGGGCTCCACTGGGACGACGAGGCCGTGTACGCCGAGCTGGCGGGCCCGCCGAACCACTGGAGCCGGGAGACGACGTACACGAACGTCCTGCGCGAGCTGGCGGCCTGCGAGGCGGGCGGCTCGGTGTGGGATCCGCAGTCGGTGATGGCGTTCCCGTTCGGACCGGGGCTGGTGCTGGAGCCGGAACGGTACCGAGGGGGGCTGCGTCCGGGCGGGACGCCGTCGCCGCAGGACAAGGAGTTCGTACTGCGCTGGTACCCGCCCGCCGGGCCGTCCGGGCCGGCCGCGCTGGTGCCGTTCCGGTCGGTGGCGCTCGGGCTCGGCCCGGGCGAGCAGGCCGATCTCACCGTCGAGCCGCCGGAGACCCGCGACTACACCGTGGGCACCTTCGGCGACGCCGACACCGTGCTCGTGGTCTTCGAGGAGCGCGACGGGGAACCGCGCTTCCTCGCGGGGCACGACGACGGCGGCACGCCGGACAACGCCGCCGTCCGGGTCAGGCTCGTCAGGGGCCGCCGCTATGTCGTCCGCGTCCGCCTGTACTCCTCGTGGGGGTCGGGAGAGACGGCGGTCATGTGCTGGTGAGCACATGCGGACGACACGCACCACAGTCCGGCACCGGGGGAGCGGTCGCGGACGTCACCTACGGGGGAGGTGACGTCCGCGACCACGCCGGTGCCCGCGGTGCGCGAACGCCCCGCCCGTCCCGCCGATCACGTCCGTCCGCCGGGGCACCGCCCCGCGGTACGCACCGCCCGGACGGGGGAACCCGGGCACCGGACCGGACGACGCGGGCCGGGGCGGCCGGAGGGCGTGATGGCGTGGCACGGCGGAACCGTCATCGACGAACTGGCCAGTGACCACCGCGAGCTGGAGAGGATCTTCGCGCACATCGAGGCGCTGCCCCCGGGGAGTCCGGAGCGCCGGCCGCGCGTGGACCAGGCGATCATCGTGCTGGTGCGGCACTCGGCCGCCGAGGAGGCGTACCTCTGCCCGCTGGTGCGCGAGTCCCTGCTGGACGGGGGCCCGCTCGCGGACAGGGAGGCCGTCGGCCAGGCCGCGCTGGAGCGGCTCGCCGCGGAGCTCGACGGCCTGCCGGAGGACCACCACGACCGGGAACGGGTGCTCGCCCGGCGGATCCGCGCGGTCCGCGCGACGGCTTCAGCAGGGTGGACCGGGCGGTGCGCAGGACGCGCGCGCAGGGGACACGGCGGGGATCCTCGGTCACGTCCTCACCTTCGTCCGGCGGTCTCGCGGGGCGCGTGTGCGGTGCCCTGCACATCTCGTGAAGGTGAACGGCCGTCCGTGGACCGGACGTCGGTGGGCGGCCTCACCCGCGGGAGGCGTCCGGTGCCTCGGTGGCGTGGGCCGCCCAGTCCAGGATCGGGACGGCCGCCCCGGCGGCCTCCAGGCCCTGGCAACGGCCGTGGTGGCGGCGTGCGATGCCGTCGAGGTCGAGGTGGCGGCCGAAGGCGGGGCGGGCGGCGACGCGGCGGACCGCTTGCGCGCGGGGTCTCCTCAGCGTGAGCGACATGTGACATAGTACTGCCGTGGTGATGCGACTGACCTGCGATGTCGTGGTGGTCGGAGCCGGGATGACGGGCGCGGCCTGTGCGCTGTACGCCGCGCGGTCCGGCCTCGACGTGCGGGTGGTGGACCGGGGCCCGGTGGCCGGCGGCACCACCGGCGCGGGCGAGGGCAACCTGCTGGTCTCCGACAAGGAACCCGGACCGGAACTCGAACTCGCCCTGCTGTCGGCCCGGTTGTGGGCGCTGCTGGCGCAGGAACTGGGCGCGGCGGTCGAGTACGAGGCCAAGGGCGGCCTCGTGGTCGCCGCGTCCCCCGAAGCCCTCACCGCACTGCGGGACTTCGCCTACGGCCAGCGGGCCGCCGGGGTCACCGCCCGGCCGGTCGGCCCCGGCGAACTCGACGCACTGGAACCCCACTTGGCCCCCGGCATGGCGGGCGGGGTGCACTACCCCCAGGACGCCCAGGTGATGCCCGCGCTGGCCGCGGCCCACCTGCTCCGCGCCTCCGGCGCCCGCCTGCACACCGGCCGGACCGTCACGGGCGTGCTGCGGGGCACGGACGGCGCGGTCCTCGGGGTCCGCACCGACCGGGGCGACATCCACGCGCCGGCGGTGGTGAACGCGGCCGGCACCTGGGGCGGCGATCTCGCGGCACTCGCGGGCGCCCGCCTGCCGGTGCTCCCCCGGCGCGGCTTCGTCCTGGTCACCGAGCCGCTGCCGCGCATGGTCCGGCACAAGGTCTACGCGGCGGACTACGTGGCCGACGTGGCGAGCGACTCGGCCGCGCTGCGCAGCTCACCGGTCGTGGAAGGCACGGCCGCCGGGCCGGTGCTGATCGGCGCCACCCGCGAACGGGTGGGCTTCGACCGGTCGTTGTCGCTGCCCGCGGTGCGGGCGCTCGCGGCAGGGGCGGTCGGGCTGTTCCCGTTCCTGCGGCGGGTCCGCGCCCTGCGCACGTACGCGGGCTTCCGGCCGTACCTGCCCGACCACCTCCCGGCGATCGGCCCCGACCCGAGGGTGCCGGGACTCTTCCACGCCTGCGGGCACGAGGGCGCCGGCATCGGACTGGCCCCCGGCACCGGGCTGTTGATCGCGCAGACGCTCACCGGGAAGGCGGCGGAGCTGGATCTCACGCCGTTCGCGCCGGAGCGGTTCGACACCGATGGAGGCGATACGGCGTGAATCCACTGGAGCTTGCCCGGGCCCGGCCGGGCGAGGGCTTCACCGTGACCTTCGACGGGCGGCCGCTCGCGGTCCTGCCCGGCCGCACGGTGGCGGCCGCGCTGTGGGCGGCGGGCGTGCCGGCCTGGCGCGGCGCCCGCGGCACGGGCCGGCCCCGCGGGGTGTTCTGCGGGATCGGGGTGTGCTTCGACTGCCTGGTGACCGTCAACGACCGCCCGAACCAACGTGCCTGCCTGGTCACGGTACGGCCGGGCGATGTGATCCGCACTCAGGAGGGGACGGGCCGGGACGATGGCTGAACGACCGCACCTCGCCGTCGTCGGAGCGGGTCCGGCCGGGCTGGCCGGGGCCCTGACGGCGGCCGCGCGGGGCGTACGCGTGACCCTCCTGGACTCCGCCGAGCAGGCGGGCGGGCAGTTCTACCGGCAGCCCGCCCCCGGCCTCGGCGCACACCGCCCCGAGGCGCCGCACCACCGCCGGCGCACCTGGGAACGACTGCGGGACGGACTCGCGCACCGGATCGCCGCGGGACACCTCACCCATCTGACCGACCATCATGTCTGGTGCGTCGCAAGGGACGCCGACGGGTTCGCGGTGCAGGCCCTGCGCGGCCCCGAGCAGGAGGAAGGGGTCACCGTCCACGCCGACGCCGTCCTGATCGCCACCGGCGGCTACGAGCGGGTGCTGCCGTTCCCGGGCTGGACGCTGCCCGGGGTCGTCACCGCCGGCGGCGCCCAGGCCATGCTGAAGGGCCAACTGGTGCTCCCGGGGCGCACGGTGGTGGTCGCCGGCACCGGTCCGCTGCTGCTCCCCGTGGCCACGGGGCTGGCCGCGACGGGCGCCCGGGTGGCCGCGCTGGTCGAGTCCACCGGCCCCGGTGCCCTGCTGCGCCGGGCGCCGGACCTCGCCGCGGTGCCCGGCAAGCTGGCCGAAGGCGCCTGGTACGCGGGCCGGTTGCTGCGGCACCGGGTGCGGGCGCTGTCCCGGCACACGGTGGTGGAGGCGCACGGCACCGACCGGCTGACGGCCGTCACCGTCGCCGCGCTGGACGCGGCCGGCCGGACCAGACCCGGCAGCGCCCGCCGCATCCCCTGCGACGCGCTCGCCGTCGGCCACGGCATGCTGCCGCACACCGACCTCGCCGAGACCCTCGGCTGCACCCTCGCGGGGACGGCCGTACGGGTCGACGGCGAGCAGCGCACGGACGTGCCCGGCGTCTGGGCCGCCGGGGAGACCACCGGCGTCGGCGGGGCGGACCTCGCGCTCGCCGAGGGCCTGCTCGCGGGCCGCTCGATCGCCGCGCGGCTGCGCGGCGCCGCGCCCGAGCCGCGCGGCCTGGCCGCCCCCGCACGGGCCCGGTCCCGGCTGCGGGGGTTCGCGGCGGCGCTCGACTCGGTGTACGCGCCGCCCGCGGGCTGGGCGGACGGCGTCGCGGACGACACGGTGGTGTGCCGCTGCGAGGAGGTCACCGCAGGTGAGGTCCGTACGGCCGCCGGCGCGCTCGGCGCCACGGACCTGCGCGCGGTGAAGCTGCTCACCCGGGCGGGGATGGGCTGGTGCCAGGGCCGGATGTGCGCGCCCGCCGTGGCGGGACTGACCGGCTGCCCGTTCACCCCGGGGCGCAGGCCGTTCGCGCGTCCGGTGCCCCTGGGCGTGCTGGCCGGACTTCCCGAGCGGGGAACCGAATGACCCCGGCGAACCGGAACCGACAGTAATATGTCACACCCTATGGATGGGGGATCACCCATGACCCGACCGCAGCACCGACCCTGGCGGGGCGTCCTCGTCGCCACCGCGCTTCCCCTGCGCGACGACCTCTCCGTCGACCACGACCGCTACGCGGAGCACTGCGCCTGGCTGGTGGCGAACGGCTGCGACGGCGTCGTGCCGAACGGCTCCCTCGGCGAGTACCAGACGCTCACCCCGCGAGAGCGCGCCCGCGTGGTGGAGACCGCCGTCGGCGCGGTCGGCGGCGACCGGGTGATGCCGGGCGTCGCCGCCTACGGCTCGGCCGAGGCCCGGCGCTGGGCCGAGCAGGCGGGCGAGGCGGGCTGCGCGTCGGTGATGCTGCTGCCTCCCAACGCCTACCGGGCCGACGAGCGTTCCGTCCTCGCCCACTACGCGGAGGTCGCCAGGTCGGGTCTGCCGGTGGTGGCGTACAACAACCCGATCGACACCAAGGTCGACCTGGTGCCCGAACTCCTCGCCCGGCTGCACGCGGAGGGGTCCGTGCACGCCGTGAAGGAGTTCTCCGGCGACGTCCGCCGGGCCTACCGGATCTCCGAACTCGCCCCGGAACTTGACCTGCTGGCCGGCGCCGACGACGTCCTGCTGGAGCTGGCGGTGGCGGGCGCGAGGGGCTGGGTGGCCGGGTACCCGAACGCGCTCCCGCGGGCCTCGGCGGAGCTGTACCGTGCGGCGGTGGCCGGCGACATGGGCACCGCCCTCCCCCTCTACCGGCAGCTGCACCCGCTGCTGCGCTGGGACTCCCGGGTGGAGTTCGTACAGGCGATCAAGCTGTCCATGGACGTCGTCGGCCGGTACGGCGGCCCGGTGCGCCCGCCGCGCGTACCGCTGCTGCCCGAGCAGGAGGCCGCGGTCAGGGCGGCCACCGAGAAGGCCGTCGCCGCCGGTCTCGCATAAGCGCGCACAAGGGAGCCGGATCATGCGCAGCAAGCTCGTCCTGCACGCCGTCGACTCGCACACCGAGGGCATGCCGACCCGGGTGATCACCGGTGGCGTCGGCGCCGTGCCCGGCGCCACGATGAACGACCGGCGGCTGTACTTCCGTGAACACCGCGACCACATCAAGCGGTTGCTGATGAACGAGCCGCGCGGCCACTCCGCGATGAGCGGCGCGATCCTGCAGCCCCCGAGCCGCCCGGACTGCGACTGGGGCGTCATCTACATCGAGGTCTCCGGCTATCTGCCGATGTGCGGGCACGGCACGATCGGGGTGGCGACCGTGCTGGTGGAGACCGGGATGGTGGAGGTCGTGGAGCCGGTGACCACGATCCGGCTCGACACACCCGCGGGGGTGGTGGTCGCCGAGGTGGCGGTGGAGAACGGCGCCGCCCGGAACGTGACCCTGCGCAACGTCCCGTCCTTCGCCGTCGGCCTGGACCGCCGGATCACCCTGCCCGACGGCCGCACCGTCACCTACGACCTCGCCTACGGCGGCAACTTCTACGCGATCCTCCCCCTCGACGCGCTCGGGCTGCCCTTCGACCGTGCCCGCAAGGACGACATCCTGGCGGCCGGCCTGGCGCTGATGCGGGCGATCAACGCCGAGGCCGAACCGGTGCATCCGGCGGACCCGTCCATCCGCGGCTGCCACCACGTCCATCTCCACGCGCCCGGCGCGACCGCCCGGCACTCGCGTCACGCGATGGTCATCCACCCGGGCTGGTTCGACCGCTCCCCCTGCGGCACGGGGACGAGCGCGCGCATGGCGCAGCTCCACGCGCGCGGCCAACTCCCGCTGGACACCGAGTTCGTGAACGAGTCCTTCATCGGCACCCGGTTCACCGGACGGCTGCTCGGGACGACAGAGGTCGCCGGGGTCCCGGCCGTGCTGCCGAGCTTCACCGGCCGGGCGTGGGTCACGGGCACCGCCCAGTACCTGCTGGATCCCACCGATCCGTTCCCGGAGGGGTTCATCCTCTAGACTCGCGTGATGCGTGACATGGCACAGAAGCCGCAGCCCGGGGAGGCACCGGCGTCGCTCCCCCATCTCGGCGGCCGGCGGAGCAGCTACCGCGAGCGGGTCGCCGACGCACTGCGCGCCGCACTGATCGCGGGCGAGCTGCGGCCGGGCGAGGTCTACTCGGCGCCCTCCCTCGCGGCGCGCTTCGGTGTCTCGGCGACCCCGGTGCGGGAGGCGATGCTGGACCTGGCCAAGGAGGGCCTGGTCGACACGGTGCCGAACAAGGGCTTCCGGGTCACCGCCGTCTCCGACCGGCAGCTGGACGAGTACACGCACATCCGCGCGCTCATCGAGATCCCCACCGTAGCCGGGCTGGCGCGCACGGCCGACCGGGTCTCCCTGGAGGCGCTGCGCCCGGCGGCCCGGGAGATCGTCACCGCGGCGGCCGCGGGCGACCTGATCTCGTACGTGGAGGCGGACACCCGCTTCCACCTCGGTCTGCTCGCCCTGGCGGGCAACGCCCACCTGGTCGAGGTGGTCGCCGACCTGCGCGGCCGCTCCCGTCTGTACGGCCTGACCGCGCTGGTGGAGGCGGGCCGGCTGCTGTCCTCCGCCGAGGAGCACCTGGAGCTCCTGGATGCGCTGCTGGAGCGCGACGAGGAGGCCGTGCGCGCGGTCATGACCCGTCATCTGGGGCATGTCCGGAGCCTGTGGGCGGCGGGCGACTGACCCCCGGGCCAGGCCCGGCTCAGGGTTCCCGGTGTTCGCGCGCCGCGCTCTCCAGCTCCTCCGCCTCCACGCCGGCGAGACGGGCCTCGGCGTCCACGTCGATGGAGCGGGTCAGCACCCAGTAGAGCGCCGCGGAGACCGGCAGCCCGATGAACAGGGAGATGTCGGCGCCGCCGAGCGCCTTCGCGGCGGGGCCGACGTACAGGGTGCCGACGGAGAAGAACGGGATCATGACGACGAAGCCGACGACGTAGGAGACGATGCCGTGCCAGCCCCAGCGGCCGTAGATGCCGCGGGGGTTGAAGATCTCGGCGACGGCGTAGTGGCCGCGGCGCACGACGTAGTAGTCCATGAGGTTCACCGCGGTCCACGGGATGAACAGGTAGAGCACCAGCAGCAGGAAGTCGTTGAAGTTCGCCAGGAAGTGCGCGGTCGCGGCGAGCGCGCCGATCAGGGAGAGCGCCGCGGTGAGGCCGAGGGTGAGCAGCCGCACGGCCAGCGTCGGCCTCACCCGCCGGAAGGAGTCGATACCGCTGATGAGCGTCAGGGAGCCGCCGTACATGTTGAGCGCGGTGACCGAGACGAGTCCGAGGGCGGCGAAGAGCAGCACGATCGCGCCGAAGCCGTCGAACACCTTGTCGCCGGCGGCGTTGATGGAGCGGATCGTCTCGAAGTTGGAGCCCGCCCAGGCGGCCAGCAGCGTCCCGAGCACCATCAGCCAGATGCCGCCGAGCGCGGAGCCGAAGTACGTCCAGTAGAAGGTCTTGCGGACGGTCACGTCGGGCGGGAGGTAGCGGGAGTAGTCCGAGACGTAGATGGCCCAGCTGATCTGGTAGCCGGCGACCACGCCGAACTGGGCGAGGAACGGCGTCCACCGGAAGGCGCCCAGGTCGAAGGAGCCCGCCGGGTAGTGCAGGGTGACCAGGACGCCGACCGTGAAGATCCCGAAGATCACCAGGAAGACGTACGTCAGGACCCGCTCGGCCTTGTGGATGATGTCGTAGCCCACGAGCGCGACGACGAGCGCGACCGCGGTGACCACGACGACCCACAGCTTCACCCCGCCGTGCAGCGTGGTGTGCAGGGCGTCGGCGGCCAGGATGCTGTTGAAGACGTTGAACCCGGCGTACTGCACATAGGCGAAGAGCCAGACGAGCAGGGCACCGACGTAGCCGAACTGGGGCCGCGACTGGATCATCTGCGGCAGCCCGAGCTGGGGGCCCTGGGCCGAGTGGAAGGCCATGAAGAAGGTGCCGATGACGGTTCCGGCGACGATGGCCAGCAGCGACCAGATGAGGTTCCCGCCGCTCGTGATGCTGATCAGACCCACGGCCAGGGTGGCGATCTGGGCGTTGGACATGAACCACAGGGGGCCCAGATGCCACAGTTTTCCGTGCCGCTCGTCCAGGGGGACGTAGTCGATGGACCGGACCTCGAGCCCGGAGACCCTCGACTCCGCTGATGTACTCATACGGCCTCCCGAGCCCGGGTCTGCCACTGTGGTCACATTGTTCACCGCCCTGGTTCCGCTGACGAGCCTGCTGCGGTGAAAGGATTCTCCGGCTTCGGTGCGCCGATCGGGCCCACCGGACATCTCACGGCGCAAAGGGCACATCGGCGCACTTTTTGCGCGATCGGCGGGTCGGGGCCACAGAACAAACGGCGATTTTGCGACAGGTGGGGGCATCCCCGACCATGGCCCCGTCCCGGCGATCCTGGGACACCAGTTCGATGAGAGGCGCACCACCCATGCACGTCACCGGAACCGCCCCGCAGTCGGCTCCGGCCCCCTCGGAGACCCTGGGGATTCCCGCCGAGGAGCCCCAGGGCAGCCCCAGCCGGCACGCCCGCCGGTTCGGACTGCCCGTGGCCACCGCCCTGGTCATGGGCAACATCATCGGCGGCGGCATCTTCCTGCTCCCCGCCTCCATCGCCCCCTTCGGCACGGTCAGCCTCGTCGCCTTCGGTGTGCTGACCGTCGGTGCCATCGCCCTGGCCCTGGTGTTCGGCCGGCTCGCCTCGCGCGACCCCCGCACCGGCGGCCCGTACGTCTACGCCCGTGAGGCGTTCGGCGACTTCGCGGGCTTCCTCGCGGCCTGGGCGTACTGGATCACCACCTGGGTGTCGAACGCCGCGCTCGCCGTCGCCGCCGTCGGCTACCTGGACGTGCTGATCCCGGTCGGCGGCCACCGCTGGACGGCGTGCCTGGCCGCCCTGGTGCTGCAGTGGCTCCCCGCGCTCGCCAACTTCGCCGGCACCCGTTACGTGGGCGCCGTCCAGCTGGTCTCCACCGTGCTGAAGTTCGTGCCGCTGCTGCTCGTCGCGGTCGGCGGGCTGTTCTTCTTCGACCCGACCAGGCTCGGGCCGTTCAACACCAGCGGCCAGGGTGCGATCGGCGCGGTGTCCGCCTCCGCCGCCCTGCTGCTCTTCTCCTACCTCGGGGTGGAGTCCGCCGCGGTCAGCGCGGGCGAGGTCAGGAACGCCCGCCGCAACGTGGGCCGCGCCACCGTCATCGGCACCGCGGGCGCCGCCCTGGTGTACCTGCTGGGCACGCTGTCCGTCTTCGGCACGGTGCGGCACGACCGCCTGGTGCACTCCACCGCGCCCTTCTCGGACGCTGTGAACGCGATGTTCGGCGGCACGTGGGGCGGCTGGGCCGTGGCGCTCGCGGCGCTGGTGTCGATGACCGGCTGCCTCAACGGCTGGACGCTGCTGAGCGCCCAGACGCCGTACGCCGCCGCGCAGGACGGCCTGTTCCCGTCCGCCTTCGCGCGCCGCCGCCGGGGCGTGCCCACGGTCGGCGTCGGCGTCACGGTGGTCCTCGCCTCGCTGCTCACCGTCTACAACTACATGTCGGGTTCCGGGAAGGTCTTCGAGGTCCTGGTCCTCGTGACCACGTTCACCGCGACGGTGCCGTACCTGCTGGCCACCGCCGCCCAGCTCTTCCACCTCGTCTCCGGACGCGCCGGGTCGGTGAACCGGGCACGGCTGGTGCGGGACTCGGTGATCACCGCGGTGGCGGCCCTCTTCTCGGTCTGGCTGATGGCGGGCGCCGGCTACGCGGCGGTGTACCAGGGCGTGCTGTTCCTGTTCGTCGGGATCATCGTCTACGCGCTGATGGCGGGCCGCCGCCGGCGACAGCAGGCCTGAAACGGCGAAAGGGCCGTGCCGGAAACCTCCGACACGGCCCAGACCTGCGAACTCGCAAGTCGGGACGACAGGATTTGAACCTGCGACCCCTTGACCCCCAGTCAAGTGCGCTACCAAGCTGCGCCACGTCCCGTTGCAGTCCCACGCGGTTTCCGCCGCGTGATCACGCAGGTCAACCCTACCGCACTCGCGCGGGTGCCCGTGTCTCCACGGCCGGGTCGGCGACCACCAGCCGGGCGGGGCGGCGGACCGGGACGAGGAGGGCGGCACCGGCCGCGCCCACGCACAGGACGGTGAGCAGCGCCCAGGCGTGGGTGTAGCCGGAGGCGTACGGCAGGCCCGAGGGCTGCAGCAGCCCGGTGACCAGGACGCCGGTGAGCGCGGCGCCGATGGAACCGCCGATGGTGCGGATGCTGGCGTTCATGCCGGTCGCGGCGCCGGTCTGCTCGGGCGGCACGCTGCCCACGACCAGGTTGGCCATCGAGGCGAAGGCCGGCCCGATGTCGGCATCGGCACGCTGTACCGGAACTTCCCCACCCGCCGCGACCTCTTCGAGAACGTCTACGCGGACGAGGTGAACGCCCTGTGCGCGGCGGCCGGGGAGAGCGACGCGCCGCATCCGCACCGGCCCCGGATGACCCCCGTACGGGATCCGCACCGGCCGCCGCGGGAATCTCACTCCCGCCTACTTGATCAGCGCGTTCGCCACCACCACGACGAACCCCAGCGTCGCGTCCCCCAGGCCGACGACCACGGCGGCCGGCCAGCTCCGCGCCGACCCGCGGGCGGTGACCAGGCCGAGGCTGAAGAGGATCAGGATGTTCAGGCCGAACGCCGGGTACTCCACTCCGTTCGGCGGCCACCACCCCCAGCCCGCGCCCGCGAGCAGGAACACCGTCGGCAGCACGGCCGTGACCAGCGGCCACTCGTCGCGCAGGGCGCGCAGCACGTCCCAGCGGCCGTGCGGGGCGCGCTCGGCGATGTAGTGGGCGTAGCCGTGGGCCATGGCGGAGGCGAGCGCGGTCACCAGCAGCCAGAGGGCGTCGTAGCGGCGGCTGGCGGCGGAGCTGTGTCCGTACTGGGTGAGGGCGGCGACCATCGAGCTGGCGAGGACGGATCCGTAGACCCCGCCGAACAGGACGGCCTCGCGCGTGCCGTGATGCCGTCCGCCCGGCGCGCGGGCGGGCGCCGTGGAGTCGGCCATGTCCCCCACGATCACCCGTGCCCGGCACTGCCGCCAGTCCGCGCGGCCCGACGAAGTGTCCTCCGACCAGGCCCGATGCCCCACACACTGTCGACGGCGGCCGAGGGAGGGGGCTCGCTAGGGTCGTCCCATGACGCACAGCTTCGCGCTCCACATCCCGGACGCCGACCTCGAACCCGAGCCCCTCGACCCGGAGCAGATCGTCTCCGGGAGTCCGGAGGTCACCGGAAAGGTGGTCTGGGAGTCGGCGGACGGCCGGCAGATCCGCGGGATCTGGCAGATCACCCCGGGCGTGGTCACCGACACCGAGGCGGACGAGCTGTTCGTGGTCGTCAGCGGCTCGGCCACGGTCGAGGTCGAGGACGGGCCGACGCTCGAGGTCGGGCCGGGCGACATGGCGGTGCTGCGCGCGGGCGACCGTACGACGTGGACCGTGCACGAGACCCTGCGCAAGGCGTACGCCATCAATCTCTGACGGCCCCGGATCAGGACGGCGGTGGCGGCGCCGTCGTCCCCCGGATCTCCAGGGCAGGTACGGCCAGTTGCACGCGCGCCTCGGCCGCCGGCCGCTCGAAGCGGTCCAGGAGGCAGTGGGCGGCGCGCCGCCCGACCTCGTGCGGGGACGCGTCGACGGTGGTCAGCCAGACGTGCCGCAGCCGGGAGATGCTGGTGTTGTCGTAGCCGGCCACCGACAGGTCGCGCGGTACCCGCAGGCCCAGTTCCCCGGCCGCCGAGAGCGCGCCGACCGAGGCCATGTCGTTGACCGCGAAGAGCGCCGTGGGCCGCTCGGGGCGGCTGAGCAGGCGCACGGTCCCGCGGTAGCCGCCCTCCTCGGTCAGGTCGCCGGGCTCGACCAGGGGTTCGGCGCCGTGCGCCCGCATCGCCGCCTCGAAGCCGCGCCGGCGCAGCTCGCCGACGGCGCCGTGCCCCGCGAGGTGCGCGATCCGGCGGTGGCCGAGCCCGAGCAGGTGCTCGGTGGCGAGCCGCGCGCCGCGCTCGTCGTCACCGGCCACGACGTCCACGCCGGGCGGCTGCGGTTCGCGGGCGCCCGCGACCACGACCGGCATCCGCCGCGCCAGCTCGCCGAGGGCGCCCGCGTCGGGCACCGTGCCGACCACCACAAGACCGTCGACGCCGAGGTCCGTGAAGGGTTCGGCGAGGTCGTGGCCCATCCGCCGGTTCAGCCGGGCGTCCGCGAGCAGCATGCGCAGGCCGGCCGCGTGCAGCGGCGGGTCGAGGCCGTCGAGCAGGTCGACGAACCAGGGGTTGCGCAGGTCGTCCAGGAGCACGCCGATCATGGGGGTCCGCGCGTGCGCGGGAGGCCCGGAGCGGGGCAGGGCGCGCTGTTCGCTCAGGCTGCGGGCGGCCGTGTTGGGCCGGTAGCCCAGTTCGCGCACGGCCCGCAGCACGGCCTCCCGCTTCTCCGGGCGCACCGGTCCGGAGCCGCGCAGCACCAGCGAGACCAGCGACTTCGACACCCCGGCCCGTTGGGCCACGTCACGGATCGTCGGTGGTCTCATGGGATGGACCGTTCCATGTGGTGGACCGCGCTGTCAAAGGGTTGACACGCTTGCCATGTCAGGACAAAGGTGGGCCGAGAGCGAGGTCGTGGACCGGTCCAACTCGGGCCAGGGAGAGGCTGTCATGGTGGAAGCGCTGGGCGTCGCCGTCGTCGGGTTCGGCTGGATGGGCCGGGTGCACACCCAGGCGTACGCCCGTCTCCCGCACCACTACCCCCAGCTTCCGCTGCGGCCCCGGCTGGTCACGGTCGCCGAGGAGGTGCCGGGCCGGGCCGAGGAGGCCGCCGAGAGGTTCGGGTTCGCCTCCGCCACCCGCGACTGGCGCGAGGTGGCCGCCGATCCGCGGGTGCGTGCGGTCAGCATCACCGCCCCGAATTTCCTGCACCGCGAGATCGGCGTGGCGATGGCGGAGGCGGGCAAGCACATCTGGATCGAGAAGCCGGTGGGCCTGACCGGCGGGGACGCGCGCGCGGTCGCGGACGCGGTCGCCAAGGCCGGGGTGCAGGGCACGGTCGGCTTCAACTACCGCAACGCGCCGGCCGTCGAGGCCGCCCGCGAGCTGATCGCCGCCGGCGAGATCGGCACGGTCACCCATGTGCGCGTCCGGCTGTTCAGCGACTACGCGGCGCACCCGGACGGCGCCCTGACCTGGCGGTACGAGCGCGAGCGCGGCGGCAGCGGGGTGCTCGGCGACCTGGCCTCGCACGGCGCCGACCTGGCTCGCTTCCTGCTCGGCGACATCGCCTCGCTCACCGCCGACACCGCGGTCTTCCTCCCGGAGCGCGCCCGGCCCGCCGGGGCCACGGCCGGTCACACCCTCGC
Source organism: Streptomyces sp. NPDC037126 (assembly GCF_055605965.1). Taxonomy (NCBI): domain Bacteria; kingdom Bacillati; phylum Actinomycetota; class Actinomycetes; order Kitasatosporales; family Streptomycetaceae; genus Streptomyces; species Streptomyces sp. NPDC037126. The sequence continues at coordinate 491,076 of NZ_JBVJTD010000002.1, forward strand.
CTCCGGCGGCGAGCCGGGTCCGGTGGAGAACGAGGACTACGTCAACTGCCTGCTGCGCTTCGCCTCCGGTGCGCGGGGCGTGCTGGAGGCCTGCCGGGTCTCGGTCGGCGAGCAGAACAACTACGGCTTCGAGGTGCACGGCACGAAGGGCGCGGTGTTCTGGGACTTCCGGCGCATGAACGAGCTGGCGGTCAGCCGGGGCACGACCTACCAGGACCAGCCGGTGAGCACGGTGTACGTCGGCCCCGGGGCGGGCGAGTTCGCCGCGTTCCAGCCGGGCGCGGCCAACGCGATGGGCTACGACGACCTGAAGGTCATCGAGGCGTACCGGTTCGTGCGCTCCGTCGCGGAGGGCACGGCGTACGGCGCGACGCTCGCCGACGCGGTGCACGGCGCGGCCGTGCTCGACGCGATGGCGGAGTCGGCCGCGAGCGGCGGCTGGGTCAGCCTGTAGGCATGTTGTACGGGGTGACGACCTGGATCGGCGAGGGCGGCACGGGCCCCGCGGGCGGCAGCGCTCCGTGGAAGCGCATCACCTCGTGACAGGCCTCGCGCAGATCGTGCCGCAGGTCGTGGTGGAGGACGGCGGACAGGCGGTGGGCGCGCAGCAGGCGGGTGTTGTCGTGGTCGAGGTCGTGGGCGACGAACACCGCGCAGTCGCGGCCGAGGTCGGCGAAGGCTTTCAGGGTGGCGTTGTTGCCGCCGCCGATGGAGTAGACGGCCCGGATCCCGGGGTCCCGTTCCAGCGCGGCGCGCACCAGGTCGTACTGCGTGGCGTCCAGGCCCTGCCCCTCGGCGATCTCCACCAGGGTCCGCTCGGGGTGCCGGGCCCGCATCACGCCCCGGAAGCCCATCTCGCGCTCCTCCTCGTTGCGGAAGAAACCGCTGCTGAGGCTGGTGAGGACGTTGCCGGGGCGGTCGCCGAGCCACTGGCCGGTCAGATAGGCGGCGGTCGCGCCGGCCGCCCGGTTGTCGATGCCGACGTAGGCGAGCCGGCCGCTCGTGGGCAGGTCGGTCACGAGGGTGACGACCGGTATCCCGGCGGCGGTGAGCCGGCCGACGGCCGCGGCGACCTCGGGGACGTCCGGGGCCTTCAGGATCACACCCTGCGAACCCCGGCGGGCGATCCGGTCCAGCGTGCCCACCTGCTCCCGCGCCGGGCCGGTCTCGCGGAAGTGGAAGCGGGAGCGGACCACCGCCGGGTGCAGTCCCGGCAGTTCGGCCTCCAGGGCGGCGCGCACGGCGGTGGTGAACCGCTCGGGTGCCTGCGCCACTATGTCGACCATGAAGGTGCGGCCGACCAGCCGTACCTGGGTGCGCTGCCGGTCGAGGTCGGCGATGGCCCGGTGCACCTCCTGCGCGGTGCTTTCCCGCACCCCTCCCCTGCCGTTGAGCACGCGGTCCACGGTGGCCTCGCTCAGACCTGCCTGACGTGCGATCTCCCGGAGGGGGAACGGGTGTCCCATGGACCGGCTCCTTGAGGGGTTTTTGATTGCCGCCTGCTGATTGTTCGACGGGTTTGTACTGACAAGAATGACAGGGCCGGACGCCTTCCGGGCCCCGCACCCAGGACGCTAGGAGTTGCACCACCCATGCGCATCGGAATCCTCGGCCTCGGCCGCATCGGCGCCTTCCACGCCGAGACCCTGTCCGGCCTGGACGCCGTCGAGTCGCTCGTCGTCGCCGACCCGTTCGCGGACGCGGCCAAGGCCGCCGCGGAGCGGTTCGGGGCCGAGGTCGCGGACTCGCCGGAGGCGCTGCTGGCCGCCGGTGTGGACGGTCTCGTCGTCGCCGCGGCCACGGACGCCCATCCCGCGCTGATCCGGGCCGGTGTGGCGGCCGGCGTCCCCGTCTTCTGCGAGAAGCCGGTGGCCCGCGGCATGGCGGAGGGCGTCGAGGTGCTGGCGTCCGTGCGGGACAGCGGTGTCCCGATCCAGATCGGCTACAACCGCCGCTTCGACGCGGGCTTCGCCGCCGCGCGGGCCGCCGTCCGGGCCGGCGAGCTGGGCAGGCTGCACACGGTCCGCTCCACGACCCTGGACCCGGCACCGCCGCCGGCCGCGTACGTCGCCGCCTCCGGTGGCATCTTCCGCGACTGCTCGGTGCACGACTTCGACATCATCCGCTGGGTGACGGGCCGCGAGGTCACCGAGGTGTACGCGGTCGGCGGCAACCGGGGCGCCGACTACATCAGGGAGGCGGGCGACGCCGACACCACCGGCGCGGTCCTGACCCTGGACGACGGCACCATCGCGGTGGTGTCCAACTCCCGCCACAACGCCCGGGGTTACGACGTGCGCATGGAACTCCACGGCTTCGCCGACTCCATCGCCGTCGGCCTGGAGGACAAGCTCCCGCTGCGCTCGGTCGAGCCCGGTGCCACCTTCCCGTCGGGCACCCCGCACGACTTCTTCATGGACCGCTTCACCGCGGCCTACCGGGCCGAGCTCACCGCCTTCACGGAGGTCGTCGCCGGCACCCGCCCCTCCCCCTGCACGATCGAGGACGCCCTCGAAGCGGGCTGGATCGCGGAGGCCTGCACTCTCTCCCTCCACGAGCACCGCCCGGTGACCCTCGCGGAGGTCCGGGAGGCCTGACGGCGCCGCGGCGGTCACGTCCGTCCGTGTCCGGGCCGAGCCCGGGCACGGACTTCGCGCCGTGCCCGGCCGCTCCGGGTCCGTACGGTCAGCCGCAGTACCTGATCAGCCACTCGTCCGGGTTGTAGGTGTCCCGCGTCGGGTCCGGCACGGTCGCCGGCTTCGTCTCGAACGTGTCCTCGGGGCGTATCCGCTCGGGCAGGGCGCCGAAGCGGTCGCGGCGCAGCACCGCCGCGTCGGTGGTGTCCTGGGGCGTCTTCGGGGTTTCCGCGCGGTGTGTCATCTCGTCCTCCCGTCGGAGCGGGCGTCCCCCGTCGTCGTGCACAACGCCCGCATGCCCCGGTTGGTTCCCGGCCATGCCATGGCCGAATCCATCTGGGTTGCGCAGGAACAGGCCTGCGGGAGGCGGAGGGCACATGCGTGCGCCGCACATCGTCACGGCCGGGCGACGACGTGCGGCGCGTTGCGCGCTGTCAGGCTCCGCAGGAGCGCAGGAAGCGCCGGGTGCGGACCGCGATCGGCAGCGGCCGGTCCGGCTCGCAGGGGTACATGTCCTGCTCGACGATGGCGAACAGGTCCACGCCCAGCTCCTGCGCCGCTTCCAGCACCGGTCCCAACTCGGGCACCCCGGTGGGCGGTTCGCACATCACCCCGCGTTGCACGGCCGGCCCGAACGGCACCTCGTTCGCGACGACCTCGGCGAGGACGGCGGGGTCGACCTGCTTGAGGTGCAGATAGCCGATGCGCTCGCCGTAGGTCTCGATCAGCTTGACGCTGTCGCCGCCGCAGTAGGCGTAGTGCCCGGTGTCCAGGCAGAGGTTGACCAGCCCGGAGTCGGTGGAGTCGAGGAACCGCTCGACGTGGGCCTCGGTGTCGATGTGGGTGTCGGCGTGGGGGTGGACCACGATGTCGAGGCCGAAGCTCTCCCTCACCTCGTGGCCGAGGCGCTCCATGCCCTTGCTGAGGTGCGCCCACTGCTCGCGGGTCAGCTCCGGCGGCTCCAGGACCTCGGCGGTCTTGTCGTCGCGCCAGAAGGAGGGGATCACCACCAGGTGCCGCGCGCCCATCGCCCGGGTGAGCCCGGCGACCTGGCTGACGTGCGCCCAGGTCTCCTCCCAGACGGAGGGGCCGCGGTGCAGGCCGGTGAAGACCGTGCCCGCGGAGACCTTCAGGTTCCGCCTGGCCACCTCCTCGCGCAGCCGCGCGGGGTCGGTGGGCAGATAGCCGTAGGGGCCGAGTTCGATCCACTCGTAGCCTGCCTCGGACACCTCGTCGAGGAAGCGTTCCCAGGGCACCTGCCGGGAGTCGTCGGGGAACCAGACACCCCAGGAGTCGGGTGCCGAACCGACCCGGATGCGGTCGAGGGCGTGGGCCATGGTCAGGAGTTCCCTTCGGGGGAGGTCGCCACGGGCGCGGTGAGGTCCTGCTCCTCGGGCAGTTCGTCGACGTCGACCCCGCGTACCTGGGCCAGTTCGTGCTTGAGCGCGGCGAGTTCGGCGCCGCCGGCCATGTGGTTGGTCAGCTCTTCGAGGCTGACCTCGCTGCGGTCGGCGGAGAGTTCGAGGGTGCCGAGGCGCAGGACGCTGAAGTGGTCGCCGACCATGTAGGCGTGGTGGGGGTTGTGGGTGATGAAGATGACGCCGAGGCCGCGGTCGCGGGCGGCGGCGATGTACTTCAGGACCACGCCCGACTGCTTGACGCCGAGGGCGGCGGTGGGCTCGTCCAGGATGAGGACGCGGGCGCCGAAGTAGACGGCGCGGGCGATGGCCACGCACTGGCGCTGGCCGCCGGAGAGGGTGCCGATGGGCTGTTCGAGGTCGTCCAGGACGATGCCCATGTTGCGCAGTTCCTGGTCGGCGGTCTCCTTCATGCGGGCGATGTCCAGGCGGCGGACCGGCCAGGGGCCCTTGGTCATCTCGGAGCCGAGGAAGAAGTTGCGCCACACCGGCATCAGCGGGACGGTGGCCAGGTCCTGGTAGACGGTGGCGATGCCCTTGTCGAGGGCCTCACGCGGGCTGGTGAAGCGGACCGGGGTGCCATCGACGAGGACGTCGCCCTCGGTGTGCTGGTGCAGCCCTGAGACGATCTTGATGAGGGTGGACTTGCCCGCGCCGTTGTCGCCGAGGACGCAGGTCACCTTGCCGGCGTGGACGGTGAGGTCCACCCCGTGCAGGGCCCGGATGTTGCCGTAGGACTTGCCCGCCCCGCGCAGCTCGACCAGGGGTCCGTCCGCGTCGGGCGCGGTGTCCGCGAGGACGGCGCCGTGGGTGCCGGTTCCGTTGTCAGTCATCGGTTACCTCCGGGTCGCCGTGCGCTGGACCCACAGATTGATCAGGACGGCGCCGAGGAGCATCACGCCGAGGAAGGCCTTGAACCAGTCCGGGTTCCAGCCGGCGTAGACGATGCCCTGGTTGACCATGCCGAACATGAAGGCCCCGAAGACCGGGCCGATCGCCGAGCCGTAGCCGCCCGTCAGCAGGCAGCCGCCGATCACGGCCGCCGCGATGTAGATCAGCTCCTGGCCGACGCCCTCGCCGGACTGCACGGTGTTGAACGAGAACAGCTGGTGCATGCCGATGAACCAGGCGCCGAAGCCGACCAGCATGAACAGCGTGATCTTGGTGAACTTCACCGGGACGCCGACCGCGCGGGCACTGTCCTTGTTGCCGCCGACGGCGAAGATCCAGTTGCCGTACCTGGTGCGCAGCAGCACCCAGGTCGCGAGGGCCGCGAAGACCAGCCACCAGACCACGGTGATCTTCACCTGGACCCCGCCGACGTCGAACGACGAGGCGAAGACCTTCCTCGCCTGGTCGAAGCCGTCCATGTCGCTGATGTCGTCGGTGGCGACGTTGCCGGTGACCAGCTTGGTGACCGCGAGGTTGACGCCCTGCAGGATCAGGAAGGTGCCGAGGGTGACCAGGAAGCTGGGCAGCCCGGTCTTCATCACCATCCACCCGTTGAACGCGCCGATGCCGAGGGACACGACCAGGGCGACGATCACACCGGTCCACACGTTCATGGTCAGCTGGTAGCTGAGCATCGCCGCCGTCAGCGCCGACGTGATCACGGCGACGCCGGCCGACAGGTCGAACTCGCCGCCGATCATCAGCAGCGCCACCGGAAGGGCCATGATCCCGATGGTCGACGACTGGTAGAGGATCGTCGCCATCGAGCTGCCCTGGCGGACCGAGGGTGCCGCGATCAGGAAGAAGACCAGGACGGCGACGGCGCCGAGGAAGACGCCCACTTCGGGCCGGGCCAGCAGCCTCAGCACCAGCGGGCGCCGGGCGGTACGGCCGTCGGTCTGCTTGGAACCGGACGTCGGCGGCCTGCCGACGGCCTGCTGGGCCATGCTCATCACCGGGTCCCCTTCGCGGCGAACTCGGCGACCTTGTCGACGTTGGACTTGTCGACGAACGCCGGGCCGGTGAGCACCGGCTGGACGCCGCCGCCGCTGTAGTTGCCGTTGTTCTTGTAGAGCCACAGGGAGTCCACCGCCAGGTAGCCCTGCAGATAGGGCTGCTGGTCCACGGCGAACTCGATGGAGCCGTTCTGGACGCCCTTCACCAGGTCCTTGTTCAGGTCGAAGGTGGCCACCTTGGCCTTGCTGCCCGCGTCGCCCACGGACTGCACCGCGGTCAGCGCGAACGGGGCGCCGAGGGCGACGATCGTGTCGATGGAGCTGTCCTGCTTCAGCTTCGCCGTGATCGTGGACCGCACCGACGGCATGTCGGTGCCGTTCACGTACAGCGTCTCGGTGGTGCCCTTGAAGGTCTTCTTCACCCCGTCGCAGCGCTGGGTGAGGCCCACGTTGCCCTGCTCCTGGATGACACAGACGATCTTCTTGGCGCCGGTGGTGTTCAGCTTGTCGCCGAACGCCTCGCCCGCCACGCTCTCGTCCTGCCCGAAGAACGACAGCAGGCCCAGCTTCTTCCAGTCGCTCAGGCCCGAGTTCAGGCCGACCACCGGGATGCGGGCCTGCTCGGCCTTGGCGACCACGCCCTTCATCGCGTCGGGCTTGGCCAGGGTGACCGCTATGCCGTCGACCTTCTGGTCGATCGCGTTCTGCACCAGGTTCGCCTGGTTGCCCGCGTTCGGGTCGGCGGAGTAGACGAGTTTGATGTTGTCCTTGGCCGCCGCGGCCTCGGCACCCTTGCGGACGGTGTCCCAGAAGGTGTCGCCGGGCGCCTGGTGGGTGACCAGGGCGACGGTCATCCGGGGGGTGTCGGCCTTGCCCGCGGAGGCGTTCGCCGCCGCCTCCTCGGCCTTCTTGCCGCCGTGGCTGCTGGAGCAGCCCGTGAGGGCCAGGGCCGCCGCGGCGGCCACGGCCGCCAACGGCACCAGTTTGCGGGAGCCCGAGCGAGAAGAGCGGTCCATCTTTCCTTGCACCTCACTGTGCGTGCGACGGGGGAAGGGACGCTGTTGCGTTGGGACGGGATCAAAGTCCTTGGCGAGCCCGCTGTCAATACTTTGTTAAGACATCATTTCACGAGCAGGTCCGAATGTAAGCACAAATCATTGACATCCCCGCCCTTCGGGATCTACACCTGAGAGGCATGAGCCCAGTACACCGCACCCCACGGCGAACGGCACCGGGTGATCGCGCGCTCGATTCCGTCACGTTCACGGTCGACCGCACCAGTCCCGTGCCGCTGTACTACCAGCTCGCCCGGCAGTTGGAGACGGCCATCGAGCACGGGGCGCTGGCACCGGGGAACCTCCTGGGCAACGAGGTCGACCTCTCCGTGCGACTGGGGCTGTCCCGGCCCACCGTCCGCCAGGCGATCCAGTCCCTGGTCGACAAGGGGCTGCTGGTGCGCCGCCGCGGGGTCGGCACACAGGTGGTCCACAGCCAGGTCAAACGCCCGCTGGAGCTGAGCAGTCTCTACGACGACCTGGAGTCGGCCGGGCAGCGCCCGACGACCCGGGTGCTGCGCAACGAAAGGGTGCCGGCGACCGCCGAGGTGGCCGCGGCCCTCGCCGTCGCCGAGGGCGCCGAGGTCGTCGTGCTGGAGCGGCTGCGCGGCACGCACGGCAGACCGGTGGCGTTCCTGTGCAACTACCTGCCCTCCGCGCTGCTCGAACTCGACGCGGAGCGGCTGGAGTCGACGGGCCTGTACCGGATGATGCGCTCGGCCGGCATCACCCTGCACAGCGCCCGCCAGTCCGTGGGCGCGCGCAGCGCGACGGCCGAGGAGGCCGCGCTCCTCGACGAGCGGGAGGGCGCCGCCCTGCTCACCATGCAGCGCACCGCCTACGACGTCACCGGCCGTCCGGTGGAGTACGGCACCCACATCTACCGGGCGTCGCGCTACGCCTTCGACTTCCAGCTCCTGGTGCGCACCTGAAGGATCCCGGTCGCACCCGGAGGATCCCGTCGCACCCGCAGCCCTCCTGGTCAGACCGGTGGACGGAACCACTCCCGTTCACACAGCCCCCACGGCCGCCCGTGCCGTGGGGGCTGTCGCGTCCGCCCGACCCCAACAGTGCAGGTAACGCTGACGATTACGTTTCGGGCAAGACACCCGTCAGGACGACCGCGACTCTTGACGCCTGCGCGGACCTGGGGCTGTTATTACGGCCACGATGTTCGGTCGAGTTGATTTCTGAGCGGTTTCGAAGACCTCAAGGCGATCGACTCACCCCCTTGGCCGAACCCTGTTTCCGTCAGGAGCCGCCATGCGCCTGTCCCCCTCCGGTCTTGCCGTCCCGGGTCCCAGTCGTCGTTCGCTGCTGCGCGGGGCGGGCGGCGCCGCCCTCCTCGCCGGTGCCGGCATACCCCTGCTGTCCGCCTGCGGCGGCAGCGGTTCCTCCTCCGACCCGAAGACCGTCTCCCTCGGCTCCAACGCCTCGGACGCGGTGCCGAAGAAGGCCTTCGCCGAGATCTACGCGGCCTTCACCAAGCAGTCGGGCCTCAAGGTCGATGTGAACACCAAGGACCACAACACCTTCCAGGAGCAGATCAACTCCTACCTCCAGGGCACCCCTGACGACGTGTTCACCTGGTTCGCCGGATACCGCATGCAGTTCTTCGCGGCGAAGAGCCTGGCCTCGCCGATCGACGACGTGTGGGCGAAGATCGGGGACAACTTCCCCGACGCGATGAAGAAGCTGAGCAAGGGCGAGGACGGCAAGTACTACTTCGTTCCGCTGTACACGTACCCGTGGGCGGTCTTCTACCGCAAGAGCGTGTTCCAGCAGCACGGCTACCAGGTCCCCACCACCTGGGACCAGTTCGTCTCCCTCTGCAAGCAGATGAAGAAGGACGGCCTGGTCCCGATCGCCTTCGGCGACAAGGACGCCTGGCCGGCGATGGGCACCTTCGACCAGATCAACTTCCGCCTCAACGGCTACGACTTCCACGTCCAGCTGATGGCGGGCAAGGCGTCCTGGACCGACCCCAAGGTCAAGGCCGTCTTCGACCACTGGAGCGAGCTCCTCCCCTACCACCAGGACGGCTTCATGGGCCGCACCTGGCAGGACGCCGCACAGGGGCTGGTGGCCAAGAAGTCGGGCATGTACGTCCTCGGCTCCTTCGTGGGCCAGCAGTTCACCGACAAGGCCGACCTGGACGACCTGGACTTCTTCGCCTTCCCGGAGATCAACCCCGCGTACGGGCAGGACACCGTCGAGGCGCCGACCGACGGGTTCATGGTGAGCAAGTCCCCGAAGAACCACGACGGGGTCCTCAAGCTCATGGAGTTCCTCGGCACCCCGCAGGCCGAGGCGATCTACCTCAAGGCCGACAACAGCGTGGTGGCCGCCTCCAGCAAGGCCGACACCTCCTCGTACACCGCGCTGCAGAAGAAGGCGTACACGATGATCAGCGGTGCCAAGAGCCTCACCCAGTTCATGGACCGCGACTCACGGCCGGACTTCACCTCCACGGTGATGCAGCCGGGCCTGCAGAAGTTCCTCCAGAACCCCAAGGGCGTGGACAGCCTGCTGTCGTCCATCGAGCGCCAGAAGAAGACGATCTTCGCGTCCTCGTGAGCACCGACATGACGACGGATACGACGACGGACCCGGAGGCGGCCGCCGCGCCGCCCCCGGGCACCTCGCCCGCGCGCACGCGGGCCACGCGGGGCCACCGGCGCCTGCTGACCCGCCGCGACCGGATCACGCTCGCCGTGATGGCGGGCGTGCCCACGGTCCTGCACGTGGCCCTGGTCTGGGTCACCGCCATCGCCTCGATCTTCCTGGCCTTCACCACCTGGGACGGCATCGGGTTCGACTCGATCAAGTGGGTCGGCCTGGACAACTTCACACAACTCTTCAGCGACAACCCGCAGTTCTGGCCGGCCGTCGAGCACAACGTCATCTGGTTCGTCGTGCTCATCCTGGTCCCGACCCCGTTCGGGCTGTTCCTCGCCGTCCAGCTGGACAAGAGGATCCGGTTCAGCCGGGTCTACCAGACCGCGTTCTTCCTGCCGGTCGTCATCTCGATGGCGTGCATCGGCTTCGTCTGGCAGCTCGTCTACAACCCGGACACGGGCCTGATCAACAGCATCATCGGGGCCAACAAGCCCGGCCACTACATCGACTGGATCGGCGACCCCAAGCTCAACCTGTGGGCGATCCTGATCGCCGCCTCCTGGCGGCACGCCGGTTACATGATGATCCTCTACCTGGCGGGCCTGAAGAGCGTCGACCCCTCGCTGCGGGAGGCGTCCGCGCTGGACGGCGCGAACGAGTGGCAGACGTTCAGGAACGTCATCTTCCCCACCCTGCGCCCGACCAACACGGTCGTCCTCGTCGTCACCATCATCGAGGCGCTGCGCGCCTTCGACCTGGTCTTCGTCTTCAACAAGGGCGCCCAGGGCACGGAGTTGCTGTCGATCCTGGTCACCGACAACATCATCGGCGAGTCCAGCCGCATCGGTTACGGGTCGGCCATCGCCGTCGTCCTGCTGGTGATCTCCCTCGCGGTGATCATCCCGTACCTGATCGCCACCTTCCGGAAGGAGCGGCGCGCATGAGCAGCGCCACTGTCCCGCTGAAGCGGCGCGCCCCGGTCCGCCCCGCCAGGATCCTGCTGCACGTCTTCCTCGCCGGCACGGCCCTGGCCTGGCTCGCGCCGCTGCTCTGGGCGATCTTCTCGGCCCTGCGCCCGTACAGCGAGACGAGCACGAGGGGGTACGTGTCCTGGCCCCACACGCTGAACCTCGACAACTTCACGAACGCGTTCGAGAAGTCGGACATGACGCACTACTTCGGCAACACGCTGGTCATCGCGGTGCCCGCCGTCCTGCTGACGCTGTTCCTGTCCTCCTGTGTCGCCTTCTACGTCGCCCGCTTCGACTTCCGGCTGAACCTGGCGCTGCTGCTGGTCTTCACGGCCGGCAACCTGCTCCCACAGCAGGTCATCATCACCCCTCTGTACCGGCTGTACCTGCTGACGAACCTGCCGGGCATCACGGCGAGCGGCAAGCTGTACGACTCCGCGCTCGGTCTGGTCCTCATCCACGTGGCGTTCCAGTCCGGGTTCTGCGCCTTCGTGCTGAGCAACTACATGCGCTCGCTGCCGCACGAGCTGACCGAGGCCGCGCTCGTCGACGGCGCCTCGGTGTGGCGGCTGTACTGGCAGATCACCCTGCCGCTGTGCAAGCCGGCCATGGCGGCGCTGGCCACCCTGCTGTCCATCTGGATCTACAACGACTTCTTCTGGGCCCTCGTGCTGATCTCGACCGGTGCGAACATGCCGATCACCTCGGCCCTGAACAACCTCTCCGGCCAGTACTTCACCGACCCCAACCTGGTGGCCGCCGGCGCCCTGCTGACCGCGATCCCGACCCTGGTCGTGTACTTCGTTCTGCAGCGCCAGTTCGTCAGCGGCCTGACCCTCGGCTCCAACAAGGGCTGAACCGTGCGGACATGACGAAAGGTCGTGTCGGATCACTTCCGACACGACCTCCGACCTGCACAGTCGCAAGTCGGGACGACAGGATTTGAACCTGCGACCCCTTGACCCCCAGTCAAGTGCGCTACCAAGCTGCGCCACGTCCCGATGCGCTCACCCGCGGTGACCCGTGTGATCGCGCGAAGAGCACTTTACCCCACGCGCGGGGGTGCGCCGAAGGGGGCTCGGGGCGGAACGGGGGACAATCGGCCGTATGACGAACGCGGACGCATCGGAGGCCAGGGACCGGGACCCGGAGGGCCGGGCCCGCAGCGCCCGGCCCCGGGACGGGCTGGGGCGGCCGCTGCCGTACGGCGCGCAGGGCGTCCCGCGGCAGCCGGAGGGCGTCCGGCGGGCGCCGGAGGAGACGGTCGCCGAGGCCCAGGCGCTGCTGGACGACGGCAAGCCGTTCCACGCGCACGAGGTGTTCGAGGACGCCTGGAAGTCGGGTCCCGGGGACGAGCGCCCGCTGTGGCGGGGGCTGGCCCAGCTGGCGGTGGGCCTCACGCACGCGGCGCGCGGCAACGCCGTCGGCGGGGCGCGGCTGCTGCGGCGGGGCGCGGGCGCGGTCGAGGAGTGGGAGCGGGACCGGGGCGAGGACCGGCCGTACGGGATGGACCTCGCCGGGCTCGCCCGGTGGGCGCGGGAGCTGGCCGGGCGGGTGGAGCAGGGCGCGGGTGCCGTGGACGCGCGGGCCGAGGCGCCCCGGCTCGGCCCCTGACGGGCGCTGCGGGGCGGTGTCGCACCGCGTGTGGAGGCGGTGGACGCGCTGTCAGTGGCATACGGCAGACTCGGTGGCGTGCGAAAGATTCATGTCATCGGTATCGGCGCGGGCGACCCCGACCAGCTGACCCTGCAGGCGGTCAGGGCGCTGCGGGGCACGGACGTGTTCTTCCTGCTCGACAAGGGCGAGGTGAAGAGCGATCTCACCCGGCTGCGCCGCGACATGCTGGACGCGCATCTGCCCGAGGGGTCCTACCGGGTGGTCGAGGCCCGGGACCCGGACCGGGACCGCAGGGCGGGCGGGTCCTCGTACTCGCCGGCCGTCGAGGACTGGCGCAGCGCCCGCGCCGGTATCTACGAGCGGCTGATCACCGAGGAACTGGGCGAGGACGGCACCGGCGCCTTCCTCGTGTGGGGCGATCCCGCGCTGTACGACAGCACGCTGGGGATCCTGCAGGAGGTGCTGGAGCGGGGCGCGGTCGCGTTCGAGTACGACGTCGTGCCGGGCATCAGCAGTGTCTCCGCGCTCGTCGCCAGGCACCGCACGGGCCTGAACCGGGTCGCGCGCCCGGTGCAGATCACCACCGGGCGGCGGCTCGCCGAGGGCTTCCCGGAGGACGTGGACGACGTGGTCGTGATGCTGGACGCGCACCAGACCTTCCGGAAGTACGCCGGGGACGACATCGACATCTACTGGGGCGCGTACATCGGCACCCCGGACGAGATCCTGGTCTCCGGCCCGCTCGCCGAGGCCGCGCCGGAGATCGAGCGGGTGCGGGCGGAGGCCCGCGAGCGCAAGGGCTGGATCATGGACACGTACCTGCTGCGCAGGAACCCCGGGGACCGGTAGGGCGCCGGCCGGGCCGGCCACCGGATCCGCCCGGCCCGACCACGCGGATCACGCGGTTCGGCTCGGGCCCCGTCACTCGGGGCCGAGGCCCAGCCAGCGCAGTACGCCCGCCACGTCGGGCACCGCCGTCACGCCCGAGGGCAGCGGGGGCCGGCGTACGACGACGACGGGCAGCCCGAGTTCCCGTGCCGCCGTGAGCTTCGCGGCCGTCGCCTCGCCCCCGCTGTCCTTGGTGACCAGGACCTCGATCCGGTGGGCGAGCAACAGCTCCTTCTCGCCGTCGACGGTGAACGGGCCGCGTGCCAGGACCACTTCGGTGCGCGGGGGCAGCGGGGGCCCGGGCGGGTCGACCGACCGGACGACGAAGTGCAGGTCCGTCAGATGGGCGAAGGCGGCGAGGCCCAGGCGCCCTGTGGTGAGGAACACCCGCCGTCCGAGGTCGGGCAGGGCCTTCGCGGCCCCGGTCAGGGACGGCACGTCGTACCAGTGGTCGGCCGGGCCCGGCTGCCAGCCCGGGCGCCGCAGGACGACGGCCGGGGTCCCGGTGGCCGCCGCCGCCCGGGCCGCGTTGGCGGTGATCGACTCGGCGAACGGGTGGGTGGCGTCGACCAGGGCGTCCACGCGGTGTGCCCGGAGCCAGTCGGCGAGGCCCTCGGGGCCGCCGAACCCGCCGGTCCGGGTTTCGCCGGCCACCGCCCGCGGCCGGGCGGTGCGGCCGGCCAGGGAGGTGGTCACCCGGAGGCCGGGGTGTGCGGCGAGGCCGGCGGCGAGGCGCTGGGCCTCGGTGGTGCCGCCGAGGACGAGGACGTGCGGGGACATGGGGTGAGCGTACGAGGTGGCGGGGGCCGATCCGCCGCCCGGGCCGCTACCGTCGGGCCATGGAGTCCCTGGTGTCGGTGCGAGCCGTCCTGATCGACATCGACGGTGTCCTCACCGTCTCCTGGAAGCCGCTGCCGGGTGCGGTGGGTGCGCTGCGCGCGATCCGCACGGCCGGCCTCGGGGTGGCCCTGGTGACCAACACGACGTCCCGGACCCGGGCGTCGATCGCGCGGACGCTGGCTGAGGCCGGTTTCGAGGTGTCCCCCGACGAGGTCCTCACCGCCCCCGCCGTCACCGCCGCCCGTCTCGCCGAGCGGGGCCCGGGTGTGCGCTGTCTGCTGCTCAACAGCGGGGGCGTCGCGGCGGACCTGGGTGACGTCACCCTGGTCGAGGACGACCCCGAGGTGGTCGTCCTCGGCGGTGCCGGGCCGGAGTTCGGCTACGCGGCGCTCAACCGGGCCTTCGCGTGTCTCCAGCGGGGTGCGCGGCTGGTCGCCATGCACCGCAACCTGTACTGGCGGACCGAGGCCGGTCTGCAGCTGGACGCGGGGGCCTTCCTGGCGGGCCTCGAACAGGCCGCGCAGGTCGAGGCGGAGGTCACGGGCAAGCCGTCCCCGGCCTTCTTCGAGACGGCCCTCGCCCGGCTGGGGGCGGGCGCCGGACAGGCGCTGATGGTCGGCGACGACGTCGAGTCGGACGTGCTGGCCGCGCAGCGGGCCGGGCTCACCGGGGTCCTGGTGCGGACGGGGAAGTTCCAGCGGAAGACCCTGGAGTCCGCGAGCGGCACCCCGCACCACGTCGTGGACTCCTTCGCGGACCTCCCGGCGCTGCTGGGCCTAGCGCAGTAGCAGTTGCACTCCGCCCACGATCGTCGCCGCGATCACGAGTTGTTCGAAGAGCCGCTGGTTGATCCTGTTCACAGCCCACTTGCCGAACAACGCACCGGGCACGACGAACACCGCGAGCGCGGCGTCGAGGAGCAGGGAGCGGCCGTCGATCAGGCCGAGGCCCGCGCTGAACGGCACCTTGGAGACGTTCACGATCAGGAAGAAGAACGCCGACGTGCCCAGGAAGCCCAGCTTCCGGAATCCCGCGGACAGCAGGTACAGGGACATCACCGGGCCGCCCGCGTTGGCGACCATCGTCGTGAACCCGCCGAGCACGCCGTAGGACCGGGCCTTCATCCGGCCGGCCCGGCTCGTCACCGCGTCCGGCGGGTCCGGCACGTCCGGCGGGTCCGGCACGTCCGGCGGGTCCGGCACGTCCGCGGTGCCGCGGGACTCCCGGCGCCGGCGCCACAGGGTGACGCCGGCCATCAGCAGCAGGATCGCGCCGATCGAGGTCCGCACGGCCCCGTCGTCGGCCCACATCAGGAACAGGGTGCCGGCCACCACTCCGGCCGCGACGGCCGGGAACAGCCGCCACAGCGTGGGCCAGTGGGCGTGCCGCCGGTAGGTGAGCACGGCGAGCACGTCGCCGGCGATCAGGACGGGCAGCAGCACGCCGGTGGAGGCGCGGGCGGGCAGCACCGCCGCGAAGATCGCGAGGCTGACCGTGTTGGCCCCGCTCACCGCGGTTTTGGAGAAGCCGACGAGCAGGGCCGCGAAGGCGAGCGCGGCGAACTCCCAGCCGGACATGTGCCAGAGCGTGATCGTGTTCATGCGGGGACCGATGCTATGTCCGGACATGCCTGCGGCGTAAGGACCGTCTCGCCAGGTGATCTCCGCCGCCCGCTACGCCCGGTCGGCGTACCGCGCCCGCAGCTCCCGCTTGAGCACCTTCATGCTCGGTCCGAGCGGCAGCGCGTCCGCGAACTCCACGCGCCGCGGGTACTTGTGCCGGCCGAGGTTCTCCTTGCACCAGTCGGTGATCGCCGAGGCGTCGCCGGAGGCCCCCTGCGCCGGTACGACGACCGCGCACACCTCCTCGCCGTGCAGCTCGTCGGGGAGGCCGATGACGGCGACCTGGGCGACCCCGGGGTGCCGCATCAGGACCTCCTCGACCTCGCGCGGATAGACGTTGTAGCCGCCGCGGATGATGACGTCCTTCTTGCGGTCGACGATCCGCAGGAAGCCGTCCTCGTCCTTGGTGCCGAGGTCGCCGGTGCGGAACCAGCCGTCGACCAGGGCCTCGGCGGTGGCCTCCGGGCGGCCGAGGTAGCCGGAGAAGACGTTGTGGCCGCGGATGACGACCTCGCCGAGCTCGCCGGTCGGCAGCAGTTCGATGCGGCCCTCCACCTCGGCGCGCGCGATCTCCACGTCGATGCCCCACAGCGGGTGGCCGATGGTGCCGGCCCTGGTGCCGAACACGGGCTGGTTGACGGTGGCCGTGGGCGAGGTCTCGGACAGCCCGTAGCCCTCGTGGATCCGCGCGCCGAACGCGGCCTCGAACCGCTCCAGCACGGCGACGGGGAGCGAGGCTCCGCCCGAGACGCACACGCGCAGTCCGGGCAGCGTGCCGGCGTCCGCGGCGGCCGCCGCGAGCGCCACGAACATGGTGGGCACGCCGTGGAAGGTGTTGACGCCCTCCTTGACCATCAGCTCGATCGCCCGGGCCGCGTCGAAGCGGGGCAGCAGCACGAGCGTGGCGCCCGCCCGCCAGGTGGAGTTGAGCGAGACGGTCTGACCGAAGGCGTGGAACAGGGGCAGCGCGCCCAGGGCGACGTCGTCGGCGCGGATGTCGTTGGCGTCGAAGGCGTTGACGGTCGCGTTCATCACCAGGTTGAAGTGGCTGAGCACGGCGCCCTTGGGGACCCCGGTGGTGCCGCTGGTGTAGAAGACCACGGCCGGGTCGTCGGCGCTCCGGGTCACGTAGGACGGCAGCGGCTCGGCCCCGGCCGCGAGCCGGTCGAACTCCTCGCCCAGGGTGACCACCCGGACCCCCAGGGCGTCCGCGGCGGCCCGGCCTGTCTCCGCCTGCGCCGGGTGGACCAGCAGCAGGGTCGCACCGCTGTCCCGCAGAACGTGCTCGACCTCCCCGGCCGACAGCAGCAGGTGCACGGGGACGACGACTCCGCCGGCCGCGGCGACGGCGTAGTAGGCCACCGGGAACTCGGCGGTGTTGGGGGCCATCAGGGCGACCCGGTCGCCCGGTCGGGCGCCGAGGCCGGTGAGCGCGCCCGCCCGGGCCAGCGCCCTGCGCCACACCTCGGCGAACGTGAGGCGCAGGTCCCCCTCGACTAGAGCCGTCTTGTCGGGGCGGCGGCGGGCGTTCTCGGCGAGGATGGCGGCGACGGACAGGGTTGCCATGGAGTGCTGCTCCGTTTCCTTGCTGCGGCTGGTGTACCTCGGTCCCCCGGCGGGGAGCCCCGGTCGGGGATGCGTCAGTGCCTCTCGACCAGCACCGCGCTCCCCTGCCCCACTCCCACGCACATCGTGGCGAGCCCGCGCTCCGCGCCCGTGCGCCGCATGCGGTGCAGCAGGGTGGTCAGGATGCGGGCGCCCGAGCAGCCGAGGGGGTGGCCGAGGGCGATGGCGCCGCCGGTCGGGTTCACCAGGTCGGGGTCGATGCCCAGCTGGTCGACGCAGGCGAGGGCCTGTGCGGCGAACGCCTCGTTGAACTCGGCCTCCTGGAGGTCGCCGATCTCCCAGCCGGCCCGGGCGAGCGCCTTGCGGGTGGCGGGGACCGGGCCGACGCCCATGACGTCGGGGTGGACGCCCGCGGAGGCGCCCGCCACGTACCGGCCGAGGGACTCCAGGCCCAGCTCGTTCAGGGCCTCCTCGCTGACGAGGAGCAGTCCTGCGGCGCCGTCGTTCATCGGCGAGGCGTTGCCCGCCGTGACCGTGCCGCCCGCGCGGAAGACCGGCTTGAGGCGGGACAGCTTCTCCAGCGAGGTGTCCTCGCGGACGCACTCGTCCTGCTCGACCACGACGCCGTCGGGGCGTTCCACGGGCAGGAGTTCGTGGTCGAAGTGGCCGTTCTTGCGTGCCGTGGCGGCGAGCCGGTGGCTGCGCAGCGCGAACTCGTCCTGGCGCTCACGGGAGATGCCGTACCGCTCGGCGACCTCCTCGGCGGTCTCGCCCATGGACAGCAGCCCGTGCAGGTCCTTCATGGCGGGGTTGACCAGGCGCCAGCCGAGGCGGGTGTCGTGGGTCTCGATGCGATGCGGCAGGGCCTCGTCGGGGCGGGGCAGGACGAAGGGGGCGCGGCTCATGGACTCGGAGCCGCCGGCGAGCACGATGTCGGCCTCGCCCGCGGCGATCGTACGGGCGGCGGTGGTGACGGCCTCCAGGCCCGAGGCGCACAGGCGGTTGACGGTGGCACCGGGCACGGACTCGGGCAGCCCGGCGAGCAGGGCGGCCATGCGGGCGACGTTGCGGTTGTCCTCGCCGGCCTGGTTGGCGGCGCCCCAGTAGACGTCGTCGATCCGGGCGGGGTCGAGCGCGGGCACGTCGGCCACCAGGTGGCGGATCACGGTCGCCGCGAGGTCGTCGGGGCGCACCGGGGACAGGGCTCCGCGCAGCTTGCCGATGGGGGTGCGGCGGGCGGCCGCGAAGTGGACGGGACGCACGGCTTGGACTCCTGACCTACGACGCTGTGGATCAGCACGGACCGAGACACCACTTAATTAGCAGTGCTAGTTTTGGACTATAGACCGCAGGGCGGCCCCCTGGGAAGATCTTCCGGGACCTTCACCGAGGCACCTGGAGGAGAGATGCCCCACGTCCGCGAGCACGTCCTGACCGGCACCCGCGGCGACATCGCCGTCCGCGTGTGGCCGCACCCCTCGCCGCGGCACCTGGCCCTGCTGGTGCACGGGTACGGCGAGCACGCGGGCCGCTACGCCGGGCTCGCCGCGGCGCTCACCGGGCACGGGGCCGCCGTGTACGCGCCCGACCACATGGGGCACGGGCGCTCGGCCGGCGAGCGCGTGCTGATCGAGGACTTCGAGGACGTGGTCACCGACGTGCACACGGTGGCCGAACTGGCCAGGGCCGCACACCCCGGCCTGCCGCTCGTCCTCGTCGGCCACTCCATGGGCGGGCTGATCGCGGCCCGCTACGCCCAGCGCCACGGCGGCGAGCTGAGCGCGCTGATCCTTTCCGGGCCGGTGATCGGCACCTGGGAGCTGCCGGGCCGACTGCTCGCCCTTGAGGAGATCCCGGACACCCCGGTCAGTCCGTCCGCGCTCTCCCGCGACCCCGCGGTGGGCGCCGCGTACGCCGCCGATCCGCTGGTCTGGCACGGGCCGATGAAGCGCCCGACGCTGGGGGCCTTCGCCCGCACCCTGCGGACCGTCGCCGACGGCGGCGACGTGGGCGCGCTGCCCGTGCTGTGGCTGCACGGGGACGACGACCGCCTGGTGCCGCTGCCCGGGAGCCGGATCGGGGTGGAGCGGCTGAGCGGCGGCGCGCTGACCGAGCGGATCTACCCGGGGGCGCGGCACGAGGTGTTCCACGAGACGGTCGCCGAGGACGTCCTCGCCGAGGTGCTCCGCTTCCTGGGCCGGGTACTGCCCCGCTGATCAGGCCCGTTTTGCACCCCGGACGCTGGGCACCCGCCCCTTCGGACCAGATCCGACGAACCGCATGAAAGGGGACGCACACGCCATGACCGTGGTGCAGAGTTCGCTGCCCGACGAGGCACTCGGTGTCACGGGGACGGCCCTACAGGACACCCTGGTGGATCTGCTCGGCCTGTCACTGATCGGGAAGCAGGCGCACTGGAACATCGTGGGCCCGCGGTTCCGGTAGATCCACCTCCAGCTGGACGAGGTGGTCGCGACGGCCCGCGCCCACTCCCACCCGCCAGCCGCGTCCCCAACCTCACCGGGCAATACACCTAGGGCCTGGGAGGAACCATGAACCGCGACGAGCGGATCGTCCACGAGCTGGTGTCCGGGTACGGGCGGACGTACGCCGAGGAGGCGGGCATCCGCCTGAAGGACACCCCGCAGCCGCTGTACCGGCTGCTCGTGCTGTCCCTGCTGCTCAGCGCCCGGATCCGGGCCTCGGTCGCGGTCGCCGCCTCGCGGGCCCTGCACGAGGACCGCCTGGACAGCCCCCGCCGCATGGCCGGGGCCGAGTGGCAGCAGCGGGTCGACGCCCTCGGCCGGGGCGGCTACCGGCGCTACGACGAGCGGACGGCCACCCAACTGGGCGACGGAGCCGAGCTGTTGACCGAGCGGTGGGGCGGCGATCTGCGCCGGCTGCACGAGGAGGCGCACGGCGACGCCGGTGAACTCGCCCGGCTGCTCCAGGAGGAGCCGGGTGTGGGCCCGGCCGGCGCCGACATCTTCCTGCGCGAGGCGCAGCGGGTATGGCCGGAACTCGCCCCCTATCTGGACGGCAA
Organism: Streptomyces sp. NPDC037126; assembly: GCF_055605965.1. Lineage (NCBI taxonomy): Bacteria > Bacillati > Actinomycetota > Actinomycetes > Kitasatosporales > Streptomycetaceae > Streptomyces > Streptomyces sp. NPDC037126. The sequence goes on from NZ_JBVJTD010000002.1 coordinate 511,258, forward strand.
GGCGCTGTCCGGGGCCGGGCGGCTCGGCCTGCCGAAGGACCCCGAGAAGCTGACGGAGCTGGCCAGGGACACCGAACCGGCGGTCCTGGCAGCCGCGTTGGTGCGCGCGGCGTTGGACGAAGAGGTGGCCGAAGACTGTCTGCGCCGCGCCGGCTGACCGTGTCAGACTGCTGCTCGCACGGCCCCGGGCGACCGCCGGGGCCGGCGGAGCCGAGGAGCAGCACACGTGACGGGGACCGAGCCGGCCGCACACCGCATCGACACGACCCGGCCCCATCCGGCCCGGGTGTACGACTGGTTCCTCGGCGGCAAGGACAACTACCCCGTCGACGAGGAACTCGGCCGGCGGATCACGGCCATCGACGACGGCGCGGCCCGGGCCGCGCGCGCCAACCGGGCGTTCATGCGCCGGGCCACGCGCGCGCTCGCCGAGGACGGCATCCGCCAGTTCCTGGACATCGGCACGGGCATACCGACCGAGCCCAACCTGCACCAGATCGCCCAGTCGGTGACGCCCGACGCGCGGGTGGTCTACGTCGACAACGACCCGATCGTGCTGGCCCACGCCAGCGCGCTGCTGCGCGGCACGCACGAGGGCGTGACGGAGTACGCGCAGGCCGACGCCCGCGACCCGCGCGCCATCCTCGAACGGGCGGGCCGGGTGCTGGACTTCGACCGTCCGGTGGCCCTCTCCCTGATCGCCCTGCTGCACTTCGTCGCCGACGCGGACGGCGCCCACGACGTGGTGTCCACCCTCGTGGAGGCGCTGGCGCCGGGCAGCTGCCTGGTGCTGTCGATGATGACCGCCGACTTCGAACCGGAGAACGTGCACCGGGGCATCGCCGCCTACGCGGCGGGCGGGGTGACCCTGGTGGCCCGCTCCCGGGACGAGGTGGCCGCCTTCTTCAAGGGACTCGACCTGCTCCCGCCGGGCGTCGTGCCGGTCGCCGACTGGCGGGGCGAGGACACCCCGGCGGTCGGCGACCGGCCGGTCTCGCTCTACGGCGCGGTGGGCCGCAAGTCCGCCCGCTGACCCACCGCGCGGGACGTCAGAACAGCACGTCGGCGAACCGGTCGGGCTGGTCCGCGTCCGAGGACCAGCAGTAGAGCACGACCTCGTCGGCGCCGATGCCGAAGAAGGCGTCGACCGCCCCGCGGACCGCCCCCGGGGTGGTGAGCAGCCCGTCGGCCATGTACGACGCGTGGCCGGTGAAGGCGTAGTACGCGGCGATGTTGCGCCGGGCCTGCCCCACCGTAGCCTCGGGGCCGAGGACGGCGTTCACCTGTGCCACCAGGCGCGGCGCGCCGGGGCGGTCGTGCTTCGCCCAGACCGCCTCGACGTCGCGGAACCTGCCGTCCATCGCCGCGGGCGGCAGCGCGGCCCCGATGAAGCCGTCGCCGAACCGGCCGACCCGCTCGATCGCCGCCGGGGCGAAGCCGCCGAACAGCACCTCCGGGCCGCCGGGCGTCGCGGGCGCCGGCCCGACGGGACCGACGCCCTCGCCGTACGGCTCGCCGGACCAGGTCCGGCGCAGCAGGGTCAGCTGTTCGTCGAGGCGGCGGCCCCGGCGGCGATGGCCGACGCCGGCGGCGAGGCTGTCGTCCTCCCGGCCGCCGACGCCGACGCCGAGCGTGAAGCGGCCGCCGGACAGCCGGTCGAGGGTCGCGGTCTGCTTGGCGAGGAGCGCCGTACGGTGGACGGGCGCGATCAGCACCTCGGTCTGCAGACGGATGCGCGAGGTGGCGCCGGCGAGCGCCGCGAGGGTGACGAGGGGCTCGGGGTTGTCGAACACGAGCCGGTCCAGCAGCGCGAGCGTGCTGAACGGGCCGGCGTCGGCGCGCCGGGCCCACGTGAACAGCAGGGCCGGGTCGTCGACGGGAAGTCCGAGACCGATCTTCATGGTGATACCTCCGGAAGGGCATGCCGAATCGACTGCCGCCCCTCCGTGGCTCCGCGCTGCCGTGCGCGGGCTCGCTCCCGTTCTGCGGCGTGGTTCGAGGGAGCGTGATCGCCGGATGGGCGCCGACCGTAACGGGGCCCGCGCGGCCCCCACAACTCCTTTTCGGCGCCGGCCGCGCTACAGGCCGAGGACGCGGGCGACGGTTCGCAGCACCCCGTTGTCGTTGTTGGACGGGGCCAGGTGGCGGGCCCGCCGTACGACCTCCGGGTGGGCGTTGGCCATGGCGAAGGACCACTCGGCCGCGTCGAGCATCTCCAGGTCGTTGAGGTAGTCACCGAACACCATGGTCTGCGCGGGGGTGATGCCGAGCGCCCGCTGCAGTCCGCGCAGGGCGGTGCCCTTGTTCGCGGTGCGGTTCATGACGTCCACCCAGTGCTCGCCGGAGACGACGACCTGGTGCGTGCCGGCGAACGGGGCGAGGGCCGGGGCGGTGGAGTGCTCGGCGGTCCCGAAGTCGAAGACCGCCACCTTGATCGGCTCGTCGTCCACGGCGGTGACGTCCTCGACGATCCGGTGCTCGACGTAGTACTTGCGCACCTCCGCCAGGAACGCCTCGTCGGTGCGCTCGACGTACGCCGCCCGCTTGCCGCACACCACGGCGCCCGCGTCGCCGCCGTCCGCGACCAGCCGCCGTACCGTCCGGGCGACCCCGGCCGCCACGGACCGCTCCAGCGGGTCGGAGCTCAGTTCCGCCCCGTCACGGACCACGTACGTGCCGTTCTCGGCGATGAACACCATGCCCTCGGCGACGTCCGCGAACTGCCGCGCCAGGGTGGCGTACTGGCGGCCGCTGGCCGGGCTGAACAGGACCCCGCGCCGGCGCAGTTCGGCGAGCATCGGCCACAGGCCGTCCGGTATCCGCTTGGCGTCGTCCAGCAGCGTGCCGTCCATGTCGGTGACGACGAGCCGGATGTCCGCGGGGCCGGCCGGCGGGCGGGGGGCGTCGAGCAGGGGCGTGGGCGTGGCGGACATGTGCTGCTTCCGGTCGGCGACGGGGTAGGTCACCAGTGTTCCTCATGCCCCGGAACGACCCGGACGCGCCCCGAACCGCCCGCGGTGTGCGCCTGCCGGGACAGCGCGATCGGCGGGCGGCACAATGACGGCGGCAACCGCACGTGGGAAGGGCGGCGACGTGACCGACGGCGACTCGGCGACGGCCGGACCGGCGAGGCTCAGCACGTCCGTGGCGCACAACGCCCGGGTGTGGAACTACTGGCTCGGCGGCAAGGACAACTACGAGGTGGACCAGCGGGTCGGTGAGCACGTCGCCGGGATGTTCCCGGTGATCCGTGCGGTGGCCCGCGCGGACCGGGCCTTCCTCGCGCGGACGGTGCGGTTCCTGACCACCGAGCGCGGGACACGGCAGTTCCTGGACGTGGGCACGGGCCTGCCGACCGTGGAGAACACCCACGAGATCGCGCAGCGGCTCGCCCCGGAGTCACGGGTCGTGTACGTGGACAACGACCCGATCGTGCTCGTGCACGCCCGTTCCCTGCTCACCAGCTCCGCACAGGGCGTCACGGACTACGTCGACGCCGACGTGCACGATCCGGAGGCCATCGTGCAGCGCGCCGCCGAGACCCTGGACCTGGACCGGCCGGTCGCGGTGATGATGCTGGGCATCCTCAACTTCGTCCTGGACACCGAGGAGGCCCGGGACATCGTGCGGCGGCTCGTGGCGGCGGTGCCCTCCGGCAGCCACCTGGTGCTCACCCACCCCACCTTCGACGCCGAGGCCGGCGGCGAGGGCAACGTCGCGGCGATGGAGTTCTGGAACGCCAACGCCACCCCGCCGATCACCGCCCGCGGCAGGGAGGAGATCGCCTCCTTCCTCGCCGGGCTCGACCTGGTCGAGCCCGGCCTGGTGCCCTGCTCGCAGTGGCGCGCCGAGTCCGCGTCCGCCGCCCCGGTGCCGCAGTTCGGCGCGGTGGCCGTGAAGCCCTGACCCCGAGCGCCGGGCGGAGCCCGGCCAGGAGGACGTATGACCACCCTCGCCGACCCCGTACCCGGCGGCCGCCCCGGCGATCTGCGCCGGGTCGCCGCGCTCACCGCCGAGCTGGCCGCGCGGGATGAGCGCGGCATCGTGCTGGCCTACGTCGACACGGCGGGTGTCGGCCGGGTCAAGACGATCCCGACGGCCCGGCTGGAGGCGGCCGTGTCCTGGGGCGTCGGGATGTCACCGGTGTTCGACACCTTCCTCGCCGACGACTCGATCGTCACCACCGACGTCCTCGGCTCCCCCGACGGCGACCTCCGGCTCTACCCGGACCTCGACCGGCTGGTGGCGCTGGCCGGGCAGCCCGGCTGGGCCTGGGCGCCGGTGGACCGGATCACCCAGGAGGGCGCCCGGCATCCCGGCTGCGCCCGGACCTTCCTGCGCCGGACCGTCGCCGGCGCGGCCGAACGGCACGGCCTCGCGTTCCGGACGGCCATCGAGATCGAGTGGGCGGTCGGTCTCGGCTCGGCGCCCGCCGGGGAGTTCGTGCCGGCGGTCTCCGGACCGGCGTACGGCGCGATCCGGCAGGTCGAGCTGAGCGACTACACCGCCGACCTGCTGGCCGCCCTCGCCGCGCAGGACGTGGACGTCGACCAGCTCCATCCCGAGTACGCGGCCGGGCAGTTCGAGGTCTCGGTGGGCGCGCTGGACCCGGTGGCGGCGGCCGACCGCAGCGTGCTGGTGCGCCAGACGGTCAGGGCGGTCGCGCAGCGGCACGGGCTGCGGGTGTCGTTCTCGCCCGCGGTGTCCGCCGAGGGCGTCGGCAACGGCGGTCATGTGCACCTGTCCTGCTGGCGTGACGGGGTGAACCTGCACGCGGGCGGCGGGCTCCGCCACGGCATGACCCCCGAAGCGGAGTCCTTCGCGGCCGGGGTGCTCGCCCACCTGCCCGCGCTGACGGCGGTCACCGCGCCGAGCCCCGCCAGCTACCTGCGGCTCAAACCCTCCCGGTGGGCGGGGGTGTTCACCGCGTGGGGCCGCGAGACCCGGGAGGCGGCGCTGCGGATGGTCACCGGTACGGCGGGCCGCCGGGACCAGGACGCCAACATGGAGGTGAAACCGGTCGACCTGGCCGCCAACCCGTACCTGGCGCTCGGCTGCCTGATCGCCGCCGGACTCGACGGCCTGACGTCGGCCCGCCCGCTGCCCGAGGAGATCACCGGCGACCCGGCCCGCTACGGCATGGACGAGGCGGCGGCCCTCGGCGTGCGTCGGCTGCCGGTCTCGCTGCCGCGGGCGGTGGAGGAGTTCCGCGCCGACGCGGTGCTGCGCGACGCGCTCGGCCCGGTCCTCGCGGACGCGGTGACCGCCGTGCGGCTCGGCGAGGCGGCCGCGGCCGACGGACTGGACGACGCGGGGGTTGCGGCGGCCTACCGGTGGAAGTACTGAGAGCATGGCGTCCCCCGGACCGGTCCACGAGGCCCTCGCCGCGCTGCCGCTGGTGGACCACCACTGCCACGGCGCGGTGACGGCGGACCTCGCCCCCGGGCAGTTCGAGTCGCTGATCACCGAGGGCGAGGCCTGGCCCGGTGTGTCGCCCTTCGACAGCCCGGTCGGCACCGCCCTACGCCGCCACTGCGCGCCCCTGCTCGACCTCCCCCGGCACGCGCCGCCCGGCGACTACCTGGCCCGGCGCGGGGCCCTCGGCTGGCAGGAGGTCAACCGCCGCTTCCTGACCGCCGCGGGAGCCGAGACGTTCTGCGTGGACACCGGCTACGCCCCGCACCCGGTCACCTCCCCCGCCGGCCTGGCCCGCAGTGCGGGAGCCGCCGCCTACGAGGTCGTACGACTCGAACAGGTGGCCGAGTCGGTGGTTGCGCGGGGCATGGAGGCGGACGAGTACGCGGCCGCCTTCCGCGCGGCCGCCGAGAAGGCCGTACGGAGGCCGGGCGTGGTGGCGGTGAAGTCGGTGGCCGCCTACCGCACCGGGTTCGCGCTCGACCCGGGGCCGCCGACGGACACCGAGGTGACCGCGGCGGCCGCCCGCTGGCTCGCCGGGGGCGGACGCCTTACGGACCCGGTCCTGGTCCGGCACCTGCTGTGGACCGCCGTCGGCCTGGGCCTGCCCCTGCAGCTGCACACCGGCTTCGGCGACGCGGACGTACGGCTGCACCGGGCCGACCCCGCGCTGCTCACCGACTGGCTGCACCGCACGGCCGGCACGATCCCGGTCCTGCTGCTGCACTGCTGGCCGTACCAGCGCCAAGCCGCCTATCTGGCCGCGGTGTTCGAGCACGTGTACCTGGACGTGGGACTGGCCCTGCACTACACCGGCCCGGCCCGCGCCCGGACCGTGCTGGAGGAGGCCCTGGAGATCACCCCCTACCGGAAACTGCTGTACAGCTCCGACGCCTACGGGGTGGCCGAATTCCACCACCTGGGCGCCCTGTGCTTCCGGCAGGGGCTCGCCGCTCTCCTGCAGAGCCGTGTGGACGCCGACGAGCTGAGCCTGCCCGACGCCCTGCGGATCGCGGCCTGGACGGGCCGCGACAACGCCCGCCGCCTGTACGGACCACCCGTATCCGAACCTGTCCGCGATCCCCGCGGACGCCCCACCCGGAAAGTATGATCAAGCAATGTCTGACATGACCGAGACCACGCCCGGCTGGCTGACCACGGACGAGCTGGAAATGGCCAGGGCCCGGATGCCGATCCTGTACGTCGAGGCCGTGCCCGTGCGCGTGGACGACAGCGGCGAAGTCACCAGCATCGGACTGCTGTTGCGCATCGGCCCGGACGGAACGGTCAGCCGGACCCTGGTCTCCGGGCGGGTGCTGCACCACGAGCGGGTCCGCGACGCGCTGCTGCGCCACCTGGAGAAGGACCTCGGCCCGGTGGCCCTGCCCCGCATCCCCGCCTCCCTGCAGCCGTTCACGGTCGCCGAGTACTTCCCGACGGCCGGGGTCACCCCGTACCACGACCCGCGCCAGCACGCGGTGTCCCTGGCCTATGTCGTGCCGGTGACCGGCGACTGCCGGCCGCGCCAGGACGCGCTGGACCTGGTGTGGTTCAGCCCGCAGGAGGCGGCCTCCGCGGCCGTGCAGGGGGAGATGCCGGGCGGGCACGGGGCGCTGCTGAAGCAGGCGCTCGCCCACGTGGGCCTGGCCTTCTGAGTCCGGCGGCCTGACGGACCTGTCTACCAGGCCGGTCAGGCCACCGACCAGGGATTTCCCCGGGGCTTTCAGGTTGCGTTCAGGTTCACGGCGGCCCGGGGCAACACCTGCACCAGAAGCCCCAAAGCAATGGCAAAGGGGGCTGGGGGCGGTGCGGTCGGCCGTGCGAGGGTTCGGTCCATGAGCACAGAGCACGTCCTCGACCGCCGGCCGAGCGGCCTCGCACGCGCGCGCATACGCGAGAGCGCGAACAAGGTGCCGGAGGTCACCGTCTACTTCTGGATCATCAAGGTCCTGACCACCGGCATGGGCGAGACCGCCTCCGACTTCCTGGCCCATGTGTTCGGCCCGATCCCCGCGGTCGGCCTCGGCGGTCTCGCGCTCGTCGCCGCGCTCGTGCTCCAGCTGGCCGTCCGCCGGTACGTGGCCTGGATCTACTGGACGGCGATCGTCATGGTCAGCGTGTTCGGCACCATGGCCGCGGACGTGCTCCACGTCGGCCTCGGCGTGCCGTACACCCTGTCCACCCCGCTCTTCCTCATCGCCCTGGCGGCCGTCTTCGCCCTCTGGTACGCGAGCGAGCGGACCCTGTCGATCCACACCATCCGCACCCGCCGCCGCGAGTGCTTCTACTGGGCGGCCGTCCTCGCCACCTTCGCCCTGGGCACCGCCGCGGGCGACCTCACCGCGACCGTCGGCCTCGGCTACCTCGGCTCGGTGGTCCTCTTCGCGGTGGCCATCGCCGTCCCGGCCGTCGCCCACCGCGCCGGCGCCCTCGGCCCGGTGACCGCCTTCTGGTCCGCCTACGTCATCACCCGCCCGCTCGGCGCCTCCCTCGCCGACTGGATGGCCGTGCCGGGCAGGCGCGGCGGCCTCGACTGGGGGCTGGGCCCGGTCACCCTGTCCTGGACCGTGGCGATCGTCGCCTTCGTGGCGTTCCTCGCGGTGACCCGGCGGGACACCGAGCCGGCCGCCTGACGGCACACGACGGCCCGGCACCGGGAGGGTTCCCGGGTGCCGGGCCGTCGGTGCGTCCGCGGGAGGGCCTCATCGGGACGCGCCCGGCAAGACCCTCCCGCCGTGCACCGGAATCAGGACTTGCGGCGCGCCGAGTCCCCGCGGAAGCGCCGGTACAGCGCGGTCCCGCCGATCAGCGACACCGCGCCCGTGGCGGCGGCGAGCAGGGTGCCGTCCGTACCGGTGTGCGCGAGCGTGCCCGTCGCAGCCGGGGGCTGCATGGTCGACGAGGAGACCGGCGTCGGCGCCGGGCGCGCGGGCGGGACGTGCCGCGCCGGGGCCGGCGGCTCGGACCGGACCGGCGGCGTCACCCGCGGCGGCGGAGTGACCCGCGGCGGGGTGGTCGTGGGGACGTCGGTGTTCACGGACTGGTCGCCGAAAACGGGGTTGCCGATGCCCACGACGTTCGCGGAGTTGCCGCTGATGTTCACCGGGACGTGCACCGGCAGCTGGATGCCGTTCCCGGAGACGACGCCCGGCGAGTCGTGCGTGACACCGGTGGCCGTGGCCCCGCCGTGCGTCACCGATCCGCCGCTCTGGGCGGCACCGCCGCCGGCGTTGGCACAGCCGTTACCCATGGCGGGATTGAGGAGTCCGACCACGTTCACGGTGTCCCCGCACAGGTTCACCGGGACGTGCACCGGCAGCTGCACCGTGTTTCCGGAGATCAGCCCTGGCGAACCGGCCGCGGCACCGTTCGCCGCGGAGTCGGCGAACACCGGACCCGCCACAGCCATCGCGCCCGAGGCGGCCGCGAACGCGATCACACCGTTTCGGGTAACCCGATTCATAGGTTCCCTGCCTTCCAGACATAAGCGCGGGCACTCACCCGCATCTGGTGAAACGCAGGGGGAAACATCCGAGTTATGGCTTTTCAACCGTTTGGCCGGTACCCATTCACCCGGTCGGCGGGTCGTCACGCCCGATCCGGGGCCTGTCGCGGAATCGTCCGGAAATGATCGAAGGGCCGTACCGGACTGCTCCGACACGACCCCTGACCTGCGTCGCCGCAAGTCGGGACGACAGGATTTGAACCTGCGACCCCTTGACCCCCAGTCAAGTGCGCTACCAAGCTGCGCCACGTCCCGATGCCGTTTGACCTGGGATTTCCCCGGCCGAACGCGCAGGGAAACAATACCGCACTCGGCTCGGTGATCGCGCATCCCTTTCCGGGTTGACCTCAAGCTTGGTTGAGGTTGCACGCTCTTCCACATGACGATCACAGCGGACGAGCACCGCACGTACGGCCACGCCGACCTGCCCCGGCTGATGGGCCTGATGACCGGCGACGAGAAACACGGCCCGGCGGCCACCTCCACGCTCGACGTGCTGTGGGTGCTCTACGACCGGGTGCTCCGGGTGACGCCACGACGGCTGGACGACCCGGGCCGGGACCGGTTCCTGCTGAGCAAGGGGCACGGGCCCATGGCCTACTACGCGGTGCTGGCCGCGAAGGGGTTCCTGCCGGTGGAGTGGCTGCCCGGCTTCGGCGGGTACGACTCCCCGCTCGGCCACCACCCGGACCGCGTGCTGGTGCCGGGGGCCGAGATCGGCAGCGGGTCGCTGGGGCACGGGCTGCCGATCGGCGTCGGGACCGCGCTGGGCCTGCGCGCCCAGGGCCTGCACGGGCCGGCCGTCTGGGTGCTGATCGGGGACGCCGAGCTGGACGAGGGCAGCAACCACGAGGCGATCGCCTTCGCCGGGCCCGCCGGACTGGAGCGGCTGCACACCGTCGTGGTGGACAACTCCTCCGCCAGCCATGCCCGGCCCGGCGGGATCGCCGCCCGGTTCGAGGCCGCGGGCTGGTCCGCGACGACCGTCGACGGGCGCGACCACAAGGCCCTGTACGACGCGTTCACCGCGCCCCATCCGGGCCGGCCGCACGTGGTCGTGGCCCGTGTCGAGCCGAAGAACGCCTGACCTCCCCGCTCCGGAAAGGGCATCACCTCCATGGACACCATGCGTGACCGTTTCGCCCCCGTCGTCTCCCGGCTCCTGGACGAGGACCCGCGTGTCGCCGTGGTCCTCGCCGAGATCGGCAAGGACGCCTTCAGGGAAGCCACGGCCCGGCACCCGAACCGGGTGATCAACGTCGGCATCCGCGAGCAGCTCCTGGTCGGGGCGGGGGCGGGGCTGGCGCTCACCGGGCTGCGGCCGGTCGTGCACACCTTCGCCAGCTTTCTCGTGGAGCGGGCGTTCGAGCAGGTCAAGCTGGACCTCGGGCACCAGGACACGGGGGCGGTGCTGGTCAGCGCGGCCGCGTCCTTCGACTGGCCGGCCGGTGGCTACACGCACATGGCCCCGGGCGATGTGGCGCTGCTCGACACCCTGGACGGCTGGACCGTGCATGTGCCGGGGCATCCCGACGAGGCCGAGACCCTGCTGCGCCGCGCGGTCGCCGCGGGCGACGACAAGGTCTACGTACGGCTGTCGGTGCAGTCGAACCGGCAGGGGCGGGCGATCGACGGCGAGCACTTCGTGACCGTCCGGGAGGGGCGCGCCGGTGTGGTCGTGGCGGTGGGCCCGCTGCTCGACGAGGTGCTCGCCGCGACCGAGGGGCTGGACGTGACCGTGCTGTACGCGACGACCGTGCGGCCCTTCGACGCGGCGGGGCTGCGCCGGGCCACCGGGGCTGCGGGCACCGACGTGGTGCTGGTCGAGCCGTATCTGGCCGGGACGTCGACGGGCGCGGTGGCCGAGGCGCTCCTGGACGTGCCGCACCGGGTGCTCGGACTCGGCGTCGGCCGCCGCGAACTGCGCCGCTACGGCACGATCGAGGAACACGTCGCCGCCCACGGCCTGGACGCGCACAGCCTGCGGGAACGGATCAGCGGGTTCCTGGACACGGGACGGCGGACGCACCCCGGCGCGTGAGGCCGTGCGCATGCCCTTCGCGAGACCCGCGCCCACGACGGCCCGTGCGTGGGGCCCGGCCCCCGGGGTGCCTGCGCGCCGTCCCTCAGCGCGCGGGGCCGCTCGGCTCGGCGCGGATCAGGTCGCGTATCCGGGGGGGGACGGCGAGCAGGGTCGCGGCCACGGCGACGCCGGCCACCGCCGCGATCAGCAGGACGTGGCCGTCGGCGGCGAGCCGGGGCACGGTGCTCGCCACTCCCGGCGAAGCCGATGGCGCAGATCTGCCACAGCACCACGTGCCCGGTGAAGAAGAGGCCCGCGGCGAGGGACTGGGTGCCGAGCCGGACGAGGTCGGCGCCGATCATCAGCTTCCGTGTGCTGAACCGGTCGGCGATGACGCCGCCGAGGACGACGAGGCCGGCGAAGGCCGCGGCCGTGGACGCCATGGCGAGGCCGACCGCGCCCGCGCCGTACCCGTGCTCCAGCAGCCCGGCGGCGAGCGCCACGGGCAGCATGGTGTCGCCGAGCCGGGCGGCGGCCCGGGCCACGAAGAACAGCGCGAAGTCCCGTGACCAGACCGCCGGGACGCCGGCCACGCTCCGCCGTACCCCCCGGACGACTCCGCCCCGCCGTGAGGCCGTTCCGGTGATCGCGGTTCCCCTCCCTGTCCCCGTCCGCCCCCGGCGCTCCCGGCACCGGCCCCGCGGTGTGCCCGCACCGCGGCCGCCGCGGGGGATCATGGCACGCCGCGCCCGCGCCCATCGGGGTTTTCAGTGGGCGGGCGGCAGCCTCAGCTCGGGGTGGGCGTCGAGGAGTGCCGGCGGGGCGGCCTGGCGCCAGGAGTCGGCGAGGATGTCCCGCAGTTCGTCCTCGTCCTCCAGCGCGGCGAGTCTCGCCCTCACCCAGGCGAACTGGGCTTCATGGCCGGCGATCCAGAACTTCCCCGGCTCGGCCAGCACCAGTTCGTCCCGCTCCTCCTTCGGGCAGCGCACGGCGATGGACGTCTCGTCCTCGGGCAGGGTCGCGAACATCTTCCCCGCGACCCGGAACGTGGGCATGCTCCAGGCGGTCTTCTCCGTGGTGTCCGGCAGGGACAGGGCGATACGGCGTACGTCTTCTGCGTCGGGCATGCAACGCACCGTAGCTCCTGCCACTGACAGTCACCCGGCGGCCGGATCCAGCCGCTCGTACCAGAGGGTCGTCGGCCGCAACTCCCCCGCGGGGCCTACCTCGTAGCCGGGAACGGGAGTGCTCACGCCTGCGCCGCCTCGCCCAGCGCCCGGAGCACCGGCCGGATCAGCGGGTGTCCCTCGGCCCCGCGCCGTACCGCGGCGAACACCCGGCGGGTGGGAGCCACCCCGTCGACCGGTCGTACGACCACACCCGTGAGGTCCATCCCGCGCAGGGCGGAGCGGGGCACGAGCGCCACGCCCGCGTCGGCCGAGGCGAGCGCGACGACCGCACGGAAGTCGTCGGAGGAGTGTTCGAGGCGTGGCTGGTAGCCGGCGCTCTCGCAGGCCAGGACGACCACGTCGTGGCAGGGGTTGCCCGGGTACGGGCCGATCCACGGGTCCTTGGCCAGCTCGGCGAGCGGGACCTCCGCCGCGTCCGCGAGGCGGTGGCCGACGGGTACGACGGCGTCGAAGGGCTCCGCGTAGAGGGGCACGTGGGTCAGCCGCGGGTCGTCGGCGGACGGTGCGCCCCGGTACTCGACGGCCACGGCCACGTCCACCTGCCGGTCCAGCACCATCGGCAGGCTGGCGTCGCCCTCGGCGTCCTGGACCCGGATCCGTATGCCGGGCGCGGCGGCGGCGAGGCGGGCCACGGCGGGGGCCACCACCTGGGCGATGCCGGTCGCGAAGGCCGCCACGGTGACCGTGCCGGCCTCGCCCGAGCCGTAGGCCGCCAGCTCGGCCTCGGCGCGCTCCAGCTGGGCGAGGACCGCGTTGGTGTGGCCGAGCAGGATCTCGCCGGCCGGGGTGAGCCGCACGCCCTTGGCACCGCGCTCGACCAGGCGGTGGCCGGTCTCCTGCTCCAGGGCCGTCAGCTGCTGCGAGACCGCCGAGGGGGTGAGGTAGAGCGCAGCGGCTGCCGCGGTCACCGTGCGGTGGTCCGCCACCGCACGGAGGATGTGGAGCCGCCGTGCCTCGATCATGCGGTCAATTATCGCAAGACGTCCGCCCTGGTCAGGCCTCCAGCTCGGCGCGCGCCGCGACGAAGGCGTCGACGGCGCGGTCGACGTCCGCCGTGGAGTGCGCCGCGGACAGCTGGACGCGGATGCGGGCCTGGCCCTGCGGCACGACCGGGTACGAGAAGCCGATCACGTACACGCCCCGCTCCAGCAGCAGTTCGGCCATGCGGGCCGCCTTCGCCGCGTCGCCGATCATGACGGGCGCGATGGCGTGGTCGCCGGGGAGGATGTCGAAGCCCTCCTCGGTCATCCGGCGACGGAAGAGCGCGGTGTTCTCGTTGAGCCGGACGCGCAGGTCGTCGGCGGCCTCCAGCAGGTCGAGGACCTTCAGGGAGGCGGCGGCGATCACCGGGGCCAGCGTGTTGGAGAACAGGTACGGGCGCGAGCGCTGGCGCAGCAGGGCGACGATCTCGGCGCGGGCCGCGACATAGCCGCCGGAGGCACCGCCGAGGGCCTTGCCGAGGGTGCCGGTGATGATGTCGACACGGTCCATGACGCCGTGCAGCTCGGGCGTACCGCGCCCGGTGGGGCCGACGAAGCCGACGGCGTGCGAGTCGTCGACCATGACCATGGCGTCGTAGCGGTCGGCGAGGTCGCAGATCTCGCGCAGCGGGGCCACGTAGCCGTCCATGGAGAACACGCCGTCGGTGACGACCAGCCGGCGCCGCGCCCCGGACGCCTCCTTGAGCTTCGCCTCCAGGTCCGCGAGGTCACGGTTGGCATAGCGGTAGCGGCGGGCCTTGGAGAGCCGGATGCCGTCGATGATGGAGGCGTGGTTGAGGGCGTCGGAGATCACCGCGTCCTCCTCGCCGAGGAGGGTTTCGAAGACACCTCCGTTGGCGTCGAAGCAGGAGGAGTACAGGATCGTGTCCTCCTGGCCCAGGAAGCCCGCGAGGCGCGCCTCCAGCTCCTTGTGCACCTCCTGGGTGCCGCAGATGAAGCGGACGGAGGCCATGCCGTAGCCCCAGCGGTCCAGGGCCTGGTGGGCGGCGGCGATCACCTCGGGGTGGTCGGCGAGGCCGAGGTAGTTGTTGGCGCAGAAGTTGAGGACCTCGCCGGGGCGGCCGCCGGCGGAGACGTTGACGGTCGCGGACTGCGGGGTGTCGATGACCCGCTCGGGCTTGTGCAGGCCGGCGGCGCGGATCTCGTCGAGCGTGACGCGCAGGTCGTCGCGGACGGTCTCGAACATGAGGGTGACTCCTGAAGGTGCTTGCGGGCGAGGGGGGTTACGCGGTCCAGTCGAGGATGACCTTGCCGCCGCGGCCGCTCGCCGCATCGTCGAAGGCGGCCTCGAAGTCGCGGTAGCCGTACCGGCCGGTGATCACGGGGGCGAGGTCCAGACCGGCCTCGAGCAGCACCGACATCGCGTACCAGGTCTCGAACATCTCACGGCCGTAGATGCCCTTGATGGTGATCATCGAGGTGACGACGCGGGCCCAGTCGACCGGGAACTCCTGCGCGGGCAGGCCGAGCATGGCGATCCGGCCGCCGTGGGTCATGTTGGCGATCATGTCCCGCATGGCCTCGCCGCGCCCGGACATCTCCAGACCGATGTCGAAGCCCTCGCGCAGCCCCAGCTCCCGCTGCCCCTCGGCGATGGAGGTCTCGGCGACGTTCAGGGCGAGGCTCACGCCGAGCTTGCGGGCCAGCTCCAGGCGCTCCTCGCTGACGTCGGTGATGGCGACGTTGCGGGCGCCCGCGTGCCGGGCCACCGCGGCGGCCATCAGGCCGATCGGTCCTGCGCCGGTGATCAGCACGTCCTCGCCGACCAGCGGGAAGGACAGCGCGGTGTGCACGGCGTTGCCGAACGGGTCGAAGATCGCGGCGACGTCGAGGTCGACCGGGATGCGGTGCACCCACACGTTGGACGCGGGCAGGGCCACGTACTCCGCGAAGGCACCGTCGCGGCCGACGCCGAGGCCGACGGTGGCGCGGCACAGGTGGCGGCGGCCGGCTAGGCAGTTGCGGCACTTGCCGCACACCAGATGGCCCTCGCCGCTGACCCGGTCGCCGATGCGGATGTCGGTCACGTCCCGGCCGGTCTCGACGACCTGTCCGACGAACTCGTGCCCGACGACGAGCGGGGTGCGGATGGCCTGCTGCGCCCAGCCGTCCCAGGCCCGGATGTGCAGGTCGGTGCCGCAGATACCGGTCCGCATGACCTTGATCATCACGTCGCCGGGACCGATCTCGGGCTCCGGGACGTCCGTCAGCCAGAGCCCGGGCTCCGCCTTCTCCTTGACCAGCGCCTTCACGCTTGCGGCTCTCCTGTGGGTAGGCCCGACCGCGGGCAGACACAAGGCGCTCGCACCGGGTCAGAGGGGTGGAATCACTCCGCAATCTGCCGTACGCGCGGGCCGGGGTCCATCGATCTTTTCTTAACCGGCGCCTCAGCTTTCCTTCACACCCCCCGGATCACAGGGGCAGACCGTCCCGCGCACTGCGTTCGATGCGTACGACGAGGTCGGCGGCCAGCGCCTTGATCGTCTCCAGGCCCTCCCTCCCCCAGACGCGCGGCGCGGTGTCGCAGGCGCACACGGTGCCGAGCGCCATGCCGGAGCTGTCGATGAGCGGGGCGCCGAGGTAGGACCGGATGCCGTACTCGTCGACGACGGGGTTGCCGGCGAACCGCGGGTAGTCGCGGACGTCCTCCAGGACCAGGGCCTTGCGGCGGACCACGACATGGGGGCAGAACCCGTGCGCGCGCGGGAGGACCCGGCCGAACTCCGGTCTGCTGCCGTCCTCCCGCAGCACCGGCGGGACGGCCGGGACGCACAGGCCCGCGAAGAACTGGTGTTCCTCGCCGATGAAGTTGACCATGGCGTAGGGCGCGCCGGTGAGCCGGGCGAGATGGTCCGCGAAGGCGTCGAGCGCGGGGTCGGGACGGTCCACCAGCCCGAGTCCGCGCAGCCGGTGCACCCGGGCGGGGGCCTCCTTGTCCTCGGGGGTGAGCAGCAGGCCCCGGACCGGCCGGGGCGGCTCGTAGCTCATGACCGGACTCCGTGGCTGTGGGCGTACCTCATGCAGGGGCTCCGTGGGCGGTAGGGCGGGGTCACATGTGGGCGCCATGGCTCGGCGCGGGCGCCGGGGCGTGGGCCAGGAGGTGGCGTACGAGGGTGAGCAGGGTCTGCACCCCCGAGCTGGAGATACGGGCGTCGCAGCGCACCACCGGGATCTCCGGGTCGAGGTCGATGGCGGAGCGCACCTCCTCGGGGTCGTAGCGGTAGGAGCCGTCGAACTCGTTGACGGCGACGATGAAGGCGAGCCCGCGTTCCTCGAAGAAGTCCACGGCGGCGAAGCAGTCCTGCAGCCGGCGGGTGTCGGCGAGGATCACCGCGCCGAGCGCGCCCTCGGACAGCTCGTCCCACATGAACCAGAACCGCTCCTGCCCGGGCGTGCCGAACAGGTACAGCACGTGTTCCGGATCGAGGGTGATCCGGCCGAAGTCCATGGCGACCGTGGTCTCCATCTTGTTCTCGACGCCTTCGAGGCTGTCCGTCGCCGCGCCGACCGTGGTGAGCAGCTCCTCCGTGCTGAGCGGGGCGATCTCGCTGACCGCGCCCACGAAGGTCGTCTTGCCGACCCCGAACCCGCCCGCCACCAGGATCTTGAGCGCGGTGGGGAACGGATCAGAGCTGTCGTCGTAGTCCATCGAGCACTGCCTCCAGCAGGGACCGGTCAGTGGGTGTGTGGTGGAACGCGGGGGGCTTGGTGGTCAGCGCCCCGCAGTCGACCAGGTCCGCCAGCAGGACCTTGGTGACCACCGCGGGCAGTTTCAGGTGCGCGGCGACCTCCGCCACCGACACGGGCGCCCGGCACAGGTCGAGCGCCTGGGCGTGCTCGGGGCCCAGGTAGCCGAGCGGGGTGACCCCGGTGGCCATCACCTGGGAGATCAGGTCGAGGGCGACGCTGGGTTTGGTGCGGCCGTTGCTGACCGTGAACGGGCGCACCAGCCGTCCCGCCGCGTCGTCCAGCCAGGGCCCGTCACCGGCTGCGGCCACGCTCAAGGCCTCGTCGCCGTGCGTTCGACGGTGTGCTGACGGGGGGCGGTCACCAGGTACGGGCGGACGCTCTTGACCAGCATCGCCATCTCGTAGCCGAGCACGGCGGCGTCGGCCTCGCGGCCGGCGAGCACGGCGAGGCAGGTGCCGGAGCCGGCGGTGGTGACGAACAGCAGGGTCGAGTCGAGTTCGACGACGACCTGACGGACGTCCCCGCCGTCGCCGAACCGGACGCCCGCGCTGCGCCCCAGTGAGTACAGCCCGGAGGCGAGGGCCGCCATGTGGTCGGCGCTGTCGTGGTCGAGCCCGTGGACGGACTTGACCAGTCCGTCGCAGGACAGGAGCACCGCGCTGCTGGTGTGCGGAACACGCTGCACGAGGCCGCTCAGCAGCCAGTCGAGGTCGGATGCGTGGACGGTCGGCGCATCGCTCGCCATGGTGGATCGACTCCTTGGGTACGAAGGTCTGGGGAGCGCTGGTGGGGGGTTGCGCGAGTGCGGGGCTGGTCAGCCGGCCGGGGTGCTCCCCTCGGTCCGGCCGGTGCCGCGGGCGCCCTCGGCCGCGGGCGCGTGAGGGCGTGCCTGAGGTATGGGCGCCGGGTCCCCGTATGCCGCGCCGGTGTTCTCCCGTTCCGCGTGGTGCCGGCTCGCGTGCTCCGGCCCCGTGAGGTCTGGGCCCACGTGCTCCGCACCCCGCGTCTCCGGGCCCGTCCGGTCCGGCCCCGCCTGCGTGAACCGTGTCCGCGCAGGCTCGACGGCCCCCGGAGCGACCGACTCCGCACGCCCGGCCGCCGTGTGCTCCGCGTCCGCGTCCGCGCGGGCCACGGGGTAAAGGGAGTCCGTGTGCGAACTCCCGCCGCGCAGAGGGTCCGTGTGCGAGGAGTCCTCGCGGAGCGCGTCCGTGTGCGGCGAACTCGTGGGCAGGGCGTCCGTGTGCAGGCAGCCCGTGGGCAGGGCGTCCGTGTGCGGGGAACTCATGGGCAGGGCGTCCATGCGCAGAGAGCTGGTCGGCAGGGCGTCCATGTGCAGGGAACTCGTCGGCAGGGCGTCCGTGTGCAGGGAACTCGTCGGCAGGGCGTCCGTGTGCAGGTAGCCCGTGCGGAGAGCGTCCGTGTGCAGGGACCCCATGTACGAAGCGCCCGTGTGCGGCGGACTCGTGTGCCCGGCCTCCGGGCGCGCGGGCTCCACGTGCGCGGAACCCATATGTACGGAGCCGGTGTGCACGGAGCCGGTGTGCCAGGACTCCGTGCGCGGGGACTCCGTGTGCGGGGAGCCCGGGTTCGGGGAGCCCGCGTTCGATGACTTCGGGGGCGCGGAGCCCGCCTCCGGGAAGCCCGCGTCCGGGGAGTCCGTGTGCGGAAGGTCCAGGGCGACCGTGTCCGTCGGCCGGGGCTCCCCGTGTGCCGCCTCCCTGGGCTGCTGCGTCTCGGCGAGTCCGATCCCGCGCTGGAAGGCCGCCATCAGTCCGGGGTCGTGGCCCGCGACGGTGTCTCCGTCCTGCCGGGGCGCGGGGCCACCGCGCAGCTGGGGCACGATGTGCTCCTGGGCGCGGCGGCGGGGCAGCCGGGGCCTGTCCATGGTGCCACGCACCGGGCCGACGCGCGGGGTGGGCGGCATGCCCGCGTGCGACTCCAGCGCCGCCCGGTCCTGGGCGCCGATACCGGGCACGGCCTCGGCGGGCGTGGGCCGTTCCCCATGAGCGCCACGCACGGGAAGGGGGGCCGGAGCACCCCCGTGCCGTACGCCCTCACCACCACGCACGGGCAGCGGAGCCGGAGCACCCTCGCCTTCGGGCACCGGACGGGGAACCGGAACGCCGCCCTGGCCTGCGGCGTCGCCGCCGCGCACGGGCAGCGGGGCCGGGGCACCTCCCTCGGCGCCCTCGCCGTCGCGCGCCGGGCGAGAAGACGGAGCGCCTCCCCGCTCGGCGCCCGCACCGCTCGCACCGCTCGCGCCGGCGAGCCGGGTGGAACCGGTGTCGGTCCCCCGTCGGCCCGGCCCGCCGTCGCCGCCGCGTCGGCCGGAGCCGCGCTGCGCGTGCCTGCGCCGCCCGGTCGCCGGGCCCTGGCCGGCACCCGCCCGGGTCCCGGACCCGGCCTCGGTCCCGGCCTCGCCGTCGGGCCGCGGGCCGCTTCCGGTGGCCGTTCCGGCTCCCAAATCCACCCGGGCGGGTCCGGCCATCGATGCAGTGTCCGGCACAGGGGAGCCGGCCCCCGCCGGGGATCCGTTCGTCTGCCGGGGAACACCGGGCGACGGGGACGGCGAGGACAGGTGGGTCCGCACCTGGTGCAGGGAGCCCGTGTCGGCGGGATTCGACGGCGGCGGTACGGGGGTACCGGCGGCGCCCCCCGGTACGCACGGCGCCGTTCCCAACAGGGCCTGGGGGACGACGAGTACGGCCTGCACGCCGCCGTAGATGTTGGTCTGGAGCCGCACACCGATGCCGTGCCTGCGGGCGAGCTGCGAGACGACGTACAGGCCGATGCGGCCGTCGGCCAGCAGGCTGGCGACATTGACCTGGTCGGGGTCGGCGAGCAGGGCGTTCATCCTGCTCTGTTCGCCGACGGGCATGCCGAGCCCGCGGTCCTCGACCTCCACGGCGAGCCCGGAGGTGACGAGGTTCGCGCGCAGCAGCACCTGGGTGTGCGGCGCGGAGAACACCGTGGCGTTCTCGATGAGTTCGGCGAGCAGGTGGATGACGTCGGCGACGGCGTGGCCGCGCAGTTCGCCGTCGACCGGCGGCACCAGCTTGACCCGGGAGTACTGCTCGACCTCGGCGATGGCCGAGCGCAGCACCTCGGTCATGCTCACCGGATTGCTCCACTGGCGCCGGGACACGGCACCGCCGAGCACGGCGAGGTTCTCCGCGTGCCGCCGGATCCGGGTGGCCAGGTGGTCCACGTGGAAGAGGCCCTTGAGCAGGTCGGGGTCCTCGATCTCGTTCTCCAGGTCGTCGAGGATCGAGATCTCGCGGTGCACGAGGGACTGGAGCCGGCGCGCGAGGTTGACGAAGACCTCCAGCTTCTGCTCGCTGCCCGCCTGGCTGGAGAGCTGGGCGGCGCGCACGACGGCGGTGACGGCGCCGTCGTGCGCGCGGGCCAGATCGGCGGCGAGCAGTTCGAACTCGTCGGCGTCCGACGGGGGCCGGCGGCGCGTCGACCGCTGTGGCGGGGTCTCCCCCTGGCGCAGCGCGTCGACCAGGGCGTGCAGGTCGGCCTCGCCGCGCGCGGCGGTGCGGCGCAGCGCGTCGACGCGGTCGGTGACCATCCGGGCGGCCCGGTCGGCGGCCACGGCCGCGATGAGGATGCCGGCGACGGCCACGGCGACCGCCCCGGCGAGCACGGCCCACAGGACGGGGCCGGTGTGCGCGCCGGTGGAGCGGATGCTGAAGAGGACGGCGGCGGTGGCGCTGAGGGCGACCGCGAGCGGCGGCAGCACGGCGAGCCGCATGAGCTGGGGCCGTATGTGTGTCTCGGGCAGCGCGGGAGCGGTTCGGGCGACCGGTCGCCCGTGCCGGCCGCCCTCCCGACGGTCGGCGCGGGTGGCCGGTGCTCGGAGGTGAGACATCGCTACGTCCTCGTACTGGTCCGTCGGGCCTGGTTCGTCACGCCGTGCGCGATGCGGGCATGCGCCGGCGCGGCGTCGGTCGGCGGGACCGGCGGATCCGCCCGCGCCGCCCGACGGACACTCACAGTAGTTGCCTTGGCATCATGTGCGGTGGGCAGTTGACAAAGTCACCCGGGGAGCGTCCCGCTCTGGTATGAAGCCTCGTACGAAAGACCGACGACCCGGCCGGGAACCCTCGGCCGGGTCGAAAGAGAACGATAAGACCTGCTCAAAAGCGGCCAGAAAGAGCGATCGGGAGGCGGCGGGCCAGCATCCGGTCCGGACCTCGACACCCGCCCGTTCTACGACGGTTGTCGCCGCGTCACGCCCCGCGGGAGCGCCCGCGGAGCCCCCATCGAACCCTCCCGACCGTCACGGAGGGTATCGGTCTTGGCCTTGGATCGCGGGTGTGGAGCGTGTCAGCCCCGCTTGGGCGGCTCGGCGACGAACGCGCCGACCGAGCGCCAGGTCCGGCGCACGTCCCCCGACACCCCGCGCCACCACGCCTGGGCCGGCAGCTTGCCGGCGGGCTCGAAGGGCTCGCCGGGCCGGGGCAGCGCCACCGCCTGCCCGGCCTCCTCGGCCGCCTCCTTCGTCCACTCCCCCGGCTCGGCCCACGGATGCGGGGCGAGGTTGAACGTGCCCCAGTGGATCGGCAGCAGCACGCCGTGCGGCGCTCCGCCCTGCAGGTCGAGATGGGCGCGCAGGCCCTCCTCGGGGGTCATGTGGATGTCGGGCCAGAACTCGCTGTAGGCCCCGATCTGGATCATGGTGGCGTCGAACGGGCCGTGCGCGGCGCCGATGCCCTCGAAGCCGTCGAAGTAGCCGGTGTCGCCGCTGTGGTAGATCCGGTGCTCCTCGCCGGCGACCACCCAGGACGCCCAGAGCGTGTGCTGGGTGTTGCGCAGGCCCCGGCCGCAGAAGTGGCGGGCCGGGGCGGCGGTCAGGGTGAGGCCGCCGACCTTGGTGGACTCGTGCCAGTCCAGTTCGCGCAGCCGGTCGGCGGAGACGCCCCAGTGCTCGAGGTGGGCGCCGACGCCGAGCGGCACGGCGAACAGGGTGTCCGTTCCGGCCAGCGCCTTGATGGTGGGCAGGTCCAGGTGGTCGTAGTGGTCGTGCGAGATGACGACCACGTCGACCGGGCCGAGCACGGCGAGCGGCAGCGGCACCGGGTGCAGCCGCTTGGGCCCGGCGAAGGGGAACGGGGAGCAGCGCTCGCCCCACACGGGATCGAACAGCACTCGGTGGCCGTCGATCTCCGCGAGCACACTGGAGTGGCCCATCCAGGTCAGCCGCAGCCCCGTGGCGGGCGGCGCGGCCAGGTCCGCGAAGGTCGTGGGATGCACCGGGACGGTGCCTCTCGGAGCGCGCAGGGGGCGGGTCTCCTTGTCGAGGAACACCTTCGTGAGGTCCAGCGTGGAGCCGGAGGGCCGGGTGCGTGCGGGGCCGCCGGGGTTCTGGAACACACCGTCCTTGAAATGGGGGGAGCGGCGGATGCGGGCCATGCGCTCACCACCGGGGTCCACGCCGAAGGCCGCGGGGCGCGGCACGCGGAGCCCGGAGCTCGAAGAACGCAAACCGGTCACGGTACCTCCAGGTGGAATCGCCAAGGCCCTCCATTATGGTCGGCCCCTGCGACAGCCCGGTCCCGACCATCACTACTGAACGGCGATTCAGCTCGTTGACAGGTCCCGCACGGGTCCCGATACTGACCAGCTGTTCAATAGAACCCCGGCCGGGGTCCCCCGCCCCGACCGGCCGCCGCACCCCCGCACGGCCCGGATCCGCCCCGCCCCGCCGTCCCCGAGGAGACCCCCATGACCACCCCCTTGATGTCGCTCGTCTGGACCGACCACGTCACCGGCCGCCAGGGCTTCCTGGTGGTGGACCGGCTCGTACGGGGCGTGGCAAGCGGCGGGCTGCGGATGCGTCCGGGCTGCACGCTGGAGGAGGTGGCGGGGCTCGCCCGCGGCATGACGATGAAGGAGGCCCTGCACTACAACCCCGAGGGCCGGTACACCCCGCTCGGCGGCGCCAAGGGCGGCATCGACTGCGACCCGCGGGACCCGGGGGCGTACGACCTGCTGGTGCGCTACCTGCGTGCCATGAGGCCGTACATCGAGGGCTTCTGGACCACCGGCGAGGACCTGGGCCTCACCCAGGACCTGGTGGACCGCGCCGCGACCGAGGCGGGCCTGGTCTCCTGCGTCCAGGCGGTCTATCCACTGCTGGACGACGAGGCGGCGGCCCGAAGACGGCTCGCGGACGCCTTCGCGGTCGAGGTGGACGGCATCGGCCTGGACGAACTGGCCGGCGGCTGCGGGGTCGCCGAGTCGGTGCTCGCGGCCCTGGACCGGGCGGCGGTGCCCCACGCGGGCACCCGGGTCGCCGTGCAGGGGCTCGGCACGATGGGCGGGGCCACGGCGCGCTTCCTCTCGCGCGCGGGGCTGACGGTGGTGGCCGTCGCCGACGTCAAGGGCACGATCGCCAACCCGGCGGGCCTCGACGTCGAGGCGCTGCTCGCCGCACGGGACGCCTACGGCACCGTCGACCGGTCGGCGCTGCGCCCCGAGGACCGCGAACTGCCCGGTGACGCCTGGCTGTCGGCGGACGCGGAGGTGCTGGTGCCCGCCGCCGTGTCGTACGCGATCGACACCGATGTCCAGGAGCGGATCGGCGCCCGCTGGATCGTGGAGGCCGCCAACATGCCGGTGCTGCCGGAGGCGGAGGCGCTGCTCGCGGCACGCGGGGTGACGGTGCTGCCGGACGTGGTGGTCAACTCGGGCACGAACGCCTGGTGGTGGTGGACCCTGTTCGGCGACATCGGCGCCGACGCGGACGAGGCGTTCGCGTACATCCGGCGCTCGATGCGCGCCCTGGTCGGCGTGATGCTCGACCGTGCGCAGGCCGACGGCACGACCCCGCGCGCGGCCGCCCACGCCCTGGTGACCGACCGGCTGCCGGTGATCGCGGAACGCTTCGGCTGGTACCGCTGACGTCCGCCTCACTGACCGCGGCCACGACGGTCCGCCGCGGGGCGTGGGGCGCCGGGTGACTGAACCTTGAGTCAGTAGAGCGCGAGCGCGGACCGGGCCGTGCCGGGGCGTCGTGAGGCCGTCGGCGCCGGTTCGGGCGGCTGTGTAGGGTGACCGGATGGCGAGAGTGCGGTTGAGTGTGGCGGAGCGGCGGGAGGAGCTGCTGCGTGCCGCCGTCGAGCAGATCGAGGCGCGGGGCGTGGCGGCGGTCAGGATCGCCGACGTGGCCGCGGCACTCGGGGTGAGCAACGCGCTGGTGCTGTACCACTTCTCGACCAAGGAGAAGCTGGTCGCCGCCGCGTTCGCCCACGCGGCCGAGGACGATCTCGCGCATCTGCGCCGCCTGCTGGGGCGGCGGACCTCCGCGCTGCGCCGGCTGCGCGCCGCGGTGCGCTGGTACGCGCCCACCGGTCAGGCCAAGGGCTGGCGGCTGTGGATCGAGGGCTGGGCCGTGGCCCTGCGCGAGCCCGCCCTGCGGGACGTCACCCAGGACCTGGACCGGGAGTGGAAGGCCGCGATCGCCGAGGTGCTCGCCGAGGGCGTGGCGGCGGGCGAGTTCGGGTGCCCGGACCCGGTGGGCTCCGCGCTGCGGCTGACCGCGCTGCTGGACGGACTCGCCGTGCAGCTGATCTCGTACCCGGGCGCGGTGCCGCGCTCCCGTGCCCAGGAGTGGGTCGACGGGGCCCTGGCCCACGAGCTGGGCCTGGAACGGGCGGCGTTGACGGAACGGGCACGCTGAGCGCGGACGCGGGCACGCCCCGCGCCGCGAGGTGTGCGGGGCGGGGCGGGGGCCGGTGGGCGGTCAGGCCACGGAGCCGATGCGCATCTTGATGTCGTCCGGGGACAGGGCGCCCTTCGCGGTGACGTGGTCGCCGGAGGACTCGCCGCGCAGTCGGCGGCCGATCCACGGCACGAGGAACTCCCGGGCCCAGTGCACGTCGTCGCGGCGCACCTCCAGGGTGCCGCGGGGCGGCAGCGGCGGCCACGACTGCTCCGGATCGGCCGGCACGTCGACGCCCAGGGCCTGGCCGGCGCGCAGCGCCACCCGCGTGTGGCCCTCGGGCGAGAGGTGCAGCCGGTCACTGTCCCAGGCCCGGCGGTCCCGCACCGACTTCAGCGACCACAGGTCGAGCACGGGACAGCCGTACCGGTCGGCGATGGCGCGGACGTGCCCGTTGTAGGTGGCGATCTTGCCGCGCAGATGCTTGAGCACGGGAACGCCACGGGTGTCGAAGCCGGTCGTCACCATGACCGTGCCCGCGGCCCCGGCCAGCAGGGCCACGGACCGCTCGAAGCGCTCGGCCACCTCGTCCGGGTCGGTGCCGGGGCGGATGATGTCGTTGCCGCCCGCGCAGAAGGAGACCAGGTCCGGGGCCAGTTCGACGGCCCGCGGGACCTGGTCGGCCACGATCTGGTCCAGCAGCTTCCCGCGCACGGCGAGGTTGGTGTACTGGAAGTCCCCCTCGGGCCGCCGGTCGGCGAGCAGTACCGCGAACCGGTCGGCCCAGCCCACGAACGCCCCGTCGGGGCCGGGGTCGCCGACGCCCTCGGTGAAGCTGTCCCCCACCGCCACGTACGACCCGATCACTGATCTGCTGTCATTCTTCGAATCGTCTGCCACGTCGGACCATGATTCACCTTCGGGTGTGACCTACGCGACCGTAGGAAGGGGTTGACGAGCGGTGAGAAGAGCCACTCCAAATTCGTTTGCTTTCCAGGAATACGCCTGCCGGCAGGGCTGTTGGGGCCGGGCGCACCGAAGGCCGGACCCGGGGATCGGGGTCCGGCCTTCGGCTGTCAGGGAGGTGGTTCGGGGCGGCCTCAGCCGACGGTGACTCCGTACCGCAGGAGGTAGGCGACCGGATTCACGTCGGAGCCGTAGTCGGGGGTGGTGCGGATCTCGAAGTGCAGGTGCGGGCCGGTGACGTTGCCGGTGGCGCCGGACAGGCCGAGCTGCTGCCCCTCGGTCAGGGTCTGCCCGGCCGAGGCCAGGATCCGGGAGAGGTGGGCGTACTGGGCGTAGTAGCCGTCGTTCAGCCTGACGACGACCTGGTTGCCGTAGGAGCCGCCCCAGCCGGCGGAGACGACGGTGCCAGCGGCGACGGCCTTGACCGGGGTGCCGCTCGGCACGACGAAGTCCACGCCCGTGTGGTAGCCGCTGGCCCACATGCCGCCCGCCACGTGGTAGCCGGTGCCGACGGTGGCGCCGGTCACCGGGAGGGTGTAGCCGGTCGAGGTGGCGGGCGCCGCCGGCGCGGCCTGCGGGGTCGCCGCCCCGGCGGAGGACGCCGGGGCGTCCGAGGAGGGGCGCGGGGTGGCGGGCGCGGGTCGGGCCTCCGCGGCCGCGCCGCCGAGCACGAGCTTGAGGCCCGGGTGGATCAGCGACGGGTCGTCGCCGACGGCCCGCTGGTTGTCGCCGTAGAGCCGGTGCCAGCCGCCGCGGACGTGCTGCTCGTAGGCGATCGTCGAGAGGCAGTCGCCGGACTTCACCGTGTAGGTGCGCACGGTCCTGGCCGGCTGCTGGGTGGCGGCCTTCGTCACGGTCGCCGGAAGGGACCGCACGGCCTTTCCGGAATCCGGCTGGGCGGTGGTGGCGGCGTGCGCCCCGGTGGCCCCGATGAGCGGGAGGGCCAGCGCGGCGCCACCGGTCCCGGCAGCGGCTATGGAGCGGGAAAAACGCGGGGTCTTGGGACGTCGGTGCTTACCCTTGCCGGGCATGGCGCATTCCTCTCCGACGCCTGCGAGGTCAGCTGTCGGGTTCGGGCTGGAGCGGCCCGGCCGCGCGGTGCGCGACTTCACCCCTAGCCTGTCGCGGAGACCGGACAGGCAGTCGTACCTGGTGGGTCCCCCGCTCCTGCCGAACGCGGGTCAAGTGTGTGGGGACTCCGGGCGGCGGCAGGATTCGGCGTTCCGTCCGGATTCGGGCTGAACGTAAGGGAGCAAGACGCGCGGAAACAAGCAGTGGGTTCCCGGTGTTGGCACTTCGGATGATCGAATGCGGGAATACGACATCACCCTCCGTGAATAACCACCCCCTTCCTTCCCTGAATTTCCCTTTTCCGCAACGCAATTACGTGAACATGACGCGCGACACAGGGTCACGGATATGACCCTCATCACGCACCATCACGCCATGCCCCGTTATTGGGCGTCGAGTTGCAATGAAGGCCTTAAATTCGGACAGAAGGCTCAAGTGTGGCGCAGCCGGAGAACCGTCGCATCAACGTCACCCTTGAGACCGGTGCGCAGCCCGTGGTGCAGCAGGCCCGCACCACGGTGCACTTCGCCCGTTTCACGGCATTCGTACGATGCCGAGGGGTCGAGCCCCCGCAGCCGCACCGCGGGCACGGGCTCGCCGTAGCTCTGCGCCCGGAGGCAGGCGAGGACCACCGTCTCGTCCCCCAGGAGGTACTGGACGGCACTCAGGCCGCCCTCCGGAGGCCTGAGCCGGTACTGGTCGCCGCGCTGGACCAGCGGGCGGATCTCCTTGTACAGCTCCACCCACCGCCGGGTCTCGGCCGGCTCCCCCTCGCTCCACCCGGTGAGGTCGCCGCCGACGCCGAGGACGCCGGCCATGGCACTGACGAAGCGGAACCGCAGCGAGCCGATCCGGCCGTTGAGCTGGGGGTGCGGCTCGCCGGGCCAGCCGGCGTCGGTGAAGCAGCGGTTGAAGTCCCACTTCACATAGTCGACCGGGACTCGAAGGGCCGGTGGCCGGGCAGCGGGCGCGCCGCGAGGGCCTCGGTGTCCGCGAGCGCGGTCCCCGGTCCCCGGTGGAGGTGCAGCAGCTCGTCCGCGTCGGTGAGACGCAGGGCATAGCTGCTGGTGGGCCCCGACAGAAGCCGGGTGCGACCGCCTTCGGCGATGTCCACCATCGAGACCTCACGGGTGCCCACAGATCCGTTCGGGTACGAACATCATCCGGCCCTTCAGTCCCAGGTGACCATGCCTGTGGACAACTCATTGCCCCGGGAAATCAATGTCGTATCGTCGACTGAGCGCCCGCCGACGAGCAGCGACGGCGGGGCCGACCGGGAGGAGCCCCCGTGACGCAGCAGGTCCCGTCGACCGAGCCCGAGCTGGCCGGAGTGCGCAATTTCCGTGACGTGGGCGGACTTCCGACCGTGGACGGACGGCGGGTGCGGGGCGGTGTGCTGTTCCGCAGCGGGCACCTCGCGCACGCGACGGGTGAGGACGCCGTCTTCCTCTCCTCCCTGGGCCTGCACACGATCTTCGACTTCCGCAACGCGGCCGACCAGAAGCTGGAGGGCCCGGACGTCGAACTGCCGGGGGTGCGCAACGTGAACCTGCCGCTGAGCGACCCGGCGGACGGCGCGGAGTTCTGGAAGATGGTCCGCGACGGCGACCTCGACCAGCTGCGCACGATCCTCGACGACGGCAAGGCGGCGGGCAGGATGGTCGCCTCGTACCGGACGATCGTCAAGGAGCGCACCGGCGAGCACTCACGGGTGCTGCACGCGCTCGCCGAGGACAGCGTGCCCGCGCTGATGCACTGCGCGGCCGGCAAGGACCGCGCGGGCATCTCGATAGCGGTGACCCTGCTCGCAGTGGGCGTGGAGCGCGAGGCGATCGTCGCCGACTACCTGGAGTCGAACGCCAAGCACCGCCGCTACAAGGTGCGCCGCAACGGCACCGCGGCGAGCGCGTACTCCCCCGAGGTGATGGAGCTGCTCAGCCCGCTCTTCGACGCCCGGGCCGAGTATCTGGCGGCGGCCTTCGACAGCATCGAGGAGACGTGGGGCGGGGTGGACGCCTACCTGGAGCAGGGGCTGCGGCTGTCCCCGGAGAACCGGGAGCGGCTGCGGGCGCGGCTGCTGGACTGAGCGGCCCCGCCGGGCGGCCTCAGCCCTTCCCGCCCAGCGCGAACAGCAGGTAGAGGAACGCGGCGAAGAGGTGTCCGATGGCGATGTAGATGATCAGCCGGATCCACAGGGAACGGGGGAACTTGGTCTCGAAGTCGCTCATGGCAGCTCTCCGGTCAGGGGCCCCAGGCACAGTGCGGCCGTGGGGCTCTGCAGCAGGGTGTGGACGAACAGCAGCTCCACGCCGCCCTGGTCCTCGGCGGCGAGGCGGTGCGGGGTGAGCGAGTCGAAGTGCGCGCTGTCCCCGGGTGCGAGCAGGTGCACGGTGTCGCCGAGGCGCAGGCGCAGGTGCCCCTTCAGGACGTAGAGCCACTCCTCGCCGGGATGGACCCGCACGATGTCGCCCTGCGAGCCGTAGGGCACACGGACGCGCAGCGCCTGCATGCCACGGCCGGGCGCGCCCGCCGGGAAGTAGGTCCAGCCGCCCGCCCGGGTCGGCTCCATGTCGCCCGCCCGTATGATCGAGTCACGATCGGCAACGGTCTCGCCGAGCAGATCGGAGACCGTCGTACCGTAGATGCGGGCCAGCGCGAGCAGCATCGGCAGCGAGGGCTGGCGCTGCCCGGTCTCCAGGCGGGACAGATGGGCCGGCGAGAGTCCGGCGTCCCGGGCCGCGGCCTCCAGGGTGAGGCCGGCCCGCCGGCGCAGGGCGCGCAGCTGTGGCGCGACGGCCGGCAGACCGTCGCCCTGTCCCGCCGGCGGCGGGACCTCTGAGGCGTTCATGCCTCCATTCAGCCCGACTTTTGCCTCGGCGGCAATTTTCTTGCCTGAGAGGCAAAGTCGCCCCGGCATCCTTCCCCGCGGTCTGCCGCTGCTACGCTCTTCCCAAGACTTGAACGCGTTCAAAAACAGGGGGGTCGCATCATGTCCGTGCCGACCGGGCCGCAGCGGGGCGGGTCGCCCGCCACCGCGCTGGGCCCCACCGCGCTCGTCTTCGGGATCGTCGCCGCCGCGGGGGCCTGGCCCACCCTCACCTTCCTCCTGCTGCCCTGGTCCCTGATCGCCGGCGGGCTGGCCGTCACCTTCGGCGCGATGGGCCTCCACCACGCGGGACGCGGGGTGGGCGGCGTCTGGACCTCCGTCACCGGAACCGTGCTGGGCGCGATCGGGCTCGCCGCGCTCTTCATGCTCTTCGTGGTGCTCGCCTAGCCGGAAAACGGCCCGGGAACGTCCCCGCCCCGCGGCGGACACGAGCCGCAGCGGGGCGGGGACGGGCAGGCAGACAGGGCCACCTCAGCGGTTGGCCACCGCCTGCTTGATCAGGGTCTTGCCGAAGTCCCACATCAGACCGCCGCCGCTGTGGGCGTCGTCCATGACGGCACTGAAGGCGTCGACGAACCTGTCCACGTCGGCCTCGTCGAGGACGAGCGGCGGGATCAGCTTGATCACTTCGAGATGGTCGCCGGAGACCTGGGTGAGGATCCGGTGGCGCTGGAGCAGCGGTACGACCACCATCTGCGCGAACAGGCCCTTGCGGGCGGCCTGGAGCATGGTCCAGCGGCCGCGCAGCTTCAGCGAGGACGGCCTGCCGAACTCGATGCCGATCATCAGGCCCCGGCCGCGCACGTCCGCCAGCAGCTCGTACTTGCCGATCAACGCGGTGAGCCGGGACTTCAGCAGCTCGCCCGTCGTGCGCACCCCGGCGACGATCTGCTCGTTCTCCATCACCGACAGCACGGCGAGCCCGGCGGCCATCGCCTGAGCGTTGGAGCCGAAGCTCGCCGAGTGGACCAGCACCCGGTCCATCGAGGAGTAGACCTTCTTGAAGATCCAGTCCTTGCCGAGGGTCGCGCCGACCGGGACGTAGCCGCCGGACAGGGCCTTGGCGACGCACACCAGGTCCGGTTCGACACCGTCCTCGTGCTGGTAGGCGTAGAAGTCGCCGGTGCGGCCGAGGCCGGTCTGCACCTCGTCGGCGATGAGCAGCGCCTTGTGCCGGTGCAGCAGGTCCTGTGCCGCGCGCAGGTAGCCGGGCGGGGCCTCGTGCACGCCCTTGCCCTGGATCGGCTCCACGATCAGGGCCGCCACGTCGCCCCTCCTCAGCTCACGCGCCAGGGCGTCGAGATCGCCGAGGGGTACGGCGGTGTCGGGCAGCAGCGGGGCGAAGCCGTCGCGGAAGCCGGTCTCGCCGTTCACCGACAGCGAGCCGGTGGTCAGGCCGTGGAAGGCGTGGTCGCAGTAGAGGATCCGCGGTCTGCCGGTGGCGTACCGGGCGAACTTCAGGGCGGTCTCGACCGCTTCGGTGCCGCTGTTGCCGAAGAACACCCGGTCCAGGTGCGGGCTGTGGCCGAGGAGCCGTTCGGCGAGCAGGCCGGGCAGCGGCTGGCAGTCGAAGCGGGTGAGGTCGGCGAGGTTCAGGTCGAGGACGTCGTGCAGCGCCCGCCGGACGACCGGGTGGTGGCGGCCGAGGCCCATCACCCCGAACCCGGCGAGCATGTCCAGGTAGTCGTTGCCCTCCGCGTCGAAGAAGTGGGCCCCCTCGGCGCGTTCGTAGACCTTGTCGAAGCCGATGGTGTGCAGCATGCGCGGCAGCTGCGGGTTCAGGTATCTGGAGTGCAGCTCGTAGCGTTCGGCTCCACGCTCGGCGAGCAGGGCGCCGAGGTCGAACTCGGTGGTCATTCACTCTCCTTGGCTGTGCCGTCCGCGTCCCTGACGGCCAGGCTCGCGCTGATCCGCCCGGCGATCTCGACGGGCGTGAGGCCGATGTCGGCCAGCACCTCGCCGCGCTTGGCGTGCGCGAGGAACTGGTCCGGGATGCCGAACCGCCGTACCGGCACGTCCACGTCGGCGTCGCCCAGGGCCAGCGCCACCGCCGAACCGACGCCGGCCGCACGGCTGTTGTCCTCCACCACGGCCACCAGGCGGTGCTCGGCGGCGAGGCCGGGCAGGGCGGGGTCGACCGGCTTGACCCAGCGCGGGTCCACCACGGTGCAGTCGATGCCGCGTGCTGCCAGCAGCTCCGCGGCCTGCAGGCACACCGGCGCCATCACGCCGACCGCCACCAGCAGGACCTCGGGACGTCCGGCCCGGTGCAGGACGTCCACGCCCCCGACGCGGCCGACGGCCGGGATCCGCGGTCCGACGGACTCCTTCGGGAAGCGGAGCAGGGTGGGCGCGTCGTCCACGGCGACGGCCTCGCGCAGCTGGGCGCGCAGTTGCTCGTCGTCTCGTGGGGCGGCGATCCGCAGGCCGGGGACGACCTGGAGGACGGACATGTCCCACATGCCGTTGTGGGACGCCCCGTCCACGCCGGTGACGCCGGCCCGGTCCAGCACGAAGGTGACGCCGCAGCGGTGCAGGGCGACGTCCATGAGGAGCTGGTCGAAGGCGCGGTTGAGGAAGGTGGCGTAGACCGCCACGACCGGGTGCAGCCCCCCGGTGGCCAGCCCGGCCGCGGAGACGGCCGCGTGCTGTTCGGCGATGCCCACGTCCCACACCCGGCCGGGGAAGCGCTCGGCGAACCCGCCGAGGCCGACGGGGTGCAGCATGGCCGCCGTGATGGCGACGACGTCGTCCCTCTCCTCCCCGATCCGTACGATCTCCTCGCCGAACACCGATGTCCAGGAAGGCCCGTTGGAGGGGGCGAGCGGCTCGCAGGTCCGCGGGTCCATCACTCCGACGGTGTGGAAGTGGTCCTCCTCGTGCGCGAGGGCGGGCTCGTAGCCGCGGCCCTTCTCGGTGAGGCAGTGCACGAGGACCGGGCCGTGGAACCGTTTCGCGCGGCGCAGCGCCGACTCGACGGCCTTGATGTCGTGGCCGTCGATCGGGCCGACGTACTTCAGGCCCAGGTCCTCGAACATGCCCTGCGGGGCGAAGGCGTCCTTGAAGCCCTTCTTCGCGCCGTGCAGGGACTCGTAGATCGTGCCGCCGACCACGGGCGTCCGCAGCAGCACGTCCTTGCCCCAGGCCAGCACCTTCTCGTAGCCGTCGGTCGTGCGCAGGGTGGCCAGGTGGTTGGCGAGGCCGCCGATGGTCGGGGCGTACGAGCGCTCGTTGTCGTTGACGACGATGATCAGCGGGCGGTCCTTGGCGGCCGCGATGTTGTTCAGCGCCTCCCAGGCCATGCCGCCGGTGAGCGCGCCGTCGCCGATGACCGCGACCACATGGCCCTTCTCCCCCAGCACCTGGTTGGCCTTGGCGAGACCGTCGGCCCAGCCCAGCGCGGTGGAGGCGTGGCTGTTCTCGATGACGTCGTGCTCGGACTCCTCGCGTGAGGGGTATCCGGACAGCCCGCCCTTGCCGCGCAGCTTCGAGAAGTCCTGACGTCCGGTCAGGAGTTTGTGGACATAGCTCTGGTGACCGGTGTCCCACAGGATGCGGTCGACCGGTGACTCGAAGACCCGGTGGAGCGCGATGGAGAGTTCCACCACCCCCAGGTTGGGCCCGAGGTGACCGCCGGTCCGCGACACCGCCTGCACCAGGAACTCACGTATTTCCTCGGACAGTTCACCAAGTTCCGTCTCGGACAGCGCCTTCAGGTCGCGCGGTTGCCGGATCGTCTCCAGAATCGTCACGTTCGGGCCCCCTCTCGGTCCGTGTCTTGCTTGGACTCACTTCATCCGCCCGGCGAGCTTCTGGGCCTCCTCGATGAGGGTCTCGACGATCCTGGACTCGGGGACGGTCTTGACGACCTCACCCTTGACGAAGATCTGACCCTTTCCGTTGCCTGAGGCAACTCCGAGGTCCGCCTCACGGGCCTCCCCCGGGCCGTTGACCACACAGCCCATCACCGCCACGCGCAGCGGCACCTCCATGCCGTCCAGACCGGCGGTCACCTCGTCGGCGAGCTTGTAGACGTCCACCTGGGCGCGCCCGCACGACGGGCAGGAGACGATCTCCAGGCGCCGTTCCCTCAGACCGAGCGACTCCAGGATCTGGATGCCGACCTTGACCTCCTCGGCCGGGGGCGCGCTCAGCGACACCCGGATGGTGTCCCCGATGCCCCGGGACAGCAACGCCCCGAACGCCACGGCCGACTTGACGGTGCCCTGGAACGCCGGCCCCGCCTCCGTCACACCCAGGTGCAGCGGATAGTCGCAGCGCTCGGCCAGCTGACGGTACGCCTCGATCATCACGACCGGGTCGTTGTGCTTCACCGAGATCTTGATGTCCCGGAAATCGTGCTCCTCGAAGAGCGACGCCTCCCAGAGAGCGCTCTCGACGAGGGCCTCCGGGGTCGCCCTGCCGTACTTCTGCAGCAGCCGCCGGTCCAGGGAGCCCGCGTTGACCCCGATCCGGACCGGCGTGCCGTGGTCCTTCGCGGCGCGCGCGATCTCTTTCACCTGGTCGTCGAACTTCTTGATGTTGCCCGGGTTGACGCGGACCGCTGCGCAGCCGGCCTCGATCGCCGCGAAGACGTACTTCGGCTGGAAGTGGATGTCCGCGATCACCGGGATCTGCGACTTGCGGGCGATGGTGGCGAGGGCGTCCGCGTCGTCCTGCGTGGGGCAGGCGACGCGGACGATCTGGCAGCCGGACGCGGTGAGTTCCGCGATCTGCTGAAGGGTGGCACCGACGTCCGACGTACGGGTCGTCGTCATCGACTGCACCGACACCGGGGCACCGCCCCCGACCGCCACCGGACCGACGTGGATCTGCCGCGACCGCCGCCGCGGCGCGACCGGCCGGGCCGGTACCTCGGGAACGCCCAAGGGAACGGCGGTCATCGGATCACTCCCGGTTCCCGGACACGGTCTCGCGCATGGCCCGCAGCGACTCCTTCAGGGAACCCATCGTGGCGAGGACGGCGGTGGGCTCGTAGCCGCAGTGCGCCATGCAGTTGGCGCAGCGCGGGTCCTTGCCGCGGCCGTACTTGTCCCAGTCGGTGTCCTCGATGAGTTCGCGGTACGTCGGCACGTACCCGTCGCTCATGAGGTAGCAGGGGCGCTGCCAGCCGAAGAGCGAGTAGTTCGGGATCGCCCACGCGGTGCACGGGAAGTCGACCTTGCCCTCCAGGAAGTCCAGGAAGAGCGGGGAGTGGTTGAGCCGCCAGCGCCTGCGGTTGCCGCCCGCGAAGGCCTTCCGGAACAGTTCGCGGGTCTGCTCGACACCGAGGAAGTGCTCCTGGTCGGGCGCCTTCTCGTAGGCGTAGGCGGGCGAGATCATCATCTCGTCGACCTCGAGGTCGTCGTTGAGGAAGTTGAGCACCTCGATGATGGTCTGCGGGGTGTCGGTGTTGAAGAAGGTGGAGTTGGTGGTCACCCGGAAGCCGCGCCGCTTGGCCTCCTTGATGGCCTCGACCGCCTCGTCGAAGACGCCCTCCTTCGCGACGGACTCGTCGTGCCGCTCGCGCAGCCCGTCGATGTGCACCGCGAAGGCGAAGTAGGGCGAGGGCTTGAACTTGTCCATCTTTTTGCGCATCAGCATCGCGTTGGTGCACAGGAAGACGTACTTCCGCCTGGCCACCAACTGGCGCACGATCTCGTCGATCTGAGGGTGCATCAACGGTTCTCCACCGGCGATGGAGACCATCGGCGCACCGGACTCCAGAACCGCGCCCACCGCCTGGGCGACCGGCATCCGCTGCTTCAGCACACCGGCCGGGTGCTGGATCTTGCCGCAGCCCTCGCACTTCAGGTTGCAGGCGAACAGCGGCTCGAGCTCCACGATGAGCGGGAACTTGTCCCGCCTGCGCAGCTTCTGCTCGGCCAGGTATGTAGCGACCTTGATGGACTGACGCAACGGCATGGCCATCTGGCTCACCTCCGGGGGAGCAACAAAGAACGGTGCCATTCGAAAAATGCGGGAAGAACGGAACGAAGTACGCGGAAAGCCGATATTCCGCCGCGCACCGTGCCGATCCGTACGAGTTCGTGTTCGGGAGCGTCCACGACCACCCGCACGGCGGCGACGGGACGCTCGCCCGCGCGGACGGCCGTGAGCAGCGTGGCCGCCGACTCCATGTCGACCGCGAGGGCGCCGGTGGCGCCGAGGTCGGCCCGTTCGGGCCCCCGGACCACGTGGTCGGAGCCGCTGAGCGGGCCGGTGTGGACCGTGCGTCCGGGCAGCAGACGCGCGAGTTGCTTGACGAGCAGTTCGGTGCCGACGCACGGGACGGTCCCGCGCGGGTCCCGGGTCTCCTCGGCCACCACCAGGTCGCCGGGGTGCATGCCGGGGGCCAGTCCGGCGCAGAAGCCGGTGGCCAGTACGGCGGCCTCGGCGAGCGCCGGCTCGGCCAGCCGCCGGGTGACGGCCCGCTGCGCCGCACGCGGGCCCATCCCCGTGCGGACGAACGTGACCGGCCCGCCCGCCCCGCCGCGGTCGCCGGAGCGCAGGGCGAGGTGCTCGATGCCGAGCGCGCAGGCGATCAGCAGCGGAGCCGGGGCGGGCTGGGTGCTCACGTCAGCTCCCCTTGGCCTCGGAGAGGGACGCCTTGGACTGCTCGGTCGCGGCCGGCCGCTTCCTGGGCCCGGCGAGCGGCTTGCGCTCGAACGGGTCCCCGTGCAGGTAGCGGCCGAGCGCGGTGAGCGGGAACACCTGCCGGTACAGGTGGTAGTTGATGGAGAAGTCCCAGGGGAAGCCGGTGCCGGTGAAGTACGGCTCGTCCCAGGTGCCGTCCTCCCGCTGGGTCCCGGCCAGCCACTGGACGCCGCGCTCGACCGCCTTGGAGTCCCGCTCCCCGGCCGCGAGCAGCGCCATCAGCGCCCACGCCGTCTGCGAGGCGGTGGAGGCGCCCCGGCCGCTCCATTCCTTGACGTACTTGTAGGAGCGCAGGTCCTCGCCCCAGCCGCCGTCGTCGTTCTGCACGGACTCCAGCCAGGCCACCGCCCGCCGGATCGCGGGGTGCGAGCCGGGCAGTCCCGCGGCGGTCAGCGCCGGGACCACCGACCCTGTGCCGTAGATGTAGTTGACGCCCCAGCGGCCGAACCAGGAGCCGTTGGCCTCCTGTTCGGCGAGCAGCCACTCGATGCCGTGCCGGGTGCGCGGGTCGTGGGCGAGGCCCTCGGCGGCGAGCATCTCCACGACGTGCGCGGTGACGTCCGCGGACGGCGGGTCGATGACCTCGCCGAAGTCGCAGAACGGCAGCCGGTTGGGGAACGGGCTGGTGTTGTCGACGTCGAAGGCGCCCCAGGCGCCGTTCCTCGACTGCATCCCGAGGTTCCAGCGCACGGCGCGCCCGATGACCCGGTCGACCCGCTCGGGGTCCTGGTGGGCGACGCGGCGCAGCGCGAGGGCCACCTCGGCGGTGTCGTCGATGTCCGGGTAGTTGTCGTTGTGGAACTCGAACGCCCAGCCGCCGGGCGGGAGCTGGGGCCGCCTGACGGCCCAGTCGCCGGGCCGGACGATCTCCTCGCCGAGCATCCAGTCGGCCGCCTTGACCAGTTGCGGGTGGTCGGCGGGCAGACCGGCGTCCGCCAGCGCGATGGTGGCGAGGCAGGTGTCCCACACCGGGGACTGGCAGGCCTCGATCATCCGGGCGCCGTCCTCGCGCCACACGGCGAAACGGTCCAGCGAGGCGAGGCCCTCGCGCATCACCGGGTGCTGGAGGTCGTAGCCGAGCAGGTGGAGGGCGATGACCGAGTACACGGCCGGGGGCTGGATGCCGCCCCAGCAGCCGTCGTTCTCCTGCCGCTCGATGATCCAGCGGGCCGCCGAGTTCATCGCGGCCCTGCGCAGTCTGCGCGGTGCCACCTTGCGCGCCTGGTGCAGCGCCTTGTCCAGGCGCTGGAAGGCACCGTCCCAGCTGGCGAGGGGGGCGAGCGGCTTGGGCGGGTTGGGCA
This sequence comes from Streptomyces sp. NPDC037126, assembly GCF_055605965.1. Lineage (NCBI taxonomy): Bacteria > Bacillati > Actinomycetota > Actinomycetes > Kitasatosporales > Streptomycetaceae > Streptomyces > Streptomyces sp. NPDC037126. The sequence continues at coordinate 548,633 of NZ_JBVJTD010000002.1, forward strand.
TCGCCGGGTCGGTGTGCAGCTCGTCCAGGGCGAAGGGCGCCGGACGCACCGGGCGCTTGGCCGAGACGACCGTGAGCGGCACGATCGTCTGCCGGGCCCAGCACCCGAAGTCGTAGATGTTGAGCGGCATCCAGGTGGGGAAGTAGATGAGCTCGGGCGGGAGTTCGGGCAGGTCCTCCCACTTCCACCAGCCGAACAGGGCGAGCCAGATCCGGGTGAAGACCCGGGCGGCGGCGATACCGCCGCGCTCGCGGATCCAGGCGGACGCCCTCGCCATGTGCGGGGCGTCGGGCGCGTCGCCGGCCAGGCGCAGGGCGACGTACGCCTCGATGGTGGTGGACAGCTCGCCGGGCCCGCCGTAGAAGGTGGCCCAGGTGCCGTCCTCGCGCTGCTCGCCGCGGATGAAGAGGGCGGCGGCCTGCGTGGTCGCGTCGTCGCGGATCCCCAGGAACTCGCGCAGCAGCAGGTCCTCGGCGTCCATGGTGACGTTCGTCTCCAGGTCGCCCTTCCACCAGCCCTCGGCGTCCTGCCGGGAGAGGAGGAAGTCGGTGGCGCGCCGTGCGGCGCGTGCGGCGGCCTCGTGCACCCCGGCCGTCTCGGGGGTGGTGATGGTGGTGTCGCTGGCCGCGGTCGCGCGGGACGGCAGGGTCGCCCCGGTACTTCCGTCGGTCGTCGCTGTCATGGCTTCCCCTTCGTGCAGTCGTGCGAGTCGTGCTGCTGTGGGTCCGCCGTCGGCCGGTGTCCTTCATCGTGTGACACCGGCCGGCGACTACGCGAGGCTTGTTCGGCCGATAGTGATCATCTCTTTCGTACGACGACGAAGTCGGCGAGCGCCGTGAAGGAGTCCCGCACCCGGCCGGGCATGTCGACGGCGTCGAGGGCCTCGATGGCGATGACGTGCTGACGGCGCGCTTCCGCGGCCGTCCACTCGCGGCCGCCGGCCTCCTCGATGAGGGCGGCGCGGGCCGCGAACTCCTCCTCGGAGAAGTTCTCGAAGTCGCTGCTCTTGGCGTCGGCGGCGAGGATCTCGCCGAGCCGCTCGGAGGCGGGGCCGCCGGCCGCGAGGGCGGCCACCACCGGCAGGGACTTCTTGCGCTGGCGCAAGTCGCTCCAGGTCTGCTTGCCGGTGGCCTCCGGGTCGCCCCAGATGCCGAGCAGGTCGTCGACGGCCTGGAAGGCGAGGCCGAGGTGGTAGCCGTACTTCTCCAGCGCGTCGGCGGTGGCGTCGTCCGCGCCGCCGAGGACCGCGCCGATGGAGCTGGAGGCGGCGAGCAGCGCGCCGGTCTTGTTGCCCTCCATCTCCAGGCACTCCTCGACGCTGACGCGGTCGCGGTGCTCGTAGGAGATGTCCTGTGCCTGGCCGTCGATCAGGGCGCGGGTGGCGGTGGTCAGCCGGCGGGTGGCGCGGCCCGCCTCGACCGTGCCGATCTCCAGCAGGATCTCGTTGGCGAGGGCGAACAGGGCGTCACCGACCAGGATGGCCTGGGCCGGTCCGTGCACCTTCCAGACGGTGTCGCGGTGCCGGCGCTGCTCGTCGCCGTCCATCAGGTCGTCGTGCAGCAGCGAGAAGTTGTGGACCAGTTCGACGGCCACGGCACCCGGGACGCCCACCTCGGGCGCGCCACCGGTGACCTCGGCGGAGAGCACGGCGAGCGCGGGACGGACCGCCTTGCCGCCGTCGCCGTCGGCCGGGTTGCCGGCGGCGTCGATCCAGCCGAAGTGGTAGGCGGCGACGGTGTCCATGGGAGGAGCCAGACGGTCGACCGCCGCCCGCAGGACCGGTGTGGCCAGGGTCCGGCCGCGCTCCAGCAGCGCGGTGACGTCCACCGCGGTCCCTCGCGCGGGCGTCGAGGCCGGGGGCACAGTGGGCACAGTCTCTCCTCTTGTTGCGGTACCGGGGGTGCGGGGGCCTGCCGCGGGCTGCTGATCGAGCATCAGGCCGCCTCCTCGAAGGCGAAGAGACGGCTGGGGCGGGGCCGGCCCAGGGCGCGGAGCGCGGCGTCGGCCGCGCTCACTCCACTGCGGACCGCACTCTCCATGGTCGCGGGCCACCCTGTGGCGGTCCACGCTCCGGCCAGGTACAGGCCGGGGGCCTTGGTGCGGGCGCCGGGCCGCAGGCGCCCGACGCCGGGGGTGGGGGCGAACGTCGCCGTCCGCTCCCGGGTCACGAAGAAGTCCTTCACCACGGCGCCGCGCGTACCTGGAATCAGCCGCTCCAATTCGGGCAGATAGCGCTCCCGGAGGTCGGCGACCGGCATGTCGATCTCGTCCTGCGCGGCCGACTGGGAGAGCGCGAGGTACTGCCCCGAGCCCAGCCCGGAGGCGTTCGTGCGGTCGAAGACCCACTGCACGGGGGTGCCGAGCGCAGCGAGGAAGGGCCGCGCGAGCACCTTGCGGTCGTAGACGACGTGGACGTTGAGGATGGGGGCCGTGCCGATCTCGAGCAGCCGCCCGGGGGCGTCGAGGGCGCCGGACGGCAGCAGGCCGTGCGCCTCGCGCTGGGGTACGGCGAGGACGACGGCGTCGGCGGAAAGTGTCCCGCCGGGAACCTGAACGCTCCAGGTTCCGTTCTCGTTTGTAGAGACGGAGGTGACGCGTGTACGGACCTCGGTACGGACGCCCGCGGAGTCGAGCGCCTTGCGGGCCAGCCGGTCGTGCAGTTCGCCCAGCGGGACATGGGCCCAGCCGATGTCGGCGGCGCCCGGGTCGGACAGCAGACCGGTCTTGAACACCATCGCGGCGAGCCCCAGCGAGGCGTCGCCCGCGACCGCGTTGAGGGTGGCGACCCCGACCAGGTCCCACAGGGCCTCGACGGCACGCGCCGACTGGCCGTGGGCGGCCAGCCAGCTGCCGAAGTCCTGGGCGTCCAGGGTCGGATCGGCGAGGTCGAGCCCCTTGAGCGCGAGCGCGGCACGCCCGACAGCGGCGCGCTCGGCGAGCGAGAGATGCGGATAGGTGGCCAGGCTGCGTCCCAGATGGAGGGGGACGGGCAGCGGGTCGCGCCGCAGCCGGCCGAGCCGCCTGCCCTCGGGCCTGGCGACGTCGACGACGGGCACGTCCAGGCGGTCCTGCAGTGGTGCCAGCGCCGCGCCCTCGATCCGGTCGAGGAACCAGCGGTAGGCGGTGCAGCAGCGCAGGTACACGTGCTGGCCGTTGTCGACGGTCAGTTCGCCGCGCTGGAAGGAGAAGGCGAGGCCGCCCAGCCTGGGCCTGCCTTCGAGCAGGCTGACCCGGACGCCCGCGTCGGCGAGCGCGAGCGCCGCGGTGACGCCGGCGAGTCCGCCGCCGACCACGACGGCACTGCGGGCTGCGCCGTTCGGGTTGCGCGTGCCGGTTTCCGCGGGGCGTGAGCCGTCGCTCATCGTGCGTCCTTCCGTGCGTGCCGAGCGTGCTGGTTGAACGGTGCACGCCCGGCCGTCGCAGTCTGGGACGCCACGCCGCAGCGGAGGGTTGCCTCCCGCATGTCTCCTGGTTCGGTCAGATCCATCAGGCGCGCCTCCTGGCGGAGCGCCCGGGGCCCTGGCGGGTCACGTGCCGGGTGTCGAGCCCGGACAGGCCGCGCACGGCGACATAGGCCTTCTCGCGTCCGGGCAGCGACACGCGGCCGCGCAGCACGGCCTCCGGGTCGCGCTCGATGCGGTCCAGCAGCCGGCGGTAGATGCCGGCCATGGCGGCCACGCACGCGCCGCTGCGCCGGTCGAGCATGGGCAGCAGCCGGTAGCCCTCGGCGAACAGGGCACGGACCCGCCGTACTTCGAAGTGCACGAGGCCGGCGAAGTCGGAGCCCGCCGGCGGGGTCGGCCCGTCGAACCCGGCCGAGCAGCCGAACTTGGCGAGGTCGTCGGCGGGCAGGTACGTACGGCCGCCCTGGGCGTCCTCCCGGACGTCCCTGAGGATGTTGGTGAGCTGGAGCGCGAGGCCGAGGGTGTCGGCGTACTCGGACGCGCGATCGGCGCCGCGGGCGCCCGGTTCGGTGCCGAACACGCCGAGCGAGAGGCGTCCGATGGCACCGGCGACACAGCGGCAGTAGACCTTCAGGTCGTCCCAGGTCTCGTAGGTCTCCCCGCGCACGTCCATCTGGACGCCGTCGATGAGTTCGTCGAGGCCGCCGAGCGGGATGGGGAAAGCGCGTGCGGCGTGGGTGAGGGCGACGGCCACCGGGTCGGTGTCGTCCTCCTCGACCTCGTCCTCCCGGATCCGGGCGAGCAGCGCCCGGGTCTCCTCGAGCCGCTTCAGCTTCACCTCGTCGGCCAGGTCGCCGTCGCCGATGTCGTCCACGCGCCGCGAGAACGCGTACAGCGCCGACATGGCGCGGCGCTTGGGCGCCGGCAGCAGCCGGATGCCGTACGCGAAGTTGCGGGCCTGCTGCCCGGTCACGGTCTCGCAGTAGCTGTAGGCGGCGAGTACCGGTGCGGACACGTGCGACGGAGAATCCACGGTCCGGATCACCCCTCTCCTCGCAGGATCACGCCCGCCTCACGCAGCAACTGGACCTTGCCGGGTTTGGGCGGGCCGGGAAGTACGTCGTATTCGGCGGCGGCGATCGCCCTGATCGCCGCCCTCCCCCCTGCCACGAACCCCGCGAGCAGCAGCTTCAACCTGCCGTTGACGCTACCCACCAGGGGGGCGCCTTCATTCAGCAGATCGCGGGCGCGTTGCGCTTCGTATGCAACCAGGGCGCGCACCGATGCGCCTGTGGTTTTCGCGGCGAGATCCGTTTCCTGGACATGAAAGCGCTTCATGTCCTCGGCCGGCAGGTAGATCCGGTCGCGGCCGAGGTCCTCGGCGACGTCCTGGAGGTGCTCCACGATCTGCAGCGCGGTACAGATCGCGTCGGACAGACGGATCCGTTCGGGGGTCGAGGTGCCGGTGACGGCGAGGACGAGACGGCCGACGGGGTTGGCGGACAGTTCGCAGTAGGCGAGCAGGTCGTCGTAGGTCTCGTAGCGGGTGACCAGCTGGTCCTGGCGGTTGGCGGCGATCAGGCCGAGGAACGGCTCGGGGGTGAGGGAGCGGCGGCGCACGGTGGGCTGGAGCCGGCGCAGCAGGGGGTGGGCCGGCGTACCGTCGAACACGCGGCGCAGATCGGCCTCGAAGGCGTCGAGCAGGACGAGGCGGTCGTCGGCCTCGGTGGCCGACACGCCGAGCAGACGGGCGTCGGCCCCGCCGGGGGCGAGGTCGCCGTCGCCGATGTCGTCCACCAGGCGGGCGAAGCCGTAGACCGCCATGAGGTCGTCGCGCCAGTCGCGGGGCAGGAAGAAGGGGGCCACGGGGAAGTTCTCACCCGTGGCCTTGTCCAGGGTGGCGCGTTCCGGGTCCTGCGCCGTCCCGGTGGCCGTCATCGGGCGCTGCCTGGGGCGGGGACGGCACATGCTGCGTTGAGCTGGGGAGTTTCCGTAGCCATTGCCGTCACATCTCCCGTTCTACACTGCCTATCCAATACACACTATTTCGGACACGCCGCCCGGCGGCCCGCAGGGCCGCCCTGGCGCAGGATGTCGCGTATTATCGCCCCACTTGCCGCTTTCCGGCACCCGTACAGCTTACGTTGTACAACGCGGCACGGTCCGAGGGGGTGTCCTGCACATCACAACAACACACCGATTGGCGTCAAGATTCCTTGCCGACGCCGGAGTTGACGCTTCCTTTGCGGACGCGGGGCCCCGCCGGACGGATTCCGCCGGGGCCCTGGCCGAAACGGTCACTTGCCCGTGAACTTCTCGTACTCCTTCAGGACCTCTTCGGTCGGACCGTCCATGCGCAGCTCACCGCGCTCCAGCCACAGGACGCGGTCGCAGGTGTCCCGGATCGACTTGTTGTTGTGACTGACCAGGAACACCGTGCCGGCCTCCTTGCGCAGTTCCCGGATGCGTTCCTCCGAGCGCTTCTGGAACTTGCGGTCGCCGGTGGCGAGGGCCTCGTCGATCATGAGGACGTCGTGGTCCTTGGCCGCCGCGATGGAGAAGCGCAGCCGGGCCGCCATGCCCGAGGAGTACGTGCGCATCGGCAGCGTGATGAAGTCGCCCTTCTCGTTGATCCCGGAGAAGTCGACGATTTCCTGGTAGCGCTCCTTGACCTGCTCACGGGACATGCCCATGGCCAGACCGCCGAGGATGACGTTGCGCTCGCCGGTGAGGTCGTTCATCAGGGCCGCGTTCACGCCGAGCAGGGACGGCTGGCCGTCGGTGAAGACCTTGCCCTTCTCCGCGGGCAGCAGGCCGGCGATGGCGCGCAGCAGGGTGGACTTCCCGGAGCCGTTGGAGCCGATCAGGCCGATGGCCTCGCCGCGGTAGGCGACGAAGGACACGCCCCGGACGGCATGCACCTTGCGCACCCCGCGCGCCGTCTCGTCGGAGCCCCGCTTCAGGATGCGGCTGAGGGCGGCCGTCGCGCCCCCCTTGCCGGTCCTGCCGCCGTTGACGCGGTAGACGATGTGCAGCTCGTCGGCGATGACCGTCGGGCGGCGCTCGCCGGTGCCCGCCCCGATGGTGTGCTCAGCCACGGCCGTACCGCTCCTCAGCCTTCCAGAAGTACACGAAACCGCCCGCGAACAGCAGCACGGCCCAGAACACGGCGATGGCCCACACGTGCGGCGGCAGGTTCGAGGCGCCGTAGCCGTCGATCAGCGCGAAGCGCATGAGGTCCATGTAGATCGCGGCCGGGTTCACCTGGAGCGCCCGGACGGCCCACTCGGAACGGCCCTCCATCATCTTGCTGATGGAGAACATCACGCCCGAGGTGTACATCCAGGTGCGCAGGACGAACGGCATCAGCTGCGCGAGGTCGGGCGTCTTGGCGCCGAGGCGGGCCACGATCAGCGCGAGCCCGGTGTTGAACAGGAACTGCAGCAGCAGCACCGGCACGATCAGCAGCCAGGACAGGCTCGGGTAGCTGCCGAACCCGATCGCCACGACGAACAGCACGATCATCGAGAACAGCAGCTGCTGCAGCTGCTGGAGCGAGAAGGAGATGGGCAGCGAGGCGCGCGGGAAGTGCAGCGCGCGCACCAGCCCGAGGTTGCCGGAGATGGCGCGCACGCCCGTCATGACCGAGCTCTGGGTGAAGGTGAACACGAACACACCCGTCACCAGGAACGGGATGTACACGTCCTTGGACATGCCGCGGCTCGCGTGCAGGATGACACCGAAGATGAAGTAGTACACGCCCGCGTTCAGCAGGGGGGTCGCCACCTGCCACAGCTGACCGAGCTTGGCCTGGCTGTACTGGGCCGTCAGCTTCGCCTGCGAAAAGGCGAGTACGAAGTGGCGCCGCCCCCACAGCTGCCGGACGTACTCGGCGAGGGAGGGCCGTGCGCCGCTCACGGCGAGCCCGTACTTGGCCGCGAGCTGCGACGCCGTCAGGCCTTCGTCGGGCGACGGTATCGCGCTCACCGCGACACCGCCGTCATGGGTTGTGTGACTCACGAGGGGAAATCCGGACTCTCTCGGTAAGAAGCTTGCTCTCTTCAGGTAAGAGAAGCTTCTCAGATCACCGGAGGACGGCCCAGCCGGGTCAGCCGCCAGACCGTTCGCCAGCGCATCGGGCGGCGCGGACCGCACGGCGTGGTCCAGCCCTCCTTGAAGCCCCCGAACCAGGCTCGCAGGGCCGGACCGGAGGGGCGGCGGAGCAGGGTGAGCAGCATCCAGACCCCGAGGTAGACGGGGACCAGGAGGGCGGGGAGGTTGCGGCGGGCGAGCCAGACACGGTTGCGGGCGACCATGCGGTGGTAGACCGCGTGCCGCGAGGGCGCGGTCGTCGGGTGGTACAGCACCATGTCGGACCGGTAGTCGATCATCCAGCCGCCGTCCAGGGCCCGCCAGGCCAGGTCGGTCTCCTCGTGGGCGTAGAAGAACTCGTCCGGCAGTCCGCCGACGTCGGCGAAGACACGGGTGCGGACGGCGTTGGCACCGCCCAGGAAGGTGGTGACCCGGGAGGAGCGCATCGGGTCGGAGGCGCGCAGCCTCGGCACGTGCCGGCGCTGGGTCTCGCCGGTCTCGGGGTCGGCGATGCGGAAGCTGACGATGCCGAGCGCGGGATCCGCCTCGAAGGCCGCGCGGCACAGCTCGGCGGTGTCGTGGCGGGCGAGCAGGCCGTCGTCGTCGAGGAAGAGCAATATGTCGACATCGCGGCCACCGGGGCCGAAGGCCTCTATGCCGACGTTGCGGCCGCCGGGGATGCCCAGGTTCTCGGGCAGCTCCACCGTCCGGACGCCCTCGGGGACGTCCGGGACGGGCGAGCCGTTGCCGACCACCACCACCTGCACCCGCTCGCCGTCCTGCTGGGCGACCGAGTCGAGCAGGGCCCGCAGCTCCTCGGGCCGGTTGCCCATGGTGATGATGACGGCGCCGACCCTCATGGCGCTCACTTCAGCCTGCTGGACGCGAGGATGGACACCAGGTGCAGCAGGGTCTGGAGCAGGGCGATGCCGGCCATGACGGCGACGCCCAGCCGGGAGAAGAACAGGTCGCCGCGCACCTGGTCGACCACGGCCAGCACGAGGATCAGCAGGGACGCCTCGATGCCGAGGATCAGCCGGTGGAACTTCAGCGCGGCGGCGGCCCGGCGGGCCAGCGCCATGCCGGAGGAGCGCATCTCGGCGGCCGCCTCCTGCACCGGCGGCTTGCCGGCCTGGTGGCGGGCGACGCCGACGAGGTCGGTCTCCGCCTTGATGAGGATGGCGCCGAGCGCGGCCAGCGTGCCGAGGAACGCCCACAGCCAGTCGATACGGCCGCCGCCCCACAGGTCGGCGGCGCGCAGGCCGAAGCCGACGAGCACCGCGGCGTCCGTCAGATAGGCGCCGACGCGGTCCAGGTAGACGCCGTTCAGCGAGTACTGCTTCTTCCAGCGCGCGATCTCGCCGTCGACGCAGTCCAGCAGCAGGTACATCTGGACGCAGACCACGCCGAGCACGGCGCCCGGGATCCCCGGCACCAGCAGTGCCGGGGCCGCGAGCACGCCGAAGACGGTCATCAGGTACGTGAGCTGGTTGGGCGTGACCCTGGTGTTGACCAGGTAGCGGTCGACCCGCAGGGACACCTCACGCATGTAGAGGCGTCCCATCCAGTGCTCACCGCTGCGCCGGTCCTTCACCCCCGCGGGGTGGACGACCGGACGGAGTTCAGCTACCGATGGCCTTGACATAGTCGGCGTAGATGTCCTTGATCTGGTTCGTCTTGAGGTCGAGGTGTTCGAGGATCGTGTAGCGGCCGGGCCGGGTCTCGGGAGCGAACTCCACGGCACGGACGAACTCGTCCACGGTGAAGCCGATCTCCTCCGGCAGCACGGGAAGCCCGTGCCGGCGCAGCACACCGGCGGTGAAGACGGACTCCTCGTGGGCCCCCCGCAGGTACATCGCGAAGGCCGCGCCCAGTCCGCACTGCTCGCCGTGGGCGGCCGCCCGCTTGGGGAACAGCAGGTCGAAGGCGTGGTTGATCTCGTGGCAGGAGCCGGAGGACGGGCGGGAGTCGCCCGAGACCGACATGGCGATGCCGCTGAGGACGAGCGCCTCGGCGAGCACCTGGAGGAAGTCGTTCTCCCCGATGCCGCCGGGGTGCCTGAGGACCGCCTCGCCGGCCTGCCGGGCCATGGCCGCGGCGAGACCGTCGATCTTCTCGCCGTTGACGCGGTGGGACAGCTCCCAGTCCGCGACCGCGTTGACGTTGGAGATCGCGTCGCCGATGCCGGCCCGGACGAAGCGGGCGGGTGCCTCGCGGATCACGTCCAGGTCGATGACGACCGCGATCGGGTTGGGCACACCGTAGGAGCCCCGGCCGGCGTCGTTGTCCAGGGTCGCGACCGGCGAGCAGATGCCGTCGTGCGCGAGGTTCGTCGGCACGGCGACGAGGGGCAGGCCGACCCGGGCCGCGGCGAACTTGGCACAGTCGATGATCTTGCCGCCGCCGAGCCCGACCACCGCGTCGTAGTGGCCGGACTTCATCTCGCCGGCCAGGCGGATGGCGTCGTCGAGGGTGCCGCCGCCGACCTCGTACCAGGACGCGCCCGGCAGCGAGGGGGCGATGCGCTCGCGCAGCTTCGCGCCCGAGCCGCCGCTGACGGCGACGGCGAGCCGGCCGGACTGGGCGATGCGCTCGTCGGCGAGGACGCAGGCCAGGTCGTCCAGGGCACCCGGGCGGATGTCCATGACGACCGGCGAGGGAATCAGCCGGGTCAGTAGCGGCACGCGATCTCCCGTCCCTTGGCGAGGTCGTCGTGGTTGTCGATCTCGACCCACTGGACGTCGCCGATCGGCGCCACGTCGATGCGGAAGCCGCGGTCGACCAGCTCCTGGTAGCCGTGCTCGTAGAACTGCTGCGGGTCGGTCTCCCAGACCGTCTTCAGCGCGTCGCCCAGCTCGGCCGCGGCGTCGCCCTCGATGAGGGTGACGCCGATGTACTCGCCGGTGGCCTCGGCCGGGTCCATCAGCTTGGTGATCTTCGTCATGCCCTTGTCGGGGTCGACGACGACCTTCATCTCCTCGTCCGCGAGGGACTTCACGGTGTCGAGGGCGAGGATGATCCTCCTGCCCTCGCCACGCGCGGCGAGCAGCGTCTTCTCGACGGAGACCGGGTGGACGGTGTCGCCGTTGGCGAGGATCACGCCGTCCTTGAGGGCGTCACGGCCGCACCACAGGGAGTAGGCGTTGTTCCACTCCTCGGCCTTGTCGTTGTCGATGAGGGTGAGCTTGAGGCCGTACTTCTGCTCCAGGGCCGCCTTGCGCTCGTAGACGGCCTCCTTGCGGTAGCCGACGATGATCGCGACCTCGGTCAGCCCGATCTCGGCGAAGTTGCCGAGGGTCAGGTCCAGGACCGTCGGTTCGCCCTCTATGCCGGCGGGGCCCACTGGCACCAGAGCCTTTGGCAGGCTGTCGGTGTAGGGGCGCAGACGCCGTCCGGCGCCGGCCGCCAGCACGAGGCCGATCATGCGGTTTCTCCTTCGTCGTGTACGGCGGGCGCCCCTGCGGACACCCAGAAGCGGATGCTCTCGACGAGCACCACCAGGGCGACGGCCACGGCGAGGACCGTGAGCGCGACCTTGAACTGCGAGGCGGTGAGCACCGCGGCCAGGACCGTGACGAACAGCGTCCGCCCCTCCTGGCCCCCGATGGAACGGACCAGCCAGGCCGGGGGCGCTCCGGCGTTGCCGCGGATGCGGTACACCGTGTCGTAGTGATGGTAGGCGACGGCCGCCACCAGGCCGAAAGCCGCAGGGAGGGCCCCGTTTACCCCGGCTTTACTCGCCAGGACCAGGACGGTGCCGTACTCGGCGGCCCGGAACAGCGGCGGGACCAGCCAGTCCAGGGCGCCCTTGAGAGGGCGGTACAGCGCCTGGCCCGAGGCGACGGCGTAGACGACCGCGCCCGCGACCGGAGCCCAGTTGACACCGGAGAACAGGGAGACGGCGAGGACGGCCGTGCCGGCGAGCGCCACCAGGAGCGGGGAGCCGAGGCGGACGCGCGTGGCGCGGGCGACGGCGGAGGCGAGCGGACCGTTGTCGGCGAGGTCCGCCAGCGCCAGGGCCGCCCGGTCGGTGCGCCGCGCCTTGCGGGTCAGGGACCGCAGCACCCGGCCGGCCGTGGTGTAGGTCGCCGCGAGGGCGCAGCCGGCGATCAGCACGTAGAAGGTGATCCGCGGGGTCGTCGCCGCCGTCAGGACCGCGATCATCGCCCAGCGCTCGCCGATCGGCAGCACTATCATCCGGCGCACCCAGACCGTCCAGCCGACGCTGTCCAGCTTGTCGGAGAGGGCCGCGGTGGGGCTGGTGTTGGCGGTGGCGTCGTGGTTCGCCTCGTTGAAGGAGAAGTCGACCACGTGCCGGCAGGTCTGCAGGATCATCGCGCCGAGCGCGAGGGCCCACACGTCGTCATGGCCGCCGCGAGCGGCGCCGAGGGCGAGACCGGCGTAGTAGGCGTACTCCTTGGCCCGGTCGAAGGTGGCGTCGAGCCAGGCGCCGAGGGTGGAGTACTTCAGGGCGTAGCGGGCGAGCTGGCCGTCGGTGCAGTCCAGTACGAAGGACGCGATCAGCAGCACGCCCGCCGCTATGAACCCGCCGCGGGTGCCCGTGGCCGCGCAGCCGGCCGCGACGAGCGCGGTGAGCAGCGAGGCGGTCGTGACCTGGTTCGGGGTCAGGCCGCGGCGGGCGCACCAGCGGGCGATGTAGCGCGAGTACGGGCTGATGAAGAAGGTGGTGAAGAAGCCGTCGCGGGACTTCACGGCCGACTTCAGGCGGACGGCCTCGTCGTCGACGGCGGCGACCGCCTGCCGTGCCTCGTTGCGGGCCTGCGGGTCGGCGGGGACGGCGGCGACGAGGCTGCCCAGCTCGGGGCGGTGGACGTCGTTGTCGTCGGCGTCGAGCGCGGTGACGACCTGGTCGGCGAGGTTGTCGACGGCGAGGGTGGTGCCGCCGCCCGCCGAGGTCTCGCGGGCCACCGCCCGGGTCAGCGCCTGCCGGGCGGCCGGCTGCGCGGTGACGGCACCGGGGATCGCGGCCAGCGGGAAGCGCGGGTCGGTCAGGCCGAGACGCAGGGCGTGCAGGTGGCCGACGAAGCGGGCGTCCACCAGGGCCACGCGGTCACCGGCCGGTGCGGCGGCGAGCACGCGCTCCGCCTCGGAGGCGTCCGCGGCCACCCGCACGTCGAAGCCGAGGGACCCCAGATCGTGCTCCAGCGACGATCCGGGAACCGGCTGACCGGTGACGATGGCGGTCGGCAACCGAACTCACTCCCTGGGTGCCGGCGCGTCGGCGCCGGTCTTCTGCGTGGTGGGGCGCCCTGCCTGCGGCTCCCGGGCGGCATGTCGGCAGAGGGTATCGGATGGGCCGAAGACCGTGTTCACCGGCCGTTCACGGGCCGGTCCACGGGGACTGCCCAGGCCTTTGCCGCGATCATCATCGGTGATCCGGGCCCCGGCCGACAAACCCGTCGGCGCAGACCCGGGCATCCGGGACAACCGCTCGGGGGGCCCGCATAGGGTGGGCGACCATGACGTGGCTGATCACCGGCGGAGCCGGATACATCGGGGCACATGTGGCACGGGCCATTGCCGGCGCCGGGGAGCGCGTCGTGGCGCTGGACGACCTGTCGGCCGCCGTGCCCGAGCGGCTGCCCGCCGAGGTCCCGCTCGTGGCGGGCTCGACGCTGGACGGGGAGTGCCTGCGACGGGTCTTCACGGAGTACGGCGTGACGGGCGTCGTCCATCTCGCGGCGCGCAAGCAGGTCGCCGAGTCCGTGGCGGAGCCCACCCGCTACTACCGGGAGAACGTGGGCGGCCTCGCCACGCTCCTGGACGCGATGGCCGAGGCGTGCGTGCGCCGGCTGGTGTTCTCCTCGTCGGCGGCGGTGTACGGCAACCCGGACGTGGACCTGATCACGGAGGACACCCCGTGCGCGCCGGTCAACCCGTACGGCGAAACCAAGCTGGCCGGTGAGTGGCTGGTACGGGCGGCGGGGCGGGCGCACGGGATCTCCACGGTGTGCCTGCGCTACTTCAACGTGGCGGGCGCGGTCCCGCCGGAACTCGCGGACACGGGCGTGTTCAACATCGTGCCGATGGTCTTCGACCGGCTCACCCGCGACGAGGCCCCGCGGATCTTCGGCGACGACCACCCGACGCCGGACGGCACGTGCGTCCGCGACTACATCCATGTGGCCGACCTCGCCGAGGCCCACCTGGCGGCGGCCCGGCGGCTGGCCGGCGGCGCCCGGGCCGGCGACCTGACGCTGAACATCGGCCGGGGCAAGGGCGTCTCGGTGCGTGAGCTGATCACGGTCATCGGAGAGGTCTCCGGGGACCGCCGCACCCCGGTGGTGGAGGGACGGCGGCCGGGGGACGCGCCGCGTGCGGTCGCGTCCACCGAGCGGGCCGCCGAGGCACTGGGCTGGCGGGCCCGGCGCGGGGTGCGCGAGATGGTGGAGTCGGCCTGGCAGGGCTGGCGGCTGCACCACGGCGGATGAGCGCGGAGCGCCCTGACCAGCGCATCGTTTGCGCAGGTCAGGGCACATGACAACGGCTTTCAGTACCGCGTTGCCCGATACCCCCTCCCCGTAGTTCACTGGCCTCTCGGACGGAACGCGAAAGGGCGGTTGTCATGGGTGCTGGGCACGACCACGGGCATGCGCACACCCATGCGCCACCCACGGGCACGGCCGCGGCCGCCTACCGCGGGCGGCTGCGGATCGCGCTGGCCATCACGCTCACGATCATGGTCGTCGAGATCACCGGTGGCCTCCTCGCGAACTCCCTCGCGCTGGTCGCGGACGCGGCGCACATGGCGACCGACGGTGTCGGGCTCGGCATGTCCCTGCTCGCGATCCACTTCGCGAACCGCCCGCCGAGCACCAACCGCACCTTCGGCTACGCCCGCGCCGAGATCCTCGCCGCCCTGGCCAACTGCCTGCTGCTGCTCTGCGTCGGCGGCTACGTCCTGTACGAGGCGGCCCAGCGGTTCGTCACTCCGGCGGACACCCGGGGCGGCCTCATGATCGTGTTCGGTCTGATCGGCCTGGCCGGGAACTCCGTCTCGCTCGTGCTGCTGATGCGCGGGCAGAAGGAGAGCCTGAACGTGCGCGGCGCCTTCCTGGAGGTGGCCGCCGACGCCCTGGGCTCGGTGGCGGTGCTGATCTCGGCGACCGTGATCCTGACCACGGGCTGGCAGGCCGCCGACCCGATCGCCTCGCTGGCCATCGGCCTGATGATCGTGCCTAGGACGCTGAAGCTGATGCGGGAGACGGTCGACGTGCTGCTGGAGGCGGCCCCCAAGAACGTCGACATGGGCGAAGTGCGCACCCACATCCTGGCCCTGGACGGCGTGGAGGACGTGCACGACCTGCACGCCTGGACGATCACCTCGGGCATGCCGGTGCTCTCGGCGCACGTGGTGGTCAGCTCGGAGGTGCTGAACGCCATCGGGCACGAGAAGATGCTGCACGAGCTGCAGGGCTGCCTGGGCGACCACTTCGACGTCGAGCACTGCACCTTCCAGCTGGAGCCGGGCGGGCACGCGGAGCACGAGGCCAGACTGTGCCACTGAGGCACTCGCACATCCGTTCGACCACCACCCCGACGGTTCTGCCCGTCGGACACCGGGCACGATGATCTACCGGGTCCGACTTCCGGTGCCGCGCCGCGCGCGGACGTGCCGGGAAGTGCCGGGAGTGCCGGATTCGTACGGCAGACTTGGGGTGCGAAGACCGAGGCGAAGGATGGGTATGCCGATCACACCTGCCACCGCGACGCACAGCTCGTCGAACGGCACCGCAGAGCCGATTTTGCTGGAACTGGTCGACGAGAAGGGCGTGACGATCGGCACGGCGGAGAAGCTGGCCGCGCACCAGCCGCCGGGACGGCTGCACCGCGCCTTCTCGGTGTTCCTCTTCGACGAGCAGGGCCGGCTGCTGCTCCAGCAGCGGGCGCTCGGCAAGTACCACTCCCCCGGTGTGTGGTCCAACACCTGCTGCGGCCACCCCTACCCCGGCGAGGCGCCCTTCGCGGCGGCGTCCCGGCGCACCTTCGAGGAGCTGGGCGTGTCGCCCTCGCTGCTCGCCGAGGCGGGCACCGTCCGCTACAACCACCCGGATCCGGCCTCGGGCCTGGTGGAGCAGGAGTACAACCACCTCTTCGTCGGGCTGGTGCAGGCACCGCTCGCGCCGGACGCGGAGGAGGTCGAGGCGACCGCCTTCGTGACGGCGCCCGAGCTGGCCGAACGGCACGCCAGGGACACCTTCTCGTCCTGGTTCATGACCGTGCTGGACGCGGCCCGTCCGGCGATCAGGGAGCTGACGGGCCCGTCCGCGGGCTGGTGAGGGGCATCACGGCAACCGGGCGGGCTTGAGCGGCAGGGCGGCCCAGATCACCTTGCCGCCGCTCGCCGTGTGCTCCACGTCGACCACCCCGCCGGCCTCCTGGGCGACCTCGCGGACCAGGAGCAGCCCCCGCCCGCCGGTCTGCGCGTGGTCGGCCTCCAGAGCGGTCGGACGATAGGGGTGGTTGTCCTCCACGGACACCCGCACCCACTCGGCCCCGACGGCCACCTCGACGGCCAGCATCGGCGACAGCAGCGCCGCGTGCCGGACCGCGTTGGTGACCAGCTCGGAGACGATCAGCAGCAGCCCGTACACCAGGTCGTCGGAGATCGGTACGCCCTGGCGCAGCAGCAGGTCCCGCACCGCATGGCGGGCCTGCGGGACCGAGGCGTCCACCGCGGCGGCGGTGAACCGCCAGACGCCCTCGTACGGCAGTGGATCCGGCGGCCTCACGGCGTCCCCCGCTGGGCGCGGGCCGTCCCCGCGCCCATGGTTGTCCATTGTCCGGTCGCCACCCTCGCGCTCGATTGTCACCACACGTCGAGTGTTGGTAACGATCGGCTCCCGGCCAAAGACCTGAACACAAGTCAGCGGATATCGAACGATTTCTGACCGACTGGGTATGACAAGGTCACGTGTCGGA
Organism: Streptomyces sp. NPDC037126; assembly: GCF_055605965.1. Taxonomy (NCBI): domain Bacteria; kingdom Bacillati; phylum Actinomycetota; class Actinomycetes; order Kitasatosporales; family Streptomycetaceae; genus Streptomyces; species Streptomyces sp. NPDC037126. Next base: position 565,072 of record NZ_JBVJTD010000002.1, read on the forward strand.
CTGATCCTGTCCCCCCGGCGCCGATTCGCGAACTCTTCGGTTTGTCGGGCCCGGCGGCGCCCGGCGCGTCCGGCGCCCGCCGCGGCCGGTGGCGACGAGGCAGAGCCTGAAACAGGGGGTGCCGCGGGCCGCCGGAGGCGGCGGCGCGACCGCGACCGCCGGTCGATACGATCCGGCGCATGGAGCCCCAGCTGTCGCACCAGGTCACCGACTCGGTCGCCACCGTCGTGATCCGTCATCCGGCCAAGCGCAACGCCATGACGGCCGCGATGTGGCGGGCCCTGCCGCCGCTGCTGGACGGTTTCGCGCGCGATCCCGGGGTGCGGGCACTGGTGCTGACCGGCGAGGGCGGGACCTTCTGCGCGGGCGCGGACATCACCACGCTGCGGGGGTCGTCCGGGGAGGCGCAGGGGCTCGCGGTCGCGGCCGAGGAGGCGCTGGCCGCGTTCCCCAAGCCGACGCTCGCCGCCGTGCGCGGGCACTGCGTGGGCGGCGGCGCCCAGCTGGCGGCGGCCTGCGACCTGCGACTGGCCGAGGACGGCGCGCTGTTCGGGGTGACCCCGGCGCGGCTCGGCATCGTCTACCCCGCCTCCTCGACCCGCCGGCTGGTGTCGCTGGTGGGCCCGGCCACCGCCAAGTACCTGCTGTTCACCGCCGAGTTGATCGACGCCGGGCGCGCGCTGCGCACCGGCCTCGTGGACGAGGTGCTGCCCGAGGGCGAACTGGACAAGCGGGTCGCCGAGTTGACCCGGACCCTGGTGTCCCGCTCGCAGCTGACCCAGGCCGCCGCCAAAGAGTTCGCGGGCGGCCGCACCGACAGGGACGCCCACTGGGCGGAGCAGGCGCGTGGCAGCGGCGACACCGCCGAGGGCGTCGCCGCGTTCCTGGAACGCCGTCAGCCGCGCTTCACCTGGAACGTGGCCGCCTCCGGCTGACCGGCCCGGACACCGCCGGCTCCGGCCGTCGCCCGGGTGGCGTAGCGGCTGTTACTCACTTTCGGGTGAAGGCGCGGGGGTGCGGGCGCGGGGTCCGGCGGAACAAGCCGGAACTTCCTGGGTGAACCGGTCACATCGTGGCGTAAACGAGCATTAGACATATAGATGGTCGTTACACACGAGAGTTACAGGAATCTCTTAGATCCGTAATGTCCCTCGCGAGTCCGCCGCCGCGACCGGGTCGCGGGTTGCAAGGTGTGGTCGTGCGGCCGACCGGCCGCCACCCGCAACACTTGCGAAGGGGGACCTTGTGTCCGTTTTTGCTTCAGTCCGCAGGCTGACCGCCGCATCCGTCGTGGCGGCCGCCGCCGTGGCCGCGGCGGCGCTGCCGGCGGCCGCCGCCGATCAGCACCAGGGCCATCTGCACCCGGCCGTGGCCGTCCGCGGCGTGCACCACGACTTCCCTGGTCCCGGCGACCGCTCGTGGGGCCGTGACCACCGTCGTGACGGCGACGGATGGCGTGACGGCAACGAATGGCGCGACGGCGACGGATGGCGCTACCGCGGCCACCGTCACGAGGGCCGCGACTGGCGTGGCGGCGACCACCGGCGCGACTGGGGCGGCTGGCACCACGGCGGTGGCTGGCGCGGGGACCGCGACCACCGCGGTGGGCACTGGCACTGATCCGCTGACCCACGGGCAGTAGCCAGGGCGGCGGGGCCGGGCAGGAACCATTCTGCCCGGCCCCGCCCGCATGTCCGGATCACCACGGTGGTCGCGCCGCGGCCCGGCGCCCCGCCGAGCGCCGCCCTGATCCCCGGTTGTCGGTGTCACCTGCCACAATTGCCGCGCAACCTCAGTGGAGAAGGCGGTACGGGATCGTGACGACACCCGGGTCCATCGAAGTAGGGTCCATCGAAGGCAGGATCGCCGAGGAGCTCGGCGTACGGGAGCGGCAGGTGAAGGCCGCGGTGGAACTGCTCGACGGCGGTTCGACCGTGCCCTTCATCGCCCGCTACCGCAAGGAAGCGACCGAGATGCTCGACGACGCGCAGCTGCGCACGCTCGAGGAGCGGCTGCGCTACCTGCGGGAACTGGAGGAGCGGCGGACCGCGATCCTGGAGTCGGTGCGCGAGCAGGGCAAGCTCACCGAGGAGCTGGAGGCCCGGATCCGCGGCGCCGAGACCAAGGCGCGGCTCGAGGACGTCTACCTCCCCTACAAGCCCAAGCGGCGCACCAAGGCGCAGATCGCGCGCGAGGCGGGCCTGGAGCCGCTGGCCGAGGGTCTGCTCGGCGATCCCTCCGTCGAGCCGCTGGCGGCCGCCGCCGCGTTCGTGGACGCCGGCAAGGGCGTCGCCGATCCGCAGGCGGCGCTGGAGGGCGCGCGGGCGATCCTCACCGAGCGGTTCTCGGAGGATGCCGACCTGATCGGCGAGCTGCGCGAGCGCATGTGGGTGCGCGGGCGGCTGGCCGCCAAGGTGCGGGAGGGCAAGGAGGAGGCGGGCGCCAAGTTCGCCGACTACTTCGAGTTCGCCGAGCCCTTCACCGAGCTGCCCTCGCACCGTGTCCTGGCGATGCTGCGCGGGGAGAAGGAGGAGGTCCTGGACCTCGTCCTGGAGCCGGAGGAGCCCACGGACGGCCCGTCGTCCTACGAGGGCGCCATCGCGCACCGGTTCGGGATCGCCGACCGGGGCCGCCCCGCCGACAAGTGGCTGACGGACACCGTCCGCTGGGCCTGGCGCACCCGTGTCCTGGTGCACCTCGGCATCGACGTCAGGCTGCGCCTGCGGACGGCCGCCGAGGACGAGGCGGTGAACGTGTTCGCCGCGAACCTGCGCGACCTGCTGCTCGCGGCCCCGGCCGGCACCCGGGCGACGCTCGGCCTGGACCCCGGTTTCCGTACGGGCGTGAAGGTCGCCGTGGTCGACGCGACCGGCAAGGCCGTCGCCACGGACGTCATCTACCCGCACGTCCCCGCCAACAAGTGGGACGAGGCGATCGCCAAGCTGGCCGGGCTCGCCAAGGAGCACGCGGTCGAGCTGGTCGCGATCGGCAACGGCACGGCGTCCCGCGAGACCGACAAGCTGGCCACCGAACTGATCGCCAGGCACCCGGAGCTGAAGCTCACCAAGGTGATGGTGTCGGAGGCGGGCGCGTCGGTGTACTCGGCGTCGCAGTACGCCTCGCAGGAACTGCCGGGCATGGACGTCTCGCTGCGCGGCGCGGTCTCCATCGCCCGGCGGCTGCAGGACCCGCTGGCCGAGCTGGTGAAGATCGACCCCAAGTCGATCGGCGTCGGCCAGTACCAGCACGACCTGTCCGAGGTGAAGCTCTCCCGGTCGCTGGACGCGGTCGTCGAGGACTGTGTGAACGGCGTCGGGGTGGACGTCAACACCGCGTCCGTGCCGCTGCTTTCGCGGGTGTCCGGCATCTCCTCCGGTCTCGCCGAGAACATCGTGGCGCACCGGGACGTGAACGGGCCGTTCACCTCCCGCTCGGAGCTGAAGAAGGTCGCGCGGCTCGGCCCCAAGGCGTACGAGCAGTGCGCGGGCTTCCTGCGCATCCGGGGCGGCGACCCGCTGGACGCCTCCAGCGTGCACCCGGAGTCGTACCCGGTGGTGCGCCGCATGGTGAAGACCACGGGTCAGGAGGTGGCGTCCCTCATCGGCAACACGGGCGTGCTGCGCTCCCTGCGGCCCGCCGACTTCGTGGACGACACCTTCGGTCTGCCGACCGTCTCCGACATCCTCAAGGAGCTGGAGAAGCCCGGCCGCGACCCGCGTCCCGCGTTCAAGACGGCCACCTTCAAGGAGGGCGTGGAGAAGATCTCCGACCTCGCCGCCGGGATGGTCCTGGAGGGCGTGGTGACCAACGTGGCGGCCTTCGGCGCGTTCGTGGACGTCGGCGTCCACCAGGACGGCCTGGTGCACGTGTCGGCGATGTCGAGGACGTTCGTCAAGGACCCGCGGGACGTGGTCAAGCCGGGCGACATCGTCAAGGTGAAGGTCCTCGACGTGGACATCCCGCGCAAGCGGATCGGGCTGACCCTGCGTCTGGACGACGAGGCCGCACCGCAGGGGCAGGGCGGCGGCGGACGTCAGCAGCGGGGCGGTGCCCGGCCGCCGCAGCAGCGGCAGGGCGGCGGTGAGCGCCAGGGCGGCGGCAGGCGCGAGGCCCGGGGCGGTGACCGCGGCGGCCGGCAGGCCCCGCCGCCGGCCAACAGCGCCATGGCCGACGCACTGCGCCGGGCGGGCCTGCTCGACCCGAAGAAGCGCTGACCCCCAGGGGCCGGAGCCACACGGCTCCGGCCCCGTTCCTCAGCGCTCGGTCACCTTGCCGGACGCCACTTCCAGACGGCGGGTGACGTGGACCGCGTCGAGCATGCGGCGGTCGTGGGTGACCAGGATCAGGGTGCCCTCGTAGGAGTCGAGGGCGGACTCCAGTTGCTCGATGGCGGGCAGGTCGAGGTGGTTGGTGGGCTCGTCGAGGACCAGGAGGTTCACGCCACGGCCCTGCAGGAGGGCCAGCGCGGCCCGGGTGCGCTCGCCCGGTGAGAGGGTCGCGGCCGGGCGGAGCACATGGTCCGACTTCAGGCCGAACTTGGCGAGCAGGGTGCGGACCTCGGCCGGCTCGGTGTCGGGCACGGCCGCGCAGAACGCGTCGAGCAGGGACTCGGGGCCGTGGAACAGCCCCCGCGCCTGATCCACCTCGCCGACCAGGACTCCCGAGCCGAGGGCGGCGTGCCCGGAGTCGAGCGGGACACGGCCGAGGAGCGCGCCGAGCAGGGTCGACTTGCCGGCGCCGTTGGCCCCGGTCACCGCCACCCGGTCAGCCCAGTCCAGCTGCAGGGAAACCGGCCCGAAGGTGAAGTCGCCGCGCCGGATCTCGGCGTCCCGCAGGGTCGCCACGACCGCGCCCGAGCGCGGGGCGGCGGCGATCTCCATGCGCAGTTCCCACTCCTTGCGCGGTTCCTCGACCACTTCGAGGCGTTCGATCATGCGCTGGGTCTGCCGGGCCTTGGATGCCTGTTTCTCACTGGCCTCGCTGCGGAACTTGCGGCCGATCTTGTCGTTGTCGCCGCCGGCCTTGCGGCGGGCGTTCTTCACGCCCTTGTCCATCCAGGACCGCTGCATCTGCGCGCGGTCCTGGAGTGCGGACTTCTTGTCGGCGTACTCCTCGTAGTCGTCGCGGGCGTGCCGGCGGGCCACGTCCCGCTCCTCCAGGTAGGCCTCGTAGCCGCCGCCGTAGAGGTTGATCTGCCGCTGGGCCAGGTCGAGTTCGAGGACCTTGGTGACCGTGCGGGTGAGGAACTCCCGGTCGTGGCTGACGACGACCGTGCCCGCGCGCAGGCCGGTGACGAACCGTTCCAGGCGCTCCAGGCCGTCCAGGTCGAGGTCGTTGGTGGGCTCGTCGAGCAGGAAGACGTCGTAGCGGGACAGCAGCAGGGAGGCGAGTCCGGCGCGGGCCGCCTGGCCGCCGGACAGGGCCGTCATCGGCTGGTCCAGGCCGACGGCGAGACCCAGCGAGTCCGCGACCTCCTCCGCGCGCTCGTCCAGGTCGGCCCCGCCGAGGCCGAGCCAGCGCTCCAGGGCGGCCGCGTAGGCGTCGTCGGCGCCGGGCGCGCCGTCGACCAGGGCCTGGGTGGTCTCGTCCATGACCCGCTGCGCCTCGGCCACGCCGGTGCGGCGGGCCAGGAACTCCCGCACGGTCTCCCCCGGCCGGCGTTCCGGCTCCTGCGGCAGATGGCCGACGGTCGCGGCCGGCGGGGACAGCCGCAGTTCGCCCTGCTCGGGCGGGGTGAGCCCGGCGAGCAGCCGCAGCAGGGTGGACTTGCCCGCGCCGTTGGCGCCGACCAGCCCGATCACGTCTCCGGGCGCCACGACGAGGTCGAGCCCGGAGAAGAGGGAGCGGTCGCCGTGCCCGGCGGCGAGGTTCTTCGCGACGAGAGTGGCAGTCATCAGGAGCCCGATCCTAGTGCGCCGCGCACCCGCACCTCAGCCCGGCTCTCCCCCGGGTCACCGGGCCGCCGGGACGCCTCCCGGGGGACGGCGACGAGGGCCGGCCGTACAGGGCCTATCGTCCTGGCGTGAACAGCGAGCCGAGTGACGAAGTGATCGTGGTCGGGGGCGGGATCGTCGGGCTGACGACCGCCGTGGTGCTGGCCGAGGCGGGGCGGCGGGTGCGGGTGTGGGCGCGGGAACCCGCCGAGCGCACCACCTCGGCGGTCGCGGGCGGCCTGTGGTGGCCGTACCGCATCGAGCCGGAGGCACTGGTCGGCGCCTGGGCACTGGAGTCCCTCGCGGTGTACCAGGAGCTGGCCGAGCGGCCGCGGGAGACGGGCGTACGCCTGGTCGACGGTGTGCACCTCGGGACCCGGCTGGACGAGCTGGGCGACTGGGCCGGCCGGGTGCCGGGGCTGCGGGCCGTGGCGGACGGGCTGGCGGCGCGGTTGCCGGTGATCGACATGCCGGCGCACCTCGCGTGGCTGCGGGAGCGGCTCGCCGGGGCGGGCGGCGAGGTGGAGGTGCGGGAGGTGACCGACCTGGCGGCCGTGCCCGCCGCCGTGGTCGTCAACTGCACGGGTCTCGGGGCCCGTTCGCTGGTGCCGGATCCGGCGGTGCGTCCGGTGCGGGGGCAGCTGGTCGTGGTGGAGAATCCCGGGATCACCACCTGGCTCACCTCCGTCGACCATGTGTCGGCCGCCTCGACGTACTTCGTCCCGCAGCCGTACGGACTGCTCCTCGGCGGTACCGCGGAGGAGGACGACTGGTCACTGGAGCCGGATCCGGCGACCGCGGCGGCGATCGTCGCCCGGTGCGCGGCCGCGCGCCCGGAGATCGCCGGGGCCCGGGTGCTCGCCCACCGGGTGGGGCTGCGGCCGTCCCGGGACGCGGTACGGCTGGAGCGGCGGTCCCTGCCCGACGGGCGGGTGCTGGTCCACCACTACGGGCACGGCGGGGCCGGGGTGACGGTGGCCTGGGGGTGTGCCCGGGAGGCGGCCGGGCTGGTGCTGCGCCCGGCCGCCTGAACGGTCAGCCCGCCGGGATGTGCCGGACCGCGCGCGGTGCGCGCAGGCCGCTCGGGAACACCGGCGCGGGGGCCGCGGCCGTGCCGCCGGACGTGGCGCGGGTGAAGGCCGCCGCGCCGCCGACCAGCGGGAGCCGGGCCGTCGTACCGGACAGGTCGACCGTGACGGTCGGCCTGGTGGACGGCGGGTTGATGAGGTCCTTGTCCGTGCCCGCGACGATCAGGGCGAGGCGGTGCCCCTTGGGGACGACGTGGTCGGTGGCCGCCAGGGTGAGGGTCATCCGGTAGGCCTTGCCCGGGGTGAGCGGGACGCCCTCGGCGAGCGAGGCGTAGTGGCCGAGGTCGGCCCAGCCGCGGCTGAACACCGTGTAGCCGACCTTCGCCGTCTTCGCCGCGGTCTCCAGGTAGCAGGCGCTGTCCCCGGCCGTGCTCTCCCCCCAGCAGGTGCGGTTCTTCAGCGTGGTGATGCCCTCGGCGGCGTCCGCGTAGTCGCGGACGGTGTCCGGGCCGAGGTCCACCAGGACCGCGGACAGGTGCGCCGAGGCGGTGGTCGGGGTGGCGGTGACGGTCACCGTCGAGGTACCGGACAGGCGCAGGTCGTGGCTGAGCGGCGCCGTGAGGAAGCCGTCCTTGCCCGGGGTGGACGCGGTCAGCGCGGCGGCCCAGTCGGTCTCGCTCAGCTTCGGGTCGTCGGTGAACGTCTCGGTGCCGGCGGCCGGGCGCAGGCCGAGCGTGCCGACGCCGGGCGCGTTGCCGGGGGCCGGGTGCAGGGTGGTGGCGGCGGTGCCGCGCGGAGGCCAGGACGCCGAGGTGACCCACTGGTCGGGGTGGCGTTCGATGTCGGCCGTCGGCGCGCGGTCGATGCCGTTGTCGTAGCCGAGGAGTTCGTGGTCGAACCAGCGGTGCAGGGTGTCGACCCAGGCGCCGCGCCGGTAGTCGAAGGGGTCGACGTGGCCGGTCTGGGAGAGCCACAGCTTCCGCTTCACGCCGTGCTTGGCGAGGGCGTCCCACCACTGGCCGAAGTGCTTGGTGCGGACGTTGAGGTCCTGCATGCCCTGCGCCACGAACACGCTGGCACGCACCTTGGCCGCGTCCTTGACGTAGTCCCGCTCGGTCCACAGCGGGGTCCAGTCGCCGCTCACCGGGCTGCCGTCGGTGAGCCTCTTCTGCTCGGCCGCGCAGTGGGCCGCCGCGCCGTCGCTCTCGACGTACCCGGCGAGGTCGGCGGGTCCGCCGTCGTAGAGCGGGGCGCCCTGGGCGAAGTAGTAGTCGTACCAGGAGGAGATGGCGCTGATCGGCACGATGGTCCTCAGGCCCTTGACGCCCGTGGCGGCGACGCCGTTGGCGATGGTGCCGTCCCAGCTCTTGCCGATCATGCCGGTACGGCCGTTGGTCCAGCCGGCCTTCACCGTCGTGGTGCCGGTCCGGGTGCTGTACGCCCTGGCACGGCCGTTCAGCCAGTCGATGACGGCCTTCGCGGACTGGACGTCGGAGCGGCCGCCGACGTCGACGCAGCCGTCGGAGCGGTTGGTGCCGGCGAGGTCGACGCCGACGAAGGCGTAGCCGCGGGGCACGAAGTAGTTGTCGTAGAACAGCGGCATCCGGACGACGTGGCCGCTCGCGTCGTACGTCTTGACCTGGCTCTCGTTGCCGCGCCCGCAGCATGAGTAGTACGGGCTGGCGTCCATGATGACCGGCACCTTGCGGCCCTGGCGGGCCGGTTCGGCGGGACGGACGATGTCGGCGGCGACGCGGTCGGTCCGCCCGTCGCCGTCCTCGTCGAGGCCGGTGTCCACCCACACGGACTCGCGGATGGCGTGGGCGTAGGAGTAGACGGGGGTGCTCTCACGGGGCGCGGCCTGGGCCGCGGCCGGGATGAGGAACGCGGCCATCAGGGTGGCGGCGGCCGCTGTCGCGAGCGCTCTGAAGATCGTGAAGCGCGTACGCAGGGCTCTGCGCAGGGGCGTGCTAATCGGCATGCGCGGACGGTACTCCGGTCAACTCCCGTACAGAAGAGTGCTTTACGGCACCCGGGTGGCTCATGTCGGCCGAATGGCGATCGTGTGACAGCAGAGGTCATGGACAGGCCAGGGAGCACAGGGACTGAATAGGGTCCGTACAGAGATCTCCGAACGGACCCGCAGTCCCGACGACTTGGAGCTTACGTGCACCGCAGAATCATCGCGCCGGGCGCACTGGCGGCGGCCTCCCTCCTGCTGGCGATCCCGGCATCGGCCGCGGGCTACTCGCCCGGCGCGCCGGGCATCGGCGACCCCTACTACCCGTACTACGGCAACGGCGGCTACGACGTCTCGCACTACGACCTGAGGCTGCGTTACCAGCCGGCGACGGACGAACTGCAGGGCACGGCGACGATCCTGGCGCGGACCACACAGGACCTGTCCAGCTTCGACCTGGACTTCCTGCTGGACGTGAGCGAGGTGCGGGTCAACGGCGCCAAGGCCGCGTTCGCGCACTCCCGGCAGCACGAGCTGGTGATCACGCCGAAGACGCCGCTGGCGAAGGGCACGCCGGTCACGGTCGTGGTCCGCTACAGCGGGGTGCCGTCGACGAAGAGCGCGTACGGGTTCGACACCTGGCACCGCACGCCCGACGGCGCGGTGGCCGCCGACGAGCCCGAGGCCGCCTGGTGGTGGTTCCCCAGCAACGACCACCCGAGCGACAAGGCCACCTACGACGTGTCGGTGGCGGTGCCCGACGGCACCCAGGCCATCTCCAACGGCACGCTCCAGGCGACCTCCTCGCAGCTGGGCTGGACCCGCTACAGCTGGCGGCAGAACAAGCCGCAGGCGACCTACCTGGCCACGCTCGCCATCGGGAAGTTCGACATCACCACCGGTACCTCCGAGGGTGGTGTGCCGGTCGTCAACGCCTACAGCAAGGACCTCGGCGACAACGACGGGGCCGCGCGGGCGAGCGTGGAGCGCACCGGGGAGATCGTCGACTGGCTGAGCGGCTATTTCGGGCCGTATCCGTTCGCCAGCGCCGGCGGCTATGTCCCGAACACCACCACCGGGTACGCGCTGGAGACGCAGACCCGGGTCTACTACAGCCCGAAGCAGTTCGCGAAGGGCGCCAACGCCTCCGTCGTGGTGCACGAGCTGGCGCACCAGTGGTACGGCGACGACGTGTCGGTCAAGCACTGGAAGGACATCTGGCTCAACGAGGGCTTCGCGACGTACGCGCAGTGGCTGTGGTCCGAGCACGAGGGCGACGGCACCGCGCAGCAGCTCGCCGACTACGTGTACTCCTCCCACCCGGCCGACGATGCCTTCTGGAAGGTGAAGCCCGGCGACCCGGGCGCGGACAACCAGTTCGACGACGCCGTCTACGACCGGGGCGCGGCCGCCATCCAGGCGCTGCGCGACGAGGTCGGCGACCCCGCGTTCTTCCGCATCCTCAAGGGGTGGCCGAAGGCGCACGCGTACGGCAACGCCTCGGTGGCCGACTTCGAGAGGTACGCCGAGCACGTGTCCGGGAAGTCCCTCGCGGGTCTCTTCGACACCTGGCTGTTCCAGCCGTCGAAGCCGCCCGCGTCCGCGGCACGCTCCTTCGCGAAGGCGGGTGCGGCGGTCGCCCGGCCGAAGTCGTGGAAGAAGATCGAGGCCGCGCGGGACGGACGCTGAGGTCCCAGGGCGAGCGGGACGGGTGTTGAGGTCGCGGGCCGTGTACGGCGCGTGCCGGGGTCCGGGCCGCGTGGCGTGCGCGCCGGGACCTCAGCGGGACGGCTCGGCCGCCCTCGCCAGGAGGTCGTCGCGGCCTATCGCGCCCGCGCGGGTGGCCGGGACGGTGCAGGCGTACGCGCCGGCGATCGCCCCGAAGCGGGCGCACCGCTCGGGCGGCTCGCCGGTGAGACGGCCGTAGAGGAACGCGGCGGCGAAGGCGTCGCCCGCGCCGTTGGAGTCGACGACCGGCGCGGGCGGGGCCACCGCCGGTACCCGGGTCAGCTCGCCGCCGGCCAGCAGATGGGCGCCCTCCGCGCCCGCTGTGGCGACCACGACCTCCGCGCGGCCCCGCTCGGCGATGTCCCGCATGGTGCGCTCGGGGTCGGCCAGTGCCGCGGCGGACAGGAAGACGACGTCGGCCGCGAGCGCGAACGGCTCGTGGTACGGGTTCTCGCCGTCCCAGTCGTGGAGGTCCGTGGACAGGGGCAGGCCCGTCCCGGTCAGCACCGGCAGGGCCGCGGCGCAGGGCTGGGTGATCGTCACGTGCACGTGCCTGCTCGCCCCGGCCAGGGTGCGCAGCATCTCCGGTGGAAAGCGGTCGCCGGGGCGGGCGCGGCTGGTGTCGTAGAGGGACAGGCGACGGCCGTCCGGGCCGACGAGGTTGACCGCCCGCTTGGTGCCCGCGGGCCCCGGGAGCGCGGTCAGCGCGATGCCGTGCTCGCGGTGCAGGGCGCGGACGAGGTCGCCCTCGGGGTCGTCGCCGAGCAGGTCGAGGTGGTGGGTGCGCAGGCCGAGCGCGGCGAGACCGAGGGCGACGAAGTCGCCGGTCTGCCCGGCTCGGGTGCGGATCCCGGTGTCGATCATGTAGCTGTCGGCGTACGGCAGCGGCAGCTCGGGCACCTGGATGACGGTGTCCACGCCCGCCCCGCCCAGCACCAGCACATCGGCCACTCGCATCAGGCACCCTCCCCGTGTCGTACACGGTCACCGGTGGCTCCGCCGGGGGCGCCGTCTCCGTCGCCGTGGGCCCTCGGGTGATCGGTACGTGCGGATCGTACAGGGCCGGCCGCGCGGTTCCCCGGCGCACCTTCACGGGCGCACCTCCCCGGCCGCCCGCAATGAACACAACGGTGGCGTCATGCCGGAGATACGTGATCTCCGGCATGACGCCACCGTGGGCGGGGCCGCTGGGGGTGGCCCCCCGGGGTGCTACTTCGACAGCTGGGAGAGTTCCCGCTCCGCGTTCTGGGAGACGCGGCGGCGCACGCCGAACCAGCCGGCGACCAGCATGACGGCGATCACCGGGATCAGCAGGATGGTCTTCCGGCCGACCTCGGGGTCGTTCCACATCATGCCGAGGCAGACCAGCAGGAACGCGATCGTGGTGATCTCGGTGACCGGGGAGAACTTCAGCTGGAAGTTCGGCCGGGTCGTGAGGCCGGCGCGGGCGCGGCGGACGAAGATCATGTGGCAGAGCATGATGATCACCCAGGTGCTGATGATGCCGAGCGAGGCGACGTTCAGCACGATCTCGAAGGCCTGGCTGGGGACCAGGTAGTTGAGGCCGACGCCGAGCACGCAGACCGCACAGGTCAGCAGGATGCCGCCGTAGGGCACCTGGCTGCGGTTCATGCGGGCGGTGAACTTCGGGGCGGAGCCCGCCATGGCCATGGAGCGCAGGATGCGGCCGGTCGAGTACAGACCGGAGTTCAGCGAGGACATGGCGGCGGTCAGCACGACGAGGTTCATGACGTCGCCGGCCGCCGGGACGCCGATCTTCGACAGCACCGTGACGAACGGGCTCTCGTCGGCGGAGTACACCGAGCCGGGCAGCAGCAGGGCGAGGAGCACGACCGAGCCGACGTAGAACAGGCCCACGCGCCACATGATCGAGTTCACCGCGCGCGGGACGACCTTCTCGGGCTCGGCGGTCTCGCCGGCGGCGACACCGACCAGTTCGAGGGCCGCGTAGGCGAAGATCACGCCCTGCATGACCAGGACGACCGGCATCGCACCGTGCGGGAGGAGCCCGCCGTGCTCGCTGATGACGCTCAGACCGGGGGTGTGGCCGCCGACCTTGTGGTGGGTGGCGAGCAGGAAGATGCTGATCAGCATGAAGCCGACGATGGTCGCGACCTTGATGATCGCGAACCAGAACTCCATCTCACCGAAGATCTTCACCGAGATGAGGTTCACGGCGAGCACCACGGCGAGGGCGATCAGCGCGAGCACCCACTGGGGAATGCTGGTGAACATCGACCAGTAGTGCGTGTACAGCGCGATCGCGGTGATGTCGGCGATGCCGGTGGTCGACCAGTTCAGGAAGTACATCCAGCCGGCGACGTAGGCGCCCTTCTCGCCGAGGAACTCGCGGGCGTAGCTCACGAAGGACCCGGAGGACGGGCGGTACAGGACCAGCTCGCCGAGGGCCCGGACGACGAAGAAGGCGAAGACGCCGCAGACCAGATAGGCCAGGGCGAGCGCGGGGCCCGCGTTGTGCAGACGGCCGCCGGCGCCCAGGAGGAGTCCGGTGCCGATGGCGCCGCCGATGGCGATCATGTTGACGTGGCGGGCCTTGAGGTCCTTGCTGTAACCGGCGTCGCCCGCGTCCGCGGGTCTTCCGGCCACCTGGTGGGGGGTGGTGGCCCGCGCCGATTCCACGGTGTCCTTACTGCTCAAGGGTGGTTCCACTTCCTGGTGCGCCCGGCCTCGTGGGCCCGGGGGTCGTGCAGGTCCTGGCCCGCACCACCCTGGTGTGTCGCGGCACAGACCAAGACAGCACCTTCCCAGGAGGATCACCGGATACGCGGTGGTCCACGTCACACAGCGTTACTTCTCACACGATTCACGCACGGTGTGCACGACGTTCACCAGGTCTTTCACAGTAATGGTGAGACAGCGATACTGTTGAACATGACGACCGACACCGGGGAGCCGACGCTCACCATCGACGAACTCGCCGCGCGGGCGGGCGTCACGGTCCGTACGATCCGCTTCTACGGCAGCAAGGGCCTGCTCCCGCCGCCGGTGATCGGTCCGCGCCGGGTGGGTCACTACGGCCCCGGGCACGTGGCGCGGCTGGCCCTCATCGAGGAGCTGCAGCGGCAGGGGATGACCCTGGCGGCGATCGAGCGCTACCTCGGGCAGCTGCCGGCGGACCTCAGCCCGCACGACCTCGCCATCCACCGCGCGGTGGTCGCGTCCTGGGCGCCCGACGCGGTGGAGGCGGTGTCGCGACGGGAGCTCGAACGACGGGCCGGCCGGCCGCTCGGTCCCGGGGACATGGAGCGGCTGGCGGCGATGAACGTCGTCACGCCCGGTGACGGGGACACGTTCCGTGTCGACTCCGGGCTGCTCCGGCTCGGTGTGCAGCTCCTCGACGTACCGCTGTCGCAGGACGCGATCCTCGCGGCGCGCGAGGTGCTCCTGGAGCACTCGCGCGCCGCGGCCCACGAACTCGCTCAGGTCTTCCGCGGCGAGGTCGCCGAGCGGGACGCCCGGGACGTGAAGTCCCTGTCGGCGCACATGCACCCGCTGGTGGTGCAGGCGCTGCTCACGACGTTCCAGCGGTCGCTGCGAGAAGAGCTGAGCGAGTGGCTCACCGGGTCAGGAACGGACTGAGTCGCCGAACCGCTCCCCCTTCTCCGCCTTCTCCACGAGCAGCGCGGGCGGGGTGAACCGCTCGCCGTACGCCTCGGCCAGTTCCCGCGCGCGGGCCACGAAACCGGGCAGGCCGCCCTCGTAGCCGTTGATGTACTGGAGCACGCCGCCGGTCCAGCCGGGGAAGCCGATGCCGAGGATGGAGCCGATGTTGGCGTCGGCCACCGAGGTCAGGACGCCCTCTTCGAGGAGCCGCACGGTGTCGAGCGCCTCGGAGAAGAGCATCCGCTCCTGCATGTCCCGGAACGGGATCTCGTGGCCGGCCCGGGTGAAGTGCTCGCGCAGCCCCGGCCACAGCCCGGCCCGCCCGCCGTCCTCGGCGTAGTCGTAGAACCCGGCGCCTCCGCTGCGGCCCGGCCGGCCGAACTCGTCGACCATGCGGTCGATGACGGCCTCCGCCGGGTGCGCGGTCCAGGTGCCGCCCGCCTCCTCCACGGCGCGCCGGGACTCGTTGCGGATCTTGCGCGGCAGGGTGAGGGTCAGCTCGTCCATGAGGGAGAGCACCTTGGCCGGGTAGCCGGCCTGTGCGGCGGCCTGCTCCACGGAGGCGGGCTCGATGCCCTCGCCGACCATGGCGACGCCCTCGTTGATGAAGTGGCCGATCACGCGGGAGGTGAAGAAGCCGCGCGAGTCGTTGACGACGATCGGCGTCTTGTTGATCTGCCGGACCAGGTCGAAGGCGCGGGCGAGGGCCTCGTCGCCGGTCCGCTCGCCCTTGATGATCTCGACCAGCGGCATCTTGTCGACCGGCGAGAAGAAGTGCAGCCCGATGAAGTCGCCCTGGCGCTCCACGCCCTCGGCGAGGGTGGTGATGGGCAGGGTGGAGGTGTTGGAGCACAGCAGTGCGTCGGGGGCGACGACGGACTCGATCTCCTGGAAGACCTTGTGCTTGAGGGCCGGGTCCTCGAAGACGGCCTCGATCACGGCGTCGCAGCCGGCGAGGTCGGCGGCCTCGGCGGTGGGGGTGATGCGGGCGAGCAGCGCGTCCGCCTTCTCCTGGCTGGTACGACCCTTGGCGACGGCCTTGGCGCACAGCTTCTCGGAGTAGCCCTTGCCCTTGGCCGCGGCCTCCGGGGTGACGTCCTTCAGGACGACGTCGATGCCCGCGCGGGCGCACGAGTAGGCGATGCCGGCGCCCATCATGCCGGCGCCGAGCACGGCGACCTTGCGGACCTGGCGCGGCTCGATGCCCTTGGGGCGGTTGGCGCCGGAGTTGACGGCCTGCAGGTCGAAGAAGAACGCCTGGATCATGTTCTTCGACGTCTGCCCGGCGGCCAGCTCCACGAAGTAGCGGGCCTCGATGACCTGGGCGGTCTCGAAGTCCACCTGGGAGCCCTCGACAGCCGCGGCGAGGATGTTGCGCGGGGCGGGGTAGGGGGCGCCGCCCGTCTGCTTGCGCAGGCTGGCCGGGAAGGCGGGCAGGTTGGCGGCGAACTTCGGGTTGGCCGGGGTGCCGCCCGGGATCCGGTAGCCGGGCAGGTCCCAGGGCTGCTGGGACTCGGGGTTGGCGTCGATGAACGCGCGGGCCTTGGCGAGCAGTTCCTCCGGCGTGGCGGCGACCTCGTGGACCAGGCCGTTCTCCCGGGCGCGGACCGCGTTGTACTGCGTGCCCTGGAGGAGCACCTTCAGCAGCGCGTCGGCGATGCCGAGCAGCCGTACGGTGCGGACGACTCCGCCGCCGCCGGGGAGCAGGCCGAGGGTGACCTCGGGGCAGCCGATCTTCGTGCCGGAGGTGTCGAGGGCGACCCGGTGGTGGCAGGCGAGGGCCAGTTCGAAACCGCCGCCCAGGGCCGCGCCGTTGATCGCCGCGACGACCGGCTTGCCGAGGGTCTCGATGCGGCGCAGGTTCCGCTTGATGGCGAGACCGCCGTCGAACAGGTCCTGCGCGGTCTCGGGCGTGACCCGGATCAGGTCGCGCAGGTCGCCGCCCGCGAAGAAGGTCTTCTTCGCCGAGGTGAAGATGACGCCGCGGACGGAGTCCTTCTCGGCCTCCAGCCGGTCGGTGATCGCGGCGAGCGAGTCGCGGAACGCCTGGTTCATGGTGTTCGCGGACTGGTTCGGGTCGTCCAGGACGAGGGTGACGACACCGGTGTCGTCCTGCTCCCAGCGGATGGTGGTGCTCTCGGTCATGACAGTGGTCTCCGTTGAGGTCTCGTGGTTCCGCGGGGAGTTCAGACGCGCTCGACGACGGTGGCGATGCCCATGCCGCCGCCCACGCACAGCGTGGCGAGGCCGTAGCGCTTGTCCTGGCGCTCCAGTTCGTCCACGAGGGTGCCGAGGATCATCGCGCCGGTCGCGCCGAGCGGGTGGCCCAGCGCGATGGCGCCGCCGTTGACGTTGACCTTGTCCAGCGACAGGCCCATGTCCTTCACGAAGCGCAGCACCACCGCGGCGAACGCCTCGTTGATCTCGACCAGGTCGATGTCGTCGATGGTCAGGCCGGCCCTGGCGAGGGCCTTGCGGGTGGCGGGGGCGGGACCGGTGAGCATGATGGTGGGCTCGGAGCCGGAGACGGCGGCGGAGACGATCCGCGCGCGCGGGGTGAGGCCGTGGCGCTCGCCGACCTCCTTGGAGCCGATGGCGACGAGCGAGGCGCCGTCGACGATGCCCGAGGAGTTGCCCGCGTGGTGGACGTGGTCGATCTTCTCCACCCAGTGGTACTTCTGCAGGGCGACGGCGTCGAAGCCGCCGAGCTCGCCGATGTCCGCGAACGACGGCTTCAACTTGCCGAGGGAGTCGGCCGTGGTGCCGGGGCGCGGGTGCTCGTCGTGGTCGAGGACGACCAGGCCGCTGCGGTCCCTGACGGGGACGACCGAGCGGTCGAAGCGGCCCTCCTTCCACGCGGTGGCGGCACGCTCCTGGGACAGGGCCGCGTACTCGTCGACGTCGCGGCGGGTGAAGCCCTCGATGGTGGCGATGAGGTCGGCGCCGATGCCCTGCGGCACGAAGTTGACGGCGAGGTTCGTCATCGGGTCGTTGAACCAGGCACCGCCGTCGGAGGCCATCGGGACGCGGGACATCGACTCGACGCCGCCCGCGAGGACCAGGTCCTCCCAGCCGGAGCGGACCTTCATCGCGGCCATGTTGACCGCTTCCAGGCCGGAGGCACAGAAGCGGTTCTCCTGGACGCCCGCGACCGTGTCCGGCAGCCCGGCGGCGATCGCGGCGATCCGGGCGATGTCGGAGCCCTGGTCGCCGACGGGTCCGACGACGCCGAGGACGATGTCGTCGACCGCGGCCGGGTCGAGGCCGGGGAAGCGGTCGCGGATCTCGTGGATGAGGCCGACGACCAGGTCGATGGGCTTGGTGCCGTGCAGGGCGCCGTTCGCCTTGCCGCGGCCGCGCGGGGTGCGGATCGCGTCGTACACGTACGCTTCGGTGCTCACTGATGTGCCTTTCGGGAGGGTGGGCCGAGCGGGGTCGGCCGCCGAGGGCGGGTGGTCGTCGGGTGGGTGGGTCAGTCGCCGTCGGGGACGGGTTCGCCGTACACGAGTGCGGGTGTCCCCCAGTCCCGCGCCACCGTCTCCGTGTCCGCGCCGGGCCGGGCCGGACCGGTGCGGATGGTGGTGGGGGTGGCGGAGAAGCGGGGGGCGGGGGCGGGCTGGGTGATGCCGCCGTGGTCGGTGAACGTGCCGCGGGCGGCCAGATGCGGGTGGTGCGGGGCCTCGCGCAGGGACAGCACGGGGGCCACGCAGGCGTCCGTGCCCTCGAACACGGCCGTCCACTCCTCGCGGGTGCGGGAGCCGAAGCGGGCGGCGATCCGCTCGCGCAGCTCGCCCCAGCGGGTCCAGTCCCCGCGGGCCGGTACGAGGTCGTCCAGGTCCAGCAGGCGCAGGAACTCCTCGTAGAACCGGCCTTCCAGGGCGCCGACCGCCATGTACCCGCCGTCGGCGGTCTCGTAGGTGCCGTAGTAGGGGCAGCCGCCGTCGAGGAGGTTGGCGGCGCGCCGGTCCTGCCAGCCGCCGGCGGAGAGCATGCCGTGGATCATCGCGGACAGATGGGCCGTGCCGTCGACGATGGCGGCGTCGACGACCTGTCCGGTGCCGGTCGCGCGGGCGTGGTGCAGGGCGGCGAGGACACCGACGACCAGGTACAGCGAGCCGCCGGCGTAGTCGCCGAGGAGGTTGGCGGGGACGGCCGGGGGCTCGTCCGGGCGGCCGATCATGCCGAGGGTCCCGGTGAGCGCGATGTAGGCCACGTCGTGGCCCGCGCGCTGGGCGAGGGGGCCGTCCTGGCCCCAGCCGGTCATGCGGCCGTAGACCAGGCGGGGGTTGCGGGCGTGGCAGTCGGCGGGGCCGACGCCGAGGCGCTCGGCGACGCCCGGGCGGTAGCCCTCGATGAGGATGTCGGCGCGTTCGGCGAGGTCGAGGACGCGCGCGGGGCCGTCCGGGGCCTTGAGGTCGACCATGATCGAGCGCTTGTTGCGGTTGGTGACGTCGTGGGCGGGGTCGATGCCGAGGCCGGGGCCGCCGGGGCGGTCCACCCGGACCACGTCGGCCCCGAGGTCGGCCAGGAGCATGGCGGCGAACGGGCCCGGTCCGATGCCGGCCAGCTCCACCACGCGCACGCCGGAGAGCGGGCCCTGCCCTGCTGGTGCCGCCGTGCTCATGCAGTCCCCCAAGCGTGTGACACAACTGATGTAACACCAGTGATGCTAAGAACGCGTTCCACCGGACACAAGACCTGAACGAGCAAGCGCTTAGCCAAGTGCCCGGCCGGTCGGCGATCACCCGGAAGAGTGAGGGGCCGGTGCGCGTGGAGTGCGGCTGTGGGGCGCCCGGGAGGCGTGCCGGTGCTTTCTCCCGCTTTTTCGGTGCGTTCCTGGCTGCGGCCACACCTGCCTCCGGGCTGGTCGTCGTGCTGCGCACCCCTCACGCTAGCCTCAGCCACCGACAGCGGCGCGGGCTGCAGGACCAAGGGGTGCCATGAGCAGGCTGAACAGGACCGATCGTCCCTACGACGTGGTGCTCTTCGGGGCCACGGGCTTCGTCGGCACGCTCACCGCGGAGTACCTCGCCGCGCATGCGCCGGACGGCCTGCGCTGGGCCCTCGCGGGCCGTGACGAGGCGCGGCTGGAGCGGCTGCGCGAGCGGCTGCCCGGCGCCGCGGGCATCGGCGTCCTGCGGGCCGACGTGGGCGAGCCGGCCGGCCTGCGCGCCCTCGCCGAGCACGCGCGCGTGGTCGCCACGACCGTCGGGCCGTACGTGCTGCGCGGCGAGGAACTGGTCGCCGCCTGCGCGGACACCGGGACCGACTACGTGGACCTGACCGGTGAGCCGGAGTTCGTGGACCTGATGTACGTCCGGCACGACGCACGCGCGCGGGAGACCGGCGCGCGCCTCGTGCACGCCTGCGGATTCGACTCCGTGCCGCACGACCTGGGCGCGTACTTCACCGTCCGGCAGCTGCCGGAGGGCGTGCCGCTGCGGGTGGACGGCTATGTGACGGCGGACGCGGCCTTCTCCGGCGGCACCCTGGCCTCGGCGCTGAACCAGGCCTCCCGCCCAGGGCGGATGCTGGCCGCCGCGCGCGAGCGGGCCCGGCACGAGCCGCGGCTGCTGGGGCGCCGGGTGGCGTCGCCGGCCGGCCCGCCGAGGTTCGCCCGGGAGGTCGGCGCGTGGGCGCTGCCGCTGCCGACCATAGACCCGCAGATCGTGCGCCGTTCGGCGAAGGCGCTGGAGCGCTACGGCCCCGACTTCCGTTACCGGCACTTCGCCGCGGTCCGGCGTCTGCCGGTCGCCCTCGGCGGGGTCGCCGCCGTCGGCGCGGTGGCGGCGGCCGCCCAACTGCCGCCCGCCCGGCGCTGGTTGTCGGACCGGCTCCGGCCGGGCGACGGTCCGGACGCGGAGCGGCGGGCGAAGAGCTGGTTCACGGTGCGCTTCGTGGGCGAGGGCGGCGGACGGCGCGTCTTCACGGAGGTCGCGGGCGGCGACCCCGGCTACGGCGAGACGGCCAGGATGTTCGCCGAGTCGGCCCTGTGCCTGGCCTTCGACGACCTCCCGCCGACGGCCGGACAGGTGACCACGGTCCAGGCGATGGGCGACGCGCTCACCGAGCGGCTGCGCGCGGCCGGGATCACCTTCCGGGTGGCGGCGGAACGGTAGCGGACGACCGCCCCGACCCGGTGCCTTGCCCCGGGGTTGAGACTTCACCACGGACGTGCGCCGCACCACCAGCGACTGCCGCACCAAAGCCTCAAAGGGCGTCTCAATGAGACGATTGAGGCCGATCGAGGCCAGGGCGGGGAACGGACCGAGGAGGCGGACAGGCGTGAAGTTCGTGCTGGAAGTGGCCGTGGACGAGGACGCGTCGCCGCAGGACCGCGCCGGCGAGCTGGGGCGGATCCTGCGGTACTGGGGCGGCAACCTCCACCACTACGCCCTCGCACCGGGCGACGGCTCGGCCGTCTACGACTCGGCGTACCGGGAGGTCGGCGCCTGGCGCGTCGACGCGTCCTGAGCGTCCGTGGAGGCGGTCCCCCGCGCCGTCGCCTCCCTCAGGGCCCGGCGGCACAGGGCGTCGGCCGCGCGGGTGGTCTGGGGCAGCCGGAACTCGGGGGTGAGAGCCAGCGTGTGGGCCAGGGCGCCGTCCAGGCCGACCCGGTGGCCCACGGAGACGAAGACCGGCTTGACCCCGTCCCGGGTGCGCAGGGCGCGGCCGACCTCCTCGGTGCCGGCGAGCAGCGGGGCCGAACTGCCGCGCGCGGGCCCGGGGTCGTCGTACGTGAAGGTGAACGGGTTCTTGGCGACGCCGATGGTGGGCAGGCCGGTGAGCACGCCCAGGTGGCTCGCGAGGCCGAAGCGGCGCGGGTGGGCCAGGCCGTAGCCGTCGCAGACGACCAGGCCGGGCGGGCACGGCAGGGCCTCCAGGGCGCCCAGGACGGTGGGGATCTCGCGGAAGGCGAGGAGCCCGGGGACGTAGGGGAAGGACACCCGCCCGACGGCGGTCGCCTCGGCCACGACGTCGAGGGTGGCGGCGTCCAGCACGACGGCCGCCGCGGCGACCAGGTCCAGCTCGTCGTCGTAGGCGACGTCGACCCCGGTGACCCGGCCCGTCCCGGGCGGCGGCCCGGGCTCGTCGAGCACCACCCGCGCGCGCAGCTCGTCCTGGACGGCGCGGGCCTCTTCCTCGGTCGCGGGCCAGCCCGCGGGTGCGCCTACGGTCGTCATGATGGCCCCGACTGTACGGGCCCGCGCCGGGCCGCCGCCCCCGGGGGTAGGCTCGCGATCATGTTCGTACTGGAGCTGACCTACACCGCGCCCCTCGACTCCGTGGACGCCCTGCTGCCCGACCATGTGGCGTGGCTGGAGGAGCAGTACGAGAAGGGCTTCTTCCTCGCCTCGGGGCGCAAGAACCCCCGCGACGGCGGGGTGATCCTGGCCGTCGCGGGGGACCGCGCCCGCATCGACGAGATAGTCGCGGGCGACCCGTTCGCCGTCGCCGGTGTGTGCACCTACCGCGTCACGGAGTTCGTCGCCACGAAGACGGCACCGGAGCTGGCGGGGCACCGGCAGACGCTCGGCTGAGCGTCGGGGCTCATCCCTTCCTGTCGTTCAGCGCGCGCTGCAGCTGGCCCTTGTTCATGTGGGAACGGCCCTCGATGCCGCGCTGCTTGGCCTCGTTGTAGAGCTGGTCGCGGGTCGGGCCCTGGGAGCCGGACCCGCTGCCCGACCGCCGGCCGCCCCGCTCGCCGGACGACATGTCCTGCGTCGAGCTGCGGCTGGCGGTCTCGGACTCGCCGGAGCGGGCCCGCTCCTTGTTCACCGTCCGCGCGGCGATCTCCTCGGCGCGCCCGGTGCTCTCGCCCCGGTCCTGCGCGCTCTTCTTGATGTGCTCGTACTGACGCTCGCGCTTGGGGCTGGAACCGGCTGGCATGATCGCTCCCTTCCTCCGTGCCGGGATGCCTTTGCGGCAGGGAACGAGTACCCGGGCCGCGGGCGGTTACGTCACCGTTCCAGCCGGGCCACCCTGCCCTGTTCGCCGGCCGCCCAGCAGCCGAGGTCGGCGGTGCAGTCGACGGTGTCGTACGAACCGGTGTCGATCGTCCGCCAGGTGCGGCCGCCGTCGGTGGTCAGGTCGGTGCCGGTGGGGCCGACGGCGAGCGCGGCGGTGCGGCTGTGCGGGAGCCAGGCGGCGCCGGAGCGGTAGGCGGGCGGCGGTGTGGTGGCGGGCCGCCAGCTGCGGCCGCCGTCGGCGGTGACCGCGGCGGCCTCCGGAGAGGGCTGGTCGGGGCGGTAGTCGCCGCCGACGGCGATGCCGTGGGTGCGGTCGCGGAAGGCGAGCGCGAAGACACCGCGGGCCGGGTCGCCGGCCGGGACCGGGGTGTCGGCCGCCGTCCACGTCACTCCGCGGTCGGCGGAGTGCAGCACGCGCGCGCGGGCGCCGCCGCCGGTGGCCAGCCAGACGTCCCTGGCGCCGGACGTGACCAGGCACTGGCCGCTCGCCGCGAAGCCGGCCTCGCCGTCCAGGGCGGGCGGCATGCCCGCCGAGGGCAGCACCCGCCAGGAGCGGCCGCCGTCTGCCGTGGACAGGATGCGGAACCGTCCGTCCACCGGGTCGCTCACCGCGAGGCCGTGGCGGCGGTCGAAGAAGGCCAGGCAGTCGTAGAACGCCTTCGGGTCGGTGTTGCGGAAGGACTCGGTCCAGCTCGCCCCGCCGTCCTCGGTGCGGTAGACGCGGGACGTGTCGCCCTCGCCGATGGCCAGCACCACCGCGTGCCGGGCGTCGAAGGCCTCCACGTCCCGGAACTGCAGATCGGCGGCTCCGGGCGGAGAGACGTTCCGCCACGACGCTCCGCCGTCCCTGGTGACGAGGACCGTGCCCCCGGTGCCGGCCAGCCAGGCGGTGTGCCGGTCGACGGCCGCGAGACCCCGGAAGCGGACCTGCGGGGTGCCCGGGTCCTTCGCCGCCCAGTGCACTCCCCCCTGCCCGAGCGGCCGGGCCTCGGCCGCCGGGACCGTCAGCGCGGCCAGCGCCGCCCCGCACGCCACCCCCGCCGCAACCAGCCTGCCCGTCCGTCCCCTGCGTCGCGTGCTCCCCAAGCGCCTCATGGCGGGCGAAGCTAGTGCACTCCCCGGGCGCCGTCCAGAGGACCTGCGACGGCCTCTTTGCGCGGGAGAACGAGCGCGCCCGCGGCGTGCATGAAGGCGGTGACCGAGGTCACTCGTTCCGGGTGTGCACGCCTCGGCCGTTTCCGTCGTCTCTTCCGTTGCCGGGTGTCACACCAGGACGTAGTCCAGCCGTCACGAGGGAGCAAGGCGTTGTCCACCGTCATCGAGCAGCCTGTAGAGGCCCGCCTCGTCGCAGCCGCACCACGCATGCCGAACATTCCGGCCACGCTGCGCTACGACCGCCGCGATCCGTTCGCCGTCCGCATGACCTTCCCGGCCCCGGCCACCCTCGAAGGGGTCGAGGTGTGCTGGACCTTCTCCCGCGAGCTGCTCTCCGCCGGTCTGCAGGGACCCGAGGGCCGCGGTGACGTCCGGGTGCGGCCGTACGGCTACGACCGCACCGTGCTGGAGTTCCACGCTCCCGAGGGCACCGCGATCGTGCATGTCCGCTCGGGTGAGATACGCCGGTTCCTGGAGGCGGCCAACGAGCTGGTGCCCGTCGGCCTCGAACACCTCCAGCTCGACCTCGACCACGACCTGGCCGAGCTGATGCGGGACGCCTGCTGATCGTGGCGGGCCCCACCCCGCGCGCGTGAGCGGCGCCTTCGGCTCTCCATAGCCGTACCCGCCGGCCAGGGCCCCGCGGGTCCCGGCGCCGAGCAGCTCCCGCGCGGCGCGGCGGACCGGGGCGTGGGCGGCCCGGGCGGCGCCCGCACCGATTTGGGCCACGCCGAGCGCGGCCGGCTCCCCGACGGACGGCGCGCCGGGGCACACCGTCGCGTCGACCGGGCCGTCGACGCCCGCGGCCGGCTTGCCGAGCGTCTCCGGGTCGACGGCCCCGGCGACGAGGACGCCGTCCGCCCCGGCGACACGGAGGACCGCCGCCCCCTCCAGGGGCCGGTTCACTCCCCCGGCGCGGGTGCCGAGGCCTCATGGAGTCGACCCGGCCGGGGCGGCCCGGATGCCGGCAGGGGTCCGGCGGAGGCGCGGATTTAATCGCGTTGACAGCCACCCGGCCGCCTCATACGTTGTACAGCGGTTCTGTTGCCGCCGATTGGAGAAGGACGTTGCTCGTCTGAGGTCCTGAGACACCGCGTCACACCCGTGAGGTGTGCGTGGCGTACGACCTCGGCGTTCGAGCCGTCCTCCGGCACAGGCCCTTTCTCGTTTCGGCCTCCTGGTGCCCAGGGCCCTTCGGTTCCCGCCTCGCGGTGTCTCGACACGCGCCCGCCCGACCGCACCCACCCCATCGCGAGGCCTCCATGTCATCATCCCTCACCTGCACGTCCCTCTCCTTCGCCTGGCCCGACGGCACCGCCGTGTTCGACGGGCTCGACATCGCCTTCGGACCCGGCAGGACCGGGCTCGTCGGCGTCAACGGATCGGGGAAGTCGACCCTGTTGAAGCTGCTGGCCGGCGAGCTCGCCGCGGCCGACGGCACGGTCAGGGTGGCCGGCGAGATCGGCTACCTCCCGCAGAACGTCACCCTCGACACCGCCCTCCGCGTCGACGAGGCCCTCGGCATCGCCGGACGGCGGGCCGCGCTGCACGCCATCGAGGCGGGCGACGTGGCCGAGGAGCACTTCGAGACGGTCGGCGACGACTGGGACGTCGAGGAGCGCGCCCTCGTCACGCTCGGCGAACTCGGCCTCGGCCACATCGGCCTGGACCGCACCGTCGGCGAGGTGTCCGGCGGCGAGTCGGTGCTGCTGCGGCTGGCCGCGCTGCTGCTGCGCCGCCCGGACGTGCTGCTGCTGGACGAGCCCACCAACAACCTCGACCTGTACGCGCGCCAGCGGCTGTACCAGGCCGTCGGGGCCTGGCCGGGCGTGCTGGTCGTGGTCAGCCACGACCGGGAACTGCTCGACCTGGTCGACCAGATCGCGGACCTGCGCTCCGGAGAGGTCACCTGGTACGGCGGCAACTTCTCGGCCTACGAGGAGGCCCTCGCCGTGGAGCAGGAGGCGGCCGAGCGGATGCTGCGCGTCGCCGAGGCCGATGTGCGCAAGCAGAAGCGCGAACTGGCCGACGCCCAGGTCAAACTGGCCCGCCGCAAGCGGTACGGGCAGAAGATGTACGAGTCCAAGCGCGAGCCGAAGATCGTCATGGGCGCGCGCAAACGGGCCGCCCAGGAGTCGGCGGGCAAGCACCGCATCATGCACGAGGAACGGCTCGCCGAGGCCAGGGACCGCCTGGACGAGGCGGTGGACGCGGTACGGGACGACGACGAGATCCGCGTCGAGCTGCCGTACACCGCCGTCCCGCCCGGCCGGCAGGTGCTGACGCTGCAGAACCTGGAAATGGCCTACCACGCGCGCGTGGAGGGCATTCTCGATCTGCGCGGTCCCGAGCGGATCGCGCTGGTCGGCCGCAACGGCGCCGGCAAGACGACGCTGCTGCGGACGGTCGCCGGGGAGCTGACGCCGCTGGCCGGCGAGGTGCTGGCACACGTCCCGCTGCGGTTCCTGCCCCAGCGGCTGGACGTGCTGGACGACGAGCGGACGGTGGTGGAGAACGTGGCCCGGTTCGCTCCGGGCGCCACCAACAACCGGATCCGGGCGCGCCTGGCCCGCTTCCTGTTCCGGGGCGCGCGGGCCGACCAGCGGGCGGCCACGCTGTCGGGCGGCGAGCGCTTCCGGGCCGCTCTGGCGGCGCTGATGCTCGCCGAACCCGCACCGCAACTGCTGCTGCTCGACGAGCCGACGAACAACCTCGACATGGCGAGCGTGCGGCAGCTGACCTCGGCCCTGGAGTCGTACGAGGGGGCGCTGCTCGTGGCCAGCCACGACCTGCCGTTCCTCGGGTCGATCGGCATCACCCGCTGGCTGCTGATGGAGAACGGAGAGCTGAAGGAGACCACACCGGAGGACATCGGGCATTTCGCCTAGCGGCGACCACGCCGGCACCGCGGTGACCGGCTCGGCCCTCCTCGCCGACACGGCGGATCTCAGGAGGGCCACAGCCTGACAACGGGGGTTTTGCCCTGGCCGTCGCGGACTGCATGATGGCGGACCGGTGCCGCACCGCAGGCGCCGGTCCGCACCACCGATTCGAAAGGCCCCTCGTGCCCAGCAAGAAGGCCCTGGTCCGCCGCCCCAGCCCCCGCCTCACCGAAGGCCTGGTGACGCACATCGAGCGGGAAAAGGTCGACCTGGGGCTCGCGGAAGAGCAGTGGGAGGCCTACGCCGAGGCGCTGCGTACCCACGGCTGGGAGACGATCGAGGTCGAACCGGCCGAGGACTGCCCGGACTCGGTGTTCGTCGAGGACGCCGTCGTCATGTTCCGGAACGTGGCGCTGATCACCCGGCCCGGTGCCGAGTCCCGGCGCGCCGAGACCGCCGGTGTCGAGGAGGCGGTGGCCCGGCTGGGCTGCTCGGTGAACTGGATCTGGGAGCCGGGCACGCTGGACGGCGGCGACGTGCTGAAGGTCGGCGACACGGTCTACGTCGGCCGGGGCGGGCGGACCAACGCGGCCGGTGTGCAGCAGCTGCGGGCCGCCTTCGAGCCGCTGGGCGCCCGGGTGGTGGCCGTGCCGGTGAACAAGGTGCTGCACCTGAAGTCGGCCGTGACCGCGCTGCCGGACGGCACGGTCATCGGGCACATCCCGAAGGTCGACCGGCCGTCGCTGTTCCCGGGGTTCCTGTCGGTCCCGGAGGAGTCCGGCTCGCACGTGGTGCTGCTCGGCGGCCACAAGCTGCTGATGGCGGCGAGCGCCCCGAAGACGGCGGAGTTGCTGACCGACCTCGGCCACGAGGTGGTCACGGTGGACATCGGCGAGTTCGAGAAGCTCGAGGGCTGTGTGACCTGTCTCTCGGTGCGCATGCGGGAGCTGTACACCTGACCGGGTGGAGGATCCACGCGAAGGGCCCCAGGACCTGCGGCTCCCGGGGCCCTTCGGCGTGTCCCCAACGCCCCGTCACGCGCGGGCTGATCAGCGATCTTTACGACAGCCTTAACCTACGGCTACGTAACCTACGGCCTCGTAGCCTACGATCACGTAGGTTCCGGCACCGCTCGCCGGTACGCCCATTCTCCTCTCCCCCTGCTTCGGCGTCCCCCTGGAGTTCCCGTGACGATCACCTCCCCTCACCTCGGCAGCCCGACCGCCTGGACCGACGCGCGGCTGCTGTACGCACTGGAGGAAGTGGTCGAGAAGGAACTGAACCGGCACCTGAAGGTCGCCAAGGACTGGATGCCGCACGAGTACGTGCCCTGGAGCGACGGGCGCAACTTCCCGGGCCTGTTCGAGGACGGCGAGGCCTGGGGCAAGGAACAGTCCAAGGTGACCGAGATCGGCCGCACCGCCCTCATCGTCAACCTGCTGACCGAGGACAACCTGCCGAGCTACCACCACGAGATCGCCTCGCTCTTCGGCCGCGACGGCGCCTGGGGCACCTGGGTGCACCGCTGGACGGCCGAGGAGGGCCGGCACGGCATCGTGATGCGGGACTACCTGCTGACCTCGCGCGCGGTGGACCCGGACAAGCTGGAGCAGTTCCGCATGTCCCACATGAGCGAGGGCTTCGAGTCCGACAACCGGCACTCGATGCTGCACTCGATCGCCTACGTCGCCTTCCAGGAGCTGGCGACCCGGATCTCGCACCGCAACACCGGCCACCAGTCCGGCGACCCGGTCTGCGACCGCATGCTCGCGCGCATCGCGACCGACGAGAACCTGCACATGGTCTTCTACCGCAACCTGCTGGGGTCGGCCTTCGAACTCGCCCCCGACCTGACGATGCAGGCCGTGCGGGACGTCGTCGTGAACTTCCGGATGCCCGGGCACGGCATCCCCGGCTTCGAGCGGGCCGCCGCGCAGATGGCGATCGGCGAGGTCTACAACCTGCGCATCCACCACGACGACGTGCTGCAGCCGGTGCTGCGCTTCCTGAAGGTCATGGAGATCGACGGCCTCGGCCCCGAGGGACGCCAGGCGCAGGAGGAACTCGGCCTGTTCATGGGCGGGCTGGACGCGGAGGCCTCGAAGTTCGACGAGAAGCTGGCCGCTCGGAAGGCCCGGATGGCGGCACGCGCCGCCGGCTGACACCGGTGGCCCCGGCCGGGCGGTCCGTTCCGGTCCCGGTCCGGTCAGCCGGAGGTGCGCCTGAGGGCGAGCCGTTCCTTCTCGGACAGGCCGCCCCAGACACCGAAGCGCTCGTCGTTGGCCAGCGCGTAGTCCAGGCAGGCCGCGCGCAGGTCGCACATCCCGCAGATGCGCTTCGCCTCGCGCACCGAGCTGCCCGGCTCGGGGAAGAAGAAGTCCGGCCCGGTCTGCGCGCACAGGGCCTGTGCCTGCCAGCTCTGGTCGGCCGGGGTGATCGTTTCGAAGTGCATGGGCAGGATCGTGCCGCCCGGTGAAAAACGTTCGATCAACGCGCGCTCAACGCCGCCCCCGGGGTTCCCGGCCGCGTCGATGATGCTCCCCGGGACCGGGCCTGCGCACGGCGGCGCGCACGGGAAGAACGAAAACCGGGTGAACGTGGGCGGTCACCCGGGGTGATGTCCGATGTCGGTCCGGCGCGTCGCGGTGCCCCGGCGGCGATTGTCGGTGGGCGGTGCCAGACTCGGCAGTGCAGAGGACGGGACCCCTTCGAGGAGGGCGACACATGCTCACCACCCGTTTCGTCAACGGCGCCCCGAACTGGATCGACATCGGCACTCCCGACATCGACGGCGCCCTCTCCTTCTACGGCGGGCTCTTCGGCTGGCAGTTCCAGTCCGCGGGCCCGGACGCCGGCGGCTACGGCTTCTTCCAGCTGGACGGCCGGACCGTCGCCGGCGGCATGCAGACCGGTCCCGACCAGGGGGCGCCGACCTGGACGGTGTACTTCCGGAGCGAGGACGCGCAGACCACCGCGAAAACGGTCGAACAGGCCCACGGCAGGGTGCTGTTCCAGCCCCTCGACGTGATGGGCGAGGGACGCATGGCGGTCCTCGCCGACCAGGCGGGCGTGTCGTTCGGCATCTGGCAGCCGGGCCGGACCAGGGGCGTGGACGTGGCGAACGAGCCGGGCGCGCTGTGCTGGGTCGAGCTGTACACGCCGGACATCGCGGCGGCGGCCGCCTTCTACCACCGGGTGCTCGGCCTGGAGACCTCGGCGGTGCCCTTCCCCGGCGGGACGTACACCTGCGTCAACCCGGGCGGTGGCGGGGAGGACTCGATGTTCGGCGGGATCGTGCCCCTGGCCGACGACCCGGCCGAGGCGGAGGGCCGGCCGTACTGGCTGCCGTACTTCGAGGTGGCGGACACCGACGCCGTGGCCGCGAAGGCCCAGGAGCTCGGCGGGACGGTGCGCATGCCGCCGACGACGGTGGAGGGCGTGGGCCGCATGGCCAAGTGCGCCGATCCCTACGGTGCCCGTTTCGCGGTGATCCGGAGCGAGTCCCCGCAGGACTGAGCCGCGGCCGGTCGGGAGCCAGTACCGCGACCGGAGGGGTCCACCGGCCCGCGACGCCCGGAGAACCTCTCCGGCCACGGCACCAGGGCCTGTCTGACCATTCCCGTCTGCCGCGCGACGCCATGCACGCACTCTCGCCGCGCGCCCGCCCTTCGGGCGACGGCGCGCATTGTCAGACAGGCCCTAGGCGGACGCGCGTCGTATCAGTGTGGTCGGCAGGACCACGCCGGGCGACGGCGTGTCGGCCGCCGGGTCGGCACGCCCCGCGCCGGGCGCGCCGCCCAGCAGGAGGCGGGCCATCAGCCGGCCCATCTCCTCGATGTCCTGACGGACCGTGGTCAGCGGCGGGTCGGCCTGCTCGGCGAGCGGCAGCATGTCGTCGAAGCCGATCACGGCGACGTCGTCGGGCACCCGTCGGCCGGTCTCCCGCAGGACGCGCAGGGCGCCGAGGGCCGTGAGGTCGTTGGCGGCGAACACCGCGTCCACGTCGGGGCAGCGGTCGAGGAGTTCCCGCATGGCGAGTTCGCCGCCGGCCGGCGTGAAGTCGCTCTCCACCACCAGCCCGGGACCGCCACCGGTGAGGTCGCCGACGACGTCCCGGTAGCCGTCGAGCCGGTCCACCGCCGAGGTCTGGTCCAGGGCACCCGTGATGTGCGCGATGCGCGTCCGGCCGAGGCCGGCGAGGTGGCGAACGGCCGCCCGGGCCCCGCCCCGGTTGTCGCTGTCCACGTACACCGCGGTGCCGGTGCCCTCCCGCCAGCCGGGCCGGCCGCCGAACACGGTGGGCACGCCGGCGTCCCGGATCAGGCCGGGCAGCGGGTCGTCGAGGTGCAGCGAGAAGACGAGTGCGCCGTCGACATGGCCGCCGGCGAGATACCGGGCGACGCGCGCGTGGTCGTCCCTGCCCTCGGTGAGGAGCAGGACCAGCTGGTTGTCGTGGACCGTCAGTTCCTTGCTGATGCCGCGCAGCTGGAGGGCGAAGAAGGGGTCGGTGAAGACCCGGGCCTCGGGTTCGGCGATGACGACCGCGACGGCGTCGTGCCGTTTGGTCACGAGGCTGCGCGCCGCCTGGTTGGGCACGTAGCCCAGCTCCTCGACGGCCTGGCGCACCCGCTCGGCCAGCGGCTCCCGGACGCCTTCCCCGCCGTTGACCACCCGCGACACGGTGGCCCGGGACACCCCGGCACGCGCGGCCACGGCCTCCAGCGTGGGACGCGACACTGCCTCGGTCACTGCGCGACTCCTCCTCAGCGGCTGGTGATCAGGATAACCGCGGGGTGGATCCGCCGTGGGTGCCTGGACGCAGGTCGCCCCAAGGTTCAGGCCAGCAGGTCGACGCTCGTCCCCAGACCTCTGCGCTCGGCCTCCTGCCAGGCCGGCCAGGCGAGGGCGAGGTCCTGCCAGGGGAGGCCCACGGGGGCGTACACGGTGCGCTGCGTGGCCGAGGCGCGCCCGGGACGGGTGCCGAGCAGCAGCTCGGCGAGGGTGGCGTCGGCCGTGGCCCTGACGAGGCCGGGATCGGTCAACGCGCCCATGTGCCGGGCCGTTTCGTGGTCGTCGACGACGAGGAGGGACGCGTCGAGCAGATCGGGGGCGAGCTCCCGTTTGCCGGGCTCGTCGGTGCCGAGGCTCGTGAAGTGCTGTCCGGGGCGGGTGTCCGCGAGGGCGAGCAGCGGTGCGCGGGACCAGGTCGCGAGCAGGACGACGTCGGCGGCCCCGGCCACCGCCGCCGCGGAGTCGAGGGCCCGGCCGCCGTGCCGCTCGGCGAACGCGGCGGCCCGTCCGAAGTCCGTGTCGTGCACGACGAGTCGGCGCGGCCGGTGCCCGCCCGCCAGGCCGCGCAGCGTCAACTCGGCCTGCGCGCCCGCCCCGATCACCCCGAGGACGTCGTACGCGGCCGGTGCCAGCAGCCGGGTTCCGAGGGCGGCGGCCAGTCCGGTCCGCCAGGCGGTGACGGTCGCCGAGTCCAGCAGCGCGAGCAGTTCCCCGTCCGTCCCGCTGTGCAGGCAGATCACACCGCGCAGGGCGGGTCGGGCGCCGGGGAACTTGGCGTTGACCTTCACCGTGTAGGCGTCGATGCCGGGCAGCAGGCCGGGGATGAGCGCCGTGGCGGTGCCGGAAAACGGCAGGTCGGTCCGCACCCGCCGGCCGGGCACGGCCGCGGCGCCGGCCACGCGGAAGCCGTCGCGCAGGGCGGTGAGACAGGCCGCCGGGTCCAGCACGGCCTCCAGATCGCTTCGGGTCAGTACTCGGGTCACCCCGGCATGATCGCGCACCGGGCCGCCGGGGGGCTGTCCGCGAGCGGTCCGGCGAGGGTCACGACGTGGGTTCGTGGCGGGCGCGGCTCGGCTGGACGCGTTTCGGTTCGCCCGGCATCTTCGGGTACTCCGGCGGGTACGGCAGATCGCCGAGGCCGTGGTCGTGCTCGTCCCGGCGGGCCAGCTCCAGCAGGGCCTCCAGGGAGTAGGCGTGCTCGTCCATGTCGGCGTGCACGTCGCCGAGTTCGGCGAACCGGGCCGGCATGGTGGCGATGTCGAAGTCGTCGGGGCGGGCGGCGCCGACCTCCTCCCAGCGCAGCGGCGCGGAGACGGGGGCGTGCGGGCGGGGCCGTACGGAGTAGGCGGAGGCGATGGTGCGGTCGCGGGCGGTCTGGTTGTAGTCCAGGAAGATGCGCTCGCCGCGCTCCTCCTTCCACCACTTGATGGTGACCTGTTCGGGCATGCGCCGTTCCATCTCCCGGCCGACGGCGATCGCGGCGCGACGCACCTGGGTGAACGTCCAGCGCGGTTCGATGGGCACGAAGACGTGCAGGCCGCGGCCGCCGGAGGTCTTGGGCCAGCCGCGCAGCCCGCCGAACTCGTCCAGCACGGCGCGCAGTTCGTGGGCGGCGCGGACGGCGTCGGTGTAGTCGGTGCCGGGCTGCGGGTCGAGGTCGATGCGGAGTTCGTCGGGGTGGTCGACGTCGGTGGCGCGCACCGGCCAGGGGTGGAAGGTGAGGGTGCCGTACTGCGCGGCCCACACCACGGCGGCCTCCTCGGTGGGGCACATCTCGTCGGCGCTGCGTCCGCTGGGGAAGGTGATGTGGGCGGTCGGGATCCAGTCGGGCATGCCCTTGGGCGCCCGTTTCTGGTAGAACCACTCGCCGCCGATGCCGTCGGGGTAGCGCTCCAGGGTGGTGGGGCGGTTGCGCAGGGCGCGCAGGATGCCGGGGCCCACGGCGACGTAGTACCGGGCGAGGTCCAGCTTGGTGAAACCACGCTCCGGGAAGAACACCTTGGCCGGGCTGGACAGCCGTACGGTCCGCCCGGCCACGTCCAGTTCCACCGCTTCGCCCATGCGGCCACCGTAGGCGCACCCCGCACGGCTCGCACACCGGGCGAAGGCGGAGGGGCGCGAGCAGAATCGGAGCCATGGATCTGCCGGTCATGCCGCCCGTGAAGCCGATGCTCGCCAAGTCGGTGGCGAGGATCCCGCCCGGTATGCACTACGAGGCGAAGTGGGACGGGTTCCGTTCGATCGTGTTCCGGGACGGGGCCGAGATCGAGCTGGGCAGCCGCACCGGGAAGCCGCTCACCAGGTACTTCCCCGAGCTGGTCGCGGCGCTCGCGGAGCGGGTGCCCGAGCGGTGCGTGCTCGACGGGGAGATCGTGATCGCGCGCGGCGGCCGGCTGGACTTCGACGCGCTGACCGAGCGCATCCACCCGGCCGCCTCCCGGGTGCGGACGCTGGCCGAGCGCACCCCGGCCTCCTTCGTCGCCTTCGACCTGCTCGCGCTGGGCGACCGGGCCCTGCTCGACGAACCGCTGACCGAGCGCCGGGCCCTGCTGGACGGGGCCCTCGCCGGTGCGACTCCTCCGGTGCACCTGGCACCGGCGACGACGGACCTCCAGGTGGCGGAGCAGTGGTTCGAGCGGTTCGAGGGCGCCGGTCTCGACGGGGTCGTGGCCAAGCCGCTCACCCTGCGCTACCGGCAGGACGAGCGGGCCATGTTCAAGATCAAGCACGAGCGGACGGCGGACGTCGTCGTGGCCGGGTACCGCTTCCACAAGAGCGGCCCCGTGGTGGGCTCGCTGCTCCTGGGCCTGTACGACGACGGGGGCAGGCTCCAGCACGTGGGCGTGTCCGCCGCCTTCGCCATGAAGAGGCGCGCCGAACTGGTCGAGGAGCTGGAGCCGCTGCGGATGGACGACGCCGCCGGGCACCCCTGGGCGGCCTGGTCGGACGAGTCCGCGCACGAGACGGCCAGGCTGCCGGGCGCGCCCAGCCGCTGGTCCGGCAAGAAGGACCTGTCCTGGGTGCCGCTCCGCCCGGAGCGGGTGGCCGAGGTCGCCTACGATCACATGGAGAACGGGCAGCGCTTCCGGCACACGGCCCGCTTCCGCCGCTGGCGTCCGGACCGCACCCCCGAGAGCTGCACCTACGGCCAACTGGAGGAGCCGGTGCGCTACGACCTGGCGGAGATCCTGGGCGAGAAGGACCGCGGCTGAGCCCGCGGTCCCGGGACAGCACACCTAGGGCTGCATGAGGATCTTGATGGCGCCGTCCTGCTTGTGCTGGAACATCTCGTAGGCGTGCGCCGCGTCGGCCAGCGGCAGCCGGTGCGTGGCGAAGTCCTGGACGCCCAGCGGGTCCTCGTCCGTCAGGTACGGCATGATCTCGTCGGTCCAGCGGCGTACGTTGGCCTGTCCCATGCGCATCTGGATCTGCTTGTCGAACAGGGTGAGCATCGGCATCGGGTCGGCCATGCCGCCGTACACGCCGCTGAGCGATATGGTGCCGCCCCGCCGCACCAGCTCGATCGCCATGTGGAGGGCGCCGAGCCGGTCGATGCTGAAGCGTTCGGCGAGCGGCGCGCTGAGCTTGCGGGGCAGCAGGCCGGTGGCCGTCTGGGCGAGCTTGGCGGCGGCGCTGCCGTGGGCCTCGGTGCCGACGGCGTCGATCACCGCGTCCGGGCCCCGGCCGCCGGTCTCGTCGCGGATCGCGTGGATCAGCTCCTTCTCGTCGTCGAAGGCCCTGAGGTCGTACGTCTCCACGCCCCGGCGCTTCGCCCGGGCGAGCCGTTCGGGCACCAGGTCGATGCCGAAGACCCGTTCGGCGCCGCGGGCCTTGGCGATCCGGCAGGACATGTCGCCGATCGGGCCGAGGCCGAGGACGGCGAGGGTGCCGCCGGGCGGTACGGCGGCGTACTCGACCGCCTGCCAGGCGGTGGGCAGCACGTCGGAGAGGTACACGAAGCGGTCGTCCGGCGGGCCCTCGGGCACCTTGATGGGGCCGAACTGCGCCTGCGGCACCCGCAGGTACTCGGCCTGGCCGCCGGGCACGGCGCCGTACAGACGGGTGTAGCCGAACAGGGCCGCACCCATGCCCTCGCCGGTGACCTGTGTGGTCTCGCACTGGGTGGGCAGCCCGGTCGAGCACATGAAGCAGTGCCCGCAGGCGATCTGGAACGGCACCACGACCCGGTCGCCGCGCCGCAGGTTCGTCACCTCCGGGCCGACCTCCTCGACGATGCCCATGGGCTCGTGGCCGAGGATGTCCCCGGGGGTCATGAACGGGGTGAGCACCTCGTACAGGTGCAGGTCCGAGCCGCACAGTCCGGTGGACGTGATGCGGATGACGGCGTCCGTGGGCTCCTCGATGCGTGGGTCGGGCACGTCCTCGACCCGTACGTCCCGCCTGCCCTGCCAGGTGACTGCCTTCATGGGGTCGCGCTCCCTCGGTCGCGTGGCGCGCCGGAAGTCCCTGGCGCGTCCGTTGGTCGCGGGCGCACCGGTATGCCCCGGCGCGTCCGTTTCGGGATGGCGCCCGGGTACCCGTGCGCATCGGCGCCGAACCCCCAGGCCGGCACGGGCGGCCGTGCTCGCGGTACGCGGCTGCGGCCCGGGCGCGCGAGCGCGGGGGCCATGTATGGCCAGCGATGCCCCTATGAGCGCACAATCGGACAAACACGAACGGGGTGGCGACGGTGAATTCCGGACACAGGACGTGCACGAGACGCACCGCGCCGACGGCGGCACTGCTGGCCGCCGTGCTGACGGTCTCCCTCACCGCGGGCTGCACCCACCACGGCCAGACCGGCGGCCGCACTCCGCAGCGCACCTCGCGGGCGGCCCCTACTCCGACGCCCTCCCGGTCGGCCGCCGCCGGCTCCCCGCTCGCCGTGAAGATCGACAACGTGTCCGCGGCCCGCCCGCAGACCGGGCTCGACGCGGCCGACGTGGTGTACGCCGAACAGGTGGAGGGCGGCCTGAGCCGACTGCTGGCGGTGTACGCGACCAGGCTCCCGAAGGCCGTCGGACCGGTGCGCAGCGCCCGCGAGTCCGATCTGGAGCTGTTGCGCCAGTTCACCCGGCCCTACCTCGCCTTCTCGGGCGCCCAGCACAAGCTGCTGCCGCTCATCGACAGGGCGCCCCTGCGCGCCGAGTCGCCCGACGAGGCCCCGCGCGCCTACTACCGCGGCACCGCGAAGGCCGCGCCGCACAACCTCTATCTGCACCCCTCGGCTCTGCTGCGCTCCGCCCCGGGCCGGGCCGCGCTGACCACGGGCTTCCGCTACGGCCCCGCGGCGTCCGGCGGCACCCCGGTGACCTCGCGCACCGTGCGCTACCCGGCGGCGCGCTTCACCTTCACCTGGTCCGCCGCGCGGCACGGCTGGCTGGTCGCGATGGACGGCACGCCCACGGCGACGACGGACGGTTCCCGGCCGGCCCCGGCGACGGTCGTCGTGCAGTACGTGAAGATCCGTGCCTCGCGGTTCCACGACGTGCTCGGCAACAGCACGCCGTACACCGTGACGGTCGGCTCCGGGAGGGCGGAGGTGCTGCGTGACGGGCGGGCCTTCGCCGCCACCTGGTCACGGCCGGCCGCGACGGACGGCACGACGTTCACCGCGGCGGACGGCGGCCCCTTGGACTTCGCCGCCGGCCAGGTGTGGGTGGTGTTCGCGCAGGCCCGGTGAGGCATCCGGCCGTCGGCGCCGGGGCCGTTCGGGCCTGCCGGCCGGCCGGCGCCTCCGCCGGGTTGCGCAGGCCCTCGGCCGCGTCCGCGACCCGGCGGACCAGGTCGAGGAAGACGCCCTGCTCCTCGGGGGACAGCGGGGAGGAACACCTGGTTCATCCGGGCGACGCGCACGGCCAGCCTGCGGTGGCCGCGCAGTCCCTCGTCGGTGAGGCGCAGCAGGAAGCGCCGGCCGTCCTCCGGGTCGCGTAACTTGCCGCGAGGGCCTGGAGTGGCTGGTGGAGAGCGCCGAAGCGGGCATCGGGGTGTCGGTCAACGTGCTGCACCCGGCCACCTACATGGACACCGGGACGGTCCGCGAGGGCGGGGTCACCCCTGGAACACGGGCGCCGACGGGGCACCGGGCGTGCTGGCCCTGGCCGCGCCGGAGCCGGGCAGCGGCGGCTCCTTCGACGGGACGCGCCCGGCGCGCGCCCACGAGGCGACGTACGACCCGCAGGTCCGCGCGCGCCTGGCGGCGGTCACCGAGCAACTGCTCGCCATGTGAGGCGGTCGCGGCACAAGGGCTTGTCTGACAATGCGTGTCGTCGCCCGAAGGGCGGCCGCGCGGCGAGCGTGCGTGCATGGCGCCGCGCGGCAGACGGGAATCGTCAGACAGGCCTTAGCGCGTCCTCCCCGCCTGCAGCGCCTCCCTCGCCTGTGCCACCAGTCCGTCGGCGCCGCAGGACCGCGCCAGGTCGAGGCCGCGGTTCAGCTCGGTGACGGAGCCCGCGGCGATCCCGTGCTCGATGCGGGCGGCCGCGTGCTCGTACTGGCACGGGGAGGCTTCCAGGTAGGTGACGGCCCGGGCGGCGAGCTGGACCGCCCGCTGCCCGGTCTCCAGGGCGGCGGCGCAGCGCAGGGCCTCGCCGATCGCGGTGTCCGTGCCGAAGCGTTCGGCCTGTCTGCGGGCGTCGGCGGCGAGCCGGGCGGCTCGGGCCGGGTCCTGGTCGGCGAGGGCCTTGGCGAGGTCGATCGACCAGGGCGCGAGGACGGGGTTGTGGCCGCCGCGCGACGCGGCGGTCTTCTCGGCGGCCTCCAGCTCGTTGACACCCTCCTTCGTACGGCCCACGGCGAGCAGCAGCCGGCCGCGCACGGAGCGGATGTCGGGGAGCACGATGGTGGAGGGGTAGGGCGGGGCGAAGCCGTACTGTTCGGCGATCGACCAGGCCTCCTCGACCCGGCCGCGGGCCAGCAGGGTGTCGACCAGCCCGCAGCTGGCGGACCAGTACAACGGCAGGCGGCGCCCGACGCGTTCGGCGAGGACGAGGGCCTCGCGCAGGGTGGACTCGGCGTCCCGGAGGCGGCCCTGCCTGCGGTAGGCGAGACCGAGGAAGGCGTTGGCCAGGGAGAGGTGCCCGCCGCGCCAGCCGGCGCCGGTGTAGACGCGCAGGGCCTCGGCGAAGAGGCTCTCGGCGCGGTCCAGCCGGTCGGCGTAGGCGTACGCGCTGCCGAGCATCATCAGCAGCTCCATGCCCCACTCGGGGTCGGTCCAGCCGAGGCCGGGCGCGAGACGGCCGTTGACGAGGGCCCGGTCGCACAGATCCAGGACCTCGGCGGCGCTCTCACCGTGGGTCATCGCGTCGAAACCGCGCAGGATCAGCAGGGCGCGTTCGGCGTTGTCGCGGCCGGTGCAGGTGGCGGCGAGCTCGGCCAGCCGCCGGGAGCGGGCCGGGGACACGGTCTCGCCGTGGATGCCCTCCCACATGAACTGCACGGCCTGCAGCCGCATCCGGACGGGGCCCGGCTCGTGCCGGGCGGCCTCGGCCTCGACGGTGCGGACGGCCTCCTCCAGCTGGTCGTTGTGGAGCAGCGCCTGGGAGAGCCGGACGACCGCGTCGACGCGCCGGTCGGTGTCCAGGCCGGGCATGGCGAGCGCGTACTGCAGGTGGTCGATGGTGACGGCGGGCGCGGTGAGCAGGGTGGCGCAGCCGAGTTCGTAGAGGACGTGGGCGTGCACGTCGGGGCGCGGCGGTTCCTCGAGGGCGCGTTCCAGGCAGACGCGGGCCGCGTCGGGCGCGCCGACGGCGAGGTTCTCGCGGGCGGCCTCGCGCAGCTGCTCGACGAGTTCCTCGTCGTCGTCCGGGTGGACCTTGAGCAGGTGCCGGGCGGCCTCGGCGGCGCCGCGTCCCATCTCGGTGATGATCTGGGCGGCGACGCCGTGCATGGCGGTGCACACGGCCGCCGGGATGGAGTTGTAGACGTCGGTGGCGATGAGCGGGTGGACGAACTCCAGCTCGCCGTCCTCCCGTTCGGCGGCGGGGTCGGGCCGGGTGAGGATGCGGGCGTTGCAGAGGAGTTCCCCGCAGCGCCGGGCGATGTCGTCGTTCATGGTGGCGAGGCGGGCGACCATGTCGACGGTGATGCCGGTGCCGAGGATGGCGGCGGCCCAGGCGAACCGGGTGGCCTCCAGGCCGAGGCTCTTGAGCCGGTCGACGAGACCGCCGCCGCGGGCGGCGCGGTTGAGGGCGCGCAGTTCCCCGGCCCGGGCCTCCACGGGCTGCAGTTCGCTGTCCTGCACCTTGGCGAGCAGTTCGACGGCCTCGTAGGGGTTGCCCGCGGTGACGGCCCAGACCTCGCGGCAGAACGCGTCGTCGGCGTGCCGTCCGAGGGTGCCGCGGGTGAGCCCCGCGGCGGCGTCGGGGGTGAGGGCACGCAGGTTGCCGACCGGGAGGCCCGCGGCGGCGGCGACCGCCTCTAGGTGACGGGCGCTTTCCCCGCTGACCTCGCCGGGCCGGCGGGCGACCACGACGAGGACGGACAGGTCGTCCAGGCGGCCGGCGAACGCGGCGAGCCAGCGCAGGCTCTCCTGGTCGGCCCAGTGCGCGTCGTCGATCAGCAGCACGAGGGGCCATTCGCGGCGGGCGAGCCGGCGCACCGCCGCGACGAGTCCGTCGCACACGTACTGGGGGTCCGCGCTGCCCTCCTGGGGATCCGCTATGCCGAGGGCGGGACCGGCGATGTCGTACCAGTCGCCGAGGTACTCGCGGGCCTCTCCGGGCAGGAGGGACAGCAGTGCGGGCTGGAGCAGCTGCCGTACGACGTTGAACGGCACGGACCTCAGGGTCTCGGCGCCGCGCGCGGACCACACCGTGCAGCCGCGGCGTTCGGCGATGCGGCGCGTCTCGGCCAGCAGCGCGGTCTTGCCGAGCCCGGCCTCGCCGCGGAACACCAGCAGACCGCCCCCGGACGACTGGTCGGCGCACAGGACGTCGAGCGCCTGTGCGACGGTGGCGATCTCCGCGTCCCGCTCCCACAGGGAAGCCGAGGCGGCCGCAGGCGGCCGTCCCTCCGTCATCCCGTTACCTCCCCAGGTCGCCCGAATGACGTACAGACCACGAGCGTAGCCGTCCGGTGGGATGTGTGGTGGCCGGTCGGGACAGCTGTTGCCCCGCCGGGTGAAAGCGAGGGCGGGCGGGCGACGCCGAACCGGCCCGACCAGCCGGTCAGCAGCGGACGGAGCGTCAACAGTGGCCAATACGAGTCGGGTTCCGGACCGCCGGGCGGGGCGGCGGGGCCCCGGGGTGCGGGCGGTGGCGGCGGGGTCGGTGGGGAACTTCGTCGAGTGGTACGAGTTCGCCGTCTACGGCTTTCTGGCAACGGTGCTGGCCGACCGGTTCTTCACCCCCGCGGGCGGCGGCGCGGCGGAGGGGCTGGTGCGGACGTACGCCTCGTTCGCGCTGGCGTTCTTGTTCCGGCCGGTGGGCGCGGTCCTGTTCGGCAGGCTGGGCGACCGGTGGGGGCGGCGGCCGGTGCTGATCGGGGTCGTGACGCTGATGTCGGGCGCGACGGCGCTGATCGGGCTGCTGCCGACGTACGGCACGGTGGGCGTGATCGCGCCGTGGCTGCTGACCTCGCTGAGGGCCGTTCAGGGACTGGCGGCGGGCGGTGAGTTCGGGGGCGCGGTGGCGCTGCTGACGGAGTTCGCCCCGCCTGGGCGGCGCGGGCTGTACGGGGCGTGGCAGTCGTTCACGGTGGCGCTGGGGCTGCTGGCCGGGGCGGGGGCGACGGCCCTGACGGCCTCCGTGCTCGGTGCCGCCCGGCTGTCCGAATGGGGGTGGCGGCTGCCGTTCCTGCCGGCCCTGCCGTTGGGCCTGGTGGCGCTGTGGCTGCGGGTGGGGCTGCCGGAGACCCCCGTCTTCCTGGACCGTGCCGAGCGGCCCGAGGCCCGGCTCGGGCGCGGGGCGCTGGTGCTGGCGGGGGCCCGGGTCGCGGGGTGGTGCGCGGCCGGGTACACCTTCCTGATCGTGCTGCCGTCGTATCTGCAGGCCTCGCTGCACGCGGACCTGGGGCAGGCGCTGCTGGCCGCGGTGCCGGCCAACGCCGGGTTCGCGGCCGCGATCCTGCCCGCGGGGCTGCTCAGCGACCGGGTGGGACGGCGGCCGGTGCTGTTCGCGGGTGCCGCGCTGGTGGTGGTGACGGCCCTGCCGCTGCTCGGCCTGCTGCGGGACCCGGGGGTCTCCCCGCCGGTCAAGGCCCTGGCGCTGGCGGGCGCGGGCGCGGTGGTGGGGCTGATGGCGGGGCCGGGTCCCGCGCTGCTGGCCGAGATGTTCCCGGCGCGGGTGCGCTGGACGGGGCTCGGGCTCGCGTACGCCGTGTCGAACGCCGTGTTCTCCGGCTGCGCGGGGCTGGTGATCACCGAGGCGGTGCGGCGCACCGGTGACCCGGACGTGCCCGCCTACTACGCGGCGGCGGCCTGCGCGGTCAGCGCGGCCGCCCTGCTCGGACCCGCTCCGGAGGTGCCGGCGCGGACTGCGACGGAGGTGCGTGACGGATGAGGGTGATCGGGCTGATGTCGGGGACGTCGTACGACGCGGTCGACGCGGCGGCGGCCGATCTGCGGCTGGACGGCGACACGCTGGAGCTGCGGTCCCTGGGGATGGTCAGCACGCCGTACGAGGAGGCGCTGCGCGCGGCGCTCACCGCGGCGCTGCCGCCGGCCGCCGCGGGCCTGGCCGCGGTGTGCCGGCTCGACACCGGCATCGGGCGGGCGTTCGCGGCGGCGGCCGTCCGGGCGGACGCCGAACTGTGCTCGGGCCGCTCGGAGTTGGTGGCCTCGCACGGGCAGACCGTCTACCACGGAGTGGCCGACGGCCGGGTGTACGGGACGCTCCAGCTCGGCCGGCCCGCGTGGATCGCCGAGGCGACGGGGCTGCCCGTGGTCGCGGACTTCCGCGCCCGGGACGTCGCGGCGGGCGGCCAGGGCGCCCCCCTGGTCAGCCTGGTGGACCTGTTGTGGCTGCGCGGCAGGCCGGGTCGGCCGGTGGCGCTGAACATCGGCGGCATCGCCAATCTGACCGCGCCGGACGGGACGGCCTTCGACACCGGTCCCGGCTGTGCGCTGCTGGACGCGGCGGCCCGGGAGTTCAGCGGCGGGCGGCTGGCGTACGACGCGGACGGCGCCCTCGCCGCACGGGGCCGGCCGG
Organism: Streptomyces sp. NPDC037126; assembly: GCF_055605965.1. Taxonomy (NCBI): domain Bacteria; kingdom Bacillati; phylum Actinomycetota; class Actinomycetes; order Kitasatosporales; family Streptomycetaceae; genus Streptomyces; species Streptomyces sp. NPDC037126. Next base: position 607,311 of record NZ_JBVJTD010000002.1, read on the forward strand.
ACCCGCGGTTGCTGGACCGGCTGCTCGCGGAGCCGTACTACGCGCTGCCGGCGCCGAGGACGACCGGCAAGGAGCTGTTCCACGCCGGGTACCTGCGGGCGGCGGGCGCCTTCGACGGCGGGTGCGCCGAGGACGTCCTGGCCACGCTCACGCTGCTGACGGCGCGGACGGTCGCGGACGCGGTGCGGTCCGTCGGGGCGACCGAGGTGATCGCCTCCGGCGGGGGCGTCCGCAACCCGGTGCTGGCCGGCCTGCTCCGGGAGCGGCTCGCGGGGATCCCGGTGCGCTCCTCGGACGAGCTGGGTCTGCCGGCCGCCGCGAAGGAGGCGCTCGCCTTCGCGGTCCTCGGTTTCCTGACCGTCCACGGCCTGCCGGGCACCGACCCGCGCAGCACGGGCGCCCGCCGGCCCAGCGTGCTGGGGTCGGTGACCCCGGGGCGGGCGGGGTTCCGGCTGCCGCCGGCCGCGGCGCGGGGACCGCGGCGGCTGGTGGTGAAGAGCGTCACAGGGCAGGGGTAGGCGAAGAATTCCCGGGCGAAATGCTCGATTTGCTCGATTGGTCGGGGATCCTCTCATCCCGCTTTCACCGTCGCCTCATACGGTGGTCGCATGACGCAGGTGACTCCCCCCGGGTGGTACCCCGACCCCGGGCAGACGAATGACGGTCCGCCCACCGAGCGCTGGTGGGACGGCAAGGCCTGGACGGACCAGACCCGCCCCGCCGGGACGGCCGCCGCGTGGGGTCCTGCGGCACAGCCGGCACCGTCCGCCGCCCCGGGGTACGGCGCGTACCCCGGGCACCAGGGGTACCCGTCGTACCCCGCCCCTCCGTCGGCGTCCCCCCGGCGCGGTCTGCGCATCGGCATAGCCGTCGCGGCGGCGGCCGCGGTACTGGTCAGCATCGGGGTCGGCGTCTACGCCCTCACCAGGAGCGACGGCGGCAGCGACCGTGCCGGCTCGCAGCAGGGGCAGGACGGCGGCCAGGGCGGGTTCGGCGGTCCCGGCGGCGGCCCCGGGGGCTCCGGCGGACCGGGCGGCGCCTCGCCCTCGCCGGGGCAGACCCAGACGCCCAAGATCAAGGGCGGCGGGACCGTGCCCGACCCGGTCAACGGGATCAGCCTGCCGGTGCCCGAGGGCTGGACCGGGCAGACGATCAGCGTCGGCGCGCAGGTGACCTCCGACAACTCCTACAAGTGCCCGGGCAACAGCTCCCAGACGTGCACGGCGGGCGGCGCCTACACGGCCCCGGCCGAGGCGCTGAACATCGAGGGCAGCACCGCGGAGCAGGTCGCCAAGGCGGACATCGCGGCCAACGCCAAGGAGTCGTACGGCGGTGACACCTACGGCAGCATCACCTCGCACCAGGTACTGGCCTCCCAGGCGGTGACGGTGGCCGGGCAGAAGGGCTACCTGGTGCGCTGGAAGGCGGTCACCAGCAAGGGCGCGGACGGCCTGGTCGAGTCGGTCGCCTTCCCCTCGCCCAACGACGCCAAGCAGATGGTCGTGGTGCGCTTCGGCATCGACGAGGGCCAGAAGACGTCGGTCATCGACGACATCATCAAGGGGATCAAGGTCTCGTCCGGCGGCGGCGACGGGCAGACCGTCTGAGCGGGTGATTCGGCCGGGTGGGGTTCCCCCCGCTCAAGAGGAACCCCACCCGGCCGGGGGTGCGCGCCGCCCCCGTCCCCACGGTGCGGCGCGATCAGGTCGCCGTTCAGTCATCCCGTGAACGGCGGCCTGGGTCTCAGGTCAGTCCGAGCGCGGGCAGCACGGTGGCCTCCACGAACCGGACCAGGTAGTCGGAGTCGGCGTACTGGCCGCTGAGCACCGGCCGGACGCGCAGCACGCCGAACATCATGGCGGGCACGTACTCCAGAGCCGGATTGTCCGCGCGGACCTCGCCCCGGGCCACGCCCCGGGCGAGCATCTCCTGCAGCGCGGCGATCTCCGGGTACACCAGCGCCTCGCGCAGCGCCTGGGCCAGTTCGTGGTCCGCCGTCACCGCGGGCCCGAGCGCCTGGAGCAGCCTGGTGTCCTTGCCGGACCAGTCGCCGGCGGCCCGGGCGGCCTCGCGCAGGTCCTCGGCGAGCGATCCGGTGTCGACGCCGGCGAAGCGCACCCGCCGGCTGGCCCGCAGCGCGGCCGCGACGAACTGGGGCTTGGTCTTCCACTGCCGGTAGAGCGTGGACTTGCTGCACCGGGTGGTGGCGGCGACGCCCTCCATGGTGACGGACTCGTAGCCGCACTCGCGGATCTGCTCCAGCACGGCGTCGAAGAACTCCCGCTCACGCTCCGGCGTGATCTTGGAGCGGCGCGAGGCGACGACCGACTCCGGTCCCTCCGCGGCCTGCGACGTCATGTGGCGCTTCCTCTCCTCGTGTCCGGCCGGTTCCCCGGCTCGCGGCCCGCTGCGGCAGTGCTCGAGCCGGGCCGACGACCCTGTTCCCAGTGTGTCGCACATCAATCGATACGCCAGTGTACCGGTACTCAGCCGTATCGGTACACTGGCGTATCGGTACGGGGACGTATCGATGGGATTCCGGGCCGCCGCGCCCGGCGCCCGACCGCACCACCACACGCACCACCGTCAGCGAAGGGGCCGGGGGATGACTGCCCGAACCGAGCCTGCCGAGGCAGAGACGGCGCCGGACGCCCTCGCGCGTCCGGCGCTCATACGTGAGTTTCTGCTGGTCGCCGGGCTCTTCCTGGTCTACAAGCTGGGTCGGCAACTGGCCACGGGACACACCTCGGACGCCTTCCGCAACGCCCACCGCGTATGGCACGCCGAACGGGCGCTGCACCTCCCCCGCGAGACCGCCGTGCAGTCCGCACTGCTGCACGGCGACACCCTCGTCCACCTCGCGAACACCTACTACGCGACCGTCCACTTCCCGGCCACGCTGGCGTTCCTGGCCTGGCTCTACGTCAGGCGGCCCGCGCACTACGTCTGGGCCCGCCGGGTGCTCGCGGTCGTCACCTCGGCCGCCCTGGTGCTGCCCTTCACGTTTCCGCTGGCCCCGCCGCGCATGCTGGCCGGGACCGGCCTGGTGGACACCGCCCGGGTCTACGGCCCGGACGTGTACGGCCCGCCGTCCAGCGACCACCTGTCCAACCAGTTCGCGGCGATGCCCTCCCTGCACTTCGGCTGGGCGCTGATGGTGGCGATCGGCCTGATCGCGGCCACCCGCTCCCGGTGGCGCCGGCTGTGGCTGCTGCACCCGCTGGTCACCCTGCTGGTGATCGTGGGCACGGCCAACCACTACTGGCTCGACGCGATCGTCGCCACGGCGATGCTGGGCGCCGCCCTCGCCGTCATCCACCCGCCGCGCCGGACCGCCGCGACGGCGGGCCGCGGCACCGGCCGGCTCGCCCCCCGCGAGCCCGTCCTGACAGGAGCGGGCCGATGAGCACCGCCACCCTGGCCGCGGTCGCGCTGTCGCTGGTGTCGGCCGTCGCCTACGCGCTGGCCGCCGTGGCCCAGGAGCGCCTGGCCGCCCGCAGTTCGGACGCCGGCCTGCTGCGGCTGCTCGGCACGGGCGCCTGGTGGTCGGCGGTCGGCCTGAACGCGGCCGCCGCGCTGCTGCACGTGGTGGCCCTCAAGTACGGTCCGCTGACCGTCGTACAGCCGCTCGGCGCGCTCACCCTGGTCGCGGCCGTGCCGCTCGGCGCGCGGGCGGCCGGACGGCGCGTCAGCACGGCGGAGTGGCGCGGTACGGCCCTGACGCTGCTCGGGCTCGGCGCCCTGCTGGTCACCGCCTCCGGGCCGGCGCCCGCACGGGTGCTCACCCTGCCTCAGGCACTCGCGGTCGCCGGTACGACCGCCGTCCTCATCGGCACCCTCTCCCGGCCCGGCGCCCGGCCCGGCCTGCGGCACGCCACCGCGTCCGGCTTCGCCTCCGGAGTCGCCTCGGCGCTCACCCAGACGGTGACCGTGGCCGCGACCGACCGCTCGGGGCCGTCGCTCGGCACCGAGGTGCCCGTGGTCGCCGTGCTCGTCGCCGCGTTCGCCGTCGGCGGGCTGCTGCTGTCGCAGACCGCCTACCGCGGCGGCCTCGGCGCCCCGCTGGCCGTGGTCACCCTCGCCAACCCGGTGGCCGCCGCGCTGATCGGGCTCACGCTGCTCGGACAGGGCCTGACGGGCGGCGCCGGCGGAGTGCTGCTGGCCCTGGCCGGGGCGGGTCTGGCCGCCTGGGGCGTGGTGCTGCTCACCCGGGTGCCGCCGGCGCCGGAGCCGGACGACGTCCATGACGACGACCACCCCGTGGCCGCGGTGCTGGCCCTGGAACCGGACACGGCGGCGGCGGAACCGGCACTGGTGCCGCGGCAGCCGGAACAGCCGGGACACCTCACGGCTCTGTGACCGAAAAGGACGGCGGCCGGTGCGCGCGAAGTCCGCGCGCACCGGCCGCCGTTGCCGTGGCCCCCGTGGCGGGCCGGCTCAGTTCCAGCCCCGCGAGTCCTGCTTGAGGGCGGTGTCGACGGTCAGGGCCGTCGCCACCACGAGGCTCAGCAGCGGCTCGGGCAGCTGGTAGTGGATCTGCAGGACGTAGTTGTCCGCGGTCGTGAACAGCGTCTTGGCGAGGCCTTCCCAGGTCTTGGTGATCCGGGCCACCTCGTTGTCCGCGTGGTCGACGATCGCGAAGTTCCACGCCCGCCAGTTCTCCGCCTTGATCGCGCCGACCTGCTGGCCGTTCGCGTTCATCGCGAAGTTGATCTTGCCGATCATGTTCTGCTGGACGATCTCGCCGACGGTCGAGCCGTCCGGACGGGTCACGATCACCCGGGACTTGAAGATCTTCGCGGGCCGGGTCAGCAGCAGCTGCGGCTGGCCGTAGGCGTCGCGGATCTCCAGCTTGTGGGTCATGAACTGGTCCCAGCTGGAGATGAAGCGGAAGATCTTCCTCAGCACCCCCTGGCCGACCTCGGTGACCGAGCCGAGCTCCCGGCCGTTCTGATCCATGACCTTGTACTCGTTGGTCACCTCGATCAGCTTGGCCTTCTGGTTCACCACCAGGACCGGCTCGGTGAACAGGGTGCCGCCACCGGGCCCGCCGGCCGCGACCCCGGCCTGCTGCTGCACCTGGCGCCGCACCCTGGGGTCGGCGGTCTGCTGCTGCGGGATCTGCGGGGCGGGCTGCTGGGCCGCCGGCGCCTGCTGCGCCTGCGGGTTCGTGTGCTCGGTCCACTGGGTGCCGTCCCAGTAGCGCAGCGTCTGGGGCGCCCCGTGCGGATCGGGGTACCAGCCTGCGGGAGTGTTCGATTGCGTGGTCACCGGGGCACACTACCCTGATCTGACCGGTACCTGACCAGTCCGCACGGAGCGGTCCTCATCGCCCGTTCACTCCGTCACGATCGCCGGGTCGCTGACGCCCGCCCGGCCGTTCTCGACGTGCCCGGCGAAGCCGCGCAGGAACGCCGGATCGGCTGCCGAGGTGACCGTCAGGTCGTACCAGCGCCGGCTCGCCGTCAGGTCCACGCGGTGCCGCACGGTCGCTCCGGGCCGCACGCTCACGGTGGCCGGGGCGCCGCCGTAGCCGCTCACGACCTTCAGCTTCACCGTGCCGGAACCCTTGTTGGTGAAGGTGAGTTCCACGTGTTCGCCGCGGTGCCGGGCGGTCACCTCGGGACCGGCCGTCCGGTTGCCGCCCTTGAAGACGCGCAGGAAGCCGTTGGGGCCGTGCACGGCGAGGTCGTAGGAGCCCCCCGAGTAGACCGAGTTCCAGTTGTCGGACAGGGACTTGCCGGCCTCCGTGGTGTACGACCAGGGGCCGTCGGTGCGGTTGCCGGAGGTGACGAGGAAGGCCGCGCCCGCGTGCGCCCCCGAGGCGAACGTGAGCGTGAAGGTGCCCGCCGTGGTGTCCGCCGAACCGTCCACCGCGGGTGCGTACCGCAGCGGGCGGGTGGGCCGGCTGCCGCGCTCCTGGCGGGGCAGGGACGGGTTCGCGGGCGGCTTGGGCACGTAGTCGGGGTGGCGGTCGTGGTCCGGCGGCAGGTAGCCCGCCGTGGACGGCAGCGCGACCGGCTTGGTGTCCTTGCGGGAGAAGTCGAAGGCGCTGGTCAGGTCGCCGCACACGGCACGCCGCCACGGCGAGACGTTCGGCTCGTGCACCCCGAAGCGGCGCTCGATGAACCGGATGATCGAGGTGTGGTCCAGGGTCTCGGAGCAGACGTAACCGCCCTTGCTCCACGGGGACACGACCAGCATCGGCACGCGCTGGCCGAGACCGTAGGGGCCGGCGACGTGGCTGCCGTCGCCCTTGAACACGTCGAGCGAGGCGTCTACCGTCGACTTGCCCTGCGCGCCGGAGGCCGGCGGGAACGGCGGGACCACATGGTCGAAGAAGCCGTCGTTCTCGTCGTAGGTGATGAACAGCGCGGTCCTGCTCCACACCTCGGGGTCGGCCGTCAGCGCGTCCAGGACCTGGGAGACGTACCAGGCGCCGTAGTTGGCGGGCCAGTTGGGGTGCTCGGTGAAGGCCTCGGGGGCGACGACCCAGGAGACCTGCGGCAGCTTGCCCGCCTTGACGTCGGCCTTCAGCTGGTCGAAGAAGCTCTCGCCGTTCTTGGCGTCGGTGCCGGTGCGGGCCTTGTCGTAGAGCGGGTCGCCCGGCTGGGCGTTGCGGTACTGGTTGAAGTAGAGGAGCGAGTTGTCGCCGTAGTTGCCGCGGTAGGCGTCGTTGATCCAGCCCCAGCCGCCGGCGGCGTCCAGGCCGTCGCCGACGTCCTGGTAGATCTTCCAGGAGACCCCGGCCCGCTCCAGGCGCTCGGGGTACGTGGTCCAGCCGTAGCCCGCCTCGTCGTTGCCGAGGACCGGGCCGCCGCCCTGGCCGTCGTTGCCGGTGTGCCCCGTCCACATGTAGTAGCGGTTGGGGTCGGTGGAGCCGATGAACGAGCAGTGGTAGGCGTCGCAGATGGTGAAGGCGTCCGCGAGCGCGTAGTGGAACGGGATGTCGTTCCGGTTCAGGTACGCCATCGTCGTCGAGGACTTGGCGGGCACCCACTTGTCGTACCTGCCGTTGCCGAAGGCGGCGTGGCCGTCGTTCCAGCCGTGCGGGAGGTCCTGGATGAAGGCGAGGCCCAGGTCGTCGGCGTCGGGGTGGAAGGGCAGGATGTCCTTCTTGCCGTCGGACTGCTGCCAGACCGAGCGGCCGTTCTGGGTCACCGGCCGCGGGTCGCCGAAGCCCCGGACTCCTCTGAGCGAGCCGAAGTAGTGGTCGAAGGAACGGTTCTCCTGCATCAGGACGACGATGTGCTCGACGTCCTCGACCGACCCGGTCCGGTGGTGGGCGGGCAGGGCGGCCGCCCGCTGGATGCTGCTGGACAACGCCGTGAACGCCGTGGTGGCGCCCGCTATCTGGAGGAAACGCCGCCGGTTTACTTCGGTCATGGGTTGAGGGTCCTCTCATCCTGACGTACGTGATGCCGTCAGATGACGGAATCTGCGCGCAGCGAGTGTTCCAAGAGCGACAAACGTCAGGGAAGGGTCCGGTGGCGCCCGTGTGAAACCCGGCGGTCCGTGAGGTGCTGATTCGGCCATGGACGACTTTGCCGGAGGGCTTCCGTCAGGCGGAAGTCGTCATTGCGGACCCTGGGCATCGGGATCACGTTACGGGGTCGCCCTCGCCCCGCAGGGCGAGACCGGCCTGCTCGATCTGGACGCGGTCCTGGACGGCACCGGCGACGGCGCCCTGGTGTACTGCTGCGGTCCGGGACCGTGGTGGCCCCCTTTGGCCGGGCGCCGGAGGGGGCCCCGGGTGTCAGCTCGCCGGATAGGCCTCCACCTCGCTGAACTGCCTTGCCGGCCAGCCCGTGTTGCCGCTGACCGTCAGGCGCAGGTAACGCAGGTTCGTGCCGCCCGGCAGTGACACGGTGGCGGTGTTGCCGGTGGCCGGGTCGAAGCGGTAGCCCTGGGAGCCGGCGACGGTGGAGTAGGTCGAGCCGTCGGTGCTGCCGAGCACGGTGACGGTCTGGGTGCGGGCGCCCCAGGCCGAGGAGGGCGGCAGCTTCAGCACCAGCCGGCGCACGGCGTAGGAGGAGCCGAGGTCGACCGTCAGGGACTGCGGGAAGGCGTTGTTGGTGGACTCCCAGTAGGAGTTCGCGTCGCCGTCGACCGCTTTGCCGGGCGTGTAGACGTCCTGCGAGCCGGTCGCGGTGGCCGGACGGCCCTTGGCGAGGTTGCGGTTCGGGTCGGGTTCCGGGTTGCCCTGGCCGGGCTGGGGCCAGGTGGAGCAGTCAGACCAGGTGCTGGACCAGCCGGAGTTGCCGCCGCCGTCGGTGAGCGCGAAGGAGCCGGAGGTCGCCGGGTAGGGGCAGTTGTAGACGCCGGCGGATCCGACGCCCGTGGCCGTGACGTTCCTGAAGGTGGCCGCGCCCTGCGCCTCGGCCTGGACGACGACCGTGCCGGTGCCTCGCACGGTCGCGCCGTCCACGGTGACGTTGCGGACGGGGTACCCCTGCCCGCCGCCGGAGACGAACTCGAAGGCGCTGTAGGGGCTGTCCGTGATCGTCGTGTCGGTGATGTTCACGGTCGCGTTGATCGCGCTGTCGTAGGAGTCGACGCGCAGGGCGCCCATCGGATGGTTCCAGTTGGGGTTCATCGCGCCGGCGCGCACCAGCGTGTTGCCGGCGACGGTGATGGTGCCGGACAGCGGGGAGAAGGGGTCCATGAACTTCTGGTTGGAGATCGCGATGCCGCTGCCGAGGGCGTTGGTGTCCGAGACCAGGTTGTCGCGCACGGTGATGTCGGTGCCGCCGTAGATGGCGATGCCGTTGGCGAGGTTGGGCTGCGAGACGGTGTTGTTCTCGAAGCTGGAGTCGGTGTCCGGGGAGTACAGCGACCACATGGCCAGGGAGTCGTCGCCCTGGTTGCGCAGGAAGTTGTCGCGGACGCGGACGCCCTTGGCGGTGCCGTTGAGGTTGATGCCGTCGGCGGTGGTGTCGAGGATGCGGTTGTTCTCGACGACGAGGTTGTCGTTGGTGCCGGTCAGCCACATCCCGCACTTCATGTGCTGGATCCACATGCCGGAGACCGAGGAGTTCGGCCCCAGGGAGCCGTTGACGAAGTTGTCCGGGCTGGAGTCGACGCGTTCGGTGACCTCGCCGATGACCGCGAAGTCCTTGATGTGGACGTTCCCCGAGGAACCGGACTGGTCGACGAACCGGGAGGTGTGGACGACCGAGTACCAGCTGCCCGCGCCCTGCAGGGTCACGTTCTGCACACCGTTGAGGGAGGAGGTGAGCCGGTAGTCGCCCGGCGGGATCCAGACCGTGCCGCCCTGGGCCGCGGCGACGGCGTCCCGGAAGGCCTGCGTGGAGTCGCCGCCGCCGCTCGGGTCGGCGCCCTTGGAGACGACGGACACCGAACCGGCCGGCTGTGCGGCGGCCGCGGCGACCTGCTCGAAGTCGGCGACGTCCACGGTGACCTGGACATTGGTCGCCACGAACGCGACCTTGTCACCGGCCTGGACGTTCTGGCCCAGCAGCAGCCGGGCGTCGTCGAAGAAGTGGTGCGTCCTGCTGCCGGTGATCCAGCCGGTGTCGACGTACGAGTACCTGGACGTCACCGGAAGGGTCCTGCTCAGCCGGATGCCGTTGACGTAGACGTCGAGCGAGCCGGACTGGCCGTCGGGGACGCTGTAGGAGAGGTTCACCGCGTCGGCCACGCGCGGCACGGTGAACTCCACGCGCTGCCCCGAGGTCAGCCGGACCGCCTGGCGGCCGGAGGCCTCCGAGGCGAGGGTGCCCTGGGTGTAGTCGGGGCCGATCTTCGTGCCGCTGGTCGTCGCCGACTCCGCCTCCACCGAGGTGAAGGGGAGGGAGGCGCCGGGGGGCGCCGCGTGGGCGGCGGGGGCGACGGCGACGAGCGTGCCCGCGGCGAGGGCGACGACCGCCGCCCCCAATGCTGGCATGCTCCTGACACTTCTGTGCGTACCGGCGTACATGGGCTGATCCCTTCGTGGTGGGGGTGCGTGGGACAGCGGTGCGAGGCGGCTCAGGCGTGCAGCCAGGCCGCCGTGTCCTGCGGCAGCCGGCCCGCGTCGTCCAGCGGGCCGCTGCTCAGCAGGAGCCGGGAGTGCGCGGGCAGTCGGGCGGGCGCGGGCGCGAGGTTGACCACGCACATCACCCCCTCCGCGCGGGAGAAGGCGAGGACGCCGTCGGGAGCCGGGAGCCAGGTCAGCGGGGAGTCGCCGAACACCGGGCGCAGGGCGATCGCCCCGCGGTACAGGGTGAGCATCGACCGGGGGTCGTACCGCTGGCGGTCGACCGCGTACGCGGGCCAGTCCACCGGCTGCGGCAGCCACGGCTCCTCGCGCGAGCCGAATCCCGCGTACGGCATCCCGGCGGCCCAGGGCAGCGGTACCCGGCAGCCGTCCCGGCCGGGGTCCGCGCCCCGCGAGCGGAGGAACATCGGATCCTGGATGCGCCCGGCCGGGATCTCCACCTCGGGCAGGCCCAGTTCCTCGCCCTGGTAGAGGTACACCGAGCCGGGCAGCGCCAGGGAGAGCAGGCAGGCCGCCCGTGCCCTGCGGGTGCCGCGCGCCAGGTCGGTCGGGGTGCCGAAGGCCTTGGTGGCGAAGTCGAAGGCGGTGTCCTCGCGGCCGTACCGGGTGACCGTGCGGGTGACGTCGTGGTTGCACAGCACCCAGGTGGCCGGGGCGCCGACCGGGGCGTGCTCGGCGAGGGTGGTGTCGATCGACGCGCGCAGCCGCGCGGCGTCCCAGGGGCAGGACAGGAACGAGAAGTTGAAGGCCGTGTGCAGCTCGTCGGGGCGCAGGTAGCGGGCGAAGCGCTCGGCGTCGGGGAGCCAGACCTCGCCGACGAACACGCCGTCGTAGACGTCGGCCACGGCACGCCAGGAGCGGTAGACGTCGTGGAGCTCGTCGCGGTCGACGAACGGGTGCGGCCGCGGGTCCGTGGCCAGGTCGGGCAGGTCCGGGTCCTTGGCGAGCAGGGCGGCCGAGTCGATGCGGACGCCCGCGACGCCCCGCTCGAACCAGAAGCGCAGGATGTCCTCGTGCTCCTGGCGGACGGCAGGGTGGGCCCAGTTGAGGTCCGGCTGCTCGGGGGTGAACAGATGCAGGTACCAGTCGCCGTCGGACAGCCGGGTCCACACCGGCTCGGTGGAGCCGGCGAACTGCGAGGGCCAGTCGTTCGGCGGGAGTTCGCCCCGCGGTCCGCGCCCGGGCCGGAAGTGGAACAGCTCCCGCTCCGGGCTCCCGGGCCCGGCGGCGAGGGCGGCCCGGAACCAGGGGTGCCGGTCGGAGACGTGGTTGGGCACGATGTCGACGATGGTGCGGATGCCCAGTTCCCGCGCCTCGGCGATGAGCTTCTCCGCCTCGGCGAGGGTGCCGAACGCCGGGTCGATCGCCCGGTAGTCGGCGACGTCGTACCCGCCGTCCTTCATCGGCGACAGGTACCAGGGGTTGAACCACAGGGCGTCCACGCCGAGTTCGGCCAGGTACGGCAGCCGGGCACGGACGCCCGCGAGGTCGCCGGTGCCGTCTCCGTCGCCGTCCGCGAAGCTGCGGACGTACACCTGGTAGATGACGGCGGAGCGCCACCAGTCGGGGTCGTTCCGGTCAGGGGTGGGCTGTCCCACTGGGCTTCCCTTTCTGTAGACGGGAGTCGGCGTCAGCCCTTGGTGCTGCCCGCGCTGATCCCGGCGATGATGTGCCGCTGGAAGACGAGGAACAGCGCCACCATCGGGATGCTGGCGATCACCATCGCGGCGATGAGCACGGTGAGCTGGATGTTCTGCGACAGCTGGACCAGGGCCACGCTGATCGGCTGCTCGTCGGTGTCGGAGAAGACCATCAGCGGCCACAGGAAGTCCTGCCAGACGGCGACCAGCGCGAAGATCGACACGACGCCGAGCACCGGCCGGGACATGGGCAGCACGACCGACCACAGGATGCGCAGCTTGCCGGCGCCGTCGATCTCTGCGGCCTCCAGCACGTCGCGGGGCAGCTGGTCGAAGAACCGCTTGAGCAGATAGAGGTTGAAGGCGTTGGCGACGGCGGGGAGCCAGATACCGAGGGGGTCGTTGAGCAGGCTGGTGTGGAGCAGCGGCAGGTCGGCGACCGTCAGGTACTTGGGGACGACGAGCGCCTGCGCCGGCACCATCAGGGTGGCGAGGATGCCGCCGAGGACCACCTTGCCGAAGGCCGGTCTCAGCCTGGACAGGGCGTAGGCCGCGGCCGTGCAGAAGACCAGTTGGAACGCCCACGCGCCGGCCGCCTGGACGAGCGTGTTCCACAGGTGCTCCGGGAGCTGCATCAGGTCCCAGGCGTCGGTGTAGCCACCGAGGTGCCAGTGCCGCGGGACGAGTGTGGGCGGGGTGCGGGCCACCTCGTCCGGGGACTTCATCGCCCCGGTCACCATCCAGTAGACGGGGAAGAGGAACGCGAGCGCGAAGAGAACGACGACGGCCGTGAACACCGTCCAGTAGATCGCCCTGCCGCGGGGGCGGGCGAGGGTGGCCGGGGAGATCAGGGTGCGGGTGGCGCTCATGCGTCCCCCTCGGAGCGGGTGAGCCGCAGGTAGACGGCGGAGAAGGCGCCGAGCAGGACCAGGAGCATCACGCTCAGGGCGCAGGCGCCGCCGAAGTCGTTGTAGAGGAAGGCGTACTTGTAGATGAGGTAGAGGACGGTGACGGTGGCGTTCTCGGGGCCGCCGCCGGTGATGACGAACGGTTCGGTGAACACCTGCATGGTGGCGATGATCTGGAGGAGCATCAGCATCAGGATCACGAACCGGGTCTGCGGGACCGTGACGTGCCGGACACGCTGGAGCAGGTTCGCGCCGTCCAGTTCGGCCGCCTCGTACAGCTCTCCGGGGATGGACTGGAGCGCGGCCAGGTAGACGAGGACGGTGCCGCCCATGTTGGCCCAGGTCGCCACGATCACCAGGGACACCAGCGCGGTGTCGGTGCCGTTGGACCAGTTCGAGGTGGGCAGGTGGAGCAGGCGCAGCGCCTCGTTGGCGAGGCCGGCTCCGGGGTCGTAGAACCACTTCCACAGCAGCGCGCTGACCACCGGCGGGATCATCACCGGCAGGTAGACCACGACCCGGAAGAAGGCCTTCGCGTGCCGCAGTTCGTTGAGGACGAGCGCGAGGACGAAGGGGATCGCGAACCCGATGAGCAGGGCCAGCAGGGTGAAGTACAGGGTGTTGCGCCAGGCCGCCGAGAACTCCGGGTCGTGCAGGACGCGGGTGAAGTTGGCGGTGCCGACCCACTGGGGCGGCGAGCCGGGCGTGTACTTCTGGAAGGCGATCACGACCGCGCGGATCGCCGGGTACCAGGAGAACAGGGCGAAGCAGATCAGGGCGCCGAGGAGGAAGGCGTAGGCGCGGGCCTGGTCGAGGAGGCGGCGCCGCCTCCGGTCCCCTGCCGGGGGCGGCGCCGGGACCGGGTGGACGGCGGCCGTCGCCGGGGACTGCCGCTCGGCCGTCTTCGTCATGGCGGTCAGCCCCGGGCCAGGATGCTGTCGATCTTGCCGGACGCGTCCTTGAGGAGCTGGTCGATGTCGGCGTCCTTCTTGGTGAGGACGGCGGACACGGTGCCGTCGAGGACGGAGTAGAGCTGCTGGGCGTCGGTCGGCTCGATCTTCATCCGCAGCTTCTGGTTGCCGTCGAGGAAGGCCTGGTAGTTCTCCACCGGCACATTGGCGTTGGCCTTCTTGACCTGCTGGTCCCTGGCGTCGGCGGCGCCGGTGAACAGACGCGGCTCGGGCAGTCCGACGGGGGCGTCGTTCTTCTTGGCCCGGGCGTAGTCGCCGAGGAAGCCGGAGCCGGGGGTGAGGAACATGTGGTCGAGCCACTTCAGGCCGGCCCGTATCTGGGCGGGCGTGTCGTGCCTGTCGAACATGTAGCCGTCGCCGCCGATGAGGGTGCCCTGGCCGCCGGGCATGGGGCCGATGGCGATGTCGTCGTAGTTCGCGCCCTTCTCCTTGACCAGGATCGGGATGTTGTCCGGGGCGGAGAGGTACATGCCGAGCTTGCCCGCGCCCATCATCTGCTGCACGTCGTTGATGACGAGAAGCTGCTTGCTGCCCATGGAGTCGTCGGTCCACCGCATGTCGTGGAGGTTCTGCAGGACGGCACGGCCCTGGGGGGTGTCGATCGTCGCCTTCTTGCCGTCGGCACCGACCACGTCGCCGCCCTGCGAGTACAGCTCGGCGGTGAAGTGCCAGCCGCCCTGGTTCTGGGCGCTGTAGTCGGCGTATCCGACGGTGCCGTCGCCGAGCGCGGCGATCCGCTTGGCGTCGGCGCGGACCTCGTCCCAGGTCGCCGGGGGCCTGTCGGGGTCGAGGCCGGCCTTCTGGAACAGCTTGCGGTTGTAGATCAGGCCCATGGAGTAGCCCGTGCGCGGGATGCCGTAGACCTTGCCGTCGACGGTGTAGATGTCCCTCAGCTGCTGCTGGATGGTGTCGTAACTCTTGAGATCCTTGAGGTACGGCGTGAGATCGGCGGCCTGGTTGACGTCCACCACGTGCCTGGCGTCGGTGAAGTACGTGTAGAACACGTCCTCCATCTGGCCGCCGGCGAGCTTGGCGTCGAAGGTCTTCGGGTCCTGGCAGGGGAAGGCGTCGTGCGCGACGACGTCGACGTCCGGGTGCTGCCTCTCGAAGGAGGCGACGTCCTCCTCGAAGAACTTCCGGTCGGTCTTGGCGCTCTTCGGCGGCTCGCAGTTGACGGTGATGCGGGTCTTGCCGCCCGCCGCGCCGTCGCCGCCCGAACCGCAGGCGGTGGCGGCGAGGGCGAGGGAGGAACAGACGCCGATCGCGACGAAGGTACGGCGGAACCCGGTGCGTGTCATCGGTGGACCCCTCATGGCACTCGTGGCAGGAGCGGTGGGCGCCGCACACTCAAGCACCGCCGACATCCCTCCGCAAGATATCGCGCGAAATCTGTAATTACTCGACAGCAGTTCGGATCTCTTGGATCTCAGTCGCGCGGCGCTTGCGCCGTCGAGCCGCGGACCACCAGCTCCGGCTCGAACAGAAGCTCCTCGGCGGGTACGGCGGCGCCTCCGATCTGCACGTTCAGCAGTTCCACGGCCGCGCGGCCCATGGCCTCGATCGGCTGGCGCACGGTGGTGAGCGGGGGTTCGGTGCAGTTCATGAACGCGGAGTCGTCGTAGCCGACGACGGAGATCCGCCCCGGGACGCCGAGTCCCTTGCGCCGGGCGGCCCGCACCGCGCCGAGGGCGAGGGGGTCGCTGGCGCAGATGATGCCGGTGACACCCCGGTCGATCAGCCGGGAGGCGGCGGCGTGACCGCCCTCGATGGAGAAGATGGCCCGCGCGACGAACTCCTCGGGCAGGTCGCCGGCGATGGCCCGGGCCGCGACCAGCTTGCGCGCCGAGGGCACGTGGTCGCCGGGGCCGAGCACCAGGCCGATGCGCTCGTGGCCGAGGGAGGCCAGGTGCCGCCAGGCCTGTTCGACGGCGACCGCGTCGTCGCAGGACACGCCCGGGAAGCCGAGGTGTTCGATGGCCGCGTTCACCAGCACGACGGGGATGTTGCGCTCGGCGAGCTGCCGGTAGTGGTCGTGCGGGGCGTCGGCCTGGGCGTAGAGGCCGCCGGCGAAGACGACACCGGAGACCTGCTGTTGCAGCAGCAGCTCGACGTAGTCCGCCTCCGAGACCCCGCCCTTGGTCTGCGTGCACAGCACCGGGGTGAGGCCCAGCTGGGCGAGCGCGCCGCCGATGACCTCGGCGAACGCCGGGAAGATGGGGTTCTGCAGCTCCGGAAGGACCAGGCCGACGAGCCGGGCGCGCTCCCCGCGCAGCTGGGTGGGGCGCTCGTAGCCGAGCACGTCCAGGGCCGTCAGCACCGCCTGCCGCGTGGCATCGGACACCCCGGGCTTCCCGTTGAGCACCCGGCTGACCGTGGCCTCACTGACCCCGACCTTCTTCGCCACTTCCGCAAGTCGTCGCGTCATGCACGCAAGCGTAGCGCAAGTTACGCAAGCTGTTTGCGTAAGCGGAGCCGCGGCGAGAGCCGGAGCGGGGGCACGGGGTTGGCTGACGGCAGGGCGGTGGTGTAGGCGGCCGAAAGCGGCTCAGCTTCAGCCTCCCCGGTCTCGGACGCCGGCCCTCAGGCGCCCACACCCCCCAGGGGCGCTCCTCGGGCGCCCTCACTCGGGCCGCGCGCCCCGCGGACGCTCCTCGGGTGCCCTCGTTCAGGCCGC
Organism: Streptomyces sp. NPDC037126; assembly: GCF_055605965.1. NCBI lineage: Bacteria > Bacillati > Actinomycetota > Actinomycetes > Kitasatosporales > Streptomycetaceae > Streptomyces > Streptomyces sp. NPDC037126. Next base: position 623,504 of record NZ_JBVJTD010000002.1, read on the forward strand.
GGCCCGGTGGCGCTCCCTCGACGGCGGCCGGGGCAAAGGCCTCGCGCTCGTGCCCGGGCCCCGCTCCCGGACGGTGGTCGCCCGTGTCAGTCCTCGGGTGGCGGTACGACCGTCAGGTGGCCCGGGGTGTCCCGGGGACGGCGGGGGCGGCGGGTCGGGGCGGCGGGGCGGCGGGGGTCGCGCAGGACCATCGTCAGGCGCAGATAGCCCAGCTCACGCAGGGTCCCCGGGGTCTCGTCGACGACGCGGCACTCGGTGGTACCGCGGCGCGGGTCGGGGTGCAGCAGCAGCCGTACGGCCCCGTCGAGCCGGGTCGCGGCCTCGCCCACGGCGTGGATCCAGTACGGCAGCCCCTGCCGGTAGGCGGCCTCCATGATCGGGTCCTGGGCGATGTCCCGGCGGACCGCCTGGAGTTCGGGGTCGTGGCCGTACCGCTCGAGGGCGCCCTTCAGATGGGCCAGCATCGGCAGGCACCACCCCGCCTCGTGGTCGCCGAGGACATGCCCCGCGTCAGGATGGAACAGGACGAACCGCAGGAAGTTCTCCACGGGCATGGCCGTCGGATGCGGCCGCACACCCCGGAAGAGTGTCTCGAACGCGCCGTTGGCCATGACCACGTCCCAGCGGTGGTCGACGACCAGGGACGGAGACAGGACGGAGTCCAGCAGCGCGGCGTAGTCCTGCAGGTACGCCTGGGTCTCGGAGGTCTCGGGGACGGGCCGCGGTGCCGGCCGCTGCCCTCCTGCCTGATGTGCCATCGGGAGGTCACCCCTCTTGCCTCTGCGGCCTTCACGCGGCGATGCGATCCTGCTTCCCCGCCACGATCGGTGTCAACTATCGTGGCATTTCATGCCGGTTGACGGCTGAAATTCGCCACAGTTGTGGCGACACCTGGATGTGAGTTCGAGGCACCGGCTACTCTCCGGGAAGTTCACGGCGACCGCCGGTCCTGGTACCGAGCATGCGGGAAGCACGGACGCACCTGTTGCCCCCGAGAGACGTAGGAGTTCTGTCGGTGACGGATGGCTACGAGGATCCGGACGCCGCGGCGACCGCCCAGCTGCCGGCCGTCGTCGCCCGCGTCACCGCGCTCGCCGAGCGGCTCGGCGTATCGCACGCCGAGGTCTTCGACGTCGCCCGGCTCTCGGTCTCCTGTGGGGTCCCCGAGCCGGTGGTCAAGGCCCTGCTGAGCGGCCGGCCCGCGGGCGAACCGGACGTGCAGGCACGGTTCCTGCAGCGCCTGGACCTGCTGCGGCGAAGTCGGCTGAAGCCCAACGGCCGCAGGTACACCCAGCAGGAGATCGCCGACGGCGCGGGCATGTCCCGGCAGCAGGCCGGCGCCCTCATCAACGGCGACCGGCGGCCCACCATGGAGCACTGCGACGCGCTGCAGCGGTTCTTCCGGGTGCACGCGGGCTTCCTCACCGCCGAGGACCCGGAGGCGCTCGCGGGCGCGCTCCAGCGCACCGAGCAGGAGCTGCTGCAGAAGCTCGCCGACCGCGAGCGGGCCGCGGCCGCGGCCGCCGAGGACCCGCTGGAGCGGCTGCTGCAGGACCACGGCGTGCGCGGAATCGCCTGGCGGGCCGCGCAGTTGCCCACCGACCAGCACCGCGACAAGGTCGCCGAGTGGCTGGACATGCTCCTGGAGAGCGTCAAGCGGCCCGAGGGCTGACCGGGCGGCCGGCGCCCCCGGCGGGGTGCGGTTCCACCCCGCCAAGCGGGCGAACCGGGGCGGGGCCGGGCGGCGTTGTCAGTGGTGGGCGGCAAGCTGGAGGTGTGCGCCCGCCGGGCGCGCGACCGTGACGCCTATTCGGGGAGAGCCGACCGATGCCCACCGCCGTACTGACCGACCGTGAGCGCACCGCCGTCCAGGCCTATCTGCGGCTGCTGCACACGGTGCGCGCATCCTTCGACGGACCACCGGACGGCGCCCGGCCGGTCGTCGTCCCGCCCGTCGTGCTCGCCGAGGCGGACGCGGCGCTGGAGCGTGCGGGACTGGCGGGCAACGAGACGGAGTTCTTCCGGCTGCTGCAGGAGTGGTGCCCGAACGCCTGACCGCCGCCTCGGGGCCGGGCGGCCGTCGTCGTCCCGCGCGGCGTGGCGCGCCGGCGGCGGCCGCCTCTCGTCGGGGACGGGGGCCGCCCCGTCAGTGCGGTACGACGACCGAGGTGGTCACCACGGAGGCCCGTACGGCCCAGCGGCCCTCGAAGGCCTGGAGCCGGCGGTCGCCGACCCGGGGGCCGGGGACGAGGAGTTCGGCGCGCAGGGTGCCGGCCGCGGCCCCGTCGGGGCCCGGGTGCAGGGTGATGTCGGCCTCGGAGAAGTCCAGCCACTTACGGGTGAGGGGGTACCAGGCCTTGTAGACCGACTCCTTGGCGCTGAACAGGATCCGGTCCCAGTGCACGGCGGGCTGCTGCCGGGCGAGCCGGGTGAGCCGCTCGATCTCGGCGGGCAGGAAGACGGACGCGCCGACCCCCTCTGGAAGCGGCCCGTTCGGTTCGGCGTCGATGCCCAGCGACGCCAGGTCGGTGGCGCGGACCAGGGCGGCAGCACAGTAGCCGTCGCAGTGGGTCATGCTGCCGACGAGACCGGCGGGCCACTGCGGGGCGCCCCGCTCGCCGCTGACGACGGGCTGGGGCGGTACGCCGAGCTTCTCCATGGCACGCCGGGCGCAGCCGCGTACGGCGGCGAACTCGCGGCGCCGCTTGTCCACGGCGCGCGCGACGAGCGCCGCCTCCTCCGGGTAGAGCGGGGCGTCCCACAGCGGGTCGTCATGGTGTGCCTCCACGGCCACGACCGACTCCGGGAGCAGCTCCTGGATCACCTGCTTCTACCTCCATAGGCAGGATACGGCGCAGCCTTCCCGGCGGTTCCGGGCGCTTGCGCCACTCACGGGGGTATCCCACGGAGACCTCGGTGAAGCGGACTCCGTCGTGCCACGTGGTGCGGGGTATGTGCAGATGGCCGTAGACCATGGTGGCGACGCGGAACCGGCGGTGCCAGTCGGCGGTCAGCCGAGTGCCGCACCACATGGCGAACTCGGGGTGCCACAGGACCTCGGTGGGGTGCCGGTCCAGGGGGTAGTGGTTGGCCAGCACGGTCGGGAGGTCGTCGGGCAGCGCGGCGAGCCGGCGCTCGGTCTCCTCGACCCGTGCCCGGCACCACGCGTCACGGGTCGGATAGGGGTCCGGGTGCAGCAGGTACTCGTCGTTGCAGACGATGCCGGTGCTCTCCGCGTAGGCCAGGCCCTCGGCCTTGGTGGCGCAGCCGGCGGGCAGGAACGAGTAGTCGTAGAGCAGGAACAGCGGGGCGACGGCGACCGGGCCGCCGGGGCCCTGCCACACCGGGTAGGGGTCCTCGGGTGTGACCACGCCCAGTTCCCGGCAGACCTCGACCAGGTGCTCGTAGCGGGCGACTCCGCGCAGGGTGACGGTGTCCCGGGGGTGGGTCCACAGGTCGTGGTTGCCGGGCGCCCACAGCACCTTGCGGAAACGGCCCGCGAGCGTGGCGAGGGTCCAGCGGATGTCGGCGACCGTCTCCGCGATGTCACCGGCGACGATGAGCCAGTCCTCGTCGCTGCCCGGACGCATCCCCTCGACCAGGGCGCGGTTCTCCGCATAGGTGATGTGCAGGTCGCTGATGGCCAGCAGCTGTCCGGCCCCGGCCGTCGACTCCACTCCCGGCCCCCTTTGATGATCGGCTCGCCGGCTCCACAAGAACACATACCGGGACCGGGGGACAAGTGGCCTCCCGGCCTCGTGTCGGGGCCTCGGCCGGTGGGGCCGGCGGGCGTTCCCCGGGGGCGGCGGCGCGCCCCGGGTCGGACACGGAAAGCCGGTGGACGGTCACCGCCAATCCGTAACATCCGCGTGGCACGCGCGGCCCGTTGAAAGCCGTATGATCGCCCCAACACCGAAGCCCCTCATCTCCCTTCACGCAGGGCCGCTTGGTGTCCCTTCCTCCCTCCTGCCCGGGCACGGGCCGCCGAGCCCTGCCCGCACACCCTGAAAGGCGGCCTGGATGTTCTCTCGCGTACGCGTCTGGCTCAACCGCACGTACGCGGAGAACGTCTTCTTCATGGATCAGCTGCGCAGGAATCCCAGCGATCGCGCGGTCGAGATCCATGCCACGCACGCCGACGCCGACTCCCCCGTGCTGGCCGCCGCGGACACCGCCGACCTGGAGCCGGTGGGCCTGTCCCCCGCCGCGTACGTCGAGTACGCCCTCGACCAGTGCGTCCGGCGCGGCATCGACGTGTTCGTGCCCCGGCTGCACCAGGCCGCGATCGTTGCGCACCGCGCGGAGTTCAGGGCGGCGGGCACGGCCCTGCTCGCGCCGACGCCCGAGGCGGTCGCCGTGTTCGAGGACAAGGCCACCGCGTACGAGGCGGTGCGCTCGGTGGGCGTTCCGGTGCCGCCGTGGTGGCGGGTGCGCACGGCGGACGAACTCGTGGCCGCCGTGGAGGAGTTGGAGGCCGCCGGGCACAAGGCGTGCTTCAAGCCGGCTGCGGGCGCGGGCGGGGTCGGCTTCCGGGTGGTCACCCGGGCCCCCTTCTCGCTGGCCCACCTCGAAGGTTTCCCCGGTCCGTACGTGCAGCTCGACCTCGTCGTCGAGGCGCTGCGGCGGGCCGAGGAACCGGTGGACTGGCTGGTGATGCCGCGCCTGGAGCAGCCGGAGGTCTCGGTCGACTGCCTCACCGGGCCGGACAACCGGGTGCGGCTCGCGGTGGGCCGGACGAAGAACGGCCGCCGCCGGGGCTTCACCCTGGACGAGCGCTGGCTGGCGCCCGCCCGGCTGATCGCCGGGGGCTTCGGGCTCCACTACCTGTCCAACATCCAGTTCCGCATGTTCGGCGACCGCCCGGTGCTGCTCGACATCAACACCCGGCCCGCCGGCGGGCTGCACCAGCTGTCGCTCTGCGGGGTGAACGCCCCCTGGGCCGCTGTGCAGTTGGCGCTGGGCGAGGACCCCGGGGTCGTCGAGCCGCCGTTCCTCGGGCAGGACTACACGGTGGTGTCCGGGCCGCGCCCGCTGCTGCCCGCGGCGCTTCCGCGGCAGCGGACGGAGTCCCCCGAGGTCGTGCTGCCGGTCCCGCTGCCCGTACAGGCTCCGGCTTCGGCGGCGGAGGTCCTGCCGCTGTAGCCCGGCGCACCTTCCCGAGGGCCCGCGCGGGGCACGGACCCGGCGCGGGCACCGGCTCGGCGGTGAAAACTGAGGACATTCGTGGTGACGATGTCCGGACTGCCCGGCGGCGAGCCCGGCGCGAGGCGGCCGAACTGGATCGTCAACGCGTGGAACTCCGCCGCCCTCGACGTGCTCGACCGCCAGTGGGACATCGCCGCCCCCTTCCGGGGGAGATCGACCGGCTCGCCGGCGACCACGACGTCAAGGTGCCCCGCGACTGCACCCGCAGAACCTGGGGCTGACCGCCCGCCTACTTGAGGTACGCGAGACCCGGGTGGACCGCGGTGTACCCCTCGACCAGCCGGCGGGCGACGGTCACGGAGTCGACCAGCGGGTGCAGCGCGAAGGCCTTCACCGCCGTCGTACGGGATCCGGACGCGGCGGCGGAGAGCACCTCGCGCTCCACCGCCTTGACCGCGCAGACCAGCCCGGTCGCGTGCCCGGGCAGCGGGTCGACCGCGACCGGATGCGCCCCGTTGGCGTCGACCAGGCAGGGGACCTCGATGACGGCGGCGGCGTCGAGCGCGGCGAGGGTGCCGCGGTTCTGCACGTTCAGGACCAGCGTCGTCCGCTCGTTCCGGGCGATCGCCCGCATCAGGGCCAGGGCCACCTTCTCGTAGCCGCCGGAGAGGTCGTCGGCCTCCCGCTCCCCGGCGCCCGCCGTCTCGCGGTTCTCCGCCATGTAGGTGGCCTCGCGCTCGGCCCGGGTACGCTCCCACGCCGCCAGGGCGGAGCCGTCCGTGCGCCGGGCCTCCTCGTAGAAGCGGGCCTGCTGGTCGCGCAGGAAGGCGCCCCGGGTCCGCTCGGCCTCCTGGTAGGCGCGGACGGTCTCCCGGTTGAAGTAGTAGTAGTGCAGGTACTCGTTGGGGACGGCGCCCAGGGACCGCAGCCAGTCGGCACCGAAGAGCCTGCCCTCCTCGAAGGAGCCGAGCAGCGCGGGATCGCCGAGCAGACGGGGCAGTTCGTCGCGTCCGGCGACGCGCAGGCCGCGGACCCAGCCGAGGTGGTTGAGGCCGACGTAGTCGACGAACGCCTCCTCCGGGTCGGCACCGAGGACGCGGGCGATGCGGCGGCCGAGGCCGACCGGGGAGTCGCAGATGCCGATGACGCGGTCGCCGAGGTGCCCGGCCATGGCCTCGGTGACCAGGCCGGCCGGGTTGGTGAAGTTGATGACCCAGGCATCGGGTGCGAGGCGGGCCACACGGCGGGCGATGTCGACCGCGACGGGAACGGTCCGCAGGCCGTAGGCGATCCCGCCCGCGCCGACCGTCTCCTGCCCGAGCACGCCCTCGGCGAGCGCCACCCGCTCGTCCTGCGCCCGGCCGTCCAGTCCGCCGACGCGGATCGCGGAGAAGACGAAGCGGGCGCCGCGCAGCGCCTCGTCGAGGTCGGTGGTGGCGGTCACCCGGGGGGCCTCGGGGACTCCGGCGGCCTGTTCGGCCAGGACACGGGTCACCGCGCGCAGCCGGCCCTCGTCCAGGTCGTGCAGGACGACCTCGGTGACCCGTCCCTCGCCGCGGTCGGTCAGCAGCGCGCCGTACACGAGCGGCACCCGGAACCCGCCGCCGCCCAGAATCGTCAGCTTCACCCCTGCACCCTTCCCGGCGGACACCCTGAACGCCATGCGTCATCTTGCATCACACCGGTGCCCGCTCCTTGGCGACCGCCCGCCCGCGGGCCGGGCACCACCGCGCCGCCACCGAGTCCACGCCGCGTCTTCAGGGCGGCTTCATCCGGGAGTTCCGGGATCCCGCGATGCTGCGGCACGTGAGCGAGGGAAGAGCGGCCGGGCTCGCGTGCGCCGGACCGTACGACGGCGTCGCCGCCGCACCCGGTCGTCGCCGGGCGTACCCGGCGGGCCCCCACCGACGCCGGGAGGGCGCGGCCGAGGTCCGTATCGGGTACTACCGGCACGAGGGCATCGTCCTCACGAACCACCGGCGGTTCCGTGGCCTCGGCGGGCTGGCGGCGACCTGGGAACTGTCCCTGGGCGACGGCCGGGCGCTGACCGCGCCGGCCGAGCTGCCGGATCTGCGGCCGGGCGAGACCGCGGCCGTACCGCTGCCGCTGCCGCTCCCGCCGCCGGGGGACGGCGGCGAGGTGTGGCTGACGCTGCGGGTGACGACGGCCGAGGACGAGCCCTGGGCGCCGCGCGGCACGGAGGTCTGCGCGCCCCGGATCCTGCTGCGGGCGGCCGCCCCGGCTCCGGCGACGGCCCCCGCCGGTCCGCAGCCGGCGGTCATCAGGGCCCGGCCCGCCGAGCCGCATCAGACGGCCGCCGGCGGTACCGCACGGCGAACGCCTCGCGACCCGGCGGTGTGCATTCGGTCATGAACCACCGACACCGGGGTGCGCCGGGCGGGCACGTGGTTCTATTCGAGCTCCATCTGCATATACATGACAGGAGCCCGATGAAGCGTCAACTCGCCGCGCTCACCGCCCTGGTGGGCGCGCTCGTGTGCGCCGCCCCCGGCGCCTCGGCGTCCGAGCCGACCCGGTGGGCGGCGACCGGCACGTCGTACACCGACACCCTGGGCGGCGGCCAGGGCCTCGCGAGCCGGGCCGACGGCTCGCTGCTGCACCGCGGCCTGCTGGACATCCCGCTCGACCTGCGGATCAAGGGCTGGAACCACGTGGGCGACCCGGACATCGCGCGCGGCTACGTCTTCGACGCCTACCAGGGCGCCGACACGGCCACGTCGAAGATGTACGCGGTGACCACGCCGGGCGGGAAGCGGTACGACTACGTGCACCCGCTGGATCCGGGCGAGAAGGTCAACAACTCCTTCGCCGCCGTCTCGCCCGACGGGCAGTGGCTGGTGTCGGGCGAGTGGGGCGACCAGAGCCGGCTCCAGGTGTTCCCGGCGCCCCTGCTGAACCCGGCCACGCCGAGGACCGGCGGCACACTGGCGCAGGCCGGGCAGATCAGCCTGGACAAGCCGGTCCGGTCCATCCAGGGCTGCGACTTCGTCACCGCCACCCGCCTGGTGTGCGCCTCGGACGACGCCTCGCGCGAGCTGTTCCCCGAGAGCAGGCCGCTGCTCCAGGTCGACCTGCCGCACCCGCTCGACGGCAGGCCGGTGACCGGCGCGGTGAGCAGCCTGTTCGGGGTGCCGCAGAAGAGCCTGTGCACGGGCACGTTCGAGGCCGAGGGCGTCGACTACGACCCGGGCACCGGCACCCTGCGCGCGGAGGTGATCGCGCCGGGCGTGTGCGCGGTGGCGACGACGGTGTACTCGTACCGGCAGCAGTAGGCCGCCGGGCGTGGCGCCGGGACGGACTCCGCAGGACGGCGGCGGGTTCGGCGCCGCCGTCCCACCGCCCGGTCCGGCAAGGAACGATCACCGTGGTCGGCGACGGTTGTCGCACACCTGGCGGCGGGGCATGCCGGGGGCGACCAGGCGTCCGATAAGCGCGACAGCCCTGGACACCGATGGAGTGAGCGGGCGGCCGCCGCAGGGCGTGAGCCGGGTGGCCGCGCGGCCGGTCAGACACGGCCGCCGAAGAAGACCTGGACCTCGTGGATGAGGCCGTCCCGCACGGTGATGGCCTCGACGTTGCGGTACCGGCCGCCGGTGGCCGGCTCGTACTCGTACTGCACGAACACCGACTCCTCGTCGGCCGGGACCAGATGCAGGATGCGCTGCTCGACGAAGCGGTCGGCGGTGGGGAAGCAGCGCTCGAAGAAGGCCGCCTTGCCGATGTGGTCGTCCTGCGGGCTGGTGAAGGTGAAGTCGTCGGCGTAGAGCGGGAGCGCGGCCTCCCGGTCCCCCGCCCGGTAGTGGCGGAACGCCGCCTCGACGACGCGGGCCGGAGTGCCGTTCATGCGCTCTCCTCGGTCGTGGGGTGCCCGTACCCCGCCACGATAGGACCGCGAGGCGCCCGGGGCCGGGCACGGCCGCCGCGCGTCCTCACCGGAACCCTCGGCGAGCACCCTCCGGACGCGAAGGATCGCCCCAGTACGGGCGGTTCACCCGGCGGACCCCCCGTTCACCGAGTGAACTCGCCTGCAAAGAAAGGACTTTGTTTGCTTCAAGCCTTGACGACCGAAGGGCCGGGGAGCACATTGGCGACACCGTGAGAGCGCTCTCAGAACCACGTCGGAGCGCTTGTCGAGGGCTCCCGCACACCCCCGTACCCGAGAGGCCCCCCCATGAGCGAATCCTCCGGCACACCCAGACCCCGCTCGTTGCGGCGCGCGCTCGTCGCGGTCGTCGCCACGCTCGGCCTGGCCGCGGCCGTCGCCACGGCCTCCTCCGCACCCGCGGACGCCTCCGCCCCCGCCCCGCCGTCGGGCTGGTCCCAGGTCTTCCTGGACGACTTCAACGGCGCGGCCGGCTCCGGTGTGAACACCTCCGACTGGCAGTACGACACCGGGACCTCGTACCCGGGCGGGGCCGGCAACTGGGGCACCGGCGAGGTCGAGAGCATGACCTCCAGCACGAACAACGTCGCGCTCGACGGCAGTGGCGACCTGCTCATCACCCCGCGCCGGGACGCCTCCGGCAACTGGACCTCCGGCCGCATCGAGACCACCCGCACCGACTTCCAGCCCCCGGCGGGCGGAAAGCTGCGGGTGGAGGCCCGCATCCAGATGCCCGACGTGACCGGCGACGCCGCCGCCGGGTACTGGCCGGCGTTCTGGATGCTGGGCGCGCCCTTCCGGGGCAACTACCAGAACTGGCCGGGCGTCGGCGAGCTGGACATCATGGAGAACGTCCAGGGCCTGAACAAGACGTGGGCCACCATGCACTGCGGCACCAGCCCCGGCGGCCCGTGCAACGAGACCACGGGCCTCGGCAACTCGACCGCGTGTCCCCACTCGACCTGCCAGTCGGGCTTCCACACCTACACCATGGAGTGGGACCGCTCGGTGAGCCCGGAGGCGATCCGCTTCTACGTCGACGGTGTCAACTACCAGACCGTCACGGCGAACCAGGTGGACGCGGCGACCTGGGCCAACGCCACGAACCACGGCTTCTTCGTGATCCTGAACGTGGCGATGGGCGGCGGCTTCCCGGGCGCGTTCGGCGGCGGTCCGACCAGCGCCACCGAGTCCGGCCACCCGATGGTGGTCGACTACGTGCAGGTGCTCCGGTCCTCGGGTGGCGGGGGCGGCACCACTCCCCCGCCCCCGGGCAACCGCGACGCCTACAGCGCCATCCAGGCCGAGTCCTACGACGGCCAGTCCGGGGTGAGCACCGAGGCGACCACCGACAGCGGCGGCGGGCAGGACGTCGGCCACATCGCCAACGGCGACTGGGCGCTGTACAAGGGCGTCGACTTCGGCTCGACGGCGGCCACCCAGTTCGACGCGCGGGTGGCGAGCGGTGCGGCGTCCGGGGTGAGCGGTCTGGTGGAGGTACGGCTGGACAGCCGCAGCAACGCACCCGTCGGAAGTTTCGCGGTGGGCGACACCGGCGGCTGGCAGTCCTGGCGGACGGTGCCCGCGAACATCGCCTCCGTCACCGGCACGCACGACGTCTACCTCACCTTCACCAGCGGCCAGCCGGCCGACTTCGTGAACGTGAACTGGTTCGACTTCGGCCACTGACCCGGCACCCCCGCGCCCCCGGTGCCCCGTGCCCGGCCGGAACCCACCGGCCGGGCACCGGGCTCTTCGTGCGGGCCGTGCGGCCGGGCAGGCACCGGCTACCGCAGCTCCGCCCTGAACGCCACCGGGGTGTGACCGGTGTGCAGGTGGAAGAACTTGGAGAAGTTGGCCGCGTCGGGGAAGCCGACGGCCGCCCCGACGCGGCCGGTGGGCAGGTCCGTGTGGGCGAGGAGGCGCTTGGCCTCCAGGACGACGCGTTTGTCTATGAAGCCCTTCGGGGTCTCGCCGGTGGCCGCGCGGACGGCGCGGACGAGGGTGCGGCGGGAGTAGCCGAGGGCGTCGGCGTAGGCGCTGACGCTGTGGTTGGCGGGGAAGCCCTGCTCGACCGCTTCCCGGAAGCGGGTGAAGGTGCTGTCCGTCTGCTGCCGGGAGGACTGTGCCGCGCCGGCCGCGAGATGGGCTAGGCGCAGCAGAAACGCCGTCAGGTTGTGGCGGAGGACCGCCGTGTGCAGGCCTAGCGGGAGCGTCGCCGTGTCCTCGTACTCGCGGCGCAGCTGGTCGAGGGCCGCCTGGAGGCCGGTGAGCTGGGCCGGGCCGGGGTGCAGCAGCGGCGGCAGGTCGTAGCGGTACAGGCCGGTGGTCTCCACGGTGGCGCGGGGCAGGAAGCCGGGTTGCATGGTCAGGACGGTTCCGCGGTACACGCACTCCCGGGAGAAGCGGTGGACCTGCCCGGGACGGATCCACAGCAGGTCGCCGGCCGTGGCCACGTACTCGGCGAAGTCGACCATGTGCCGTACCGGGCCGCCGGTGAACAGCATGACCACGTGGAAGTCGATGCGGTGGACGCGGTCCAGCGGGGCGTCGGCGTGCCAGGTGCGGTCGGCGTCCATGGGGCCGATCTGCATCCCCACGCCGCCGACGGCCAGCTCGGCAGGGAAGGGGAACGTTCTGATTCCGTCGCCGTCAGCGCCGGCGCCCCCGGCTTGGGGCCTTGTGTCAGCCATGTCCTTTTCGCGCCGTCCCTGTCCCGCGATCACTGTCCCAGATTCACCACAGACTGACACACCCCGACCTTCCTTCGAAAAAGTCAGACTTTTAAGTTTGAACGCGTCCGGCCAGGAATCACCCACTGAACGAGGACTTCTTGAAGATGAGCACGCAGACCTCCGACGGCTTCGAGTGGACCGACCTCGACCGGCGTGCCGTGGACACCGCCCGCCTGTTGGCCGCCGACGCGGTGCAGAAGGTGGGCAACGGCCACCCGGGCACCGCGATGAGCCTGGCGCCTGCCGCGTACACGATCTTTCAGAAGGTGATGCGACACGACCCGGCGGACCCGGAGTGGGCCGGCCGTGACCGGTTCGTCCTCTCCCCCGGCCACACCTCGCTCACCCTCTACACCCAGCTGTTCCTCGCCGGGTACGAGCTGGAGCTGGACGACCTGAAGGCGTTCCGGACCCACGGCTCCAAGACGCCGGGCCACCCCGAGTACGGGCACACCGCCGGGGTGGAGACCACCACCGGTCCGCTCGGCCAGGGTGTCGCCAACGCGGTGGGCATGGCGATGGCCGCCCGCTACGAGCGTGGCCTGTTCGACCCGGAGGCACCCGTGGGCGCCTCCCCGTTCGACCACATGATCTGGGCGATCGTCTCGGACGGCGACCTGGAGGAGGGCGTCTCCGCCGAGGCCTCCTCGCTCGCCGGCCACCAGAGGCTCGGCAACCTGGTCCTCGTCTACGACGACAACCACATCTCCATCGAGGGCGACACCGCGACCGCCTTCTCCGAGGACGTGCTGAAGCGGTACGAGGCCTACGGCTGGCACACCCAGCGCGTCGAGCCCGCCGACGGCGGCGACATCGACGTACCCGCCCTGCACGCGGCACTGGAGGCGGCGCGGGCCGAGACCGGGCGGCCCTCGATCGTCGCGATGCGCACCGTCATCGCCTGGCCCGCCCCGAACGCCCGGAACACCGAGGCCTCCCACGGCTCGGCGCTCGGCGCCGAGGAGATCGCGGCCACCAAGCGGATCCTCGGCTTCGACCCCGACTTGAGCTTCCAGGTCGAGGACGAGGTGCTCAGGCACGCCCGCCGCGCCCTGGACCGGGGCGCCGAGGCGCACGCGGCCTGGGACAAGAGGATCGCCGAGTGGCGCACGGCCGAGCCGCGGCGGGCCGGGCTGTTCGACCGCATCAGCAAGGACGAGCTGCCGCGGGGCTGGGAGGACGCCCTGCCGGTCTTCGAGGAGGGCAGGTCGGTCGCCACGCGCGCCGCCTCCGGCAAGGTGCTGCAGGCGCTCGGCCCGGTCGTCCCCGAGCTGTGGGGCGGCTCCGCCGACCTCGCCGGGTCGAACAACACCACCATCGACAAGGACAGCTCCTTCCTCCCCGAGGGCAACCCCCTCCCGGAGGCCGACCCGTACGGCCGTACCGTCCACTTCGGCATCCGCGAGTTCTCCATGGCCGCCGAGATGAACGGCATCGCCCTGCACGGCAACACCCGCGTCTACGGCGGCACCTTCCTGGTCTTCTCCGACTACATGCGCAACGCCGTGCGCATGTCGGCCCTGATGCAGCTGCCGGTGACCTACGTGTGGACGCACGACTCCATCGGCCTCGGCGAGGACGGCCCCACCCACCAGCCGGTCGAGCACCTGGCCTCGCTGCGCGCGATCCCGGGTCTGAACGTCGTCCGCCCGGCGGACGCCAACGAGACCGCCGCCGCCTGGGCCGAGATCCTGAAGAGGCACGCCACGAACCCCGCCCCCCACGGGCTCGCGCTCACCCGCCAGGGCGTGCCGGTGTACGCGCCGAACCCGGACGCGGCCAAGGGCGGCTACGTGCTGCGCGAGTCCTCGACGGAGGTCCCGGAGGTGGTCATCATCGCGACGGGCTCCGAGGTGCAGCTGGCCGTGGCCGCGCGCGAGCGGCTGGAGGCCGAGGGCGTCGGCACGCGGGTGGTGTCGATGCCGTCCGTGGAGTGGTTCGAGGAGCAGCCCCGCGAGTACCGCGAGCGGGTGCTGCCCCCGGCCGTGCGGGCCCGGGTCGCCGTCGAGGCCGGCATCGGCCTGACCTGGTACCGCTACGTCGGCGACGCGGGCCGCATCGTCTCCCTGGAGCACTTCGGCGCCTCCGCCGACGCCGGGACCCTGTTCGACGAGTTCGGCTTCACCCCCGAGAACGTCGCCGCGGCGGCCCGCGAGTCGCTCGCCGCCGCGCGCGGCTGATCCGAACGCGACAAGACAACGCGACAGAAACGCGACTAGAAAGATGAGTACCGTGACCGAAGCAATCGCCACCGCCGGAGCCCTCAAGCGCCTCGCCGACGAGGGTGTCTCCGTCTGGCTGGACGACCTGTCGCGGGGGCGGATCGCCTCGGGCAACCTGGCCGACCTGATCGAGAACCGCAACGTCGTCGGCGTGACCACCAACCCGTCGATCTTCCAGGCCGCCATAGGCTCGGGCGAGGGGTACGAGGAGCAGCTCAGGGACCTCGCGGTGCGAGGTGTGACGGTCGACGAGGCCGTACGGATGATGACGACCGCCGACGTGCGTGCGGCCGCCGACGTCCTGGAGCCCGTGTACCGCGCCTCCGGCGGCCGTGACGGACGGGTGTCCATCGAGGTCGACCCCCGTCTGGCCCACCGCACCGCGGCGACCGTCGCCGAGGCCCGGCAGCTCGCCTGGCTGGTGGACCGGCCGGGCGTGATGATCAAGATCCCGGCGACCAGGGCCGGCCTCCCGGCGATCACCGAGGTCATCAGCCTCGGCATCAGCGTCAACGTGACCCTGATCTTCTCCCTGGAGCGCTACCGCGAGGTCATGGCCGCCTACCTGGCCGGCCTGGAGAAGGCGCGCGAGCGCGGCATCGACCTGTCCACCGTCCACTCGGTGGCGTCCTTCTTCGTCTCCCGCGTGGACAGCGAGATCGACAAGCGGCTGACCGCGCTCGGCACCGACGAGGCGCTCGCGCTGAAGGGCCGCGCTGCCCTCGCCAACGCCCGTCTGGCCTACGAGGCGTACGAGGAGGTCTTCGGCTCCGCCCGCTGGCAGGCGCTGGCCGGGGCCAAGGCCAACAGGCAGCGTCCGCTGTGGGCGTCCACCGGCGTGAAGGATCCCGCCTACAAGGACACCCTGTACGTGGACGACCTGGTCGCTCCGGGCACGGTCAACACCATGCCGGAGGCCACCCTGAACGCCGTCGCCGACCACGGCGGGATCACCGGTGACACGGTGACCGGCGGCTACGCGCAGGCCCGCGCCGACCTGGCCGGCGTGGAGCGGCTCGGCATCCCGTACGACGAGGTCGTGCAGCAGCTGGAGGACGAGGGCGTGGCCAAGTTCGAGGCGGCCTGGCAGGACCTGCTGGACGCCGTGGCGAAGTCCCTGGAGAACAAGGGAGTTGACGCGTGATGACCGAGAACGCAAGCCCCGCCCAGGCACCCGAGGAGGTGCGCGTGCCGGTCGTCCCGGCCGCCGACTGGGTGAATCCGCTGCGGGACGCCCGGGACCGCCGGCTGCCCCGTGTCGCGGGCCCCTCCGGGCTGGTCATCTTCGGGGTGACCGGTGACCTGTCCCGCAAGAAGCTGATGCCGGCCGTGTACGACCTGGCCAACCGCGGTCTGCTGCCGCCGGGCTTCTCGCTCGTCGGCTTCGCCCGCCGGGACTGGGAGGACCAGGACTTCGCCGAGGTCGTGCACGACGCGGTGCGCGAGCACTCCCGCACCCCGTTCCGCGAGGAGGTGTGGCAGCAGCTCGCCGAGGGCATGCGCTTCATCCCCGGCGACTTCGACGACGACACGGCCTTCAAGCAGCTGAAGGACGCCGTGGACGAGCTGGACTCCTCCCGGGGCACCGGCGGCAACTTCGCGTTCTACCTCTCGGTGCCGCCGAAGTTCTTCCCGAAGGTCGTGCAGCAGCTGAAGAAGCACGGCCTCGCGAGCCCGCCCGAGGGCGCCTGGCGGCGGGCGGTCATCGAGAAGCCGTTCGGCCACGACCTGGCCAGCGCCCGCGACCTGAACACGATCGTGCACGAGGTGTTCGAGCCGGACCAGGTGTTCCGCATCGACCACTACCTCGGCAAGGAGACCGTCCAGAACATCCTGGCGCTGCGCTTCGCCAACCAGATGTACGAGCCGATCTGGAACCGGTCGTACGTCGACCACGTGCAGATCACCATGGCCGAGGACATCGGCATCGGCGGCCGGGCCGGCTACTACGACGGCATCGGCGCCGCCCGTGACGTCATCCAGAACCACCTGCTCCAGCTGATGGCGCTCACCGCCATGGAGGAGCCCATCGCCTTCGACGCGGAGGCGCTGCTCACCGAGAAGCTGAAGGTGCTGAAGTCGGTGCGGCTGCCGGAGGAGCTCGGCAGGCACACCGTGCGCGGGCAGTACGCGGACGGCTGGCAGGGCGGCGAGAAGGTCGTCGGCTACCTGGAGGAGGACGGCATCGACCCGAAGTCGAAGACCGACACCTTCGCCGCGATCAAGCTGGGCATCGACAACCGCCGCTGGGCCGGCGTGCCCTTCTACCTGCGCGCCGGCAAGCGCCTCGGCCGCCGGGTCACCGAGATCGCGGTGGTCTTCAAGCGGGCCCCGCACTCCCCGTTCGACTCCACCGCCACCGAGGAGCTGGGCCAGAACGCGATCGTCATCCGCGTCCAGCCGGACGAGGGCATGACCGTGCGCTTCGGCTCCAAGGTGCCGGGCACCTCGATGGAGATCCGGGACGTGTCCATGGACTTCGCCTACGGCGAGTCCTTCACGGAGTCGAGCCCCGAGGCGTACGAGCGCCTCATCCTGGACGTGCTGCTCGGCGACGCCAACCTGTTCCCCCGCCTCCAGGAAGTGGAAGAGTCCTGGAAGATCCTCGACCCGATCGAGGAGTACTGGGCGGCGCACGGCAGGCCGGCGCAGTACTCCTCGGGCAGCTGGGGACCGAGGGAAGCCGACGAGATGCTCGCACGAGACGGACGGAGCTGGCGCAGGCCATGAAGATCGACCTGACCGACACCACGGCAAGCAAGATCAACAAGGCGTTGGTGCAGGGCCGCCGCGCCATCGGCACGCCCGCCGTGGGCATGGTCCTGACGATGGTGATCGTCACGGACGAGGAGAACGCCTACGACTCGATCAAGGCCGCCGAGGAGGCCTCGCACGAGCACCCCTCGCGCACCCTGGTCGTCATCAAGCGGCACGCCCGCACCCTGCGCGACCGCACCCACTCGCGCCTCGACGCCGAGGTCCGCGTCGGCTCCGAGGCCGGCACCGGCGAGACGGTCGTGCTGCGCACCTACGGCGAGGTGTCCGACCACGCCGACTCGGTCGTCCTGCCGCTGCTGCTGCCGGACGCGCCGGTCGTCGTGTGGTGGCCGGTGGACGCGCCCGACACCCCGTCGAAGGACCCGCTGGGCGCGCTGGCCCAGCGGCGCATCACCGACCTGTACGCGATGGAGCAGCCGATGGAGGTCCTGGGGACCCGCGCCCGCAACTACGCCCCCGGCGACACCGACCTCGCCTGGACCCGGCTCACGCTGTGGCGCTCCATGCTGGCCGCCGCCCTGGACCAGGGCCGCGCGCGGATCACGTCGGCGGCCGTCGAGGCCGAGGCGGACAACCCCAGCGCCGAGCTGCTGGCCCGCTGGCTGGAGGTCCGCCTGGGGGTGCCCGTGAACCGCGTGGTCACCGCCGGACCGGTCGTCACCGCCGTCCGGCTCGGCACCGACAGCGGCGAGATCGTCATCGACCGGCCCGAGGGCCCCCTCGCGTCGCTGACCCTGCCCGGCCAGCCGCCGCGCACCCTCGCCCTGAAGGTCCGCCCCACCTCCGAACTCATCGCCGAGGAGCTGCGCCGCCTCGACGCCGACGAGATGTACGCCATCGCCCTCAAGGGCGAGGCCGCCAAGGAGAACGCCTGAGATGGCCGACGCAGATTTCCCGAACCTCACCCGCCGGCCGCAGTGGACGGCGCTGGCCGACCACCGTGCCGAGGGGCAGCCGCACCTGCGCGACCTGTTCGCCGCGGACCCGGGCCGCGCCGAGCGGTACGTCGTCGAGGTCGGCGACCTCCACATCGACTACAGCAAGCACCTGATCACCGACGAGACCCTGGCCCTGCTCCAGGAACTCGCCACCGCCACCGGGGTGTTCGCGCTGCGCGACGCCATGTTCCGCGGTGAGAAGATCAACGTCACGGAGCAGCGTGCGGTCCTGCACACCGCGCTGCGCGCCCCGCGCGACGCGGTGGTCGAGGTCGACGGCGAGAACGTGGTGCCGAAGGTGCACGCGGTGCTCGACAAGATGGCCGGCTTCGCCGACCGGGTGCGCTCCGGCGAGTGGACCGGGCACACGGGCAGGCGGATCAGGAACGTCGTCAACATCGGCATCGGCGGCTCCGACCTCGGGCCCGCGATGGCCTACGAGGCGCTGCGCCCGTACACCGCACGCGAGTTGACGTTCCGGTTCGTGTCGAACGTGGACGGCGCCGACCTGCACGAGGCCACCCGCGACCTGGACCCGGCGGAGACCCTGTTCATCGTCGCGTCCAAGACGTTCACCACCATCGAGACGATCACCAACGCCACGTCGGCCCGCTCCTGGCTGCTGGCGGCCTTCGACGGCGACGAGAAGGCGGTCGCCCGGCACTTCGTGGCCCTGTCGACGAACTCCGGTAAGGTCACCGAGTTCGGCATCGACCCGGACAACATGTTCGAGTTCTGGGACTGGGTCGGCGGCCGGTACTCGTACGACTCCGCGATCGGCCTGTCCCTGATGATCGCCGTCGGCCCGGACCGCTTCCGGGAGATGCTCGACGGCTTCCGGCTGGTCGACGACCACTTCCGCACCGCCCCCGCCGAGACCAACGCCCCGCTGCTGATGGGCCTGCTGGGCATCTGGTACGACAACTTCCACGACGCGCAGTCGCACGCCGTGCTGCCGTACAGCCACTACCTCTCCAAGTTCACCGCCTACCTCCAGCAGCTGGACATGGAGTCCAACGGCAAGTCGGTGGACCGGCAGGGCCGCCCGGTGGAGTGGCAGACCGGCCCGGTCGTGTGGGGCACGCCCGGCACCAACGGGCAGCACGCCTACTACCAGTTGATCCACCAGGGCACCAAGCTCATCCCCGCCGACTTCATCGGCTTCGCCCGGCCGGTCGCCGAGCTGAGCGGTGAACTCAAGGCGCAGCACGACCTGCTGATGGCCAACTTCTTCGCGCAGACCCAGGCGCTGGCCTTCGGCAAGACCGCCGAGGAGGTCCGCGCCGAGGGGGTGCCCGAGGAGCAGGTGGCGCACCGCACCTTCCGCGGCGACCACCCCACCACGACGATCCTCGCGCGCGAGCTGACCCCGTCCGTGCTCGGCCAGCTGATCGCCCTCTACGAGCACAAGGTGTTCGTGCAGGGCGCCGTGTGGAACATCGACTCCTTCGACCAGTGGGGCGTGGAGCTGGGCAAGGTCCTCGCCAAGCGCGTCGAGCCCGCCCTCAGCGAGGGCGCGGACGTCCCCGGTCTCGACCCGTCCACCACGGCCCTCGTCGCCGCCTACCGTTCTCTCAGGAAGTGAACTGACAATGCAGCTCGGTCTCATCGGTCTCGGCAAGATGGGCGGCAACATGCGCGAGCGGATCCGCCGCGCCGGCCACACCGTCCTCGGCTACGACCGCAACCCCGAAGTGTCCGACGTCAAGAGCCTCGAAGAGCTGGTCGAGAAGCTGGACGCGCCCCGCACGGTCTGGGTGATGGTCCCGGCCGGCACCGCCACCCAGGGTGTCGTCGACGAACTCAAGGACCTGCTGTCCGAGGGCGACACGGTGGTCGACGGCGGCAACTCTCGCTGGACGGACGACGAGAAGCACGCCGCCGAACTCGGCGTCAAGGGCATCGGCTTCGTCGACGCCGGTGTCTCCGGCGGCGTGTGGGGCCTGCAGAACGGCTACGCGCTCATGGTCGGCGGCGACAAGGAGCACGTGGAGCGGCTGCAGCCGATCTTCGAGGCGCTCAAGCCGGAGGGCCCGTACGGCTACGTGCACGCGGGCCGGGTCGGCGCCGGGCACTTCTCGAAGATGGTCCACAACGGCATCGAGTACGCCATGATGCAGGCCTACGCCGAGGGCTGGGAGCTCCTGGAGAAGGTCAAGTCGGTGGACAACGTCCGGGAGGTGTTCCGCTCCTGGCAGGAGGGCACCGTCATCCGTTCCTGGCTGCTCGACCTCGCGGTCAATGCCCTGGACGACGACGAGCACCTCAACAAGCTGCGCGGCTACGCGGAGGACTCCGGCGAGGGCCGCTGGACCGTCGAGGCGGCCATCGACAACGCGGTGCCGCTCCCGGCGATCACCGCCTCCCTGTTCGCCCGGTTCGCGTCCCGGCAGGACGACTCGCCGCAGATGAAGATGATCGCCGCGCTGCGCAACCAATTCGGCGGCCACGCGGTCGAGAAGAAGGACTGAGCCGCCGTGGGGGACCTCCTGCTGGTCCGCCACGGTGAGACGGAGTGGAGCCGGTCGGGACAGCACACCAGCTGGACCGACCTGCCCCTGACCGAGCGGGGCGAGGAACAGGCCAAGTCGCTCGCCCCGCTCCTCACCGGCCGGACCTACGCGCTCGTCCTGGCCAGCCCGCTGGGCCGTGCGATGCGCACCGCCGAACTGGCGGGCCTGCCCGGGGTCGTGGCCGACCCGGATCTGCACGAGTGGGACTACGGCGGCTACGAGGGCATCACCACCGACGAGATCCACCGCACCCGCCCCGGCTGGGACCTGTGGACCGACGGCGTGGCGCCCGGCCCCGAGAAGCACCCGGGCGAGTCACCGGCCGAGGCCGGCGCCCGCGCCGACCGGGTGCTGGCCCGCATCGACACCGCCCTCACCGAGGCCGAGGACGACGTGGTCCTCGTGGCCCACGGCCACTTCCTGCGGGTGCTGACCGCGCGCCGGCTGGGGCTGCCGCCCGTCGAGGGACGGCTGTTCCAGCTGGCCACCGGCACGGTCGGCCGGCTGTCCACCGAGCACGGCCGGCCCGTGATCGCCGAGTGGAACAGACGGCCGTAGCAGGTGCCTTCGCGGCCCGGGTCACCCTGTGTGGCCCGGGCCGCAGTCGTACAGCAGCCGGATGCGGTCGCCGGGGTCGTACGCGGCCGGCGGGACGGCCGTGCAGTGCGCGGCGGTCCAGCGCAGCAGCGCCCCGGCCGGGGTGCGCGCCCGCAGCGAGCGGTGCGACAGGACGACGTAGCGCAGCCGGCCGGTGGCGACGAGCCGGTGGAAGAGCGCGGGCGCCGGGTACGGGACGCGGCCGGTGAAGCCGCCCATCGGCAGGACGGGCGCGTCGGCGGCGAGGACGTACGGTGCCGCGGACTCCCAGCCGGGCACGGCGGCCAGGTAGCGGGCGCCGTCCCGGTACGCGCTCAGATAGGCGAGCAGCCGCCGCCGCTCGGGGCCGAGGGTGGCGAGCGCGGTGCCGGCGCGGGTGCTGGTGGGGCCGACCCGGCCGAAGCCGCCGGGCTGGTTGTAGCGCGGGGAGAGGGCGGAGGCCGACCAGACCGCCGGGACGAGGAGGACCGCGCCGAGGCCCGCGGCGAGGGCGGCCGGCCTGCGCAGGCCGAGCAGCACCAGAGCGAGCAGGCCCAGGGCCGCGGCGCAGGGCGCCGCCCAGGGGAAGAAGCGCGGGTACCACAGCGTCAGGGCGGCGCACCAGCCGACGCCGGCGGCCAGCACGGCCGGCAGCGCACGGGAGCGGCGGGCCCGGACGACCCCGGCGGCGGCGAGCGCGGACAGGGCCACGGCGACGACGCCCATGTAGTAGGTGTGGCCGGTGACGCTGCCGAACGAGAACACGGCGAAGAACGTCGTGAGCCACCCGCCCCACAGCACGTACCCCGCCAGGTGCCGGTCCGTGCGCGGCACCCGGCGCCGCCGCAGCGCCAGCAGCCCGCCCACGAGGCCGAACGCGGCCAGCGGGTAGAGCCAGCCCGTCTGGGTGGCCAGGCCCGGGCTGAACATCTTCCACATGCCGTCGCCCATGCCGGGCCCGGCGTGTCCGGCCGTGTGCGCCGCGCGGCTCGCGACGATGCTGCCGGTGCCGGCCGCGTCGACGCCGACGGCGTGGAAGCGGGTCAGGAAGTTGTAGCCGACGACCAGCGAGAACGGCGAGTCGTCGGTGGTGCCGTCGAGATAGGGGCGGTCGCCGGCCG
The DNA here is from genome assembly GCF_055605965.1 of Streptomyces sp. NPDC037126. Classification (NCBI taxonomy): domain Bacteria; kingdom Bacillati; phylum Actinomycetota; class Actinomycetes; order Kitasatosporales; family Streptomycetaceae; genus Streptomyces; species Streptomyces sp. NPDC037126. The sequence goes on from NZ_JBVJTD010000002.1 coordinate 645,436, forward strand.
GGGTGAGCGCGGCCACCAGCATCCACGACAGCGACACGGTCACGGTCACGGCACCCGCCAGGGCCAGGTGCGTCACGCGGCGGCGCAGCGCGGTGGGCGCGGTGACGACGTAGGTCGCGGCCAGGGCGGGCAGCACGGCCCACGCCTCCAGCATCTTGCACTGGAAGGCCAGGCCCACCCAGACGCCCGCGAGCAGCAGGGGGCGCGGGCGGGCCCGCTCGGCCGCCCGCCAGGTGGCCTCCGCGGCCAGCAGCAGGAGCAGTACGAAGGGGGCGTCCTCGGTGACCGAGCGGCCGAGGCCCACGGTCACCGGGGTCAGCGTCAGGAAGCCGGCCGCCAGCAGCCCCGCAGGGATCCCGGCCCAGCGGCGCACCAGCAGGTGCAGCAGCAGGACACAGGCCACCATCTCCAGTGCCTGGGGCAGCACCAGTGCCCAGGGATGGAAGCCGAACAGCAGCGCGGACAGGGCCTGCGGCCACAGGAACCCGGGCAGCTTGTCCAGGGTGATGGAGCCCGCCGGGTCGAAGGAGCCGTAGAAGAAGGCGGCCGGGCCGCCGGTCATGCTGCGCACCGCGCTCGCGTAGAACGCGTGGTAGGTGCTGCGGTCCAGGCCCCACAGGCACAGTACGGCGGCCAGCGCGGCGATGCCCGCGAGCACCGGGCGTTCGCAGCGCTCGGCACGGCCACGGACGGCGGGGGCGGGGTCGGTCGGGCGTTCGGGGCTCAGCAGCGGACTGCTGGCGGGGCTCGGCATGGACGGCCTTCCGGCGTTCCGGGGGCACCGCGTCCGGGACGCCGGGCGCGTCCAGGACCGGTACGAGGATCAGCCGTTATGACCGGTGGTGGCGGGCGCGGGTTCCGGATCTCACCGAGGTCTCACCGCACGCACACCCCGTGCTTCACCGGGTGCGCCGCCCCGCGTGCCGGGCCGCCGGCCCCGAGGGGGCCGGCTCGCGAAAAGCGTCGTACCGGCCACCGCCGCCTCGTGGCGGAATGCCTGACAGAGCGGCCGTAACCCTTCTCCGGGCAAGGCGTTCGGTGGACCGACCCCCCTGGCCCTTCGGAGGGCTGCTTCTACAATCACCCGCACGCGAACGAGTGCGCCCGCACCCGGCGTGCCACGGCCCGAAGGAACCCGATGACCAGCGTCGAGAAACCGGTACGACCCTCCGGCCGCGTGCGCGACGCTGCCCGCACCCAGGCCGAGATCCTCGACGTGGCCACCCAGGAGTTCGCGCGGGCCGGCTACGACGGCGCCCGGGTGGACGAGATCGCCGCCCGCACCCGCACCACGAAGCGGATGATCTACTACTACTTCGGCGGCAAGGAGCAGCTGTTCACAGCGGTTCTGGAGCGGGCGTACGGCGTGATCCGGGACGCCGAGCAGCAGCTGGACGTGGAGCACCTGGATCCCGTCGCGGCGATCCGGCGCCTCGCCGAGCTGACCTTCGACCACCACGAGCAGCACCCGGACTTCATCCGCCTGGTGAGCATCGAGAACATCCACGGCGCCGAGCACATCGCGGCCTCCGAGCGGCTCGGGAGGATCGGTTCCCCGGTGCTCGACGTGATCCGCCGCATCCTCGCCGCCGGGCAGGAGTCCGGGCTGTTCACGGCCGACGTGGACGCGGTCGACCTGCACGCGATGATCAGCTCGTTCTGCTTCTTCCGGGTCGCCAACCGGGCCACCTTCGGCGCCCTGTTCGGCCGGGACCTGGTGGCCCCGGCCCAGCGCGCGCGCTACCGGACCATGCTGGGCGACATGGTGATCGCGTACCTGACGGCCGAGCGGGCCGAGGACTGACACACCGGCACGACTCCCCCGCGGACGCGCACGGCAAGGCGGCCGGGGACGCGTGCACGCCCTCTTGACACGCAGGAGACGCGGACGCAGCATCCCACCCACTGCCGGGGCCCTCCCCGCTCAGCCCGTGGGGACCACGGCCGCGTCGAGCAACGGTCCGAGTTCGCCGGCGACCGTGGTCAGGGGCCGTACGTCGCGTTCGGCGCGGGCCATCAGGATCGCGCCCTCCAGTGCGCTGATCATCAGCGTGGCCAGGGACTCGGCGCGGGCGGCCGGAACGCCCATGCCGGTGAGGGCCTCTGCGAGCGGGTTCCGCCACGACGTGAAGGCGGCGGCCACGGCCTCGTTGGCCGAGTCTGCCGTGGAGGCGCGGTGGACCGTGGCGGCGGCCACCGGGCAGCCCGCGGCGAAGCCGTCCTTCTCGTACTCGTCGGTCCACTGCGCGACCATCGCGGCGAACAGCGCGCTCGGCGTGGGCTCCGGGAGGCCCGCGCGGAAGCGCCCGATCCGCTTGCCCGCGTACCGTCCGGCCCAGCCCACGGCCTCGTTGACCAGCTGTTCCTTGCCGCCCGGGAAGTAGTGCTGCAGGGAGCCGCGCGGCGCCCCGGCGTGTGCGGCGACCTCGCGCATGCCCGTCGCGGCGACCCCGTCGCGCCGGATGAGCTGGGCCGCGCTGAACACCATCCGCTCACGCGGTCCCCGCTGCGCCTCGGTCATCCTCGCCCTCCTGTCTTCCCCCCAGTCTATGACCGTCGTCATAACGGTCGCTACTATGACGACGGTCATAGTCGATCCACGGAGGAAGGGCGGCCCCCATGCACGTCGGTTTCATCGGCCTGGGAGTGATGGGCCGGCCCATGGCGCTGCGCCTGGCGGCCGCGGGCACCCCGCTGGTGGTGTGGAACCGCACCCCGGAGCGCGCCGAGCCGCTGCGTGCGGCGGGCGCCGAGGTCGCCGCCGGCCCAGGGGAGGTGTTCGCGCGGGCGGACGTGGTGCTGCTGATGCTCGCCGACGAGGCGGCGGTCGACGAGGTGCTCGGCCGGGGCACCCCCGAGCTGGCCCTGCGCGTCGCGGGACGCACGGTCGTGCACATGGGGACGACCTCGCCGGAGTACTCCCAAGCCCTGGAGGCCGACGTCCGGGCCGCGGGCGGCCGCTACGTGGAGGCGCCCGTCTCCGGATCCCGCGTCCCGGCGGAAGAGGGGCAGCTGGTGGCCATGCTCGCGGGCGAGGAGGGCGCCCTCGACGCGGTACGGCCGCTGCTCGCGCCGATGTGCCGCGACACGTTCGGGTGCGGCGCGGTGCCCGGCGCCCTGCTCATGAAGCTGTCCGTGAACCTCTTCCTGATCACCCAGGTGACCGGGCTCACGGAGGCCTTCCACTTCGCCGAACGGCAGGGCCTGGACCGGCGGCTGTTCCTGAGCGTCCTCGACGCGGGCCCCATGGCCAGCGGGGTCTCGCGGATGAAGGCGCCGAAGCTGCGCGAGCGGGACTTCGCGGTGCAGGCCGCCGCGCTCGACGTGCTGAAGAACAACCGGCTCATCGCCGAGGCGGCCCGCAAGGCCCGTCTGGCCTCGCCGCTGCTCGACGTCTGCCACGCGCTGTTCGGGGAGACGGTGGCGCAGGGGCACGGCGGCGAGGACATGGTCGCGGTCCTGCGCGCGATCGAGGCGCGGACCGCCGAGGCCCCCTGAGCCGTCCGGCCGTCAGCGCTTCGGGACGCCGTACACCCGGTCGACGTGCAGCCGTACCACCAGGCGGCGGTCACGCACCATCGCGGCCCGGTAGTCGTCCCAGTCCGGGTGTTCGCCGAGGAGGTCGCGGTAGAGCCCGACGAGTTCCTCGACCGTCTCGTCGTGCGGGTCCTCGGCCACCGGGGACAGCTCGGCCGTGCCCTCCGCGACGGCGTACGCCCAGCGGTCGGCGCTGGTGACGTGGTACGAGGCGCGGGGGTCGCGGCGCAGGTTGCGGGTCTTGGCCCGGTCGTCGGTGACCGAGACACGGATGATCCGCTCGTCGGGGTAGTAGGCGTGGCTGACGTTGGACAGCTGGGGGCGTCCGTCGCGCCGGAGCGTGACCAGCACGCCGCCATGGCTCTCGGAGATCAGCTGGAGCAGCGCGTCCTGCGTGGAGTCCTGGGTCATGACTGGATCAACTGCGCGGAACCGCGGCCGCATTCCCCGCAGGCCAGGAGAGTAGACAGTGTCTACGTCGACTGGTGGACACGGTCTATGACCGATTCCGCCACGAGCCTGCGGGAGATCGCCCGGCGCGCGGGCGTCTCCCACGGGGCGCCGCGCCGCTACTTCCCCACCCATCTGGAGCTGCTGTCGGCCATCGCCCGGCGGGGCTTCGCCGACCTGGCCGGCCGGGTGGAGACGACCCTGGCGACGGCACCGGCCGGCCCCCGCGCACGGGTGGCCGCGCTGGCCCGCGCCTACCTGGAGTTCGCGCTGGACGCTCCCGGGATGTACGAGCTGATGTTCCGTCATGACCTGCTGGAGAGCGGTCGGCTGGGGCTGCGGGACACGAGCCTGCCGCTGTTCGGCCTGCTCGCCGCTCTGATCGGCGAGGTCCGGCCCGGCGCCGACGCCCGGCGGGCGGCGGGCGCGCTGTGGGCGAACCTGCACGGGACGGCCCAGCTGTGGCACTGGCGCAGCCTCCAACTCGCCATCGACAGCGATGACTTCGGCCCACTGCTCGACACGGTGCTGACCGCGCACCTCGGCCCGCCGGCCGACCGGTGAACCGGCGGCCGACGCTGACGAGCAGCATCGCCGGCGCGGTGGTCGTCGCCCTCGACGGCACGGTCCTCACGGTGGCGCAGCCCAGCCTGCAACGGGACCTGCACGCCACGATCGCCGAGGTGCAGTGGACCAGCACGGCGTATCTCGTCGCGGTGGCGGCCGCCCTCATCGGCACCGGCACCGGGCCGGCGCTGACCGTCCTGGCCGCCGTCGCCGCGCTCGGTGTGCCCCTCGCCCGCGCGCTGCCCGGGCCCGCCGGTGTCGCGTCGCTCACCAAAACCCCTGACGGGGCGGTCCCGGCCGGGGCTCCTGCGCGACGATGAGGACGGGTGTGTCCCCTCGGGGCTGTGGGGACACACCGGTGACGACGCGACCGGAGGAGAGCGATGGCACAGCTGCGACAGGAAGTCGACCCGGCCGAGGCGGGGCTGGACCCGAAGGCGCTGGACCGCCTGGACCGGCACTTCGCCCGCCTCGTCGACGAGGGGCGCCTGCCCGGCTACCTGGTGGCCGTCGCCCGCGGCGGCCGTGTCGCCCACCTCACCACCCACGGCCTGCGCGACCTCGCGGCCGGGCTGCCGGTCGAGCCGGACACGCTGTGGCGGATCTACTCGATGACCAAGCCCGTCACCGCGGTCGCGGTGCTGCAACTGGTGGAGGAGGGCGGGCTCGCCCTGGACGACCCGCTCGACCGCCATCTGCCCGAGTTCGCCGACACCCGGGTCTACGACGGGGGTTCGGGCGCGGACCTGCGCACCCGGGCGGCCGCGGGACCGATCCTGATCCGGCATCTGCTCACCCACACCGCGGGGCTGACCTTCGGCTTCTACCACCGTCATCCGGTCGACGCCCGCTACCGCGAGTCCGGACTGGAGTACTCGGTGCCGCCCGGCGCCGACCTGGCCGAGACGGTCGCGGTGTACGCGCGGATGCCACTGCAGTTCGAACCGGGCACGCAGTGGAACTACTCGGTCGCCTCCAATGTGCTGGGGCGGGTCGTCGAGGTGGTCTCCGGGCGGCCGCTGGACGCGTTCTTCGCCGAGCGGATCCTCGGCCCGCTCGGCATGACCGACACCGGCTTCCACATCGGGCCCGGGCAGGCCGGCCGGCTCGCCGAGCTGTACCGGGAGACGGAGGCGGGAGGCATCGAACCGGTGGCCGGACTCCCGGTGCACGGCCGGCCCCGGTTCCTGTCCGGCAGCGGCGGCCTGGTGTCCAGCGCCCACGACTTCCACCGGTTCATGGAAATGCTGCGCCGGGGCGGCGAGTTGGAGGGCACCCGACTGCTGTCCGCCGACACCGTCGCCCTGATGACCCGCAACCGGCTGCCGGGCGGCGCCACCATGCGTGCCTTCGGCGCCCCCGTCCACCAGGAGCCCGGCAACGACGGCCTCGGATTCGGATTCAACGTCTCCGTCGTCGTCGACCCCGCCCGCACCTTCGCCCCGTCGAGCCCCGGCACCTACGGCTGGACCGGCGCGGCTACCACCGCGTTCTGGGTCGACCCGGGCCACGAGCTGACCGTCCAGTTCATGACCCAGGTACGCCCCAGAACCCTGAAGGTCTTCCCCGACCTGCGCCGGCTGGTGTCCGAGGCACTGCCGGCCTGACCGGCCAAGGTCCGCCTCACGAACCGTGCGCGACGGCGTCCAGGTGGGGCAGGTGGTGGTCCATCCGCTCCCGCTTGGTCCGCAGATAGGTGATGTTGCTCTCGCACGGCTCGATCAGCAGCGGCACCTGCTCGGCGACCTCGATGCCGTGCTGCACGAGCGCCTCGCGCTTGCGCGGGTTGTTGGACATCAGCCGTACCGAGCGCACCCCGAGGTCCTGCAGGATCTGGGCGGCGACGCCGTAGTCGCGGGCGTCGACGGGCAGCCCGAGCGCGAGGTTCGCCTCCACGGTGTCCAGGCCCTCCGCCTGCAGGGCCATCGCCCGCAGCTTCGCGAGCAGCCCGATACCGCGGCCCTCATGGCCCCTCAAGTAGACGACGATACCGCTGCCTTGGGCGACGACGGCGCGCATCGCGGCCTCCAGCTGGTCGCCGCACTCGCAGTGCCGGGAGCCGAACGCGTCCCCGGTCAGGCATTCCGAGTGCAGCCGGGTCAGTACGTTCTCGGTGCCGATCTCGCCGTGCACCAGGGCGACTTGCTCGTCGCCGCGGTCGTGGTCCAGGTAGCCGATCGCCTGGAATTTCCCGTACACGGTGGGCAGCGGAGCATTCACGACGCGTTCCGCGCCCGAACGCCGCGGGGACTTCTTGCCGAGTACGCCGATGTTTTCTGTCATGATCTGATTCCTAAGCAGAGACGAAAGGCCGTGAAAAGATGAGTGGTTCGGGCGCGCGTACGGCGGCATACGGGGTGATGCCGGCGGACACTACGGAAGACGTACGGACGCGGGGGGCGGGCGTTTCAACACAGGTCGCGGTCCTTCCCGTCGGGAGCTTCGAACAGCACGGTCCGTTCCTTCCGCTGGCGACCGACACGCTGGTCGCCTGTGCCGTGGCGCGGGAGATCGCCGCGGCGTACCCGGTGCACCTCCTTCCTCCGCTGACCATCGCCTGCTCGCACGAGCACGCCGCCTGGCCGGGGACCGTCAGTATCTCCGCCGTGACGCTCCACGCGGTGGTCCGCGACATCGCCGAGTCGCTGCGTCGTTCGGGGGTCGACGCGCTCGTCGTGGTCAACGGGCACGGCGGCAACTACGTTCTGGGCAACGTGGTCCAGGAGGCCTCGGCGCGCGGGGAGAAGGCGGCGCTGTTCCCGGCCGCCGAGGACTGGGAGGAGGCGCGGGAGCGGGCGGGGGTCGTCACCTCGCTGCTCACCGACATGCACGCGGGGGAAATCGAGACCTCGATTCTGCTGCACGCTCATCCCGAATTCGTCCGCCCTGGTCACGAGTCCGCCGATTTCACCGCTGACGACCGCCGCCATCTGCTCACCGTGGGAATGTCCGCCTATACCGAATCCGGTGTCATCGGCCGTCCTTCCCTGGGCTCGGCGGAAAAGGGGAAGGAACTCCTGGCGAGCCTGGCGGATTCCTTCGAGCCGTATTTCAGGCTGCTCACCTCCACCGGCGTTCGCGCGTAGTCCACCTGGGGGGTACGACCGGGCCCCCGCGAGCCGGCTCCGGCTCGCGGGCCGGATTCCGCGGGGGCAGCCTGGACGCGAACCGCCTCGGATGCCCGCGCCGCCGGTTCCGGGCCGCTCGCCTCCGGCCGGCCCGGCTCGGGCGACTCGGTCGCGTCCGCCGTGGCGGCTCCGGGGCGCAGGCCCGCGTACCAGCGGGCGACGAGGACGACGGCACCGGGCAAACTCGCCACCAGGCTCAGCACGCCGTACACGACGGCGACGGCGACACCCGTGCTCGCGCCGAGCCCGGCCGCGCCGAACGCCCAGGCCGTGACGCCCTCGCGGGGGCCGAAACCGCCGACGTTCAGGGGCAGTCCCATGGCGACCAGGGCGAGGACGGCGAGCGGGACGAGCACCGCCACCGGCGCCGGCGAGCCGGCGACCCGGGCGGCCACGACGAACATCGCCAGGTGCCCGGCCAGCACGACGGCGGAGGACAGTGCGACACCCGGCCCGGCCTGCCGGGACAACAGCCCCTCGCGCGCCTCGCGCAGCGCCTTGCCGAGCGCGCTTCCCCGGCGTGCGGGCGCGCGGTTCATGCGGACGGCGAGTACGACGGCGAGCGCTCCCGCCGCCGCGAGCGCCACCAGCGGGGCGAAACTGCGGGTCTCGGCACGGACCGGCGAGGGCAGGGTCAGCAGCGCCGCGGCGCCGAAGACGGCCAGCGCGATCTGCCCCGCGACCCGCTCCAGTACGACCGCCTTCACCGCCCGCCGCAGGTCACCCGCGCTCTGCCCGTGCCGGACCGCGCGGTGCACGTCGCCGAGGATTCCCCCGGGCAGTGCCGCGTTCAGGAACAGCGCCCGGTAGTAGTCGGCGACGGCGGACCCCAGCGGCAGCCGGATGCGCAGGCCCCGGGCCACCAACTGCCAGCGCCACGCGCTGAGTACGGTGGTGGCCGCCCCGATGCCCAGGGCGGCCACCACCGTCACGGTGTCGATCCGCCTGAGCCCGTCGAGGAGGGCGCCGGTCCCGAGCCGCCATAGGAGCACGGCGACGATGACCACACCGGCGACGGTCCCCAGGTGGGTGCGCAGGGCGCGGGAGTCGAGACGCCGGGACGAGGGCGCGGAGGGCTCCTCCGGCGCCGGGACGAGGACGGCCGTACCGGCACCGGGTGCGGGGACCTGAGCGGCGGGGCGACCCGCGCGCTCCCTGTCCCGGCCCCGCGTTCCCACGGACTCCCCGCCCGTGCCCCGGACCTCCGGAGGCGTCATGCGCGTGTGCTGCCGGACGGCCGTCGCCTCGCCTCCCGCCCCCCGCGCGTTCATGACGTGCGGTCCGCCGGCCGGGGCAGGGCCAGCAGGTCGGTGTGGTGGACGACGGCCCGCAGCTCGCCGGCCGCGCAGGCGGCGAGCCGCGCCCGCAGATAGGGTTCGGCGCTCGCGCGCAGTTCGGGCCGCTGCTCGACGGCCGCGCCCACCCAGCCGCGCAGCCACTGCTCGGTCAGCGCGGACTCCTCGGGACCGAGGCGCCACGCGCTCGGGTGCAGCCGCACGGTGGCCCCGCGCTCGGAGAACGCCTCGCAGGCCACGGTCACCGCGTCGGGCCCGAGCAGCCCCTCGCGCCGCTGGTGGGCGTTGAACGCCTCGGCGATCTCGGCGTCGAGCGGATCGGCGGGGGTGAGTTCGACGCGTCCGGCGACGGAGAGGGTGAGCAGCGCGGAGCAGCCGGCACCGGTGCAGGCGTCGGCGAGGGCGGCGATCTCCTCGCGGGTGAGGACGTCGAGCAGCGCGGAGGCGGTCACCAGCGACGCGCCGGCCAGCGCGTCCGGAGTCAGCCGGGCCACGTCCCCCCGCCGGGTCTCGACGGTGACATGGCTGCCGTCGGCGGCGGAGCGCGGGGAGGCCACGGCGGCGAAGTGCAGGAGGTAGGGGTCGCGGTCGTGCAGGATCCAGTGCTGGGCACCGTCCAGCCGGGGCGCCAGCCAGCGGCCCATGGACCCGGTACCGCAGCCCAGGTCGTGCACGACGAGGCCGCCCGCCGGGCCGGGCCGCTCGGCCAGCCGGACCCGCAGCGCGTCGAGCGGTTCCTCCGCGCGGGCCGCCGCGTCGGCGCCCTCCCGCAGCTGCAGCCACTCCGGCGCGTACCGCGGCGGCTCCTCCGGGTCGCCGTCCCGCAGCCGTACGGTGGCCCGCTCACCGGGACGGGCGACGGGGCCGGCCCCGGCGATGACGGGCGCGGCCGCGTCGTCGTCACCGGGCCGCGGGGCGCCGCCCCCGGCGTCGGCGAGGACGAGCGGGCGGGCACCGCCGGCATCGGCAGCGACGGCCTCCCCCGCACCACCGGCCGGCCGCACGTCCTCATGGCCCCTGACGACTCCGGTCACGCGCTCCACCACCCTCGCTCCGGGCTGTGCCGGAATCGATCCGCTCGCCTCCGACGGTGCCGGAGTCGGTCCGCCGGTCGCGGTCCTCGGGCCGGTCATACCGCACTCCTCGGTGCTTCGGGGAGTCGCTGGAGGACTCCGGCCAGGCTGCGGGCGGTGGCCGCCCAGCCGTCGAGGGCCGCACGGCGGCCCCGGGCCGCGGCCTTCAGGCGGCGGCGCACGTCGGGCTCGCCGAACCAGCCGCGCAGTTCGGCGGCGAGCGCGGCGGGCTCCTCCGGCGGGACGAGAATGCCGGGCACGCCGCCGTCGGGGGCACGGCCGACCGCCTCGGGCAGGCCGCCGACGTCGGTCGCGAGGACCGGGATGCCCCGGGCGAGGGCCTCGGTGACGGCCATGCCGTAGGTCTCGGCGTAGGAGGTGAGGACCATCAGGTCGGCGGACGCGTAGGCGGCGTCCAGGTCGGCGCCGGAGCGCGGGCCGGTGAGCTCCAGCCGGTCGCCGAGGCCGTACCGCGCGATCAGTTCCCGCAGGTGGGCGACGTACTCGGGGTCGTGCCCGAGGCCGCCCACGCAAGCGCAGGTCCACGGCAGGTCCCGTACCGTCGCGAGCGCCTCGACGAGCCGGTGCTGGCCCTTGCGCGGGGTGACGGCGGCCACGCACAGCAGGCGGGAGACGCCGTCGGTGCCCGGCGCGAGGGGCGCGATGTCGGCGCCGGGCGCGGCGACGTGCACCCGTCCGGGGGCGAGGCCGTGGTGGGAGACGAGCCGGCGGACCGCCCAGTCGCTGGTGGCGATCACCGCGCCCGCCGCCCGCAGCACCGCGCGTTCGCGGGTGTCGAGGTCGGCGGCGACGGCCGGTTCGAGGCCGGTCTCGTCGCCGAGCGGCAGATGCACCAGGACGGCGAGCCGCAGCCGTTCGGCCTCGGGGACGACGATCTCGGGGACGCCGCAGGCGACCAGTCCGTCGATCAGGACGGCGCTGTCGTCGGGCAGTTCACGCAGCGTGCGGGCGAGCCCCTCGCGGTCCGCCGTGCCCGGGCGCGGCCAGGTGCCGGCGACGGCGTGCCGGGTGACCTGCCAGCCGAAGCCGGGCAGGTCCAGGCAGACCCGGCGGTCGTAGGCGTTGCCGCCGCTCGGGGCCGCCTGGTCGTCGACGCCGCCCGGCATGAGGAAGTGCACGGTACGCAGGGACATGGGCACGATTCCGGCGTTCTCGGCGGGGACGGGCTGCGCGGGCACGTAGGTCAGCCGCGCCTTCTCGGCCTTCCGCAGGGTCACCTCGGTCACAGGTCACGCTCGTAACTCGCCCAGGCGACGTGCGACTCGTGGAGGGTGACCGCGATACCGGAGAGTCCCTTGGCGCCCTCGCCCAGGGCGCCCTTGTGGACGCGTTCGGCGAGCCGGTCGGCGACGACCTTGGCCAGGAACTCGGTGGAGGTGTTGATGCCGGCGAACTCGGGTTCGTCGTCGAGGTTGCGGTAGTTCAGCTCGGCGGTGATCGCACCCAGTTCCTGAGTGGCGAGGCCGATGTCGACCACGATGTTGTCCTCGTCCAGCTGTGTGCGGCGGAACGTGGCGTCCACGAGGAACGTGGCGCCGTGCAGTCGCTGCGCGGGCCCGAAGACCTCGCCGCGGAAGCTGTGGGCGATCATGATGTGATCGCGGACGGTGATGCTGAACAACGGACGACCCTCCAGGTGCGGCGCGTCTGGTCCCCCTTGCCCTTGCCTGCCGGGGGATGCCGAGTAGTACGGCTCTTCGCTTCCCCGTGTTCAGCCTTCTCTCACTCTTTTCTCAGGTCAGACCGTCGGCGGCGTACCGGATGCGGTGGCACAGCGCGGGGATCTCCCCGGAGGCGAGTTTCGGCATGATTTCAGGGAGTTCGCCGAAGGCGCTCTCCCCGGTGATGAGCGCGTCCAGCGCGGGGTCGGCGAGCAGGTCGAGGGCGAGGGCCATCCGGTCGGCGTAGGTGCGCCCCGGACGGGCGGCCGGGGACACGGTGCCGACCTGGCTGCTGCGCAGACCGAGGCGCCGGGAGTGGAAGGCCTCGCCCAGCGGGAGGCTGACGCGCCGGTCGCCGTACCAGCTGAGTTCCACCACCGTGCCTTCGGGGGCGAGGAGTTGGAGGGCGCGTTCGAGGCCGGCGTCGGTGGCGCTGGCGTGCACCACGAGGTCGCAGTCGCCGAGGGCGTCGGCGGGGGCGGCGAAGTCGACGCCGAGCGCCTCGGCGGTCTTCGCGCGGGCCGGGTCGGCGTCGACGAGTTGCAGCCGTATGCCCGGGAAGCGGGCGAGCAGCGCGGCCACCGAGCAGCCGACCATGCCGCCGCCGACCACCGCGATCCGGTCGCCGATGAGCGGGGCCGCGTCCCACAGGGCGTTCACGGCGGTCTCCACGGTCCCGGCGAGCACGGCCCGTTCGGCGGGCACCCGCTCGGGCACCACGGTCACGGCGCTCACCGGAACGGCGTAACGGCTCTGGTGCGGGTAGAGGCAGAACACCGTACGGCCCCTCAGGGCGGCCGGGCCCTCCTCCACCACGCCGACGTTCAGGTAGCCGTACTTCACCGGTCCCGGGAAGTCGCCCTCCTGGAACGGGGCCCGCATCACGGCGTGTTGGCTCTCCGGCACCCCGCCTCGGAAGACGAGGGTCTCCGTGCCGCGGCTCACCCCGGAGTACAGCGCGCGGACGACGACGTGGTCCTCACCGGGCTCTTCGAGAGTGACGTCGCGCAGCTCGCCGTGGCCGGGTGAGCTGAGCCAGAACGCGCGGGCCGACCGGTTCATCGGCATCCTCCTGAACGATCGGGAAGTTGTTCACGTACCGAGAAGTGCACAGGCCGCGCACAGTACGCGGCGTTGATCGACTCTGTCACTCGGCCGGAGGGTGTGCGGTGGCCCTGAACAACACTTATGACGCGAGGCTCCAGCAGGAGACCGCTGTGGGAGCGGGCGTGCAGATCCTGCTGCTGGCCCTGCTCGGCACGGCGATCGGCATGGGGCCGGCCGGCTGGCTGACGGGGCTGGCCTTCGCGTTCGCCACCTGGGCGGTCCTCTCCCGCGCCCTGCACCGCTCCCGGCTCAGCTCCTTCGGCCCGGCGAACCGGGTCACGCTCGGCCGGGCGACCCTGGTCGGCGGGGTGACCGCGCTGGTCGCGGACTCCTTCGAGAGCGCGCCGCCGGTGACGCTGCTGGTCGCCCTGACCGCCGTGGCGCTGCTGCTGGACGGCGTGGACGGCAAGGTGGCCCGTCGCACGGGCACGTCGAGCGCGCTCGGCGCACGCTTCGACATGGAGGTCGACGCGTTCCTGATCCTGGTGCTGAGCGTGTACGTGTCCATGCAGCTGGGCCCGTGGGTGCTGCTGATCGGCGGGATGCGCTACGGCTTCGTCGCCGCCGCCCGCGTCGCCCCCTGGCTGAACGCGCCGCTGCCGCCGTCCTTCGCCCGCAAGACCGTCGCCGCGATCCAGGGCGTCTGCCTGCTGGTGGCGGGCGCCGGGCTCCTCCCCCATCTGGCGAACCTCGCGATCGTCCTGGTGGCCCTCGGCTCGCTGCTGTGGTCCTTCGGCCGGGACGTGCTGTGGCTGTGGCGCACCTCCCGCACCATGCCCGAGGCCCCGGTGGAGCCCCGGCTGCTGGAGCTGGCGACGCGCTGAGGGCATCGCCGGCGGAGCCCCGGCGGGGGCTCGGACATGGGCAGGGGCCCGGACCGACTGTCGGTCCGGGCCCCTGCCGTCGCGCCCTCGCCCCTGGGCGGGACGAGAGCCTTACTGCTGCCGGCCCCGGCTGCGCACGATCGCGAACGCGGCGGCCGCGAGGCCGAGTACGCCGACGACCAGGCCGGCGATGCCGAGCCCGCGCGCGGTGGAGTCGCTCGCGGCGGCCGTCTTGGTGACGGCGCCGCTCTTGGCGGTGGCGGGGGCCGCGGAGGTGTCGGAACTCTCGGCGGCGGTGAGCTTGAGCACCGGCGCCGGGTTCTCCGGCTCGTCGTCGCCGGAGGCCGGCTCCTCGATCCAGCGGACGACCTTGCCGTCGGAGTAGGTCTGCAGCGTCTTGAACACCAGCTGACCGGTGTTGTCGGGCAGCTGGCCGAAGGCGACGTCGAAGTCCTCGTACTGCCCGGGGCCGATCTTGCCACCGGTGAAGGTGATCTCGGAGGCCGCTTCGGTGATGGTGCCGTCGTCGGTCTTGACCGGCGTCTTGAGCTTGGTGGTGGTGACCTTGGCGGTCCAGCCGTCCTGCGGGTGGACCAGGACGCCGAGGACGGGGTGGTCGGTGGGCAGGAAGACCTGGACCTTGTTGGTGGAGGCGCTGTCCTCCTCGTTGGGGACGCGGAAGGTCAGCACCCCGTCGGTGGCGCCCTTGGCGTAGCTCTCCGGGTGGACGGTGACGTGCGCGGAGGCGGCACCGGCGGCGAGCAGGACCGAGGCGGCGGCGACGGCGGCGACGGTTCCGGCACGGCGCGGCGTGATGCGTGGCATGGACATGAGTGTGTCGATCTCCGTACGAGTGACGTGTGAGGGGTGTCAGAGCGAGTACGGGATCGCGGCGGGAGGCCCGCGCCGGGTGACCGCGTGCCGCAGCGGGGCCCGGCGGGGCACCTCGGGACCGGCCGCCACGCACCGGACCGGGCCGGCGGGAGCGGGCAGCGGGGCGGCCCGCCACCAGGCGACGAGCCCCGGCACGAGCGCGGCGGTACGGCGCAGCAGGGACCAGAGCGCGGCCTCACCGCGCCGCAGCCACCAGGAGGCGACGAGAGCGGCGAGGAGGTGGGCGACGGTGGCGTGGGCGGTCGTGTGGGCATGCATCGCACCAGCGGGCATACCCGGCATGCCGGGCATGCCCGAACCTGACGGGGACACGCTCCGGTGGGCGGCGCCGAAGGCGAGGTGCAGCCCCGCCTGGGTGAGCAGCATGGCCGCCCCGATACCGGGCAGCGACCGCTCCCGCCCGCCGAGTGGCCAGCCCATCGCGAAAACGGCCAGGAAGCCGGCACCATCGGCCCACAGCGGCGGCATGTCGCCCATGGCGAGCCCGTGCCCGGCGGCAGCGAGCAGCACACACACCGCGGCGAACACCGCGGCACGCAAACCTCTCACCGCCGGCGACGCGCTCACGGTGAGCGATCCTCCCATGCTCGGCATATACGTGCGGCGCGGACGTACGGTTCAGTCGCCGTGTGTCGGCCGGTCGCCGGCACCGTGGCCGAGTGGATCACCCGCCTCACGGGCGGGCCGTGAGCGCCGACCTCAGCGCGTCCCTGTCCATGGCCACCCATCGCGGAATCTCCGCGTTCCAGGTGGCGGCCATGTCGTCGAGCGTGCGGGCCACGGATCGGCGGATCCAGCGGCCGGCCACGCCGAGCACGACGGCCGCCAGCGGACGCAGGAGCCCTCGCCCGTGCACGGACACGGTGACCCGTATGTCCCATCCGTCGCCGTCGCCGTCACTGCGCGGATGGGGTACGGCGCGCACCTTCACCCGAGCCCAGCGGTGGTCGACGCATGCCGTGGCCGGAGCGGAGTGCGGGGCCCGTGCGGAGTCCGCCACGGCCCACCAGTCGTCGAGTTGCACGCGCGCCCGCCCCTCCAGCCGGGAGAACCGTGGCGGCACACCGTCGAGCAGCGACCGGCCGCCGACCTCGACGTGGCGGGGGCGGTCGAGGCTCTTCAGGACGGTGTGCAGTTCCGTGTTCCCGCCGTCCGAGGCGACGGCGAGGGCCAGCCGGACGGCGCGTCGGCGGTCCCACTCCTCGATGCGGACAGTCACCGTTTCCCCGGTGCCCTCGCCTTTCGCTTCCTTGCACCCGTCCGAGTGCTCGCCCTTCTCCCCCTTCTCCCCCTTCTCGCCCTCCTCGTCCTCCTCGTCCGAGAGCAGGTATTCGGCCCCCGGCCGCAGGTGCCGTCCACCGGTGAGCCGAACGCCCGGGATCGGCCGTCCGTCCGGCAGTACCAGTCGGGGCCCTTCCGCCCGGCTCTCCTCCACCAGGGTGCGGACCTCGGCGAGGGCGTCGACGAGCCAGGCGAAAGGGACCGCTCGGACGAGCACCGTGTGGTTCATGGACACCATGGGGGCAGCATGCTCGACCGGGGTCCGGCCATCCAGGTCCGGGGACGGCCGAACTGCACGTCAAGGGGTAGCAGGTCGGGGGCACGGGCTCCCGCTCCCGTGCCCCCGGCGTCCGGGCCGGGCTCAGGCGGCCCGGCGTCCTCGGCCGCGGTGGACGCGGACGATGTCCGCGTACCGGTGTCCGCTGCCCTTGATGGTGCGCACCTGGGTGCGGTAGTCGACGTGGACCAGGCCGAAGCGCTTGTCGTAGCCGTACGCCCACTCGAAGTTGTCGAGCAGGGACCAGGCGAAGTAGCCGGCCAGCGGGGCGCCCTTGCGGACGGCCGAGGCGCAGGCGGCGAGGTGGCGCTCCAGGTACTCCTGGCGCTCGGGGTCGTCGATGCTGCCGTCGGGGCGTACGACGTCCGGGAAGGCGGAGCCGTTCTCGGTGACGTAGATCCGCCGGGCTCCGTACTCCTCGGTGAGCCGCAGCAGCAGCGTCTCGATGCCGCCCGCGTCGATCTCCCAGTCCATGCCGGTGCGCGGGACGCCCTCGCGGCGCACGGAACGGGCGTACGGCGCCGGGCCGTCGGGGTCGTCGGCGACGTACGCCGGGAAGTAGTAGTTCAGGCCCAGCCAGTCCAGCGGCGTCGCGATGGTCGCCAAGTCGCCCGTGCGCAACGGGAGTTCCACACCGTAGGTCTCGATCATGTCGGCCGGGAAGCCGCGGCCGTGCACGGGGTCGAGCCACCAGCGGTTGACGTGGCCGTCGTGCCGGCGGGCCGCCGCGGCGTCCTCGGGGCTGCCGGTGGCGGGGTGCACGGTGGAGAGGTTGTTGACGATGCCGACCTGGGCGTCCGGGACGGCGGCGCGTACGGCCTGCGCGGCGAGGCCGTGGCCGAGGAGCAGATGGCAGGAGGCGCGCACGGCGGCGTCGAGGTCCGTCCAGCCGGGCGCCATCTTGCCCTCGTGGTGGCCGATCCAGGCCGAGCAGGACGGCTCGTTGAGCGTCGTCCAGAGCTTGACGCGGTCACCGAGGCGGCCGGCGACGGCGGAGGCGTACTCGGCGAACGCGAAGGCGGTGTCGCGCTCCGGCCAGCCGCCGCGGTCCTGCAGCACCTGCGGCAGGTCCCAGTGGTAGAGGGTGACGGACGGGGTGATGCCCGCCTCCAGGAGGGCGTCCACCAGTTCGTCGTAGAAGGCGAGCCCCTCGGGGTTGACCGGCCCCACGCCGCCGGGCAGCACGCGGGGCCATGCCACGGACAGCCGGTAGGCGTTCAGGCCCAGGCCGCGCATCAGGGCGATGTCCTCGCGCCAGCGGTGGTAGTGGTCGCAGGCGACGTCGCCGTTGTCGTCGTTCGCGATCTTCCCGGGGGTGTGCGAGAAGGTGTCCCAGATCGAGGGCGAGCGGCCGCCCTCGGCGACGGCCCCCTCGATCTGGTACGCCGCTGTCGCCGTGCCCCACAGGAAGTCGTGCGGGAGTGCGGCGAGGTCGATGCGTTCGGACACGGAAGTCCCTTCGGGATACGGGGAGTCGGTCACTTGACGGCGCCCGCCGTCAGTCCGGCGACGAGATAGCGCTGCAGCAGCAGGAAGCCGGCCACCACGGGCACGCTGACGACCAGCGAGGCGGCCATGATCTGGTTCCAGTAGACGTCGTTGAGGGTGGAGTAGCCCTGGAGCCCGACGGCGAGGGTGCGGGTGGCGTCGTTGGTCATCACGGACGCGAAGAGCACCTCGCCCCACGCGGTCATGAAGGCGTAGACGGCGACCGCGACGATGCCGGGGATCGCGGCCGGTACGACGATCCGCAGCAGCGCGCCGAGCGGGCCGCAGCCGTCCACCAGCGCCGCCTCGTCCAGGTCGCGCGGCACCGAGTCGAAGTACCCGATCAGCATCCAGATCGAGAACGGCAGGGAGAAGGTGAGGTAGGTGAGGATCAGGCCGCCGCGGGAGCCGAACAGGGCGATGCCGGTGGCGTTGCCGATGTTGACGTAGATGAGGAAGAGCGGGAGGAGGAAGAGGATGCCGGGGAACATCTGCGTCGACAGCACGGTGACCGTGAAGACGCGCTTGCCCCGGAAGTCGTAGCGGCTGACGGCGTACGCGGCGAACACCGCGATCACCACCGAGCAGACGGTCGCGGACCCGGCCACGACGAGCGAGTTCACGAAGTAGTGGGCCAGGGGGACCGTCGACCAGATGTCGATGTACGGGCGGATCGTCAGGCCGCTCGGCAGCCAGCGGAACTTGCCGGTGACGTCGGCGAGCGGCTTCAGCGAGCTGGAGACCATCACGTACACCGGGATCAGCACGAAACCGGTGAGCAGGGTGAGGAAGACCCGGCGGGACCACAGGAACGAACGGGGCGGTGCCATCGGCGAGTCATGCATCGGTGGCACTCCGTCCGCGCGAGGTGAACAGCAGGTAGCCGCCCGTCACGACGAGCAGGAAGAGCAGCAGCAGGACGGACATGGCGGAGCCGGTGCCGAAGTTCCAGGTGACGAAGGAGGCCTGGTAGATGTGGACCGAGATCAGGTCGGCGGCCTCCGGGGCGGACCTGCCGAACAGGACGTACGGCGTGTTGAAGTCGTTGAACGTCCACAGGAACAGGACCAGGACCAGCACCTGGTTGACCGGGCGCAGCGACGGCAGGGTGATGCGGCGGATCTGCTGCCACATTCCGGCGCCGTCCAGCGCGGCCGCCTCGTACAGCTCCCGTGGGATGTTCTGGAGGCCGGCCATCACGATGAGGAACGCGAACGGCCAGCCCTTCCACACCGACACGGTCAGCAGGGCGTAGAAGCTGTTGTCCCCGATGAGCCAGAAGGACGGCTTGGAGGTGAGGTGCAGCTGGTCGTGCAGGACGTGGTTCACCAGCCCGTTGTCGTGCTGGAACATGAACACCCAGGTGATCACGGCCGTGTAGACGGGCAGCGCGTACGGCACCAGGAAGAGGGCGCGCAGCAGGCCCCGGCCGCGAAAGGCGTCCTGCATGTAGACCGCGGCCGCGGTGCCGACGAGCCAGCACAGGCCGACGGAGAGCAGGGTGAAGCCGACGGTGACGGAGAAGGAGTGCAGCAGGGCCTCGCCGACGGGCGCGTCGAAGTCCACGGACACCTTGTAGTTGCCGAGGCCGGACCAGGGGGCGCTCCCCCAGTCCCGGATGTAGAACTGGGTGAGTTCCTTGAAGCTCATCACGATGCCGATGACCATCGGCACCAGGTGGACGAGGAGTTCGAGGAGCAGGGCGGGCAGGAGCAGCAGGTACGGCAGCGAGACGCGGCGCAGCCGCCCGGTGCGGCGGCGGGGTTCGCGCGCCGTCGCACCGGGAGAGGTCCCGCCGACCGGCTCCTGCTCGCGCAGTGCGGTCGTGGTCATCGGGTTCACGCCGCCGGCATCTGCTGCTGGGCCTTCTGCAGCGCGGCCTTGACCGATTCGGTGGTCACCGGGCGTCCGGCGGCGGCGTCGGCGAACAGGTCCTTCACGGCCGTGCCGACGGTCGTCTCGAACTGCGACTCGGAGGCGACCTGGGGCAGCGCGGCCGCGCTGGTGGCGAGGGTGTTCTTCAGCACGGCGTTGGAGGGCGAGTTGAAGGCCGCGTCCTGCTGGGCGCCCTTGACCGGCGGGATGGAGCTGTACGCCGTGTTGAGGACCTTCTGCTCCGCGTCGGAGGTCATGAACTTCACGAACTTCGTGGCGCCGTCGAGGTTGTGGGTGTTCTTGAAGACGGCGATGTTGATGCCGGCGACCATGGAGTCGACCTGGGTGCCGGTGCCGGGTATGCCGGACTGCACGGGCACGGGGGCGACACCGTAGGCGTCCGGGTTCATGCCCTGGGACTTGAGGTTGGCGGAGGCGGACTGCCACAGCAGCATGGCCTGCTTGCCCTTGGCGAAGTCGCTGACGGACTGGTTCTGCGCGTACTCGGCGTCGCCGGCCGGGATGACCTTGTCCTTGGCCATCAGGTCGACGTAGCCCTTGACCGCGTCGACCACCTTGGGGTTGGTGAAGTCGGGCTTGCCGTCGGGGGTGAAGAAGTCGGCGCCGTGCTGCTTGGCGAAGACGAAGACGTGGTGGATGTTCTCCGACAGGTTCGAACCCTCGGCGCCGAGCGGGGACTTGCCCTTGGCCTGGATCTTCTTGCCGTCGGCGATCAGCTCGTCCCAGGTGGTGGGCGGCTTGGCTATGCCGGCGTCGGCGAAGATCTGCTTGTTGTAGTAGAGCGCGTAGGCCATCGAGTACAGGGGCACCGCGGCGGGGTCCTTGCCCTGGGCGCCGGTGGAGCCGAGCGCGGAGTCGACGAAGCGATCCCTGCCGCCGATCTTGTCGAAGTTCTTCGCGTCCCAGGGGAGCAGCGCGCCGGTGGCCTGCAGCGAGGCGCTCCAGGTGTTGCCGATGTTCAGCACGTCCGGGCCCTGGCCGGAGGTGGTCGCGGTCAGGATCCGGTTGAGCAGGTCGGACCAGGGCACGACCTCCAGCTTCACCTTGATGCCCGTCTGCTTCTGGAACCTGTCGAGTTCGGGCTGGAGGACCTGCTTGTCGACGGCGATGCTGGCGCCCTGGTTGGAGGCCCAGTACGTCAGCGTCTTCGGCGAGTCGTCGGACCCGCCGCCGCTGGACGAACCGCCTCCGCAGGCCGTTGCCGCGAGGGCGAGAGACAGGGTGACGGCGCCGGTGGCCGCGGCTCGGATGCTGCGCATGGCTCCTGGTGTCCCTTTCCGGGAGTCGTGAACCCTTCGGGGCTGCTCAGGAGGGCCGGCGACCGGTCCGACCCGAAGCCCCTCACGGCTTAATTTAGGACGTGAGTTAAACCCCTGAAGACATGCGCGTCAAGGGATCCCGCAGCGGTATCCCCTCCGGTCGGCTCCGGGATGGCCGGAACACGGAGTGCGTTGCCGTGCATTCACGTGCCCGCAGGGCGTGTGACCTGCGGTCGGAGAGCGGGCTCCGGGTTGTACAACGGTTGTGTGTCGGTGGGGGGTTGGGGCGGCCCGGGGCGGGTGACGGCGGCTCGGCCCGGCGCCGGGACCCGAATCCGGCCAAGCGCCGGGCGGAGCCCCCGTCAGCGACGCCCCGGCCGGTCCGGAGCCGAAGCTTCGGACCGGCCGGCCACCCCCCGCTACCGGCCCGGCGCCTGCGCGTAGCCCGTGGGCCGGGTCGTGAAGGTGCCCCGGCCCTGGGTGCGGCTGCGCAAGCGGGTGGCGTAGCCGAACAGTTCGGCCAGGGGAACGGTCGCCGTCACTACGGCCGCGCCGCCGCGCACCTCGGAGCCGGCGACCCGGCCGCGCCGGGCGGACAGGTCACCGAGCACACCGCCGACCGCGTCCTCGGGCACGGTCACCGTGACCTCGGCGACCGGTTCCAGGAGCGCGAGCGCGCAGGCGCGCAGGGCATCCCGGAGCCCGAGCCGGCCGGCGGTGCGGAACGCCGTGTCGGAGGAGTCCTTCACATGGGTGGAACCGTCGGTGAGCGTGACCCGCAGCCCGGTCACCGGGTGCCCGTCGAGCGGCCCCTCGGCGAGGGCGTCCCGGCACCCGGCCTCCACCGCGCGCACGTACTCCTGCGGCACCCGCCCGCCCACCACGGTGGAGCGGAACTCGAAGCCGGTGACCCCGGTCTCGGGGCCGAGCGGCTCCACGTCGAGGACCACATGGGCGAACTGCCCCGCCCCACCGTCCTGCTTGACGTGCCGGAACACGAACCCGCGTACTCCCCCGACGACGGTCTCGCGGTACGAGACCCTCGGCCGGCCCACGCCGACCTCCGGGCCGCCGTCCCGGCGGATCTTCTCCACCGCGACCTCCAGATGGAGTTCGCCCATCCCGGACAGCACGGTCTGCCCGGTCTCGGCGTCGGTGCGCACGACCAGCGAGGGGTCCTCCTCCGCGAGCCGGGCCAGGGCCGTCGCGAGCCGCCCGGTGTCCGTACCGCGCCGGGCCTCGACCGCCACGGACACCACGGGCTCGGCGGCCACGGGCGGTTCCAGGAGCAGCGGGGCGCCGGGGTCGCACAGCGTGGACCCGGTCCGCGCCGACTTCACTCCGGCGAGCGCGACGATGTCACCGGCGACCGCCCGCTCCAACTGCACGTGCAGGTCGGCCATGACGCGCAGGATCCGCGCGGCACGCTCGGTGCGCCCGGTGCCGGGGTCCCACATGGTGTCTCCCTTCTCGATCGTGCCCGAGTAGACGCGCACGTAGGTCAGGCGCCCGGTGGCGCCGGCGTTCACCTTGAACACCAGTCCCGCGAACGGCGCTTCGGGGTCGGCTGCCCGCCGCTCCTCGGCGCCGCCGTGCACTCCGCGTACGGCGGGCACGTCGAGCGGCGAGGGCAGATAGGCCACGACCGCGTCCAGCAGTGGTTCGATGCCGCGGTTGCGGTAGGCGGAACCGCACAGGACGACCACACCGTCCCCGGTGCGGGTGAGGTCGCGCAGGGCCCCGGCGAGCGTGGCGGCGCAGAGCGTCTCCCGTTCGCAGAACTCCTCCAGGGCGGCCGGATGCAGCTCGGCCACCGCCTCCTCCAGTGCCCGGCGCCGTCGTACCGCCTCGGCCGCCAGTGCCTCGGGCACCGGCCCCTCCGACGCGGCACCCTCGCCGTCGGCCCAGGTCAGGGCGCGCATCCGGACCAGGTCCACCACACCGGTGAAGCCGTCCTCGGCGCCGATGGGCAACTGCACGACGAGCGGGGCGGGATGGAGCCGGTCGCGGATGGAGTCGACGGCCCGGTCGAGGTCGGCGCCCGCGCGGTCCAGCTTGTTGACGAACGCGATCCTCGGTACGCCGTGCCGGTCGGCCTGCCGCCACACCGACTCGCTCTGCGGCTCGACCCCGGCGACGGCGTCGAACACGGCGACCGCCCCGTCGAGCACGCGCAGCGAACGCTCGACCTCGTCGGCGAAGTCGACGTGCCCGGGGGTGTCGATGAGGTTGACGCGGTGCCCGTCCCAGGCGCAGCTCACCGCGGCCGCGAAGATGGTGATGCCGCGGTCGCGTTCCTGGGGGTCGAAGTCGGTGACGGTGGTGCCGTCGTGCACCTCGCCCCGCTTGTGGGTGGTGCCCGTCGCGTACAGGATCCGCTCGGTGACGGTGGTCTTGCCGGCGTCGACGTGGGCGAGGATGCCGAGGTTGCGGACGGCGGTGAGGGTGCCGAGAGTGGTGGTGCGCACGGCCCGTGGCCTTTCTGCGGTTCAGAGAAATGGGCAGCGCGATTCCCCGTGCGCCGGGGGGACACGACGGTACGGCGGGGCCGCACGGGCTCCGGGCCGGGTCCGGCAGGAGGGCTTCCGGGAGGGATACCGGGTGTCAGCGGGGCGTCACGGGCGTCCGGTGCCGGCCGCGCAGCGGGCACCGGACGGACGAGGACACCAGGATCACCTCGGACCGCGAAGGGGGAACGACGACGGCGGTACGGTCACGCACGGCCCGCTCCCCTCTGTGTCCTGTGTCTTGACGCGCGCGGCGGTTCGGTCGCGGCGCCCGGTACGCGACGACAGTACGAGAGGCCCGCGGGCGGGGCACGTCATTTTTCGGCTGTGGCGCCCGGGGCACGCCGACGGCCGTGCGCCGGCCCGTGGTCTCTCCCGGCGACCGTCGTCCCGAACGGTCGCTGCCCGCCGATCCGTACCAGCGCCCGGGCGAGCCGGAGCAGCCAGTCCGCCGCCGTTCCCGTCACCCATGGGTGCCGCTCCCGGAACGCGGCCCGGTCCACGTCCCAACGGGCCACCGCCGCCGGGCCGAGGGCGTCCGCCTCCAGGGGCGCCGTGCCGCGGAACACCGCCCGCAGCAGGCGCGGCGGGAGCGCGGCGCCCTTCCCCTCGACCAGGAGTACGCGTCGTACAGGTCCTTGCCCTGTGCCCGGCCGCCGCCGCGGGTGTCGGTGTGCAGCCACAGCAGCTTCCACGCCAGGGACAGCTCCCGGCTCGCGGTGCGCACCGGGGTCGGCGTGCCGCCGTCGCCCCGGGGTATCAGGGTCCACACCGGGGGCTCGGGAAGCCGTTCGTCGCGGGCGAAGTCCAGTCGCACCTCGCCCGGTGGCAGTCCCTCGGCGCGCCCCTCACCGAGGACCACCTGTTCAACCTGGTCGACGCGGCCGCGCCCGTCACCTCCGCCGTCCGCCCGCCCGCACCGGGCCGGCGACTGGTCTGCGTGGGCGGCGGCGTCGTACTCGCCGTGTTCCGCGGTGAGTTGGAGGACCACGAACCCCATGTGGAGCTGGAGCACTGGTCCTTCGCGCCACCGGATCCCGAGGGCGACTGGGAGGCATACGCGGAGGAGCGGCTCACCGTGGAGGGCGGCCGGCTCACCCTCGCCTCGGTGTGAACGCGCTGGCCGTCCCGCCGGGCCCGTACCGGCTCGGGGTCTGGTGCCGGGGCCGCGCCGAGGCGCGCGCCGCCGAACCGGCCGCGATCGGCACCGGCACGCTCCCCCGAGGGGTCGAACGGTGGGTCGTACGGCTCTGGCCCGGCCGGTGACGTGACCCGGACGGGACCCCGGGCCGCCCGCTCAGCCCCGTTGCCCCCAGCGGATCGCCGCCGCGCCCGCGTAGTCCCCGGCGTGGGCGAACCCGGCCAGCACCACGAGGTCGCCCTCCTTGACCTGCTTCGCACGGACGGCGTCGTCGAGGGTGACGGGCATCGCCGCGCCGAAGAGGTTGCCGCACCGGTCGAAGGTGTCCGGGTGGCGATCGGCAGGAACTCCCAGCGCCTCGTGCCAGTTGTGCAGGAAGGTGCGGTTGGGCTGGTTGGTGATCAGGCAGTCGATGTCCCCGGCGTCCGTGCCGACCTGGCGGCACAGCTCCCGCACGACCTCCGGCACGAGCCTGTTGCCCCGCTCCAGCACGTTGGCGACCCCGGACTCGGTGAACCCGATGCGCACCTGCGCGTCGCCCGCCTCCCAGTACTTGCGCCCGTCGTCGCGGACCATCGTCATGTCCCCGGCGTGGTCGGCGACATGACGGCTCACGGTCCCGAGGACGGGGGCGTGCGCGGAGGCCGTCAGATAGGCGACTCCGCACCCGTCGCCCGGGATGGCTGCCTGGGACAGACCGCGCACCTGCGACTGGGTGAACAGCTGGCCGGCGGCGCTCTGGGCGTTGCAGATCAGGGCGGTCCGGGCATCGCCCGCGCTCATGATGCGCCGGGCCAGCTCCAGCATCTGCACGAAGGAGGCGCACCCGGCGTTGGCCACGTCGATCAGCCACCGGGGCGCCAGCCCCAGCCGTCGGGCCACCTCGGTGCCGGCGCCCACGAAGGGCTTGTCCGGCAGCTGGCTGTGCACGAGCAGGACGTCCACGCGGCGGATCTCCGCCCGCCCGTGCCGTTCGATCAGCGGCTCGACGGCCCGCTCGACCATGTCGGCGTTGGTCTCGTCGGGTGCCACGTGGTGGCGGTACGGCGGGACCCTGAACATCGGGCTGTCGCGCAGCCTGTCCTCGGCGGCCGGGTGCTCGGTGAAGTACGCGGCGGGAACGGGGTCGCCGGGCAGATAGGCGGAGACGTCGGTCAGGCTCACCGGCGTCATCGGGCGACCCGCTTCGCCGGGCCGGTGGAGACGGGCAGGCCGTTGCGGTGGCGGTGTTCGAGGATCGTCTTGAGGTTGTGCATCTCCAGCTTGTGCCCGGCGTAGAACAGGTCCCAGTAGTCGCCCACCCAGCGCCGGTCGGGGTGGGGCGCCAGGTCGGGGCGCGGGTTGTCGCGGTAGTACGGGTGACGGCAGTTGGTCCAGGTGATCACCGACCCGGCACGGCCGAGGACGCGCGCGGCCGGGACCACCCGCATCAGGTAGACCATCCACAGCTCGTCGCCCTGGTCCCAGGCGCAGTGGTAGTCGACCGTCATGGGACCGGGGTGGGCCTCGGTCCGGCAGTAGATCCTGGTGCCCTTCTCCAGCAGGTCGTTGCCCACCCACAGCCCCGGTTCGCCGGCGGGCTCGAACCCGCGCAGGCTGCAGGTCCACTCCTCCAGGTGGTGGCCGCGGCTGAGGTATTCGTAGGCCGCCTCCGGCGGACAGTCGACGTACTCCTGGATGGTGCAGTACTCGCCGTAGACCTGCTGGTGCGGGTAGGCCGCGGAGGTCATCTCCAGGCAGCGGGCCGCCAGTTCCTCGGGGCTGGTGTTCTCCACCCGGACGAGGCCCGGGATGTCAGCCAACGTGGATCGCTCGGTCATGCGCGTGCTCCTCGTGTCGGTTCGGGTGGCGGCCGTTCGCGGATGTGCCCGGACCGGTCCGGGAGGACGTCGCGGCGGCCAGGAAGGGCTGGAACGGCGGTGTCTGACGGTGGTCGAGGTCCATGGCGACCAGGGACGGGCCCGCGTGGTCGTTGCTCCGCAGCAGCGCGGTGCGCAGCTGTGCCGCGTCGTCGGCCGCGGCGACGCGCAGCCGCGGGAACATCGCCGCGGCGCCCGCGGCGATGCGGGAGGGGTGGAAGACGTTCTCCGTGCGGGCGCCGCCCTGGAAGATCTCCTCCCGGGTGACGCACATGGCGTGCGCGTTGTTGTTCAGGACGACGAAGGTGACCGGCGCGTCGTACTCGAGGGCGGTGTGCACCTCCATGCCGTGCATGAAGAACGCCCCGTCGCCCGCCACCACATAGGTCCGCCGTCCGGTGGCCAGGGCGGCTCCGATCCCGGCGCCGAAGGTGTAGCCCATGCCGCCCATGCCCACCGCGACGACGAAGCGTCCGTCGCGCGGGGCGGGCAGGCCGTGGATGGCGGTGGCGCCCACGTTCCCCGCGTCCACGAAGACATGGGCGTCCTGCGGCAGCGCCTCGGCGATCGCGGCGACCGCCGAGGTGTGGTCGGTGGCAGGTCCGGAGACGGGCGGTGGGCGCAGCAGGGACGGGGGACGGTGGTCCGGGCAGGCCGGCGGCCGCGGCCGGACGCGGTACCGCAGCGTGCGCAGCGTGCCGGCCACCGCGCCGAGCAGGGCGATGCCGGGCACGAAGGGCGGCTCGGGGTCGGCGCAGACCACGGGCATCCGGCTGAGCAGCGGTTCCATCGTGCCCCGCGCCATGACGGGCAGTCGGGTGCCCACCAGCAGACAGGCGTCGGCGCGGCGCAGGCAGTCCTCGACCTCGGGGTGGCCCATCACCCCCGCCACGCCGACGAACCGGGGGTCGCGGTTGTCGTGGACGTCCTTGGCGTCCGGGGTCACGGCCACACAGGCGCCCAGGTGCCGCGCCAGGCCCTTCAGCTCCGCCCGCGCCCTCGTCCCGGACACGCCCTCCCCGGCGATCACCATGACGCGGGAGGCGCCCTCCAGGACGTCCACGGCCGCGGTCAGGGAGCCGGGATCCGGGTACGGCGGTGCCGGCGGGCGCGGAGCGGCCTCCTTGACCGCATCCGCCGTGAGGCGGCCCTGCTGGACGTCCTTGGGCAGGAGCAGTACGGCGGGTCCGCGGGGCTCGGTCTGCGCCGCGCCGATCGCGCGGGCGAGCAGCTCCGGTATCTCGTCGGGGCCGGTCACCCGGGCGCAGAACCGTGAGACGGGCGCGAAGACGTCCCGGGCGTCGAAGGAGCCCGCCTTGCCGCTGGAGTCCTGGAAGGCGCCCCGGCCCTCCTGGCCGACGGGCGGCTGCCCGACCAGGGCCAGCAGCGGGACGCGGGAGGCGTGCGCCTCGGCCAGCCCCGGCACCAGGTTCATCGCGCCCCCGCCCGAGGTGGCGGCGACGACGCCCAGGCGCCCGGTGGCCCTGGCGTAGCCGTCCGCCATGGTCGCGGCGGAGAACTCGTGCTTGGCGACGACCCCGCTGATCGGGCCGGGGGCGCGGTGCACCGCGTCGTACAGGTCCTCGATGTTGGCGCCGCCGACCCCGAAGACGTATCGGACGCCGAGTCGGTCCAGCTCGGTGGCCACATGGTCCACCAGGCGCATCGGGTGCGTCATGCCGTCCTCCGTTCCGCCCAGGCCGGCTCGGCGAACGGGCCGGGGGGTGTGTGGAGCTGGAAGTGATGCCGGTACTGGGCGGGGGTGAGGCCGAGGTGGGCGCCGAACGCACGAAGGAACGTCTCGACGTTGGTGAACCCGCACCGGCTGGAGATCTGGCCGACCGACAGCTCGGTGACCTCCAGGAGCTGACGGGCCCTTGCGACGCGCAGCCGGCGGACGTACGCACCGGGCGTCATCCCCACCGCGCCGCGGAACACCCTGGCGAAGTGCCGCGGGCTCATGCTGGCCCGCTCGGCGAGTTCGGACACCGGGAGCGCGCGGTGGAGGTTCTCCTGGATCCAGTCCTGCACGGCCCGGATCGGCTCCTGGTCGGACAGCTGCGCGTCCAGGACCATGCTGAACTGCGCCTGCCCGCCCGGGCGTTTGTAGTAGAGCACCAGGAACTTCGCGACCTCCAGGGCGCACTCCGGCCCGTGGTCGCTCTCCACCAGGGCGAGGGCCATGTCGATGCCCGTGGACACGCCCGCCGAGGTGACGTACGGGCCGTCGCGGATGAAGATCGGTTCGGGGTCGACGGTCACCTCGGGGTAGCGGCGGGCCATCAGCTCCCAGAACGCCCAGTGCGTGGTGGCCCGCCGCCCGTCCAGGAGGCCGGCCTCGGCCAGCAGGAACGCCCCGCCGCACACGGACGCCACGCGCCGCGACCGCCCCGCGGCGCGCCGGATCCACGCGACGAAGGAGCGGTCCAGCAGCGC
Organism: Streptomyces sp. NPDC037126; assembly: GCF_055605965.1. Lineage (NCBI taxonomy): Bacteria > Bacillati > Actinomycetota > Actinomycetes > Kitasatosporales > Streptomycetaceae > Streptomyces > Streptomyces sp. NPDC037126. Next base: position 674,137 of record NZ_JBVJTD010000002.1, read on the forward strand.
CTGCTTCAGGCCCGGACCGCCCGGAACGAGCAGCGTGTCGATCGCGCCCTCCGCCGCCTCCAGCGGCTCCGCCTGCACCACCAGGCCCGCGGAGGTGGGCACCGACGGGGCGTCGGGCGAGACGCACTGCAGGCGGTAGGCGCCGTCCGGCCCGGCCAGCAGCCGGTTCACGCTGTCGAAGACTTCGAGCGGTCCGCTGACGTCCAGTGCCTGTGCGCCGGGGTAGACCGCGATGACAACACGTCGTTCCTTCACGGTCACAGACTGTTCCCAGCGGAGATCCGTCCACAAGGACAGCCTGTTGACGTTTTCTGCCACGCCCGCGCTCACCGCGCTCACCAGGCAGAAGAATCAGACGAGTTGGGGGTGAGAACGGTCACTTCCGGGGTGACACGTGACTCCGCCTCCCGCTCGCCGTGGCGCCGGCGGGGCCGTGTAGCTCACTTGCCGAAGCCCTCCTTCCGGATGACGTCGAGGATGCCCGGGGTGTCCTGGACGGTGCGCACATCGAGAAAGGCGCGCACGTGCCCGTCGGTGACGGCCTCGCGTACGAGGGCGTGCGCGAGGTCCGCCCGGGAGGTGAACCGGCCGGGCAGCCGGCGGGCGCCGAGCCGGTACTCGCTCACCTCGTCCGTGTCGAAGAGCCCGGCGGGCCGCAGCACGGTCCAGTCGAGGCCGCTCGCGCCCACGATCTCCTCCATGCGGCGCATGTCGTCGTAGACCGTGCGCCCGACGACCCGCGCGAAGAACGGTTCGAGCACCTTCCGGAAGAAGACCCCCTCGCCGGGCGCGGGCACGTCGAAGAGCACGGTGGAGGTCACACAGACCAGGCGCCTCAGGCCGTGGCGGGCCATGGCCCGGGTGATGTGGGTGATGCCCGCCGAGTACACCGTGACGGGGGCCCGGCCGTACGGGACGCCGAGCGCGGAGACCACCGCGTCGTGACCGGCGACGACGCGCTCCACCGCCGTACCGTCCAGGACGTCGGCCTCCTCGACCCGCAACCGGGCGTGTTCCAGCGGGAATGCGTCGGGGTGCCGGGTCACCGCGGTGACGGTGTGACCCGCGGCGGTCGCCTGCGCGGCGGCCTGCCGGCCGGTCGGACCGTTCGCGCCGAAGACGACGAGTCGCATGTGTTCTCTCCTTCGCTGCCTGGTGCTGCTGCCTCGGACCGGGAGGAGGCGTGCGGCGGTGGGTGTGACAGCGCGGGGGCGGGGTGAGACGTACGGCACACTCCGGGGGCTCGATGTCACACTCCGGGGGTCCGGGTCCCTCTGGGTGGTGAGCCGTCGTGAGGAGATGCCATGGCCGACCATCGGACGCCCGCGGGGACGGACACCGCCACCCGGGCGTTCCTCGACCACCGCGAGCTGCTGTTCGCGGTGGCGTACAACATGCTCGGCACCGTCGCCGACACCGAGGACGTGCTCCAGGAGACGTGGCTGGCCTGGGCGGGGCGCACCGGTGCCGGGGAGGCGGGCCGGGCACCGGCGGTCGAGCATCCTCGGGCCTACCTGGTACGGATCACCGTGCGGCAGGCGCTCGCGCGGCGGGCGCGGATCGCACGGCGGCGCGAGACGTACGTCGGACCGTGGCTGCCCGAGCCCCTGCTCACGGACGCCCTGCCCGGCCCGGCGGACGCCGGGGACTCCGCCGAGCACGCCGTGCGCGCCGAGTCGGTGTCACTCGCGCTGCTCGTCGTCCTGGAGACCCTCACCCCGCTGGAGCGGGCGGTGTTCGTCCTGCACGAGGTGTTCGGCTACGCGCACCCCGAGATCGCGGACATCCTCGGCCGCAGCCCCGCCGCCGTACGACAGCTCGCCCGTCGCGCCCGTACCCACGTCCGGGCCCGGCGTCCCCGCTACGAAGCGCACCCGCGGGTCCGCCGGCAGGCGACGGAACGGTTCGTCGCCGCGACCCTCGGCGGCGATCTCGGAGCGCTGCTGGAGATCCTGGCCCCGGAGGCCGTTCTCTGGACCGACGGCGGCGGCAAGGCGCAGGCGGCACCGCGGCCGGTCCGCGGCCGGGACAAGGTGGCGCGGACGCTCACCGGCTACGCCGCACGCTCGGCCGCCGGCCTGGAATTCCAGCACCGGGACGTCAACGGCGACGCGGCCGTCGTGGTCTTCGAGGACGGCTCCCCGCACGCGGTGATGGTCATGGACCTCGACCCGGACGGCGAGCGGGTCCACGCGGTGTACCTCGTCACGAACCCGGACAAGCTCTCGACGGTGGAGCGGGACGGAACGGCATGACCGCTCCGGGCCCGCGTCTTCGCGGTGATCGTGATAGGCAGGGCGGATGCTCGGCAGACTTCCGCTCACCGAACAGCTCGACGGCCTGCGGTCCGTGCTCTCCCGGAACGAGGTCCTGACGGACGTGCTGACCGGGGCGGCGGCACTCGACCTGCCCGGCTGGTACGTGACGGCGGGCTGTCTGTTCCAGACGGTGTGGAACGTGGTCACCGGCAGGCCCCCGGCCAACGGCATCAAGGACTACGACGTCTTCTACTTCGACGACCGCGACCTCTCCTGGGAGGCGGAGGACGCGGTGATCGAGGCGGGCCGGGAGCTGTTCGCCGGACTGCCCGCCGAGGTGGAGATCCGCAACGAGGCACGCGTGCACCTCTGGTACGAGCGGAAGTTCGGGGTGCCCTGCCCGCCGCACGAGTCGACCGAGTCCGCCATCGACTGCTTCGCCGCGACGACGTGCTGTCTCGGCGTACGCCTCGAACCCGACGGAACGTGGCGCGTCTACGCGCCGCACGGACTCTCCGACGTGTTCGGTCTCGTCCTCCGGCCCAATCCTCGTCTGGCTCCGCGGGAGGTCTACGAGACGAAGGCGGCGCGGTGGAAGGAGGAGTGGCCGGAGCTGACGGTCCTGCCGTGGCCGGGCTGAGCCGCGCGCGCCAACTCCTTCTCGCGCACATCCGGTCCGGCTTCTCACACAAGTCGGGCCCGGCCGTCCCGGCCGGGCCCGACTCATGTGCGCCTGGATGAAAGCCGGCGCCTACCAGCGATACCAGCGGCCCTTGCGGCCGCCGCTGCCCGCGGGCCGGATGACGAAGCCCAGGATCCACACCACGAGCACGATCACCGCGATCCACCACAGGGCCTTCAGCGCGAAGCCGGCACCGAAGAGGATCAGGGCCAGAAGAAGAACCAGAAGCAAGGGAACCATTGTCATCAACCTCCTGGCCACCGAATGCCCTTGCCGCTTCACCGCAAGCACACGGGATGCGAGTTATTTCCGCGCGATGAAGGGCATTCGCGTCTCCCGCGCCATTCCCCCGCTTTCGCGTCTCACGCACCGCGACCCGGTAATGCGGAACGCCCGCCGAGTCGTATTGCCCGTACGTTTACGGGTGGCGTGAGCGGTCATGCGCACGGCCCGCACCTGATACCGGCACCCGAGGAAGGTGAACACCATGGCCGTCGGCGAGAAGGCCCGGGCCAGGCTCGAACAGGCAGTCGGCAAGGCCGCCCAGGCAGCCGGGCACGCCCTGAACAACCACGAGCTCATCGCCAAGGGCCGCGCCGCCCAGGCGGCGGGCGAGGCCCGGGAGTCCAAGGAGTCCCTCAAGGACACGGGACGCCGTTGACGGGCGCGGGGGCACCGACGCAGTGCCCCCGCGGCTCGGCTCGAAAGCGCTCGGACTAGGCTTCGGCCATGGTCAACCAGCACCAGTCAGCGGCCTCCGTCGAAGACGAGTTGTCGGCCATCGACACCTTGTCCGCACTCCCCTTTCCCGAGCAGGAGACCAGGCCCGGGAGGGGCGGCAGATGGGGCGGGCCCGGATTCCACCTGGCGGTGCTCCGCGAGAGCCGGGACTTCTGGGACGACCGGAGCGAGGACGCCGTCGAGGCGGCCGAACAGCAGCTGAACGCGGACCTGGCCGCGTTGGCCGCCATCCTGGCCGGCCGTTGGGGAGAGCACGAGACGGTCGACCTGTCGCGCTACCTCGAATCCGGCGCCACCGGCGGCGACTTCGACGTCCCGGAGCCGCTCGCCTTCCTGTCCGGTGTCGCCGGCAGCATGCGCGTGTGGCGGCTGCCGGACTCCGGGCGCTGGATCGCGCTGACGATCGGCCAGGCCGACCCGGAGTGGCCGCTGCAGTTGCTCGTCGCGATCAGTGAGGCACGGGTTCACTCGTAGTGCCGCGCGGCGCAGAGCGCGCGGGCGAAGAACGTCCAGTCACCCTCGGCCGGCAGAAGCTGCTCGTGACGGGCGTACCAGCCCGGCGCGTCCGACACCCAGGCCTCCAACGCTTCCAGGAAGGCCCCCAGCGTCCCGTTCTCCCACCGGTCGCCCCCCCTCTCGTCGAACTCGGCCCGCAGACGCCCCAGAAAGGCGCACATGGCCTCACGATCGCCCGATCATTTCAGGTGGCCGTGGTTCGGAGGCGTGTCTCGCTGGCCTGAATTCGACTGTTCGTGGGATCAAGGCAGGCCATAACTCCCCTTACCCGTGGGGAAAATGAGAACCTGAGGGTTCGGTACGCCCACCGGGCGTGCGGGCACGGCACGGGGGAAGAGCACATGGGCGAGGTGCGGATCAGTCCGGGGAGCGCCGCGGGCGCCGGCTCGCTGGCCGGATGGCTGCGGCGCGACCCCGCGGTGTCCCGGTCCGGCGTGGAGATCGTCGCGGCCGCGGCAGCGCACCCCACGGGCGCGATGGGCACCGTCGACACGGTCACCGCTCTGGTCGACAGCACCGTCGGCCTGTGCGGCCTCTTGGTCTCCGTCGCCGCCTGGCGGCGCCCGCACGGCACGCCTCCCCCCGGCGTGCGGGTCACCGAGAGCGACGGAACCCTGCTGGAGGGCACCGCCGAGGACGTCCTCAGGGTGCTCCGGGCACGCCAGGAGCAAGCCCTGATGCCGGGCCGGGACCCGGACAGGGAGCCGGCGCCCGAGCACGGTGACGCATGACCACACGGCTGTCCGATCCGGCCGCGTCCCGGGCGGTGCTGATCGGCGTCCACAGCTACGCCCCGGACTCCGCGCTCGCCCAACTGCCCGCGGTACAGCGGAACGTCACGGCCCTGCGGGAAGCGTTGTGCGACGAGGCGGTGTGGGGCCTGGCGGAGCCGGACTGCAGGGTACTCGGCCCGGAGGCCGACCTCGGCACCGTCATGACGGCGATCGACAGCGCCGTGCACCAGGCCACGGACACACTGCTGGTCTACTTCGCGGGACACGGACTGCTGCATCCCGACCGGCCGACCGAACTGCACCTCGCCCTGCACGACTCCAACGACCACCAGATGTGGCGCTCCCTGCCGTACGCACACATCCGCGACGAGGTGCGGGCGGCACACCGTCGGCGTGGCCTTAAATGTGCCGTCGTCCTGGACTGCTGCTTCAGCGGTGCCGCCCTGGAGGGTGCCATGGGCCGGCACGACGCGGTGCTCCAGCAGGTCTCCGACATCGACGGCGTCTGCGTGCTCACGTCGAGCGCGGCCACCGAACTCGCCTTCTCGCTGCCCGGCGAGGAACTGTCCGAGTTCACGGGCGCGCTGTTCGGCCTGCTCCGCACGGGCCTGCCGGACGCCGGCCCCGTGCTCGACTTCGGCACCCTGCACGGCCGGCTGCGGCGGGACCTGGGCTCGCGCGAGCAGCCCCAGCACCCGCAGCTCGGTGCGCACAACTCGGGTGAGCGCATCGCCATCTTCCGCAATCCCGCGTACGTACCCCTCGCGCCGCCCGCCGAGCGGCACGGTCCGGCCGTACCGTCGCCGCCCGAGCGGCTGTTCGGCCGCGAACGCGAGCTGCGGGACCTGGCCGCCGAAGCGGCGCGTGGTCCCGGCGCGCTGATCGTCCACGGGCCGCCGGGCGTGGGCAAGTCGACGCTGGCGGCGGAACTGTACCGGCGGCTCATGGCCGACCCGGCCTTCGGCCCCGCCGAGGGCGCCGTCGGTCACCGCCCTCCTTCCGGCGCGCCTGTGGTGCTGCTCGACGACATCACCGACGCCGGGGAGGTCGCGCGGGCGGTCGCGGCCGCGCCGCACGCGCTGGTCGTGGTCACCAGCCGCACCTCCCTCACCGAGGCCGTGGGCCGCCGGCACGCCCTGGCTCCACTCGACCTCGGTCACGCGGTGGCCATGCTGCGGGACCTCAGCGGGCTCACGGGGCACGACGCGGAACTCGGCGAGATCGCCCGGCTGCTCAGCTGCTTCCCGCTCGCCCTGCGCCCCATCGCCGCCCGGCTCCGCCGCACCCCGCCCGACCTGCTGCTGGAGGCGATGCGCGAGTCCGAACGGCCGTTGCAGCACCTGCACTCCGACGACGACCGGGTGCGTACGGCCTTCACGGTGTCGTACAACGCGCTCACCGAACGCCAGAAGCAGGTGCTCGACGACTGCGCCAGCCATCCCGGCCCCGACTTCGACCGCCACTCGGCCGCCGCGATCAGCCAGATGTCGCCGGGCATCTGCGGGCTGATGCTGGAGGAACTGGTGGACGCGGGGCTGCTGCAACGCGCCGCCGGCCGTTACGCCTTCCACGCCCTCTACCGCAGCTACTCGCACACCAGGGCGGACACGAAGGCCACCCGGCGCTCCCTGCTCTATCTGCACCTTCGCCGTGCCCTGCGGGACGCGCGCGAGGGGGGAGCCGCCCGCAGGTCATGGCGGTCGGCCGCGCTGGCCGAGCTGCGCGCGGCGGGCCGGGCCTCCCGCGAGGACGGCTGGCGTCTGGCGACCGACCTGAGCTGCGAGATCGCCGACGCCCTGCGCGAGGAGCAGCAGCTCGCGCAGGCGAAGGAGGAAGCGGACGCCGCCTACCGGCACGCGACGGCCCTGCGGGACGGCCGCGCGATCGCACGGGCCCGCGGCTGCCTGGCCCTGCTGGGCGACGCGACCGGCCCCGGGCAGCCCCCGCCCGACCTCGACGTACCCGCCGCACGCAAGGAACTGGCCGAGGAACTGGAGCGGACCGCCCGGACGGCCCGCACGTCGTCCGAGCACACGGCCGAACGCGGGCGCCGGCTGACGTCCCTGGCCGAACGCGCCCTCGCCGCGGGCCTCGTCGAAGAGGCCATGCAGTACCAGGCCGACGCCCACGCCTGCCTGGAGGAGGCCGGCGACACGGGGCTGCTGGCCGAGTGCCTGGTCGGGCAGGCCGCGCTGCACATGTACGTCGCTCAGTACCCGGAGGCGTCGGAACTCGCCCGGAGGGCGGCCGCGCTCCTTGACGAGCAGGGTGACCGGGAAGGCGCCGCGCACGCGTACGCGGCCGCCGCCGAGGCCCTGCGCAAGTCCGGCGAGCTGGACCCGGCCGCGCACCACGCCCGTCTGGCCCTCGACCGCTTCGCCGCCCTCGACGACCCCGCCGCCCTCGGCTACGCCCACCGCCTCGCGGCCAAGATCGCCTGGGCGCAGGGAAACGACGCCCAGGCACATCGCCTGATGGGACAGGCCCAGGAACTGCACCGCATGTCCCGTGCCGAGGAAGGCCCCTCCACCCGCGCCATCGCCCACCCGTCGCGCTCCCTGCGCCCGGATCCCCAGGCGGGCCAGGAGCCGAGATCGATTGTCAGTGGTGCGTGAGACGGTGAGGACATCGGTCGGAAACAGGGGGAGCTGGTCATGTCCGGAAGCCAGAACTACATCAACCACGTCGCTCTCGTGCTGGACGCCAGTTCGTCCATGTCGCACCTGAGCCGCAAGGTCGTCGAGGTCGCCGACCAGCAGATCGCCTATCTCGCCCGCCGGTCGAGGGAACTGGACCAGGAGACCCGGGTCACGGTGTACGTCTTCGCGGACAAGGTGGAGTGTGTCATCTACGACAAGGACGTGCTGCGGATGCCGTCGCTGCAGCAGCTGTACCGGGTCGGTGGCATGACGGCCCTGCTCGCGGCCGCGCTGAAGTCGCAGCGGGAGCTGGCCCGGACGGCTCAGCTGTACGGCGACCACAGCTTCCTGACGTTCGTACTCACCGACGGGCAGGAGAACGCGAGCCATCGCTGCCCCGACGCCCCGACCAGGGAACCCCGTGAACTGGTCGCGGCTGTCGCCGAGATGATCGAGACACAGGACGACAACTGGACGCTGGCCGTTCTCGTGCCGGACCAGGTGGGCAAGCGCGAGGCCATGCGGTGCGGGTTCCCGAAGGACAACATCGCCATCTGGGACGCCACGAGCACACGGGGACTGGAGGAGGCCGGGCAGGTCATCCGCGAGGCCACCGAGAAGTTCATGGTGGGCCGCACCCAGGGCATCCGCGGCTCCCGGGCGGTGTTCTCCATGGGTGCCGAGGCGGTCAACAGGGACACCATCGAGGCGGCCGGTCTCACCCCGGCGGACCCGTCCCGGTACCAGCTGATCCCGGTGACCCGTGACGCGGCGATACGGGAGTGGGTCGTCGAGTGCGGGCACACCTACCGCACGGGCGGGGCGTTCTACCAGCTGAGCAAGTCGGAGAAGATCCAGGCGCGGAAGCAGGTCGCCGTGCTGGAGAAGAAGACCGACCGGGTCTACACGGGCCCCGAGGCCCGCGCCCTGCTCGGCCTTCCCGACACGGAGGTCCGCGTCAAGCCGGACCACAACGACGACTTCACGATCTTCGTCCAGAGCACCAGCGTGAACCGCAGACTCGTCCCCAACACCCGCCTCCTGCTCATGTCCTGAGGCCTTCCCGGCCGATCCCGGTGCATCGGCCGGTCACCTTGATCCAGGCGACGCAGTGCAGGGCGACGAGGACCTCGACCGTGCGGTCGAGGTCCTCTCGCTGTGGTGCCGTGGGCCGTGTGGCCGCCGTTTCACGCCTCGTCGCGCAGGCGGGTCGCCAGGGAGGTCAGTGGCTTGGCCTCTTCGGTGTGGCCGAGGGGGGTGAGGCGGGCGACCGCTTCGTCGAGGCGGGTGAGGGCGGGGGCGGGGCGTTCCAGGTAGATGCCCTCCACGGCGGCGGCGAGGCGGACGCATTCCGCCCACTCGCCGGCGAGGTCCTCGTCGGGGCCCGGTTCGCCGAGGAGGGTGAGGGCCTTGTCCAGGGCGGCCAGGGCGGCCTCGTACTCGCCGCCGTAGGCGTTGACCCGTCCCTGTTCGTAGGCCAGGGCGCTGTCCAGGGAGCGGCCGCGGGCCTCGTACCCCGCGGCGCGGGCCTCGTCGGCGACCTTCTCGGCGTCGGCGAGTACGGCGAGGGCGTCGGCCAGACCCTCGGTGCCCTCCTGCTGCGCCTGGAGGCGGGCGAGTTCACGCAGGCAACCGCTGAGCTGCTCGAAGCGCGGGGACCGCGCGTGGGCGGCGAGCGCCTGGTTCGCGGCCTCGCGGGCCCGGCCGAACTCGCCTGACTCGGCGAGGATCACGGCGGTCTCCGCGGCGATCATGGCGTGGCTCCCCGGGTCGTCGTCCCAGTCGCCCGACTCGGCGGCGAGGGCGGCGAACTCCGCGGTGGCGGCCTTGAGGTCCTCCCCCGCGTGCAGTGCGCGGGCCCGGGTCAGCCGCAGCTGGGCGACCAGCCGGTCGTCCCTCTCCCCGGCGGCCACGTCCGGTTCGGCCAGGAGGGAGTCGAGCAGAGCGATGCAGTCCTCGACGCGGCCCAGTTCGAGGCTGAGTTGGGCGGCTCGGCTGTAGACGCAGAACGCGTCCGTCCTGCTGCCCCGGCGCAGTTCCAGTTCCGCGGAGCGCGTCAGGTGCCGAAGTGCCTCTTCGGGGTGGTCCAGGTGCATGGCGGCGTCGGCCAGATCGCCGTGGAGGCGGGCGGTGTCGACCGTGTCGGACGGCCAGTCGGCCGCCAGTCGCAGGGCCTCCGTCAGGTCCGCGTGCGCTGCCCGCGCGTCCTTGAGGCCGAGCTTGATCCGGCCGCGCAGGCCGAGCGTGCGGGGCAGGTGCCAGGCGGGGCCGTGCGCCGTCAGCCGGTCGACGAGGGCGTCGATCTCCGTGACCGCCGCGGGCAGATCGCCGGAGAGGGCGTACGTGCTGGCCCGCAGCGTGTGGGCGCCGGAGACCTGTCCGGCGATGTCGTGCCGGGTGGCGAAGGCGAGCAGCAGGTCGACCTCGGCGAGGACCGGCGCGACGTGCTCCTCGTTCCGCGTCGCCTGCAGACGCAGGCCGAGCGTGGTCGCCCGCAGCCGTAGCAGACGGGCCTCCTCGTACGGGGCGAGGCCGGGCGTCTCCTCGTGCAGCCGGACGAGGGCCGCGTGGGCGTCGGTCAGCGCGGCGGCCTTCGCCTCGGCTCCGTCGTCGTCGCGGTCGCCGTCGGGGAACTCGGCCGCGGAGAACACGGCGCAGCCGCGGGCCACCGCCGCACGCCCCGGCGCTCCGGCCTCGTCGTACAGGCTCGCGGCCTCCTCGTGCAGGGCGACCGCACGCTCGAACTCGTGCTTCTGGCCCAGCCGGCTCGCGTCGTCGCCCAGCAGATCCGCGCGCAGTCGTGCCGGCGGTCCCACGGCCGGGTCGTCGGGGTGGACGTAGCCGGGGGCGTCGACGAGCGTGCGCAGCCGTGCCCAGCAGGCCGCCGCGTCCGGATGCCCCTCGTCGTCCAGCGTCCGTGCGCGGGCGATGAGTTCGGGCAGGGACTCGGGTACGGCCGGGGCCGTGCGGGCGGCGGGCGCGGCCTTCGGGGCGGCGGGGGCCAGGTCGTCGAGACCGCGCGTGCGCAGGGTCAGTTCCAGTGCGTCCAGGAGGGGAGCACGGTCGAGGCGGGCCCTGCGCCGGTCGGTGTGGGCCGTGGTTCCGTTGCGGGCGTCGAAGCGGGCGGCCAGGTCGTCGGCGCGGCCGCGCACCTCGGCGCGCAGGCCGGCCACCGTCCAGGTGCGGCCCGCGTGTCCGGCGGCGGGCAGTTCGCCGTGGCCGAGGAGTTCGACGCGCTCGAGGAGGACCTCCACACCGGTGAGGAAGCCGAGCAGGTCGAGCGGCGAATCGACCTCGTCGAACAGGTTCCGGTTCTCGGCGAGCAGTTCCAGGCCGCGTGCCTCGTTGCCGGTGAGGGCGCAGAACTCCAGGTGCCGGCCGATCTCCGCGGACATGGAGGGATTGCGGCGGCAGCCGCGGTAGCCGGCCAGATGCAGCTCGCGGGCCTGTTCGGTGCGGCCGGTGCGCAGCAGGGGAAGCAGCGCGTACGAGATCGTGCGGGCGGGCTCCTCCTGGCAGGACTCCTTGCCGGCCAGGACGGGTTCCCAGGTGCTCAGCGCCCGCTCGTCGTCGCCCGCCGCGAGATGGTACAGAGCACGCTCGCAGATCTCACAGGCCTCGCAGTCGCTGAGCCCGGTGCGGCTGCGGCCCGCCCACAGCTCGTAGGCGAGGGCGGTGTCCTCGCCCACGTGGGCGGCGAGCTGGTACGCCTGTCCGTAGTAGGGCTGGAGGCCGAGGCCCGCCTTCTCGTACCGGTCGCGCATCTCCGTCAGCCACTGGCGGAGGGCGGCCAGCGGTACCTCGGGCAGCGCGAGCAGGGCGTGGGCCACCCACTTGAACCGCCAGAACAGCGCGTGGCGCAGGGGTTCGTCGAAGACGTCGGGCTGCTCGTCGAAGAGGTTGAGCAGGCGGGCGAAGACGACGGGCGACTTCCTGGGTTCGGAGCCGTAGTTGTACGCCTTCTGGAGTTCGAGGAGTGCGCGCACGAGCAGGTCGGGCTCCGTGAACTGCTCGGCCGCGTCGACCAGTTCCTCGGCGGTGACGGTGCGGGTGCGCCCGTAGGAGCGCCGGGCGTTCTCCTGGAGCGCCTGGTACAGCTCGTCGGTGGTCTGGGGTGCGGTCGGCATCTCAGCTGTCCTTGCGGAGGGCGTGGGCGAGGAGGTCGAGGAAGGAGCGGTTGATGAGGCTCGATTCGGCGGGCCTGAGCGGACGCCTGGACAGCATCGCGGCCTGCCCGTAGAGGGCTTCGGCGCTGGTGCGGGCGAGTTCGGGTTCGTCGATGGTGACGGCCGTACGGACCAGTGGATTGAGCTGGTTGAGGATCAGCTGGGCCCGTGGGGCCTCCTGCCGCAGGTGGCCGAGGATGTCGCCCCACAGACCGCCCTGCTGCTCGCGGGCGAGCTGGGAACGGGTGCGCTCGTGCCGGGCCTCGCGGCTGTCGAGGAGGAGGGCGGGCGCGGAGGCGGGCTGGAAGGTGCGCAGCGCGACGTCGCAGTCGAAGAGGGCGAGGGCGTCGCGGGCCAGGGTGAGGTAGGCCGCGGCGGCCAGTTCCGTCTCCCGGTCGACGGGGTCGAGGTGGGCGGTGAGCGTCGCGGGGTCGAGGTCGGCGACACCGACCTCCGGCCTGATCTCCGGCAGCCGGTGCACCAGTTCACGGTCGTACGTGTAGCCGCCGTTGACGACGCCGAGCCCGGCGGCCGAGGCGATCGCGGCGACCTGCCGGAACTCCTCCACGCTGGACGTCACGAGCACGGTGCGGTGGGTGCGCGCGAACTCGTCCAGCGTGGCGTGTCCGTCGGTGGTCTCGAACGGCAGCCACGGCAGCAGCATCCGCAGGATCTCGTCGTCGTGCACCGCCAGCGACTTCACTGCCAGGTGGTGGGCCTGGAGGAAGCGGCCGAGGAGGTCCGGGTCGCTGGCGGCGGTCCGGGCGATCCACGCGCGCAGGCGCTCCGCGAGGGCGTCGCGGACCGCGGCGAGGGTGTCGTCCTCGTACAGGGACTCGCGGGAGGCCGTCGGCCGAAGGCTCTCGGCGTCCACGACGCAGCGGACGAAGAACGCCCACTCCGGCAGGATCTCCTCGGCCTGCTCGGACAGCAGCATGCCCTTGACGTGCACGCGGTGGCCGTGGCGGCGCCCGGCCGGTACCGCCTCGGGCAGCACGCACGCGATGCCCTTCAGGCCCACGGCCGGCAGGTCCAGCTCGATGGTGTCGAGCGGCGTGAATCCGAAGGTCTCCTCGCCGTACGCGGCGAGCGCGCGGGAGCGTGCTCCCGGCGTGGGGTAGGTGCGTACCCAGGGCGCGGGCTCGGGGTTGACGGATGCGCCGCGGCCGCCCGTGCCGTCGTCGAAGGTCACGGGGTGGCGCAGCAGGGAGCCGAAGTGACGGGCCAGCGCGTGGACCTGGGCCGGCCGGGTCCACTCGCCCGTGTCGACGCGGGGCGTCAGGGTGACGGTGGTGCCGGGCCGGGGGCGGGCGGAGGCGGGGAGGGTGCGGAGGGTGTAGCTGCCGTCGCCGCGTCCCCGCCATTCCACGACGGGGGCGTCGGGGGTGCGGGCGGAACGGCTCAGGACGTGGATCTCGTCCGCGACCAGAAAGCAGGAGAGCAGTCCGATGCCGAACTGGCCGATGAAGTCGCCGCGTTGCTCGGCGATCTTGTCGGCGCGCTTGCTGCTGCGGCCGATCGTAGCGAGGAAGGTGTGCACGTCGGCGTCGGTGAGGCCGACGCCGTCGTCCTCGACACGTACCACCGAGCCGTCGGCGTACAGGCGGATGCCGAAGGCCCCGGCGGGGGCGGACGGTTCGAGGCCGTGCCGCGCGGTCAGCGCGTCCACCGCGTTCTGCAGGAGTTCGCGCAGGTAGACGCGGGGGCTGGAGTAGAGGTGGTGGGAGAGGAGGTCGACGAGGCCGCGCAGATCCACCTGGAAGGTGCGGTCGGCGCCGGCCGGACTCGAAGGGGTGTCGGGCAGAGTCATCGGGCAGTCCGGGGTGGGGTGGTCGACGGGTGGCGGGGGGGGTGGCGGGTTCAGGCGTTGCGCCGGGCGCGGGCGTACATCTGCTCCGGCTGCGCCATGTACCTCCACGGCCATGTGGTGTAGGCGCCTTGGAGCTCGTGGAAGACGCGCGGCAGCGCGATGCGCTCGGAGGCCAGCGACAGGGCCATGGCGAACGTGTTGAAGTCCTCCTGCCAGCCCGGGCGTCGCTCGTAGGCGGGGTGGAGGACGCTGTGCTCGGCCGCCTCCAGCAACTCGTCCTGGATCTCGGGGGTGATGAGGCAGTTCTTGTTGTCGGACTCGACCCAGTCCTCGATGTGCGCGACGGCAATGACGCAGCCGAGGCGATGGCCCTCGGGCGCACCGGCGAACGCCTCCCGGGCGAACGCCAGTGCCTGGCCCGGCTCACCGCTCCAGCGGGGCTGCAGCTGCGACACCCACTCGACATGGGTCTCCAGGTCCAGCGGGTCGCGGCGCAGGGCGGCGTCGAGCCGGGCCTCGTTGACGGCGGGGCCCAGCGACATGCCGCGGCCGGAGGTGAGCAGGCGGCGCCAGGGGGTGACCCATTCCGGCCGCGACTCGGCGGCCTCCAGCAGTTGTTCCTCGGCGACGTGCAGCCGCTCGTGGAACACCTTCCACTGCTCCCGCGTGACGTCCGCGGCACGCGCGCGGGTGCGCGCCTCCCAGCCCCAGATGACGTGGCGCGCCCCGGATATCAGCAGGGCCGTCGCCCGGTGCTCCTTGTCCTCCTCGACGGCACGGCCGATCCAGTCCTGCACACCGTCCAGGTCGGACAGCTCGGCGAGGACCTGGTGGTCGCGGCCGAGATCGAAGGGGGCGAGCGCCGACCTGACCGCCGCCCAGTCACCCGTGCCGGCCGCCTCCACCAGCGCGAGCACCCGCGCGTCTCCGAGGGCGCGCAGCGTGTACATCCCGTTCTTCTGCCTGCGGGGGACGGGGAGGGCGTGCGGATCCGCCTCCGGTCTCCTCGCCCCTCTGCCGAACAGCTTGTCGAACATGCCGCGCCCTCCCCAGGTCCCGCGTGATCGTCCGGTGCAGCATAAGTGGCCCCACCGACACCACTTCCACAGGGTTTCCGCCGGTGATCTCCACTCACCCGGGGGCGGGACGCGGGCGGTCCTCACCGAAAGGAACCAAGTGATCCCTGGGGACGTTCTTTGACTGTCGAGATCTTGACCGGACGAGAGGATGGCCTTGGACTCCGTGCGAAAGTCCCCGTCCCGGCGCAGGGTGCTCACTTCGGGAGCCGGCGCCGCCGTGGCCACTGTCCTGCCTGCGAGCGGGAGTGCCTACGCCTCGCCGCCCGATGGCGGCGGCGAGACCGTGCGCCGGCTGAAGGAGCTGGAACAGCGGTATTCCGTCCGCCTGGGTGTCTGTGCCGGGGACACCGCCACCGGCCGGATCGCGCGGTACCGGGCGAGCGAACGCTTCCCCATCTGCTCGGTCTTCAAGACGCTGACCGCCGCGGCCGTGCTGCGCGACCTCGACCGCGACGGGGAGTTCCTGGCCAGACGTATCCGGTACTCCGAGAAGGACGTCACGGACTCGGGCTACGCACCGATCACCGGCAAGCCGGAGAACCTCGCCGACGGCATGACCGTGGCGGAACTCTGCGCCGCCTCGATCCGCTACAGCGACAACGCCGCGGAGAACCTCCTGCTGCGGGAGTCGGGAGGACCGCGGGCGATCACGCGGTTCTGCCGCTCGATCGGGGACAGGACGACGCGGATCGACCGCTGGGAGCCGGACCTCAACTCGGCCGAGCCGTGGCGTGTGACCGATACGACGAGCCCGGGCGCCATCGGGCGGACCTATGCGCGCCTGGCGCTCGGCTCCGCCCTCGACCCCGAGGACCGTGAGCGGCTCACCGGCTGGCTGCTGGCCAACACCACGGGCGGTGAGAAGCTGCGCGCCGGGCTGCCCTCCGGCTGGACCGTCGCGGACAAGACGGGGAGCGGGAAGTACGGGACCAGCCATGACGTGGGCATCGTCTGGCCCCCGGGGCGCGCGCCCCTCGTGATGGCGGTCCTCACGACGAAACACGAGCCCGACGCCTCGTCCGACGACGCCCTGATCGCCGAGACCGCCAGACTGCTGGCGGGAGCGCTCACCTGACCCTGGATCGGGCGATGACTCGCGCTCCTCGGCGGCCGCACGCTCAGGGGCGTTGCGGGTGTGGGCCGTGGGCCGCCTGGGCGGGGGCGGTTCGCGTGCGGAAGGTGCGCCGGTAGGTGTCCGGGGGCACGCCGACCGTGCGGTTGAAGTGCCGGCGCAGTGTCGTGGCGGTGCCCATCCCGGTGGCCTCGGCGATGATGTCGACACTGTCGTCGGTGGTCTCCAGCAACTGCTGGGCGTGGCGAATCCGTTGGGTCAGCAGCCATTGGAGCGGGGTGGTTCCGGTGACCGACTTGAAGTGGCGTCCCAGGTGGCGCGAACTCATCCGTGCCTGGCGGGCCAGGTCCTCCACGGTCAGCGGCTGGTCCAGGCGTTCCAGCACCCAGGGGAACAGGCCGGCGAGCGGGTGGTTGCCGGGGGCGGGCACCGGGGTGGTGACGAACTGGGCCTGGCCGCCGTCGCGGTGCGGTGGCACGACCAGGCGGCGGGCGACGGAGTTCGCGACGGACGCGCCGCGATCGACGCGGACCAGGTGCAGGCACAGGTCCATGGCGGCCGCCTTGCCGGCCGAGGTGAGGACGCTGCCGTTGTCCACGTACAGGACGTCCGGGTCCACCGTCACCTTGGGGTAGCGGGTGGCGAGTGCCCGGGTGTGCGCCCAGTGCGTGGTCGCCCGCAGGCCGTCGAGCAGGCCCGCGGCGGCCAGCACGAACGCGCCCGTGCACAGGGAGGCCACGCGTGCGCCGGCCTCGTGGGCCGCTCGTACCGCGTCGACCAGGTCGGCGGGAGGTTCCTCGTCGACATCGGCCCAGCCCGGGACGATCACGGTGTCGGCGCCCGGGAGCCGGTCCAGGCCGTGGTCGGGCACCAGTCCGAACCGGCCGGCCCGCACCACGCCGGGCCCGCAGACGGCGAGGTCGTACCAGGGCCCTGCCACGTCGACCGGGCCGGATCCGAAGACCTCGTGGGCGATGGACAGTTCGAAGTGCAGCATCCCGTCGGTGACGGCCAGCGCGACAGTGGTCATGTCCGGAATTGTATGGGGCATGTCGTTCCGGACACTCGTGCACGCCGGTCGCCCTCGGCAGGATGGTCCGCAGACAGGTCGACGGAAGATCGACGCGGATCATTCGAGTACGGGGGCGGACCCATGGGATCAGGACTCGAGGTGGCGGTGTTCGGCGCGTACGGGCACACCGGGCGCTTCGTGGTGGCCGAGCTGCTGGACCGGGGGTACGTCCCGGTGCTCTCCGGGCGCGACGCCGAGAAGCTCGACGTGCTCGCGGCATCCGGATCCGGACTGGAGGCCCGCCCGGCCTCGGTCGACGACCCGGCCTCGCTCAACCGCGCACTGGCCGGCACGGTCGCCGTGGTCAACTGCGCCGGGCCCTTCGCCACGACGGCCGCCCCCGTGATCGAGGCGGCACTGCGCGCCGGAATCCCGTACGTGGACGTGGCGGCCGAGATCGAGGCCAACGTCGACACGTTCGCGCACTTCGGCGACCGCGCCCGGGCGGCGGGAGTGGTGGTCGTCCCCGCGATGGCCTTCTACGGCGGCCTCGGCGACCTGCTGACCACCGCGGCGCTGGGTGACTGGACGACGGCCGACGAGGCGCACATCGCGTACGCGCTGAGCAGTTGGCACCCCACGGCCGGGACGCGCGCGGCGGGCGTGGTCTCCCGGCAGCGGCGCGGCGGCAGCCGTGTCCGGTACGCGAACGGGCAGTTGGAGTACCGCCACGACGAACCGCCGACCCTTCGGTGGCCGTTCCCCGAGCCGATGGGTCCCCGGCCCGTCATCGGTGAGTTCACGATGGCGGACGTCGTCACCGTTCCCAGCCACCTGGCCATCCCCGAAGTGCGCACCTACATGACGACCGAGGCGGCCCGGGAGGTCTCGGCCCCGGACGTGCCGGCCCCGTCCGCGGTGGACGAGCGCGGCCGGTCCGCGCAGACCTTCCTCATCGACGTCGTCGTGCGCTCCGGCGGCGGCGAACGGCGCGTCGTGGCGAAGGGGCAGGACATCTACGCCGTCACCGCGCCGCTCGTCGTGGAAGCGGTGGACCGCATCCTCACGGGACGGACCACGACGGTCGGTGTCGCCTCCGCCGGAGCACTCTTCGACGCGTCGGACTTCCTGCGCGCGTTGTCCCCGCACATCTCCATGGAGGTGCACGCGTAGCGGGCGGCCGGCCCACCGTGCCCGCAGCACGGGCGGGCCGGCGCCGAACCGTGGAACCTCGCGGACCGTTCGGCGGTGAACGGTGATTGACTGGCTCCGGCAACCGCAGCAGCGACCCACAGGAGAACCCCGCAGCCATGAGCCAGCCCTACGCGTACGAGTACAAGGTCGTCACCTTCCGGGAGTCGCTGATCGGCGACGCCCTCGACAGCGACAAGCTGGAGAAGGTTCTCAACAAGCACGCCGAGGACGGCTGGGGACTGAAGGCGATAACGTCCGCCGACGTCAAGGGCCGCATCGGGCCCGGCGCGGTCGAGGGACTGCTGCTCACCTTCGAGCGACCGCGCCGATAGCGGCCGAGCTCCCCCGCCGCCCCGGGAGACTGCCTCCACGGGGCGGCGGGGGCACGCCGGGTGCCTCCGCCCGTCTCACGAGGTCCGCTTCAGGGTCGCCGTCAGCTCGCTCCGGCGTCGTATGCCCAGCTTCTTGTACGTGCTGGTGAGGTGGGTCTCCACGGTCCGGCGTGCCAGGTGCAGGAGTTCGGTGATCTCCGCGTTCGTGCGGCCCTCGGCCGCCAGCTCGGCGATGCGGCGTTCACTGGTGGTGAGGGCGGCCGAGCCGGTCCGGGGCGTGGCGGTGCGGCGGGCCCCGGTCGCGCGCAGGGCGTCGTCCGCCCGGGCCCGCAGCCGGCGGGCGCCGAGGCGCTCGGCGACGTCGGCGGCCTCGCGCAGGGCCTCCCGGGCGCGGCCGCGGTCGCCGCCGGAGGCCAGCCGGCGGCCGTGGGCGATCAGGGCGGCCGTCAGATCGCGTTCGGTGCCCGGCGGCCCGTCGCGCAGGAGCCGTACGGCCTCCTCGGTGAGGTCGAGACCGCGGTTGCCGCCGGTCGCGGTGCCGAGGACGCGCAGGGCGCGGGCCACCGTGCGGGGGGTGTTCCAGACGCGGGCCAGGCGGAGTTCCTCCTCGGCGAGCGCGAGCGCCTCGCGGGGCAGGCCTAGGGCGAGCCGGCACTCGGCGGCGGCGGTGCGCCAGGGAGTGACGACGGGGCTGACGACCTCGCGCGCGGACTGGCGGCGTCCGCACTCCAGGAAGTCGTGCAGGGCACCGGTCGGGTCGCCGGTCGCCGCGCGCAGCACGCCCCGGGCGTACAGGAAGCGGTTCAGTTCCCAGTTGTCGGGCGCCTCGCTCAGGTCGAAACCGTCCGCGAGGCGTCTGGCCTCCCCCTGCCGGCCGGCCTCGACGAGCGCGATCACGGCGTGGGCGTGCGCGTTGGTGGGGGCGGCACCCGACGGCAGGGACGCGGACAGCAGGGCCGCGTGATCGCCGCGGGCCCCCGCGACGTCGGCGCGGGTGTTGCGCAGGGCGTCGTACATGGGGTGCAGCAGGCCGGGGCGCTGACCGGCCAGGCCCCGCTCCACCAGGCGTTCGGCGTCGGCGAGTTCGTCGGCCCACTGGGCGACCGCGGCGGCCGTGCCGACCAGGAACGGCTCGCTGAGCGGGTCGGCCGGCTCGGCGAGGAGGGCACGGATCCGCCGCATCGCCTCCTCGGCCGACGTCAGCCCGGCCGAGGAGGCGTAGCGGACCAGCAGGGCCTGGCCCGCCGTGCCGACCAGGCCGGGAGAGCGTTCGGCGGTGTCGCTCAGCCAGCGGTAGACCTCGCGGCGGACCGCCGGGTCCTGGTCGGACAGGAGCGCGGAGGCCGTCTGGAGGGTGCGGACCAGGTCGGGCCGGTCCTTCAACTGGCCGTCCATGGCACGCAGTACGTCCATCGCGGCCCGTGTCCTGCCGCGGCCGGCCAGGGCGGTGCCGAGCGCGACGGCCGTACGGACGCGGTCCTGCGCGGGACCGGGCAGGCGCAGTGCCTCGTAGAGGTGGCCGATGCTCCAGGCGGACTGGTGGTCGGCGTACTCGAGGGAGCCCAGCTCGGTGAGCATCCGCTGGCGGCGCTCGTCGGGCAGCGGCTCGTCCAGGGCCCGGCGCAGCAGGGCGACGGCCTCCTTGCGGCGGTCGTCGCGCAGGGCGAGCAGCACGGCGTCCTGCAGGACGGCCGGGGCCCAGGGCCGGCCGACGGGGCCGGTCAGCAGCAACTGACGGGCCACCGCCTCGGTGGGCGCGCCGCTGTGCAGCATCGCCTCGGCGGCCTGCCGGTGCGCGGCGCTGCGCCGTTCCGCGGGCACGCCGATGAGCATGGCGTCCCGCAACAGCGGGTGGGCGTAACGCGGACGCCCCTCCCGGTCGGGCCGCAGCACGCCGAGCCCCGTCATCGCGGTGAGCCACCCCGCCACCCGCGGGGCGTCCGCCCCGGCCAGCTCGGCGAGCAGCGCCGCCGGTCCCTCGTGCGAGCAGACTCCGCCGCCCGCGGCCACCACGGGCACGCCGACCACGGCGCCCGACACGACGGCCGTGTCCGGTCCTACGGCCGAGGGCGCACCGTACGGTCCGGCGGCGCCCCTGCGGGACGACTCGCGGACACCGGGCACCGGGCCCGACGCGGAGCCCCGCGGCGCCAGGCCGGACGCGGCGGCGGCAACGGCTGGAGTCTCGCGAGCTCCCGCCAGGGGCGCTACGGCGATCTGGCGGGAGCCGTAGGGCTCCGCGGGTCCGGTGCCCGGGAGAGCGGGCGAGGCGAGTGTCCCGGCGGGTCCGGGGATGTGCGGCGAGCCGGCCGGCAGGCGGGCGTTCGACGCCCGCCCCGGCCGGCCCCCCGCGGCGGCCCGGGCCGTGAACCGGTCCTTCTCCTCCCAGCCCTCGTCCAGTACGGCCAGGGCCCGGGCGACCTCCGCCGTCGTCGGGCCGGCGCTGTCCAGCCACCACGAGACGGCCGCCGGGTAGGCGCCCGGGTACAGCGCGGCCGTCGACGCGGGCACGGTCGCGTGCGGCCCGGCGCCGAGGTCGTCGAGGAGGGCGCGCAGGAGCAGGGGGTTGCCGGCGGCGGCCCGTACGCAGGAGTCCACCCAGGGCGCGGGCGCGTCCGGGAACACCGAACGCACCCGGCGCGCGGCGGACTCGTCGGTCAGCGGCACCAGGGTGTGGGTGCGCACGAGAGCGGGCGAGAGGGTGTGGGTGAAGCCCGGGGCGGGCGCGTCGATGTCGTACTGGCTGCGTTCGGTGACGGCCAGCAGTACCGGCAGCGCTAATCGGCCCACGTGCCGTGCGGACTCCACCAGCCAGCGGTGCGAGGGCGCGTCGGCGAGATGGACATCGTCCACGGCGACCAGCAGAGGTGATTGTTCCGCGTGCGCACGCAGGCGCTGCCACAGCCGGGCGGCCTGTTCCCGCTCGCTACCCGCGGACGCGTCGAACTCCTCGTCCGGACCGAGGAGTTGCAGTGCCGCGGCGAACGGCGCCCCGGTGTCGCCGCGCGAGCAGCGGGCCCGCAGCACGCTCATGCCGTGTGCGGCCGCGTCCTCGGCGGCGGCCTCCAGGACCGTGGTGCGCCCCGTTCCGGTGGCCCCCCGCAGCACGACCAGCCGGCCCTCGCCCGACCGGGCGCGGCCGGCCTCCGCCGCCAGCAGCGCCAGTGCGTCGTGGTGTTCCGGCGTTCGGGACATGTCTGCCTCCCCAGGCTGTTCGCTCGCCCGTTGAGATGCCCGTATGTGCCTTGCGGGTTCTGTCGGGGTGGTCACGGGTGACCTCCGTGGTCGTGGTTCGGCCGATCTCGTGGTGCTGCTCGTGGTCCTCCACGATTGCCCGCACCACACCCGCCCCGGGAGTGTGGACAGCACACGCCCGTCAGCGACCCCACAGAGGTGACGGGCACGTGGACATGGGGGAATCGATTGCTCAGCTCACTGCGGACCCCGCACCCCGGCACGGCCGGCTCCGGGAAGCGGATACCGGTGGCGGTGCACGCCGCCGACCCGATCTCGCGGGAGGGCGCGCTCAGCCAGCTGCGCCGGTATCCGGAGATCGACCTGCGCGACGAGGCCGGCACCGGCCCGGGCACGGTTGCGCTGCTCCTCGACGACGCGCTCGACGAGGCGGGGCTGACCCGGTTGCGCCGGGTGGTGCGCAGCGAGGGCGCGCGGGCCGTGCTGGTGGTGGGCACCCTCAGGGAGTCCGAACTGCTCGACGTCATCGAGTGCGGGGTCGGTGCGATCGTGTGGCGCCGTGAGGCGACCGCGACCCGTCTGGTGCAGGCCGTGATCGCCGCGGCGCGCGGGGACGGTGACCTGCCCGCCGATTTGCTCGGCAGACTCATCAGCCAGGTGGGGACGATGCACCGCAGCACCACCGGCCGTCCTGGTGCGCCCGCGTCGGGCCTCACGGCACGCGAGGTCGATGTCCTGCGGCTGGTCGCCGAGGGACTCGACACCGGGGAGATCGCCGGCAAGCTGTCCTACTCCGAACGCACGGTCAAGAACGTCATGCACGGCCTGACGACACGACTCCATCTTCGCAATCGCGCACATGCTGTGGCCCATGCCCTCCGGGAAGGCTACATCTGACCGAACAGGCATGATCAACCGCCCCCTCGGGCAACCTCCGGTGCCCTCCGCACGTCCCCGGCGCGCCTGTCCGGCGGCCGGGCGGGGCGGGGACGATGGACGGCAGGCAGAACCGAGCACGGCAGGGCGGGAGCGCAAGGGTGATCCACGAGGTGGACGAGGTGCTCAAGCGCCTCCTCACCGGCGGCGCGCTCGCCGGCTCCGGTATCGACATCTCCTTCGACGCGCCGACCCGCGACTGGGCCGCCCGGCGCAACGCACCCGCGGTCAACGCCTATCTCTACGACATCCGCGAGGACGTCCAGCGCCGTCAGCGGGGGCACATGCCGGTGCGGGACGAACGCGACGCGATCGTGAAGCTCCGGCAGCCGCCGCGCTGGTTCCGGCTGTCGTACCTGGTGACGGCCTGGACGAAGCAGCCGCAGGACGAACACCGGCTGATCTCGGCGGTGCTGGCGACGCTGATCCCCAAGGAAGTGCTGCCCGCGAGCGAACTCCCCGGCTCGCTGGGCGCCCTGGGCATGTCGGTGCCGGTGTCGGTGGCGGGCATCCAGACCGAGTCGCGCTCGCTGGCCGAGATCTGGTCGGCGCTCGGCGGGGAACTGAAGCCGTCCCTCGACGTCGTGGTGACGGCGCCCTTCCCGGCCTACCCCGAGTACGACGCGGGTCCCCCGGTCACCGAGGGTGCCGCGATCCGCGTCCGCAACCTGGACGGCGCCCCGGAGGAGCCCGAGGAGCGCGCGCACCGGCCGCGACAGGTGGCGGCGGCCAAGGAGGCCCGCCGGGCGGCGGCCCGTGCCCGCGGGGCGGGGCCGGCACGGTGACGGCGGACACCACGGCGAACGCACCGGCGGCGCAGGAGACACCGGACGGCGACCGGGACCGCGGCGCGTCACACGCCGGCACCGGCGCGGCCGACGACGCGCACGCCGCCCGCATGCTCGGCCGTCTCGCCGTGCTGCGCGACCGGACCGCCGCGCTGGTGGCGCACCGGTCCGCCGAGGACCCCACGGCCGGGGACCCGTTGCGCGGGCTGTACCTCTCCGAGGAGGCGGTACGGCATCTGCTGCGCCCGGTGGAACAGGCGAACGCGTTCCGCACGGCGCGTGGCGGGACCGCCGAGGACCGGCTGGCGGCGCTGGCGGCCCGGCTCCGGCTGACCGAACTGGACGCCACCCTCCTGCTGATCGCCCTCGCCCCCGACGTCGACCGCGCCTTCGAGCCGCTGTACGGCTACCTCAACGACGACGTCAGCCGGCGCAGGGCCACCGTCGGCCTCGCCCTGGACCTGTGCGGCACACCGGCGCACGTGGCCGGCGCGCGGGCCCGCTTCCACCCGGCGGCGCCGCTGACCGAGCTCGGGCTGCTGACCGTCGAGGAGCCCGAACGTCCGTTCCTGGGCCGGTCGTTGCGGGTGCCCGACCGGCTGGTGGCCCATCTGCTCGGCGACGACTCCCCCGACGTGGCGCTGGCGGGACTGGTGCGGCCGATGTCCTACGAGGGCGACGCCCCGGACCACGGCGAGGACGACGGCGACGAGTTCGGCGCCTTCGTGCGCCGGCTGGCCACGCTGCTCGACGCCGGTCCGCCGCTCGCCGTGCACCTGCGGGAACGCCGGGAGGGCGACGGGCTGGCCTGCGTCGCGGCCGCGCTGCGTGCCTCGGGGCTGCCGGCCCTGCGCTTCTCCGGGCCCGCCGAACGCGTCCCTGACCTGCTGCGGGAGGCACGGCTGAGCGGCCGGGCCGTGGTGATCCGTGACCTTCCCGAACAACCGGCCGACCTGGTACGGGCGTTGACTGCCTCCCCGGACGTGCCGGTGCTGATCACCTCCCCGCGCCCCTACGACCCCCACTGGTCGGACCGCGACCCGCTGGTCCTGGAGGCGCCCGCGCACCGGGCGGGCGCGGTCGGGGCCTGGGCGCGGGCGCTGGGCGTCGAGGAGGACGAGCCCGGACTCGAACTGGCCGCGACCGTCGCCCCGTACCACCTGGCCGGTCACCGCATCGACCGCGCCGCGCGTGCCGCGCGGGCGCTCGCCGGGTTCGACGGCACCCCGCTCACCGCCGCCCACGTACGGCTGGCCGCGCGCCAGCAGTCGGCGTCCGGGCTCGAACGGCACGCACGCCGGATCAGGCCGGCCGTGGACTGGCGGGACCTGGTGCTGCCCGAGGCACCCCTGACGCAGCTGCGTGAACTCGCCCTGCGCGCCCGGCACCGCGACCGCGTCCTCGGCGACTGGCGGCTCAGTGCGGGCGGCGGCCGGGGCCGCGGGGTACTCGGCCTGTTCGCGGGCGAGTCCGGTACGGGCAAGACCTTGTCCGCGGAGGTGGTGGCCGCCGAACTCGGCCTGGACCTCTACGTGGTGCAGCTGTCGTCCGTGGTCGACAAGTACGTCGGCGAGACCGAGAAGAACCTCGAACGCATCTTCACCGAGGCCGACCGCACCGACGCGGTGCTCCTGTTCGACGAGGCCGACGCGGTGTTCGGCAGACGGTCGGAGGTGAAGGACTCGCACGACCGGTACGCCAACATGGAGAGCGCCTATCTGCTCCAGCGCCTGGAGTCCTTCGACGGCATCGCGCTGCTGACCACCAATCTGCGCGCCAACATCGACGAGGCCTTCACCCGCCGGCTGGACCTGGTGGTCGACTTCCCGTTCCCGGAGCCGGCCCAGCGGCTCGCGCTGTGGCGGCACGGGCTGTCCCACGTCCCGGCCGCCGACGGGGTGGAACTCATTTCCCTGGCCGAGCAGTTCGAGCTGGCGGGCGGTTCGATCCGCAGCGCCGTCGTGACCGCCGCGTACCTGGCCGCGGGCCGCGGTGAACCCGTCACCGCGGCCGATCTGCTGGAGGGCGCCCGGCGCGAGTACCGCAAGGCGGGACGCCTGGTGCCCGGCGAGGGCACCTGGTGACCGCGGGTGCCCGTCAGCCCTCGGAGGGGTGCACGACCTCCCACTCCTGGTCGTCCGTGTTGGTGCAGTTGAACAGGGTGAGGTTGGTGCCGTCGCCGCCCGTGCTGTCACCCGCGACGTCGAGGCACTTGTTGTCGCTGGCGTAGTTGCGGATCCAGTAGGCGCCGCTCGCCTGCTTGTCGATCCACCACAGCTGGTTGTCGGCGGTCGTGCCGTCGCAGGCGTACTCGGTGATGGGGCTCTGCAGGGGCGCGGCGCCGTAGTCCGGCAGGTCCATGCAGAGCTGGTCCTTGACGTTGCGGATCTGGAAGAGGGCGCTGCCGCCGGGACCCTGCTTGGGGTACTTCACCTCGAGGTTCCACAGCTGGTTGTCGTTCGAGGTCCCGTCACACGTGTACTCCTGCACGGGTCCGTTCGACGAGCCCTGGTCGTACCCGGGGATGTCCGCGCACTTCTTGGTGGTCGTGTTGCGCAGCAGGATGCTGCTGGCCGGGACGACCGGCTTGGGTCCCTTCTTCTTCGGCTGTACGTCCCCGCCGCCCCCGCCGTCCCCGCCACCACCGGGTGCCGGCTGCTGGGGCTGGGACGGGCTCGGTGGCGGCACGTTGGCGCTCAGCGACGGTGAGGGGGCCGGGGTCAGGGCGGTGCCGGCCTCGGCGACCTTCTCGTTGGCCCCTGTGTTGACGGCGGGTTTGTAGGCCATCCACAGCATGAGGAAGGTGAAGCCGAGGGCGAGCATGGCGCCGAAGAAGGTGGCGAGCCAGCGCGGCAGGAAGCCCCGCTGGATGTAGGTGCCCTCGACGGCCAGCGGGTCGGCACCCGAACGCTGCACGGCGAGGGTGTACGGCCGCTGCTGCTTGGGCCCGAACCAGATGATGCGACGCGGCTTGAGCGTGGTCCTGATGAAGGCCGCGCGGCCGGGTTCGATCTGGACGTTGGCGGGGTTCAGGTCGTAGGCGAGGTTGTCCCCGTTGTCGGATCCGTTCAACGACGCGGTGAGCCTGGTGTTGCCTAGGTTGTCGACGGCGAGCCGCGGCCTCCCCCGGAACCGCCCCTTCACGGTGACGGGCACGAGTTCGGCCCGTACCTCCGTGAAGGGGGTGATCGTCAGGTTCCCCTCCGGCACGGTGGTGGCCTCGGGGTGCTCGGTGGGCGTGATACGGACGGCGTACGGGTTCGGTCCCGCGGTGGCGTCGGGGGTGCGGGGCGGGGCGAAGGTCAGCTCGACGGTTCCGGTCGTGCCTGGATAGAGCCGTAGGGAGGGTGGCTCGACCGTCGTCCAGGGGGCCACCGGGCCCACCGGTTCGAAACGGTACTCGTCGACGACGTCGCCGGTGTTGCGCAGCCGCAGCCGCACGCGGGTGCTGCTGCCGGGGTCGACGGTCGCGGAGGCGGGTTCGAGAGAGGTCCACAGGCTCACACGCCGACGCTAGCCGCAGGACTTCGCGGGCACACGGGCCGCTGGGGCACAGCCTGCTGCCCGAGATGTCAGACGGTGGTGTCCATCGGTTCCGACTGCTCGTGGTCGCTGGAGGGGGCCGACGAGTCGGAGGAGGTGTCCGCCTCCCAGTCGACGGTGTGCTTCTCGTCGCAGACGACGGAGACGAAGGTACCGCCCGCGGCGATGATCGCGTTGTGCATGCGGGTGGCCAGCTGCGTCGCGTGCTCGACCGTGTAGTCCGCGAACTCGGCGTTCGCGGAGGCGCTCGCCCAGGCCGGCCCGGGATGGCGGCCCGAGCCCTGGTAGATGTCCAGGAAGCAGCTGACGCAGGGGCGTTTGATGCCGGCGAGGTCGTGGTGTCCGATGCTGCCCTCGGGGGCGGCATCCTTGATGGTGCGCTCGGCGTGCTTGCCCTCCGTCGTCGGGACCGGCACCTCCAGCGTCCCGGACAGGGCCCGTACGATGGGCCAGAAGTCCTGGTGGTGCACCTCCTCCTCGGCCTCCTTCGCGAGCAGTGCGCGCAGTTTCTTCTCGTGCCGCTTCTCGCGCGGGCTGTTCGGGACCATCTTCTCCAGCAGGCCGGTCAGATAGGTCGCGGCGGCGTCCTCACCCGCCTCGCCGCGCACGATGGCGTTCACCCGGGTGTGGTTGCTGGAGACGTACAGCTTGAACGTCTCCTCCTCCTCTTCCCGCATCGTGGCCATGCCGGCCTGCACCTCCGTGGGCTTGTGACCGGATTTGATCAGGCAGCGGTTGACGACCGTGGAGATCCAGCGCAGCACCTGCTTGGTGCGGTCGCCGTCGTAGCTGCGCTTGCCCATGACGTTGGCCGAGCCGCCGTAGAACCTCGCCGCCTGCTTGGGGTCGACGACGGCTCCCTCCTGCCCTTCCTGCGGGGCCTGCGGCAGGTGCAGGGTGAGGCTCTGGTTCGCCCCGTGGCGTTCCCAGCCCAGCGCGATCAGGGCGTCCTTGACCGCTTCGGCCGGCGAGGGCCCCTTCGCCTTGGCCTTGCCGCGCCCCTTGTTCTTGGTGACCCGGCCGCTGCCGGTCGCGGGGGCGCGCTGGACGACGGCGCCGACGCGGCCCGTGGCACCGGCGGCCTCCCCCGACGCGGCCCGCTGCACGGCCGGCGCCGGTCCGCTCATCACGCTGCGGGCGACGTCCCGCGCCTCGACCTCCGCCCAGTCGTCGTAGTCGGAGATCCGCAGGCCGGAGCCGTTGTCCGTACCCGGCACGTCACCCCTCGCCTGCTGGCGGGTGTGATGCAGCTCCTCGGCGAGCACGGTCTTGTCCCGGCCGTCCCAGACGATGTGCGTGCCCGAGGCGTACGCGGCCGCCCCGATCTGCGCCGCCGAGTCCAGCGCCGCCCGGTCCGTGTGCTGCCGGATGCCGCTGAAGTCCTCGCCGTCGAACCGGCTCTCCATCTCCTGCCTGAGCGGCTCGGCCAACGGCTGCCCCGGCAGGCTCAGTACGTCGTGCACGGCCGACCGCTGCACCGACGGGCCGTGCCCGCAGTGCGCATCGTGCACATGCCGGTCCTCCGCCACGGCACGGGCCACGGCGGCATTGCCCGCCGCCCGCTGGAGTGCCAGGATCCGCTGCGCGGGCGTGCTCGGCGCCGCCGCGGGACGGGGCCCCTCCCGTCCGCTGTCCCGCTCGTCCCTCGTCCCCTGTGCGCGCACGGCACTTCCCTTCGCCTCCGGCCGGCTGACCCTCCAGCCCTACCGGAACCCGGCGGCCGGCGGGATGTCCGAAAGGGCAGGACCAGGGGCAGGACCAGGGGCAGGACCCGCGGCGCCGGGGACGACGGGCCGAGCGGACTGTCCGCGGGGGCATGTGGTTGCCCCCGCCACGGCACCGAAGGCCGTTCCGGCGGGCGCGCTGTGGGCGGGAAGGTGTGAAGCGTTCCTGTCTCGTACCCCGAGGAGAGCCTGGCATGCCGTCCTACCTGTCGCCCGGCGTCTATGTCGAGGAGGTGGCCAGCGGCTCGCGCCCGATCGAGGGAGTGGGCACTTCGGTGGCGGCCTTCGTCGGACTTGCGCCGAGCGGACCGCTGAACGAACCGACCCTGGTGACCAACTGGACGCAGTACGTCGCGACGTTCGGTGAGTTCACCGACGGGTACTACCTCGCGCACTCCGTCTACGGCTTCTTCAACAACGGCGGCTCGGCCGCCTACGTCGTCCGCGTCGGAGGCGCCCCGGACGGGGCCGGCGCCGACGCCGCCTCCCCGGCGGCCGTGGGCGGTCCCGCGACACCGGCCGCGCTGCCCGCCGGTGAGGCCCGGCAGCTCGGCACCTTCAGTGTCAGCGCGGTGGCCCCCGGCGACCTGGCCGTCGAGGTCGCCGACCCGGAGGGCGAGGGACCGGCCGAACGCTTCAGGCTGCTCGTCAAGGACGGCGGCAAGACCGTCGAAACCTTCGACGTGACCGCCAAGAAGGGCGGCCGCAACTACGTCGTCACCCAGGTCAAGGAGCGTTCCAGGCTCATCACCGTGACCGAGGCCGCGCCCGCCGCGCAGCTGGCCCGTCCGGAGAACCAGACGGTGGCCCTCGCGGCCCCCGCCCCTGCCCCGGCGTCCGCTCCCCCCGTAGCGGACGCCGGTTCCCACCCCGGGCCGGCCGAGTACCTCGGCGACTCCGCGGACCGTACCGGCTTCGGCGGTCTGGAGGCCGTCGACGAGGTCTCGATGGTCGCGGTGCCCGACCTGATGGCCGCCTACCAGCGCGGTGCCATCGACCTCGAGTCCGTCAAGGCCGTGCAGCTGGGCCTGATCGCGCACTGCGAGCTGATGGGCGACCGTGTCGCCGTCATCGACCCGCCGCCCGGCATGAACGCCCGTCAGATCCGGGTGTGGCGGCAGGAGACGGCCGGTTACGACTCCAAGTACGCAGCCCTGTACTACCCCTGGATCAAGGCCTTCGACCCGGGGACCGGCCAGACGCGGATGGTGCCGCCGTCCGGCCACATCGCCGGCGTCTGGGCCCGCAGCGACTCCGAGCGCGGTGTGCACAAGGCGCCCGCCAACGAGGTCGTACGCGGCGCCGTGGACCTGGAGTACCAGGTCACCCGGGGTGAGCAGGACCTGCTCAACCCCATCGGGGTCAACTGCATCCGCGCCTTCCCGGGCCGCGGCGTACGGGTGTGGGGCGCGCGGACGCTGTCCTCCGACCCGGCGTGGCGCTACCTGAACATCCGCCGGTACTTCAACTACCTGGAGGAGTCCATCCTCATCGGCACCCAGTGGGTGGTGTTCGAGCCGAACGACCACAACCTGTGGGCCCGCATCCGGCGCAACATCTCCGCGTTCCTGGTCAACGAGTGGCGCAGCGGCGCCCTGTTCGGGCAGCGGCCGGAGGACGCGTACTACGTCAAGTGCGACGAGGAGACCAACCCGCCGGAGTCGGTGGACGTCGGCCGGGTCATCTGCGAGATCGGCATCGCGCCGGTCAAGCCCGCCGAGTTCGTGATCTTCCGCCTGGCCCAGTTCTCCAGCGGCAGCGGGGAGCTGGAGGAATAGCAGCCGGCCCCGAGCTCCTCCGGCACCACCCCGTCAACACCCTTAGAAGGACAGCGAATCCATGAGTCTCCAGCCGGGTGACAGCCTCACATCGCACAATTTCGGCCTGCAGATCGACGGTGTCATGGTCGAGTACCTCGCCGAGGTCAGCGGCCTGTCGATGGAGCAGGACGTCATCACGTACACGCAGAACAGCCAGAACGGCCAGAACTCGGTCAAGAACCTGCCGGGTACGAAGAAGAACGGGTCCTGCACGGTCGTCCGCGGTATGACCCAGTCCGACTCGTTCACCCAGTGGATCAACGAGTCCATCGCGGGCCAGATGTCCACCGCCCGCAAGAACGCCACGATCATCATGATGGACTACATGAGCAACCCGGTGAAGCGGTACAACCTGCGCAACGCCTGGTGCAGCAAGATCGACGCGAGCAGCGTGAAGGCGGGCGAGGCCACCGCGCTCACCGAGACCGTGACCATCGTGTTCGAAGAACTGGTCATCGAGTAATGCGTCGTTCGGCTGCCAGGGCGGGGGCCGCCACCACGTTCCCCGGTGCGGACGCCACGGCGCCCGCACCGGAGGCGCCCGCGGCGGCGGCCCCCGCCGCCCCCGCCGCGGACCAGCAGCCCTACCAGCAACAGCAGTTGCGGACGGAGTTCCCGTTCCAGCTGCCGCGCGGGTACGTCGACGAGCAGGGCACCGTCCACCGGGACGGCACCATGCGCCTTTCGACGGCCCGCGACGAGCTGATCCCGCTGCGGGACGTGCGCGTCCAGGAGAACCCGGCGTACCTGTCGGTGGTGCTGCTGGGCCGGGTGATCTCCCGGCTCGGCACGCTGCCGATGGTCCACGACGGGATCGTGGAGAACATGTTCGCCTCCGACCTGGCGTTCCTGCAGGACTTCTACCGCCAGATCAACGCGGAGGGCCACACCCGCGCCGCGGTGCAGTGCCCGCACTGCTCCGAGCCCTTCGAGGTGGAACTCGGCGGGAGCCGCCTGGGGGAATCGTGACGTACGCGACCGACCGGCTGCACGAAGAGATCGCGTACGTCGCCTACCACTTCCACTGGAGCCTCGACGACATCCTGGACCTGGAACACCACGACCGGCGCCGCTACGCGAACGAGATCGCGTCCATGGTGACGCGGGCGGAAGCGGGGGGCTGAGGCGTGGCATTCCTGGATCGGTTGCGGGGACGTGCGGCGTCCGCGGGGCCGGCGGACGAGACGGATTCGACGGATTCGACCGTGCCGGCGGACGGGATCGGGCCGGCGGACGCTGCGGGTACGGCCGTCGTCGGGAACGGTGCGGATACGGGGCGGGCCGCGGTGGCCGCATGGCCGGGGCTGCCGCCGATCCAGCGTGCCCTCGCGCCGCGTACGGCGACGGGTGGAGCGGCCGTCGCGGACGCGGGGTTCGCCGGGCGCCTGCCGACCTGGCAGGACCCGTCGTTCGTGAGCTCCCGTTCGCACGCGGTCCTCGACGGGACGGCGGGCGGCATGCTCGGCGGCTCCCTCGCGGCGTCGGCGGCTCCCCGTACGGGTCTCGAAGGTCCCTCCGGCGCACTGCCGTTGGGGCCCGCACCCGGCACGGCTCCGAGCACGGGTCCGCAGGCACCGTCGGTACAACGGCTGCCCGTGGTGCCGCTGCGGTCGGTTTCCCCGAACGGGCCCGGCGCGAGGCCGTCCACGGTGGCTGGGTCTGCCGTGGGTGGATCTGCCGTGGCTCGATCTGCCGCGGGTGGATCCGCGTCTGGTGGGTCCGCTTCAGGTGGGTCGGCTGTGGCCCGGTCCGCGCCGGGTGGACCGGCGGTGACCGGTTCCGGACGGTCGAGCGGGCGGGCCGGAACGCCGGCCGCGGCCGACCGGGGATCGGGTGCGCCTGTCGTGCAGACCTCGCCGGTGATCGGCGGGGGTGGCCGCGGGGGCCGGACGGCTCCGCAGGCGCCGCCCGCCGGTTCCGCAGCCACTTCAACGACCGCCTCTGCGGCGGCCGGTACGGCTTCCGGGGCGGTGTCCATGGCCCCGGCAGGCGGAACGGGTGTTCCCATCACACCGGTCGTAGCGGTGCAGCGGGTGCCGGCCGCCTCAGTCGGCGTCCCGGTCGCGCGTCCGGCTCGCGGTGTCCAGGTGACAGCGGCGACCGCCGGGACGTCCCGGCCGCCGGCCCTGACACGGGCTCCGGCCGCGCCGACGACCGCGCGTCACAGGGTGCTGCCGGCCGCACCGGCGGACACCACGGCCTCCGGTGCGCACACCCCGAGCCGCACGGACGCCGGGTCCCACTGGGCCGGGTCGTCAACGGGCGCCGGGCCGACGGGAGTCGGGCGGACCGGCTCCCCCGCCGTGCTCCCCGGTTCCGGTACGACGGGAACCGCCGACCTCCCGGTGCAGCGGGCCGCCGCCACGCCCCGTACCGCGCCGGGCCCGGGAGGCGAGCGGAAGTCCGCCGCCGTCCGGTCCGCGGATCACTCGACGGACAACGCCCCCTCGGGCACGCCCGCCGGACCACCACCGGCGACGTCGACCGGCACGATCGCCGGCCAAACACCCCTCCAGCGCCCGGCCGTCGGCCCCGGGCGCCCATCGGCGTCCGGCCCCGACCGTACGGCGCCCACCCAAGGCGACGGCCGTACCGCGCCCGCGTCCACCGCCGGCGCCGGACAGGCTCCCTCCGCCCCCGCGTCCTTGCCGATCCAGACCGCCCGCGCCCTGCCGACCCCCGTCGACACCGGACACACACCCCCGCCGTCCGCGTCCACGCCCGAATCCACCACCGGCACCGGACACGCACCCTCCGCCTCCGCCCTGCCGACCCCCGACCACACCGGACACACACCCCCGCCGCCCCCGACCGCGACCACGCCCGGGCCCACCACGAGCGCCAAGCAAGTGCCCTCCACCCCTGCGGCGTTGCCGA
Organism: Streptomyces sp. NPDC037126; assembly: GCF_055605965.1. NCBI lineage: Bacteria > Bacillati > Actinomycetota > Actinomycetes > Kitasatosporales > Streptomycetaceae > Streptomyces > Streptomyces sp. NPDC037126. The sequence goes on from NZ_JBVJTD010000002.1 coordinate 707,255, forward strand.
TCCAGACCGCCCGCGCCCTGCCGACCCCCGTCGACACCGGACACACACCCGCGCCGCCCCCGACCGCAACCACGTCCGAGTCCGCCGCCGGCGCCGGTTCCCGATCCCCCGGCGGGCAGGGCTCGGGGTCCGCTCCGGCATCGCCCACCGGCGAGGGTCCCGCGGTCCCGGCGGGTCGGCCTGCGCGCAACGCGACTCCGTCCGGCGCACGGCGTCCGGTCAAGGAGGTGCAGCGGGCGGCGCTGCCCGGCACCGGGAGCACCACCGCCGCCACGCCCGCCGGCCCCGGGTCGCCGGTGTCCCACGTCCGAAGTGATGAGCCCCGTACGCCGATCACCGGCCCCGGCACGCAGGACACGGTTCCTCGTGCTCAGGTCGCGGGATCCGGGCCGCAGAACTCCGATTCCCGTGCGTCCGCGGCCGGTTCCCCCCGGCACGGAGCCGATACACCCGGCGTGACGCCCGCTCCGGAGTCCACCGCGCCGAAACCGGCGGTGTCCCTTCAGCGGTCGGCCACGGCGAACGCCGCGAGTGCCCCGCTGCCCATCCAGCGGGCGGCAGCGGCGCCGTCCTCGGCGACGCGGACGGACGACCCGGCTCGCTCGCCCGCCTCGGCCACGACCTCGGCGGAGCCGTCCGGCACGGCCGTCACCACCCCACCCCCCTCGGGCTTCCCGGCGCCCCCCGACCGGCGCGCGACCGGCGCTCCCACCAGGCCCGCGCCTGCCACGAGCACCGGACCCTCCGTCCAGCGCACCCCCTCTGCGACACCGCACCGGCTGGGTCTCGGCGCGCCCCTGTCGCCGTCCGCCGGGCCTCCGGCGCCGGGTCCCGGCACGGACACCGGCCGGCCGACCGCCGCCCCCGCGTCAGGCGCGCGCGGGGGCGAGACGCGTCCCCCGGCCCCGAACAGGCCCGATACGCCCCGGCGCACCTCCCCCCTCGCCGCTCCTCTCGCCGCCGTACCGGCGGACTCCGTGCCCCTGGGGAGCGGTCCCTCCACTCCCACGATCCAGCGCCACGCCGGGCCGAAGTCCCCAGCGGCCGCTCCCCCGCCCACCCCGCCGGCCGAGCCGCCGTCCTCCTACTCGTCGCTCCCCGTCCCGCCGCCCGCGCCCCCGGCACACCCTTCGTCATCCCCTGCACCGCCCTTCCCGGCGCAGAGCACACCCCCGGCGACCACTCCCGTACCGCCCCTCCCGGTGCAGCGCGCCACGCCCCCGGCCGCCGCTCGCCCAGCGGCTGTCTCGTCGGCCCGTGCCGAGGCGGTCCCGTTGGACCGCTCCGCCCCGGCCGCCGTCGGCTCCCCGCTCGCCCTGGCACGACTGGCCCCGCCCCGGACGGACGCCCCGCCCGCACCGTCGCTCCCGGTCGTCCAGCGCACCCCCGCAGCCTTCCGGGCCACCGGTGCGCTCGCCGCGTCGGCCGCCGCCACGGTCGCGTCGACCCTGGGCCGGATGCGTCCCGGCCGGAGCGAGACCACCGCCGCCTCCGGCGGCACGCCGGCCGTCACCGCGGCCCACGATGCGCCGCCCCCCTACTCGCCGAACCCCGCGGGCGGCGCCCCGCCCCCCTACTCGGCGATCCAGGCCGGCGGCGCCCCGCCCCCGTACTCCCCGAGCCCCCTCGGCGGCGCGCCGCCCGAGTACTCGGCGGTCCAGGGGAACGGGTTCGACCCCAGGGCGCTCACCGACTTCCAGCTCGACGAGCTGGTGCACCGGATCATCGGGCGCATCACCCGCCTGATCCGTGCCGAACTGCGCCTGGACCGCGAGCGGATCGGCAGACTCCGCGATCCCAGGCACTGACGGCCGGGACACCGGGCGAGAAGACAGCTCACCGAAGACGACGTTCGAGAAAGGCCCCGCCTCTGATGGTCCAAAAGGATCCGGGCTCCACCATCTGGTTCACCCTCAGCATCGACGGCGAGAGCCTCGGCTACTTCAACGGCTGCGAGGGGCTGTCGTCGCAGGTGGAGATCGAGCACCGCCAGGAGGGCGGGAACAACGGGTTCGTGTGGCAGCTGCCGACGCGCGTCACGTTCTCCACGATCCGGCTGACCCGGCCGCTCACCCCGGACACCACCAAGGTCGCCAAGTGGATCTCCTCCGTGCAGACGGGGATCAAGCGGCCCACCGCGCAGATCAGGGCGCTGCGGGCGGACGGGTCCGAGGTGGCCAGCTGGGGGCTGATCGACGTGCTGCCGGTCAGCTGGCAGGGCCCCTCCCTCGACCCGGCCAGCCCGGCCGTCGCCACCGAGGTCCTGGAGATCACCCACCACGGCTTCACGGACTGACCGGACAAGGAGAACCCCACGACATGCCCACCAGCAAGGGCGCCGGCAGCAGCCTCGTGCGTGCCAGTCTGGCGATCCACCAACCCCCGCTCGGTGGCGGCACCACCCCCGGCGGCCTCATCAGGACGTTCGACTTCGACTTCAACCCGTCGCAGGTGGAGATGAGCCGCCGCGCCCAGTGGAAGGTCACCCCCGTCCAGCTCGAACGGGATGGTGCCACACCGCAGTTCATGGGTGTGGAGCCGATGGAGATGAGTCTGGAGATCTTCCTGGACTCCTCCGACCGGCCGACCGAGAACACCGTGCTGAAGAACGTCGAGTCGCTGCTCGAGTGCCTGGAGGTGACGGAGGCGTCCATCGACGCGAACAAGCCGTCGCCGCCGTGGGTGGTCCTCCAGTGGGGTTCGTTCTCCACCGCGCGCTTCACGGCGTACGTGTCCTCCATGTCCACGTCGTACCTCCTGTTCGGGACGAGCGGTGTGCCCATCCGGGCCAGCTGCCGGCTGCAGCTCAACGAGATACCGAGCCGGACCAGGAACCAGAACCCGACCTCGGGCGCGCTGAACGCGCAGCGCGTGCACCGGGTCGTCGCCGGGGACTCCCTGCAGTCGCTGGCCTGGCGGGAGTACGGCGACGCGACCGCGTGGCGGGCCATCGCGGAGGCCAACGACATCGACGACCCGGCCCGGCTGCCCTCGGGCACCGAACTGCTGCTGCCCGCGGCCGAGGAGGTGCTGCGCTGATGGTCCGTCAGGCGACGTCCGCCGTCATGCAGGTCCGCATCGGCGGCGGGAAGCTGCCCGCCGACGCGGTGCACGCGCTCGTCGACGGCTGGGTCGACCAGGGCGCCGGCGTCCCCGCCGCCTTCCAGCTGACGTTCCGGGACCCGTACCGGATCATGATCAGCCGGCTGGGCGCCACCTTCGGCACCCCGGTCACCATCGCCACCGTGGCCGACGGACAGGGCGCCGGGGACACGCTGCTGACCGGCGAGATCACCGGTTTCGAGGCCGACTACGACGGCACGGGCACGTTCACGGTCGTCCGGGGCTACGACTTCGGGCACCGGCTGATGCGCCGGCGCCGGGTGGCCGCGTACACGAACCAGTCCGCCTCCGACATCGCCGCTGGGCTGGCCGCGCTGGACGGGGTTCCGATCGGCCGGATCCAGCCGACGAAGACCGTGTACGACTTCATCAGCCAGTCCAACGTCACCGACTGGGAGTTCCTCGCGCGGCTCGCCGACGAGAACGAGATGGTCATGTCCATCGACGCCAAGGGCTTGTTCCGGTTCGTCGAGCCGAAGCCCGCCTCGGGGGCGCCCTCGCCGCGGACCGACGGCGACAAGAGCCCGCTGGTCCTCCAGGCGGGGCACGACATCCTGCGGCTGCGGGCCGCGGTGTCCGCCGCCGACCAGGTGGGCGAGGTGGAGGCGCGTGGCTGGGACGTCATGCAGAAGAAGGAGCTCAGCTCGGTCTCGCCCGCCACCGCCAACCCGGGCTTCGACATCGGCAGCACGCCCGGCCGGGCCGCCGCGGCCTTCAAGCCGGGCAGGCTGGTGGAGACGTCGATCCCCTACGACAGGTCGACCGAGGTGAAGTTCGCCTCCGACGCCCTCGCCGACGACGTCACCGGCTCCTTCGCGGAGGTCGAGGTCGTGGCGTGGGGGAACCCGAAGCTGCGGCCCGGCGTGCCGGTGGCGCTCTCGGACACCGGCGCGCCCTTCGAGGGCAAGTACACGGTCACGTCCGTACGGCACTCCTTCGGCGACGGCAGGCACTACGAGGCCTTGGTGACCGTCAGCGGACGGCAGTGGCGTTCGCTGTTCGGGCTCTCCTCCGGCGGGGGCGGCACGGGCTCCGGTGCCGGCACCGGCTCCAGGCTGCCGAGCGTGGCCAACGCGCTGGTCACGGACGTGAACGACCCGCTCAAGCAGGGCCGGGTCAAGCTGCGGTTCCCGTGGCTGGACGACACCTACGTCAGCGACTGGACGCGGACGGTGCAGATGGGCGGCCAACGCGGCGGCGGGGTGTTCCCCTTCGACGTGGACGACGAGGTGCTCGTCGCCTTCGACCGGGGCGCCCTCGACCACCCGTTCGTCGTCGGCGGCCTCTACAACGGCAAGGACCGGCCCACCGAGGTGCCCGAACCGCTGCACGACGCGACGAAGAAGCGGGCCGTCCGGCACACCATCTCCGACCGGGACGCCAACCGGCTGGACCTGCTCAGCCAGACGAACGGCACCCGCAAGAGGGGTGTCCGGCTGTCCACCGGCGACGACAGGCTGGTCATCAACATGGACCGGACGAAGACCGAGATCACCGTGGACAGCAGCGGCTCGGTCACGATCAAGGGCAACCGTTCCGTGACCGTCCAGGCCGGCACCGACCTCACGCTGAGCGCCCGGCGCAATCTGACCATCAAGAGCGGCGGCTCCGTCAGCATCGAGGGCGCCGGAATGGTCAACGTGAAGGCGGCGGGCGAGATCTCGCTGAGCGCGCTGGGCGCGCTGGCCATGAACGCCGTGGGCCTCGCCTCTCTCAGCGGCGAGGGCTCGGTGCAGATCAGCTCGATCGCCAACACCACGATCAAGGCCGCGTCCACGCTGGTCGGGACCGAGGCGTTCCTCGTCAGCACCATCCCCGTGATCGCGCCGATCCCGTGAGGGGCGGCGACCGCAGTGTCCGTGACCGTGTCTGTCGAAGGTGGATGTGGATCTGATGGCCGAACAGTTCGTCGGCTCCGGCTGGTCGTTCCCGCTGCGCATCGGGCCGACCGGGGGCATCGCCCTGGTCAGCGGCGAGCGGGAGATCGAGGAGGCGATCAGGCTCGTGCTGTCGACCGCGCCGGGCGAGCGGCCCATGCGGCCCGAGTACGGCTGCGCCATCCACGACCTGGTGTTCGCCCCCGTCAACGAGCAGACCGCGGGCCGCATCCAGTACGAGGTGCACGCGAGCCTGGACCGCTGGGAGCCGCGCATCGAGGTCACCGACGTGGAGGTCACCGCGGGCACCGACCGCAGCGTGCTCTACATCGACGTCCGCTACCGAATCCGCGGCACCAGCAACCCGCGCAGTCTCGTCTTCCCGTTCTACGTCATCCCCTCCCACGAGGAGGACGGCGCCGGCGGCGGTCCGTTCGGCGACGGCCCCGGCAACTCCCCCGAAAGCGACCGCTGATGGCTCTGCCCTCCCCCAACCTCGACGACCGCCGCTTCCAGCAGTTCGTCGACGACGCCAAGCGCTACATCCAGCAGCGCGCCCCGGAGTGGACGGACCACAACGTCTCCGACCCGGGCGTCACCCTCGTCGAGACGGTCGCGCACATGGCCGACCAGATCGTCTACCGGCTCAACCGCGTGCCGGAGAGGAACCACCTGGCCTTCCTCGACCTGGTCGGCATCACTCTCTTCCCGCCGGCGGCGGCCCGCACGGACGTGACGTTCTGGCTGTCGGCACCGCAGGACGGCGTCGTGTCGGTGCCGGTCGGCACCGAGGTCGCCACACTGCGCACCGAGAGCCAGGAGGCGGTGGTCTTCGCCACCGAGCGCGAGTTGGCGGTCGTATCGTGCGAGCTGCGGTTCCTGATGAGGCAGCAGCGGGGCGAGCCGGCCGCCGACCTGACCGCCGACCTGGCCGAGGCGAAGGACCTGCTGTGCTTCGCGGAGGCCCCGAACCCCGGTGACTGCATGCTGGTGGGCCTGTCCGCGGCCGTCCCGCACTGCGCGGTCGTCCTCGACCTGGACAGCAGGGTGGACGGCGTCGGTGTCGACCCCCGCCAACCGCCGCTGGTGTGGGAGGCGTGGACCGCGGACGGCTGGCGGCCCTGCGAGGTCGACAGGGACGGCACCGGCGGCCTGAACCGGCCCGGCGAGGTCGTCCTGCACGTCCCCGGCGGGCACCTGCTGTCGCGCAACGGCGGCCAGGAGGCCGGCTGGCTGCGCTGCCGGGTCACCGAACCCCTCGCCCGGCAGCCCTTCTACACCACCTCCCCCACGGTCCGCGCCGCCGAGGCCTTCACCATGGGCGGCACGACGTCCGCCGTGCACGCGGAGACGGTGTACGACGAGGCGCTCGGCGAGTCCACCGGGCTGCCGGGCCAGCGGCTCAGGCTGGCGCACGCGCCCGTCGTCGGCGACGACCCGCCGCTGCTGCTGCAGACCGCCGAGCACGAGGGCTGGGTGGACTGGCGGGTCGTCCCGCACTTCGCCGCCTCCGGGCCGTACGACCGGCACATCACGCTGGACGCGACGACCGGCGAGGTCGCCTTCGGCCCCGCGGTCCGCGAACCCGACGGCTCCCTGCGCCAGTACGGCGCGGTGGCCGCCAAGGGCTCCGTCGTCCGCGCTCGCCGCTACCGCACCGGCGGCGGCCGGGCCGGGAACGTGGCCCGCGGAGCCGTGCAGATGCTGCGCACCTCCATCCCGTACGTCTCCGAGGTCGTCAACCGCGAGGCCGCGCGCGGCGGTGTGGACGGCGAGACGGTGACGGAGGCGAAGGTGCGCGCGCCGATCACGCTGCGTGCGCAGGAGCGCGCGGTGACCCTGCGGGACTACGAGGAACTGGCGCGCAGGGCCGCCCCCGAGACCGCCCGGATCACCTGCCTGGAGGGCGCCGAGGGCGAGCACGGGGCCTATGCGGTACGGGTGCTGGTGGTACCGCAGGCGGTGCCGGACTCCGGCGGCCGGCTGCGCTTCGAGCAACTCGTGCCCGGTGACTCGCTGTTGGCCCGCATCACCCGTCATCTGGACGAACGGCGCCTGATCGGCACCAGGTTGGCGGTGGGGCCGCCCTTCTACCAGGGCGTCACGGTGGTCGCCACGGTGCACGCCTTCCGCGGTGTCGACGCCGACCGTGTGCGCCGCGAGGCCCACGACGCCCTCTACCGCCACATCGACCCGCTCACCGGCGGGGCGGACGGCAAAGGGTGGCCGTTCGGGCGCCCGGTGCAGGCGGGCGAGGTGTTCGCGGTGCTCCAGCGGGTGCCGGGGGTGGAGCTGGTCGACCAGGTCGTGCTGCATCCGGCCGACCCGCTGACCGGCAAGCGGGGCGACGCGACCGACCGCATCGACCTGGACGCGCCGTCGCTGGTGTTCTCCTTCGACCACCGGGTGCGCGTGATCGGAGACGCGTCGTGAACCGCTCTGAGGGGAGGGCCCGTTGAGAGGCTCGATCGACGGTCTCGGCTCCTCCGCGCCGATCGGCATGATGCTGCCCGCGGTGTTCGCCGACGACGATCTCGCGCAGCGGTTCGTCGCCGGGCTCGACGAGGTGCTGGCGCCCGTCCTGAACGTGCTCGACTGCATGGACACCTACTACCGGCCGTCCCTCGCGCCGCTGGACTTCACGCAGTGGCTCGGCACCTGGGTCGGCGCCGAGACCGACGGCACCGAACCGGCGGCGCGGCTGCGGGCGGCCGTGGCCGCGGCCGCCCACCTGCACCGGATCCGCGGCACCCGGCGGGGGCTGGCGGAGGCGGTGCGGCTCGCGTTCGGCGTCGAACCGGAGATCACCGAGAGCGGCGCCGCCGACTGGAGCGCACGGCCGCTGGGCCCGGTGCCCGGCGAACGCCGCCCGCGGCTCCACGTCCGTCTGCGCCTGCCCCACCCGACCCCGGTGGACGAGCACCGCCTCGCCGCCCTCGTGGCCGCCGCCCGGCCCGCCCACATGCCCTACACGGTCCAGGTGACCGCCGCGACCGCTCCGCTCGAAAGGACCCCGGAACCATGACGACCACCCAGAACTGCGCCGAATGCGGCACCCGCGCGGAACCGGGCCAGTCGTTCTGCGACGCCTGCGGTGCCGTGCTGAGCTGGACGGACCGGGCGGCCCCGCGCAGGACGCCGGAGCGCGCCGCATCGGAGTCGGCCTCCTCCGGCCGCACGGGCGACGACGCGCCCCCGGGCGCGGGCACGGCCGTGAGCACGGACACGGGACGACCGGCGAGGGCCGCGGCGAACAACACGGACGGACCCGGCACGGGACGGCCGACGCCGCCCCGGACGAACCCGGACGGACCCGCTGGCGGTCGGCCCGCGACGGTCGCGACGAACACCACGGGTGAACCCGGTACGGGACGGCCCGCGACGGGGACCGGCGGTGTCGTGGACGGTGGCGCCACGGCGCCCGGCGCCGGCGGCCCGGGCCGGGACGCCTCGGGTCAGGTCGGTGGCGCGCGTGCGCCGTGGGATCTGCCCGGCGCGCAGGCCCAGGGTCCGGCACCGGCGGCCGGCGGCCACGGACGCGCCGGCGACCGGAACGCGCAGGCGGCCGGCGGCGGTACGGACGCCCCCGCGACGACCGCCGCCCCGGCCCCCGGCGGCGAGACGCACGGAACCTACGGAACCCACGACGCGGCGCACGGGGCCGACGCGGCGCACCGGACCGACGGTACGGCCCCCACCGAGCCCCTGCCCGCGGCGCACGGCGCACCCGGCGCCCCGCCCGCCCTCGGCGACACCATGAACCACCGCGCCCGGCAACTCCTCGTCCCCGTGAACGATCCCGAGCAGCGGCCGGCCGCGGAACCCTCCGTCGCACCGGTGCTCCCCGGGCGGCCGGCGCCGCAGCGGCCGCAGGTGGTGCGCGCGCCCGGTGAGGAACTCGGCGCCGGCGGCGGGACGCCGTGCCCCTGGTGCGCCACGCCCAACCGGCCGGACCGGCACTTCTGTGCCCGCTGCGCGATGCCGATGACCAGGGAGGAGCAGGCCGGTGTGCGGCGCCCGTGGTGGCGTCGGATGCTGGACTTCCGCAACCGGGAGACGCCCTGGGCCGGGGAGCGGCCCCGACTGCGCCGCGCCTTCGACCGCGTCCTGGGCTGGCTGGGCGCCGCGGTCGTGCTGGTCCTCCTGGTCGTCCTGGCGTTCAACATCCCCACGGCCGTCGACGCGGCCAAGGACCACTTCGCCAAGCGCGCCTCGGTCGCCCCGGACCGTGTCGCAGCGTCCCGCTCCTACGCGGGCCACCCGGCCAAACTGGCCTTCGACAAGTGGAACAACACCTGGTGGGGGCCGGGTGTCTCGGGGTCCGGCGAGGGCCAGTGGATCGAGGCCAGGTTCGACCAGCCGACCCGGCTGCTGGACCTGATCATCACCCCGGGCGTCTCCACCCACGCCGACCAGCTCCAGAAGGAGGCGCTGCCGCACCGGCTCAAGGCCACCGTCACCGACGACAAGGGCAAGATCTCCACGCGCGAACTCACCCTCGACCAGAGCGCCGGCGGCCAGCGCGTCCCCTTCCGCGTCGGCGCGGTGACCAGCGTTCGCTTCACCCTGGAGTCCGCCTACTTCACCGCCGAGAAGAAGCAGGTCGCCATCGCCGAGATCGAGTTCTTCGGCCCGTCCAGCAACAGCTGACACGCGGGCACCCGGCTACGACGAGGTGGCGAGGACCGCAACCGCAAGGCCCAGGTCCTCACCCCCTCCCCGCCGTGTCTGCGCTGTTTGGCGGTGCGTCACTCGCCCTTTCGGGTGGCGGGCCTGGCGGGTGGGACGGCGGCGGGGGCGGCAGCGGCCGACGATCAGCGAACTGGTCGACAGGATCGCAGGTGAGCCTGCGAGCGCTGCGTGAGGGTAGGTCACTGTGATCGACAGGCGGGACGTGCTGCGGGCAGGCGTGTTGGGTACCGCTGCCGGGGCGCTGGCGCTCCAGGTGCCGGAGAGTGCGGCTGCGGTGCCCGAGACGGCGAGGCCGGTCGGCGACCGGGACTGGAGGCGGCTGGCCAACGCGCTGTCCCCCGGGGCCACCCTGTACCGGCCGTACGACTCCGGGTACCCGTCGCTGGCCCTGCCGTTCAACCACAGGTACGACGCGATCCGGCCCGCCGGCATCGTCGCCTGCGCGACCACCGGGGACGTGTCCGCATGCGTCCGCTGGGCTCGTGAGGTGGGGCTGCCCGCCGTGCCGCGCACCGGCCTCGGACACAACTACGCGGGCTATTCCACCACCACGGGCCTGCTGCTGAACATGGCCCGCATGAAGAGCATCGTCTCCACGCCGAACCCGGGCGCCCGTTCCCGGGTCTACGGGCCGATGAAGGTCGTACACGACGCCGGCACCGTCACCGTCGGGGCCGGCGTCACCAACGGCGACCTGCATCCGCTGCTGGAGAACCACGGCATGTTCGTGCCGACCGGTCGTTGCCCCAGCGTCGGGGTCGCGGGGCTGGTGCTGGGCGGGGGCATCGGCTTCAGCGACAAGATGTTCGGCCTGACCTGCGACCGGCTCGTCTCCACGACCGTCGTGCTCGCCGACGGACGCGTGGTCAAGGCCGGCAAGGACGCGCACCCCGACCTGTACTGGGGCTGCCGCGGCGGAGCCGGCAACAACTTCGGCGTCAACACCTCGTTCACCTTCCAGTACGAGCAGTTCCAGGGAACCGTGGGGTTCTACCAGTTCCGCTGGAGCCTGGACTCCGTACTGCCGGCGGTCGCCGTCGCGCAGCACATCGCCCAGGACGAGGCGGGCGACAAGCGGTTCCACCTGCGTCTGGGCATCGGGACCAGCGGGACGACCAGGACGCAGATCCACGCGAACGCCAACGTCAACGCCATCGGCCAGTTCTACGGCACCGTCCAGGAGCTGCGTGCCATCCTCGAACCGCTGCTGGGGATCGGCACGGCCGAGGAACGCGCCCGCAACAGCGCGTCCGTCCGTCAGGTCACCCCCGGTGAGGCGAGCGAACTGCTGAGCGCCACCACGCCGATCGACCGCTTCGCCACCAAGTCGGCGATGCTGGACTCCCGCACGCTCCTGACCGAGCAGCAGGTCGGCGCGGCCGCCGAGCGCCTGCTGGAGTGGCCCGGCAGCGGCAACGAGGACGGGGCCGGGTTCGCGATGTTCGCCCTCGGCGGCGAGATCAACCGGGTGCCGGCGAACGCGACCGCGTTCGTCCACCGGAACGACCTCTTCGTCTTCGCCGCCGAGACCTCGTGGGCGGACTACGACCGCCCCAGCGTCGCCGACGCCAACCTGCACTGGCTCAAGGAGTTCTACGACGACATCTTCGCCGGCAGGATGCCCGAACACGCGTACCAGAACTTCCCGGACCCGACCCTGAAGAACTGGCAGCGGGCCTACTACGGCTCGAACTACCCCCGTCTGGTCGAGGTGAAGCGGAAGTACGACCCGACGGGCTTCTTCGACTACCCGCAGGCGATCGGCAGGCGCTGAGCGAGGCCCGCCAGAACCGCCGACCCGCTCTGCTGACAGGCGACGATCAGGAGTGAGGATGCTCGCTGCCCCCGCCCCGCACCCGTCCGGCGGCGACCGGCACCCCCCGTTGCGACAGCGGTGGCGCCAGGTGCTCGACGATCACACCGGCCCCACCCAGCGCTCGCTCATGGCGGCCTGGCTCGGCTTCGGCTGCACCTTCGGCGCGGCGCGGCTGATCACGCACGGCATCCGGGGCGGCTGGCTGCCCTGGGGCAACATCACCGCCGGCAGCACCCACCTGCACCACTACAACATCGGCATCGCCACCCTGGCGGGCGTCGGCCTCGTGGCGGTGCGCGGCGACCAGGTCTACGTCGGGCATCCCGGGGTCGGCGCCCTGTACGGCGCGGGCTCGGCGCTGATCGCCGACGAGTTCGCCCTGCTCCTGGACCTGAAGGACGTCTACTGGGCCAAGGAGGGACGCATCAGCGTGGACGTGTCCCTGGGCATCCTGAGCGCGCTGGGGCTCTACCTGACCGCGGCGCCGTTCTGGCACGAGATCACCAAGGTCACCGGCACCCACGTCCGCCGGCGCCTCGCCTCCTGACCGCCGCGGAATCTCTATACGAAGATTTTCATAGGGTACCTATATAGGAGAGTGATACTTAAAGAGTGTGGATCACTTCTCCGAGGACTCGGACGCCCGGCAGACCGCGCGGGCGCTGGCGGAGACCGCCTCGTCCGTGATCAGGGTCGTGGCGGATCGCCGCGGCATGAGCTTCACGGCCGCCTCCACCCTGGCCCGGCTCGAACGCGAGGGCCCTCTCCGGCTCACTCTCCTGGCGGCGGCGGAGGGCGTGACCCAGCCGTCGATGACCCAGTTGGTGCAGCGGCTGGAGCGCCAGGGCCTGGCCCTGCGCGTCGGAGACGAGGTCGACGGGCGAGTGACCCTCGTCGCGATCAGCGACACCGGGCGAGAGGTGCTCGCCGAGCGCCGGCAGGCGCGGGACGCCGGTCTGGCCGAGTTGGTGGCCGCACTGCCGGACGAGGACCGTCGGGCACTGGGCGCGGCGATGCGCGTCGTCGCCCCGCTCGTCCAGCGCATGCTCGGAGACGGCCCACGGCCGGCTTCCCCGCCCGGACGGCGAGACAACGGGAGCGATGAATGACGACCAGGGAGACCGGCCACATACCCGGTGCCGCCGGCCGGACGGGGCGCCGTCGCGGGCTGATCGGCTCGGACCACCCCCGCTACAAGTGGGTGGCGCTGACCAACACCACGGTGGGCATGCTCCTCGCCACCATCAACAGCTCGATCGTCCTGATCTCGCTGCCCGGCATCTTCACCGGCATCCACCTCGACCCGCTGGAGCCCGCCAACGTCAGCTACCTGCTGTGGATGCTGATGGGCTACATGCTCGTCACCGCCGTCCTGGTCGTCGCGCTCGGCAGGCTCGGCGACATGATGGGCAGGGTCCGCATCTACAACGCGGGCTTCCTGATCTTCACGCTCACCTCGGTGGTCCTCTCGCTCGACCCCTTCCACGGCGGTGCCGGGGCCCTGTGGCTGATCGGCTGGCGCATCGTCCAGGCCGTCGGCGGTTCGATGCTGATGGCCAACTCCGCGGCGATCCTCACCGACGCCTTCCCCATGCGGCAGCGCGGCATGGCCCTGGGGGTCAACATGGTGGCGGGCATCGCCGGCTCGTTCCTCGGACTGGTGCTCGGCGGAGTCCTCGTCACCTGGAACTGGCGCTCGATCTTCTGGGTCAACGTCCCCATCGGCCTGATCGGCACGGTGTGGGCGTACAAGTCCCTGCACGAGACCGGTGTGCGCAGGCCGGGGCGGATGGACTGGTGGGGCAACATCACCTTCGCCGTCGGCCTGACCGCGCTGCTCGCCGGGATCACCTACGGCATCCAGCCGTACGGCGGCCACACGATGGGCTGGACCAGCCCGTGGGTGCTGGCCGGGCTGGTCGGAGGGGCCGCGATGCTCGCGGTCTTCTGCGTCGTGGAGATGAAGGTCGCCGAGCCGATGTTCCCGCTGCGCCTGTTCCGCAACGCGGCCTTCGCCGGGGGCAACGCCGCCACCCTGCTGGGCGCCGTCGCACGGGGCGGTCTGCAGTTCATGCTCATCATCTGGCTCCAGGGCATCTGGCTGCCGCTGCACGGTTACGACTACGCCGACACGCCTCTGTGGGCGGGCATCTACATGCTCCCGCTGACCATCGGCTTCCTGCTCGCCGGGCCCCTCTCCGGTGCGCTGTCGGACAAGTTCGGCGCACGGCTGTTCGCCGCTTCCGGCTTCCTGGTGATGGCGCTGTCCTTCGCCGGGCTGCTCGTCCTGCCGAGCGACTTCTCCTACGGGGTGTTCGCCGCCCTGATCCTGCTCAACGGCCTCGGCGGCGGCCTGTTCGCCGCTCCCAACACGGCGATCATCATGTCGAACGTGCCGGCCGACGCCCGCGGTGCCGCCTCCGGCATGCGCGCGACCTTCCAGAACGCCGGCATGGTGCTGTCCATGGGCGTGTTCTTCTCGCTCATGGTGGCCGGGCTCTCCGGCACCCTGTCCGGCACCCTCTCGTCCGGGCTGACCGCCCAGGGCGTCCCCGCCGGCGCCGCCCACAACGTCGCGCAGCTGCCACCCGTGGGCGTCCTGTTCGCCGCGTTCCTCGGCTACAACCCGATCCAGCACCTGCTGGGTCCGTCGATCCTCGCCCACCTGTCGCCCTCGGCCACGGCGCACCTCACCGGACGCGAGTTCTTCCCCCATCTGATCTCGCAGCCCTTCCACGACGGCCTGGTCGTGGTCTTCTCCCTCGCCATCGCCATGTCCCTGGCCGCCGCGCTCGCCTCACTGATCAAGGGCCGCACGGCGGACACGGCGAGCGAGAGCCCCTCGCCGGAGCCGGCTGCGGCTGCGGTGCCTGCCCCGGAACCGGTCGTGGAGGGCCCGTCGGGCGGGGTGCAGGCGGGCGGTTCGGCGGGGGTGCTGCGCGGCCGGGTGCGCGACAGCGCGGGACAGCCCGTCGCCCACGCGGCCCTCACCCTCGTCGACGGGTCCGGCCGGCAGAGGGCGCTCGCCAGGACCGGAGATGACGGCACCTACACGCTGACGGCGACGGAGCCCTCCTCGTCGTACACGCTGGTCGTGTCGGCCGAGGGACACCAGCCCGGCGCCGTGCGCGTGGGCTCCGGAACCGAACGGGCCGTCCCGGACGTCACGCTGGCCGGGCTGGGCGGCGTGCACGGGACCGTGCGTCACCGGCACACCGGCCTCCCCGTGGCCGACGCGCGCGTCACCCTGCTGGACACCTCGGGCGAGGTGGTGGCCTCGGCGCTGACGGTCGCCGACGGCACGTACACCCTGCGCAACCTGGCCCCGGGCGCCTACACCGTCGTCACCTCCGGTTACGCGCCGGTGGCCACGGACGTGGCGCTGGGGGACGGGGACGACCGGCAGGTGGATCTCCGCCTGGGGCACGACGGCGTCGGCTGACAGACGCCGCCCGTCCTGAACGACCAAGCCCTACAGGGCCGTTGGACGGGACCGGCGCCGGTACTCGGATCCACGTCGTCAACGACGGCGGCGAGGGCCCTTTACGACATCCGCGCCGAGATCGGCCGGATCCACCCCCGGGTCGCCCCGGTCGAGGGCGAGGCCACCGTGGTGAAGGGCGCCCCGAACGCGTTCCTCGACACCGGCCTCGGCGAGCTGGCCGCCGCCTGCGCCACCCGCACCCTGAGGACCGCCGTCGCCGAAGTCCCGGCCGAACAGCTCCACCACAGCGCGCTCGCCACCATCGAGGACCTGTACGGCATCGTCGTCCCCACCACAACCGACCTCCCCTAAGCCCCCTCTCGGGCCCCCCGAGCCACGCCCAGAACCCCACCCCATCCGACCCCCGAGGGGAACCTCGACCGCCTGAGGCGGGGGTGGTGTGTTCGTCGAGGTTCATCGGAGGTCCCTCGTGCGGTGGAACGTGCTTCGCGGCGCCGTTGACGCCCTGCTCCACGGCAGGGCGCCGTCGCGTCGGCGGATGTCCGGGCAGGAGCGAGCGTCCACTCGGGGTTCCGTCGCGGTGCTCGCGGTCTACCACTTCGGCTCGGTGTCGGGAAGGCCGCCGGCATGGTTCCCGCACATTTCTGCCGCGCATCGTCCCACTTCGCTAGGCTGGCCGACAGGCCGAACAGCGAGGGGAACAGCGTGCCGGAACAGGAGCGCAACGAGCGGCGAATCGGTTCGGACGGCCCCAGCCGGGCGGGCGCGCCTCTGTACGAGCGTGACGACGAAGTCGCCGCCGCGCGGGAGGCGGTGGAGGCGCTCTGCGCGCGCTCGGCGGACAGCGGTGGCCGACGTGGCGGCCTGCTCTTCCTGAGCGGCGCCGCGGGACTGGGCAAGACGACCTTGCTAGCCGAGATCCGCGGCATGGCCGCCGCCCGAGGGTGCACGGTCCTGTCCGCGCGCGGCAGCGAGCAGGAGCACACGGTTCCCTTCCACGTCGTCCGGCAACTCCTGCAACCCGTCCTGGCATCCTGCGACGAGGCCGAGCGCCGCGAGATCTTCGGGGGCTGGTACGAGATCGCGGGGCCGGCCGTCGGCCTCTTCGCCCAGCAGGCCGGTACCTCCATGCCCGATCCGCAGGGCGTACGGGACGGCCTGGACTGGGTCCTCACCCAGCTCGCCGTGCGCAAGGCACCGATCGTCATGGTCGTCGACGACGCGCACTGGGGTGACGCGGAGTCCCTCGCCTGGCTCGCCGCATTCGCCGTGCGGGTGCAGGAACTTCCCGTCCTGATCGTCCTGGGGTACCGCCCGGACGAACTGCCCGCCGAGGCCACGGCGTTCCGTGAGCTCGTCGGCGGCCGCGGCTCGCACCCGATCAACCTGCGCGCCCTCAGCCCCGACTCCGTGGCGAAGCTCGTCCGCAGCGCACTCGGACCGGACGCGGACGACGCCTTCTGCCGTGAGTGCTGGGCGGTCACCGGCGGCAACCCCTACGAGAGCGTCGAACTCGTCGCCAAGGTCCAGGACCGGGGCCTGTCCCCCACCGAGGAATCGGCCCACCTGCTGCGGAACCTCGGCGCGTCGTCCCGCGGCACCGGACTGGTCAAGCGGCTGGAGAGGCTCGGCAACGGCGCCGTGCGGCTCGCCTGGTCGGCGGCGGTGCTCGGTACCGAGATCTCCCCCGAACTGGCGGCCTCGGTGGCCGGGCTGCCGCCGGCCGAGGCCCAGGACGCCACGGACAGACTGCGCGTCGCCCGTATCCTGACCGGCACCAGGACGCTCGAGTTCGTCCACCCCCTCATCGCCACCGCCGTGTACCGCGCCATCCCCCCGGCGATGCGCACCGCCATACACGGACAGGCCGCCTCCGCGGTGACCGACGCGGGCCTGAACATCACGGTCGCCGCCCGGCACCTGCTGGAGACCCATCCGAGCAACGACCCGCAGACCGTCGAGCAGTTGCGCGCCGCCGCGCGGGAGAACCTCCGCCAGGGCGCTCCGGACGCCGCCCGCCGCTGCCTGGAGCGCGCGCTGCGCGAACCGCCCCCGGCCGAGGAGCGCGCGGCGGTGCTCTACGAGCTCGGCTGCTCCGCCCTGCTCACCTCCCCGGCCACCACGGTCAACCACCTCTCGGCGGCCCTGGAGCTCCCCGACCTCGATCCCACGCTCAGGGAGGACGCCACTTTCCGGTTGGCGCAGGCCCTCGCCCACAACGACCAACTCGGCGAGGCGGCCGCCGTGGTGGGCGCGGAGGCCGCCCACGCGCGGTCGTACGGGGCGCGGCTGCGGCTGCAGGCCGCGCACCACCTGTGGCTGGTCTTCGACACGCACGAGGCGGAGGCCTCTGTCCGCTCGCGACGGCTCGCGCGGCTCGCCGAGCACCTGTCCGGGCAGAACGCGGGCGAGAAGGCCCTGCTGTGCCTGCGTACCTGGGACGCCACCCTGCGCGGTGAGCCGGCCGAAAGCGCGCTGGCGGTCGCCGCACACGCCGTGGGGCTCGGCTACACCGACCCTGACTGGGGTTTCGAGCTGCCCAGCATCACCGCACTCGGCTACATGTACGCCGACCAGTGCGACCGCGCGGAGGAACTGTTCAGCTCCGCCATCGCCGAGTGCCAGCAGGTCGGGTGGAGCGGCGCGCACCTCTCCTTCGGCTTCAGCCTCCTCGGTCTGGTCCACTTCCGGCGCGGGATGCTCGCCGAGGCCGAGCGCTGCGGGCGTGAGGCGGTCCGGCTGGCCGACCGCGTCGGCCCCAGGCTGCCCGCCAAGTGGTACGCCGTCGGCCTGCTGCTCGACGTCCTCCTGTCCCGCGGCCACACCGAGGAGGCGCTGAGCGTCGCCGAGTTGCACGACTTCGCGCCTCCCTTCCCCAACGCGGTCGTCTTCCCGGACCCCCAGGCGCTGTACGGGCGTCTGCTGCTCGTCCGTGGCCGTCGTACGGAGGCCATCGCCCAACTCACCGCCGCCGGGGAACGGCTGGAGGCCAAGGGCATTCTCAATCCGACCTGGTGCCCCTGGGCGGGACACCTGGCCCTCGCCCTCGCCCCGGAGGACCCCGCGGGCGCCCGCGCTCTCGCGGCGCGGACACTGCACCGCGCGGAGCGCTACGACACGCCCACCGCCGTGGGCGAGGCACTGCGCTTCAGCGCGGCGGTGGCCGAGGACGGGGAAGCCCTGGCGCTGCTGGAGCGCGCGGTGGAGACGCTCGGCAAGTCCCCGAACCAGCACCTGTACGCCGAGGCACAGGTCGACCTCGCCATCGCCCTCAGGCGCTCGGGCCAGGTCCACCGGGCTTCGGAACTGCTCTTCGAGGGCTCCGGCTTGGCGGAGAGATGCGGCGCGGAGCAGCTCGCGGCGCGGGCGCACTCGGAGATCGGCGCGGCCGGCCTCCACCCGAACGAACCGCGCCCTCCTGCGCACTGGGAAGAGCGGACCCCGGAATCCGAGGGGCGAGTGAGGCGCTGACGACACGGCCGGCCGGCGCCGGGGACGCTACTGGTGTTCCCGGCCCGCGATCCGGCGCAGCGTCAGGGCGGTGCCGAAGAGCTGGACACCGCGGGCGGTGCGGGGGTCGACGCCGGTCAACTCCGCGATGCGGACCAGGCGGTTGTCGACCGTGTTGGGGTGCACGTCGAGTGCGTGAGCCGCACGGCGCCGGTCGAAGTCGCAGTCGAGGAAGACGGCCACCGTCGCGGTCAGGCCGGGATGCCGGTCCAGCGACTCCAGGAGGGCGTCCAGTTCGGGTGCGCTGTCCGGGGCCCCCGACAGGTGGTAGTCGAGCAGCACGTCCCGCACCCGGTACACGCCGGGTGCGTCCGCGACGGCTGCGACCCGGCGGGCCCGTTCGGCCGCGGCGGGGACCTCCCCCGCGGTGTCCGCGGTGGCGGCGCCGACGATAGGCGCCGTCGGGGGACAGGAGGCGAGCCGGTCGGCGACGGCGTCGAGCGCGGTCGACGCGGGCAGCAGGACCCAGCCACCGAAGTCGTCCGGAAGGCCGAGCACGCGGCCCTCGGCCGGCGGGGCGAGCCGGGCGAGGGCTCGGCGCAGCAGCCTGCGTGCCGCCACCGGCGTCCCCGGCCCCGGGGCCCGCACGCTGAGCACCAGGTAGCCGGGTTCCAGGGACATTCCGAGACGGGTGGCGACCGCCTCGGGCTCCTCACCACGGATGAGCGCCCGGGCCAGCTCCCGTGTCGCCGCCTGCCGGTCGGCCAGGCTCGCGAGGTACGCCTCCGTGACGTTCTCGACGGTGGCCTGCAGCGCCCGCAGCTCCATCCGGGTCAGCAACTGCAGCGCCGCCTCCTCGCCGGGACGGGCCAACTCGCCCAGCACGTCCAGCAGTACCTCGGCGCCGACGTGGTACCCCCTGAGCAACTGCACCAGGGGAAGCCCTTCTTCGGCGCGCTCGGCGGCGCGCTCCCGAAACACCCCCGTGTCGATGTCGGGCAGGCCGCGCACATGCCGGAGGAACCCACGTATCGCAAGGCGGGCCGTCGCCGCGATCTCCACGTCCCGCAGCTCCGCGGGCAGGAGGTCGAAGCCGGGCACCTCGGCCCGCTGACGTTCCACGATGGCCCTGGCCAGCCAGTTGACCCGCGGTTCGAGGCGCGCGGCCAGCCGGATCGCGCCGTCCCGTGCAGCGTCTGGTTGTGACATGTCACAACCGTAGGCAGCCGTCGGTGGCCCCGGGGCCGATTGCCGCGCACACCCGTCCACGGTGGCATGGGCACCATGGACTTCTCCCTCACCGACTACGCAGACCAGGTCTGGCAGGGTGCCGTCGACGACAGCATCGTCCGTGCCGGGCAGGCGGGTTCCGGCGTCATCGAGGTGGTCGACGGCGTCGGCTGGTACCCCGGCTTCGGCAACGTCGTCACCTTCCGCACGAACGGCGAGGTCATCCTGTTCGACACCGGCAACCCGCTGGCCGCCGCCGGGCTCCACCAGGCCGTCCGTGCCTGGAGCCGGGACAGGGTGAGCACCGCCGTCTTCTCCCACGGTCACATCGACCATGTCTTCGGGATGGGTCCCTTCGACGCGGAGGACGCGCCACGCCCGACCGTGTTCGCCCACGAGAGGGTCGGGGAAAGGTTCGACCGCTACCTCCTGACGGGCGGCTACAACACCCTCGTCAACCAACGGCAGTTCCAGGCGCCGGACCTGTCCTGGCCGACCCGGTACCGCAGGCCCGACGTGACCTACCGGGACGGGCTCACCCTGACGCGCGGTGAACTGACCTTCGAGCTCTTCCACGTGGAGGGCGAGACCGACGACGCGACCGTCGCCTGGATACCCGAACACCGTGTCCTGTGTCCCGGCGACATGTTCATCTGGGTGTCTCCCAACTGCGGCAACCCCCAGAAGGTGCAACGCCACCCGCGCGAGTGGGCGCTCGCGCTGCGCCGCATGGCGGCCCTGGGCGCGGAGATCATGCTGCCCTCGCACGGAGCACCGGTCTTCGGCGCCGACCGGATCCGCCTGGCGCTCACCGAGACCGCGGAATGGCTGGAGAGCCTGGTCCAGCAGACACTGGACGGGCTCAACGCCGGGGCCCGGCTCGACGAACTCATCCACACCGTACGGCCACCCGCCCGTCTCGCCGACCGGGTCTACCTGCAAGCCAAGTACGACGAACCGGAGTTCATCGTGCGCAACCTGTGGCGGCGCTACGCCGGCTGGTACGACGGCAACCCCGCCAACCTCAAACCGGCCCCTGACGGGCGGCTCGCCACCGCCCTGGCGGACCTCGCGGGCGGTGCGGCCGCGCTGTCGGACGCGGCCCGGCGCTACGCCGACGCGGGCGAGCTGAGGATCGCCGGCCACCTCGCGGAGTTCGCGGTACAGGCCGCCCCCGACGACGCCGCCGTGCACGCCGTGCGCGCCGACGTCAACCAGGCGCGTGCCGAGTCCGAGGCCTCCCTGATGGCCCAGGGCATCTTCACCTGGGCCGCCGCCGAGTCACGAGAACGGTCAGCCAAGCCCTGACCGCGCGCGGACGACGGCGATCCCGCCTCCCTGCCCGGATCGCGCCGCGCGCGACTCCCCCGGACGTAAGGAGTTCCGATGCCCTCCGCTCGAACGGACGCCCGTTCATGGCGCCGCAGAACCTGTGCTCTGGCCGCCACCGTGCTGCTCGCCCTGGCCTCGCCGCTGGCCGCCACGACGCCCGGCCACGCCGCCGCGGTCGAAGCGGCGGCGGACACATCGGCCTTCGACGCCCTTCCCCTGGACCAGATCTCCGCGTCCGGACTGCACAACGCGTACGACAAGAGCAAGTCCAAGTCGATCACCGCAGGCCTCGACCTCGGAGCACACCTGCTGGAGATCGACACGTACACCACCTACGGCGATCCCGGCGGCTGGGTCGTCAGCCATTCCGACCCCTTGGTCAACGACAACAACTGCACCTACACCACGGGATCCGGCGTCTTCAGGACCACCTGGGAGAACGGCAGCCTCAGGACCTGCCTCGACGATCTCAGGGCCTGGAGCGACGCGCACCCCGGTCACGACCCCGTCTACGTCAAGCTCGAACTCAAGTGGGGCTTCCGGTCCGATGCCGGAATGGGGCCGGCCCAGCTGGACCGGCTGGTGGCCGGACACCTCGGCGCCGGGAACCTCTTCACACCCGCGGCCATGCTCGGGACCACCTACCCGACCCTCGACGCGGCGGCGAAGGCCGGTGCCTGGCCCACCTGGAGCCGGCTCCGGGGAAAGTTCATCGTCTTCCCGATCACCGGCACCATCGAGAACAAGCTCGCGGGCTACAAGCTGGACAACCTGTCCACCGAACAGGAATATGCCCAGCACCTGGCCGACCTGTCGACAGCGGGCAGGCTCGGCGAGGCCTCGATGTGGCCGGCCATGACCAAGCCGAGCCCGAGCGGCGACCCCCGCCTCGTCTACGGTGCCGACCTGCGCCCGTGGTTCGTCCTCTTCGACACCCAGGCCACCCGCTGGCTGAACGACGGGTACGCCATGTCGTGGTACTGCCGCAGTCACTACCTCACCGTCGAGGGCTCGGCCGAGAGCGTCGCCCCCACGCTGGACGACACCGACCCCGATCCCGCCGCCGCGGCCCAACGCGTCCAGTACCTCGCCCAGCAGGGCCACTCCAGCGTCACCACCTTCGACTGGATGCACGCGCCCGGCGCGTTCACCCTCTGGCCCCGAAGCTGCTGAGAGGCCCGGACATGTCACAATCCTTCGCCGAACGGCAGGAACCGGTCCCGGACAGCGACTGGCGCGAGACGAGCCGTCGCAACGCGCGCTCCGTGCAGACGACCGTCGGGTGGATCTTCTGGGACCCCGGGGCAGTGGCACGGTTCGGGGCTCGCGGCCTCCCGGGACCGCTCGGCTACATCGCCTCCCGGGGGGCGCCACTCGCGCCCGCCGGGCCCGAGGCCCTGACCGCCGCGTTCGGCACCATCAGCGCGGCCGGCATCGCCCTCGCCTTCGACCTCCTGAAGGGGGACGCGACCGCCTTCCGCGAGTTCTGGCACATGCGGGACGAGGCGGTCGCCGAGGGGCTGGCCCGCCATGCGCCCGGCATCGTCGAGCCGCTGGCCGAGATGGGGCCCACGCTGTGGTCCGCGGTCGACCGCCTCCCGGGGCTGGGGCGCGTGCTGTTCGCCGCGACCGCGTCCATGCCCCGGCCGCGGGATCCTCTGCTGTCGGGCTGGCACGCGGTGAACGCGCTCCGCGAATGGCGGGGGGACACGCACTGGGCCCTGCTGGCGTCGGCCGGTCTGACGCCCTCGGAGGCCTCGATCGTCCACAACGAGTGGCTGGGGTACGAGGACGACTGGCTGTGCAGATCCCGGGGCCGGACGGAACAGGAGATCGACGAGGGCTGGGAGACGCTCTCGCGGAAGGGACTCGCGGAGGAGCACAGGCTCCTTCCTTCCGGGCTCCGGCTGCGCCAGCGGTTGGAGGACCTCACCGACGAACTGACCTCCCTTCCCTGGCGGTTGCTCGGACCGGAGTTCTCCACTGAGTTCGCGGAGCGTCTCGAACCCCCCTGTGAGCTGCTGCTCGCCCGCGTGGACGAAACCGCGGGACCGAACTACCAGCCCGCTTCGCGGTTGCGGGAGCGGTACGTCGCACCCGACGAGGGCATCGGGCCCGAACTGCCCTGAGAGTACGTGCGGTTGGCCAGGGGGACGTCCGGTGAACGCGAGGGTTCCGGAGCCTTGACTGTATTGGTCCAGTCCAATAGCGTCACCCCCGCACAGAACCCCACACGGAACAACATTCCCCCGGGAGGGCCCCTGTGGTTTCCCGACGTTCCTTCCTGGCCGCAGCCGGTGCCGCCACCGCCGCGGCGCTCAGCCCCTTCTCACCGCTGGCCTCCCCAGCCGCGGCGGCGGGAGTCTCGCTCCCCGTGAAGCTGGCGAACAACTCTGGCCACGACACCGTCTACGCCTACATCTCCGGCACCGACAGCAGCGGCTGGCCGGTCTTCGTCTCGGCGAACGGCGCCCTGAACCGGCTGCCCAGTCCGTCGTCCCCGGTGACCCCCATCGCCGACTACTCCATCGCGCTGGGCGTCTCCGGCTCGGCCGCCAGAACCGTCACCCTGACCGACCACGTCATCGGCGGGCGGGTCTGGTTCTCGGTCGGGCAGAAGCTCCAGTTCTTCGTCAACCCGGGCGCCGTGCCCGGCGTGGTCCAGCCCGCCCTGGTCAGCTCCGACCCCAACTGGGCCACCAACTGGACGTTCTGCGAGTTCACCTTCAACAGCGCCAACCTCTACGCCAACATCTCGTACGTCGACATGGTCGCGCTGCCGCTCTCGATGGCCAGCACCGGCAGCGGAGGCAACCAGTCGGTCAGTCCGCTGCCTTCCGGCGCCCTCGCCTCCATCGCCTCCGGTCTCCAGGCACAGCACGCCTCCGACGGGGCCCCCTGGGACAGGCTGGTGGTCACCGACTCCTCCGGTGCGGTGCTGCGCGTCATGTCGCCCTCGCACTCGCCGGTGGACTTCGGCGGCTACTGGGACGACTACCTGAACCGGGTCTGGAGCCACTACGCCTCCACCCCGCTGACCATCAACGGCCAGGGCAGCATCGGTTCCTACACCGGTACCGTCTCCGGCAACGCCATCGTCTTCTCCGGTCTCGACACCGACGGCGTGCCGTTCACCAGGCCGAGCGCCTCCGACATCTTCGGCTGCGCGTCCGGGCCCCTCTACAACTCCGGCGCGGACGCCCGCGGGGCGATAGCCGCCCGGCTCGCCGCCGCGCTCAACCGCAGCTCGCTCCTGGTCCCCGGCGGGAACAACCAGCCCGACGGCGTGGCACCTTCGCGGTACTACACGGACTCGATCACCAACCACTACGCGCGGCTGGTCCACAAGTACGCCGGCATTGGCTACGCCTTCCCCTACGACGACGTCGGCCCGACGGGCTCGGCCCCCGTCGACGGGCACATCCAGGACGGGGCACCCACCTCCTGGAGCATCACCCTGGGCGCCGGCGGCTCCGGTGGAGGATCGGGGGGCGGCTCAAGCACCGTCAGCGCCTACGGCACCATCCAGGCGGAGTCGTACGCGGCGCAGAGCGGGACCACCACCGAGAGCTGCTCCGACACCGGCGGCGGCAGCGACGTGGGCTACATCTCCAACGGCGACTGGCTGAAGTTCTCCTCCGTCGACTTCGGTCCGGCCTCCCCGGCCCAGTTCGAGGCCCGGCTCGCCTCGGGCGCCGCCGCCGGTGTCAGCGGTGCCGTCCAGGTGCGGCTCGACAGCACCACCGGCACGAAGATCGCCGAGATCGACTTCGCCAACAACGGCGGCTGGCAGAACTGGCAGACCGTTCCGGCGAACATCGTCGCCTCCGCCACCGGTGTCCACGACGTCTATCTGGTCTTCTCGGGCAGCAGCTCGGACTTCACCAACGTCAACTGGTTCACCTTCACCCGCTGACCCCGGTGGGACGCGTCGCCGGCTCGCACGCCACGTCTTCGGGCGGCCTGCCGGCGGTCCGCACCCGGGTACCAGTGCCGGTCAGCGGCTGACGTCGGGGGCGGGTGGACGGGCGGGGCTCTACCCCTGACGAGGTGTGCCGGGAGACAGGGTGACCCGCAGGAGGGCGTGACGTGGCACCTGGCTGCCGGGCGAGGGGGTCTGCTCGCACACCCGGCCGGCGGGCGTGCCGGGGTGGGGACACGGCCGGTGCCGGACGGGCTGGACGCGCGCACCGGCGGCCTGGGCGCTCGACCGGGCCTCCCCCATCGTGTCGCCGATCAGCGAGGGCGCCACGATCCGGGGACGAGCGGGGGCGTGGGATCCGGTGACCAGGTAGGTGCACACGGCCGCCAGCAGCACCGCCGTCGCCTGGAGCGAACGGCGCACGCCCCGTCGGCGCACAGGGCGTTCCTCGTGGGGATCGCGGGGTGGCGGCGGCTGGGTGTGCCGGCCCGGCGCGGGTGGCTCCGGCGGCGGCGGGGCGGCCACCGCCGTGGCACGGTCCGCCAGTACCTCCTCGATGGCTGCGCGCATCTCCTCGGCGGTCTGGTACCGGTCCGCCCGGTCCTTGGCCAGCGCGCGCAGCACCAGGGTGTCGTAGGCGGCGGGCAGCCGCGGGGCGTGCGCGGAGGGAGGCGCCGGTGGTTCCGAGAGGTGCTTCATCGCCACGGCCAGCGGCGTGTCACCGGTGAACGGGGGGCGGCGGGTGAGCAGTTCGTAGAGCAGGCAGCCGGTCGAGTACAGGTCGGTGCGGACGTCCACCTGCTCGCCGCGGGCCTGTTCGGGCGAGAGGTACTCGGCGGTGCCCACGACCACCGAGGTGCGGGTGAGGGTCGCGCCGGCCCGGTCCACCGAGCGCGCGATGCCGAAGTCCGCCACTTTCACGGTGCCCTCGTGGGAGAGCATGACGTTCGCCGGTTTGATGTCCCGGTGGACGATGCCGTGGCGGTGGGCGTGATCGAGCGCCTCCAGCACGCCCGCGGTGAGTTCCAGGGCCTGCTCGGGTCCAGCGATCCGCGCCTCGCGCACGAACTGGAGCAGCGTGGTCCCCTTGACGTACTCCATCACGAGGTACGGGACGAGGTGCCCGTCGATCGTGTCCTCGCCCGCGTCGTAGACGGCGACGACGGACGGGTGGCCCAACAGGGCCGTCGAGACGACCTCACGACGGAAACGCGCCCAGTGCTCGGCGTCGGCCGCCAGTTCCGGCCGGAGCGCCTTCACCGCGACCGGGCGGAACAGCAGCAGGTCCTGTGCCAGCCATACTTCGGCCATCCCCCCTTGGCCCAGGACCTGTTCCAGACGGTAACGGCCGCCCAGACGACGTGTGCGATCCACGGTGCTCCCCCTCGCTGCCGGCTTCCGCGGAGGCACCGTAGGGGCGCTTCTTGTGGGATCTCTGTGATCCGGTCCGGCGCTGTGGCTCGTCCCGCCGGCGGTCGGGGGGCACGTCCCGCGCGCCGGACCCGGTGAGACGCGACCGCTGCCGCACCGGGGGTCCGGGAGAGTGCGCTAAGATCGATCCAGAGCCGGTCGCCAGAACTCGGGGCAACCGGCACTGCGTTGGTGGTCCAAGGAAAGACGCCCCGCTTCCTGCGGGGAAATGCAGGTGCAAGGCCTGCCCGGCGCTCGTGACGACGTGAGGCCGGCTCCATGCGTGCATGGAGCCGGCCTCACGTCGTTTCCGCTCGCACCGATGTCGGCGGCGGTGCGTGGAAGTCGCGTCATTGCCCGGACATGAACAGCGAGTCAGGCTCCACGAGGGTGTCCCCGAGGACGCCCCTGCTCGCGATCAGATAGCCCAGCTGGGCGCGGCTGGTGCTGCCGAGCCGACGGGAGAGCCGGCTGGTGTGGTCGGCGACGGTCCGGCGGCTCATGCCCAGGTCCCGGGCGATCTTCTCCTCGGTGTAGCCGGTGATGAGCATCCGCGCGAGGGCGCGTTCGAGGTCTGAGGCCACCAGCTTGGGGCGCCGGTCGCGGGCGGGGGTCGCCGGGATACCGCGTGCCCAGGCGTGGTCGAAGACGTTCGACAGGAAGCGCACCACGGCGGGCTCCCTGATCTCCAGGGCCTCGTTCGCGTACTCCGAACTGGTGGGGATGAACGCTACGTTGCGGTCGCAGATGATCAGCCGGTCGAACATCTCGTCCAGCGTGCGCACCTCGCCGCCGGCTTCCACGATCCGGGATATGTACTCGAAGGTAGGTTGGTGCATTCGAACCGCGTGCTGGTAGAGCGTGCGCTGGCGCACTCCGCGCTCGATCAGCTCGACATTCCGCTGGAGCGAAGTCTCCAGGAGTTCCGCCGGGCGTCCGCCGCCGGGCTGCGCGGTCACGAGTTCGGTCGTGCACTCGCTGACCGCCTTGTCGATCGTGGCGGAAATCACATCGGCGCCGCGCAGCAGGGTGAAGCGGGGCAGCCTCGCTTCGGTCGCCTCGCCGTACGCGTGCTCCACCACGTCGAATATCTCGGTCAGTTCTTCCATGAGGCGCGTTCTGGCCGCCATCTCCTCGCGGTGCGGTCTCAGAGCGAGAGATGAGGCCACCGATGCGGGGACCGGCACCATCACATCACTGTCGGCGGCGAAGACGAGAAGGCCCAGTCGCAGGAGACACGGTGGAACCGCAGGTCCGGTCGTCTGGCCCTCGACCACTGCCTGCTGATACAGGCTCAGGCCCTGTTCACACGGACCGCGTCTGCCACAGTCGTCTGTTTCGCACACATACGACATGGTTTACCCCCTCACATGAGTGTGCGTTGCGCAGTCATGCTAGGACGCTCGGTTGCGTTGCCGGATGCCTCCTGTGAGACTTTCGAACAGCAAAAGCGGAGAGCGGAAACCGGCAACGAGAAGGAGCGGCCTCGGTTCCGGGAATTCAAAAGAGAATTCCGTAATTCTACGGATATTCGCTCGCGCGCCGCCGACTGCGACTTTCGCACAACCACGGTTCGCCACCAGAAACGTATGACCAGGGGGAAAGTGATGAAGAGGCGTTCGATGGCCTTGCTTCGCCAGGCGGGTGTCGGTGTGGTGTCGACGGCGGCCGCGCTGTTCGCCGTGGCAATGGC
This sequence comes from Streptomyces sp. NPDC037126, assembly GCF_055605965.1. Classification (NCBI taxonomy): domain Bacteria; kingdom Bacillati; phylum Actinomycetota; class Actinomycetes; order Kitasatosporales; family Streptomycetaceae; genus Streptomyces; species Streptomyces sp. NPDC037126. Next base: position 735,245 of record NZ_JBVJTD010000002.1, read on the forward strand.
TCCCGCACCCGCTCCCGAGGCCGTCGGAAAGGTGACGGCCCAGGACCATGGCTGGGGCCCGGTCGCCCCACAGGACGCCGACACGGCGCGCGCACTTGTCTGACGCCCCCGCGGACGGCGAGGGGTACGCGGGGCTGGCCTACAACGACCCGCCGAGGATCCGGCCTCCCGGGGCCGGCCCCTCGACACCCTCGGCCGATGCGTGGCTCCTCCCGCTGTGGCGCGACCGCTGCCCGGTCCGGGAGGGGCGGCACCGGCTGCCGGTCTCGGACCCGGCCGGGCAGGCAGTCCTGGCCGCCGCGGACCGGACGGTCCTGCTCTCCGGCGCCGCGGGCGAGGAGCTCTGGGCGGCCGACCTCACCTCGCTCACCGAGGACCGGGCCGTCGCCGTGGCCGGCGCCGGTGAGAGCCTCGGTGTGCGCGCCCTGGTGGGCCGGCTGCCCGCTGCCGACAGCGCCCAACTCGCCCGTGCGGCGGGGCTGCTGTACTGGCACCGGACCCAGCGCTTCTGCGGGACCTGCGGTGCCGCCACCGAGGCCGGGGCGCAAGGGGCGTACCGCCTCTGCGCCGGCCCCGGCTGCGGAAAGGAGCTGTACCCGCGGCTGGAACCGGCCGTCATCGTCCTCGTGGAGGCCCCCGGCCCCGAACCCGCCTGTCTGCTCGCCCGGCACCGGGGAGCGGACGCCGACCACTACACACTGATCGCCGGCTTCGTCGAGGTCGGGGACAGCCTGGAAGGCGCGGTCCGCCGCGAACTCGCCGAGGAGGCGGGGGTCGTGGTGGATGCCGTCACCTATCAGGCCTCCCAGGCATGGCCGTTCCCCGCCGGGATCATGGTCGGCTTCCGCGCCGTGGCGCGCACCACCGACATCGAGGTCGACGGCAGCGAGCTCATCGACGCCCGCTGGTTCGGCCGTGCCGAGGTGGAGCGGCGAGCCGTGTCCGGCCCCGGTCTCGGTCCCGCCGACTCCATCGGACACGCCCTCCTCACCGCCTGGCTGGCCGACCGCCGCTGAGGTTCCTCGCCGGCGCCGGCGGCCGTCCCCGGCTCCGCACCGCACTTCGTCGCCATCCGCGTCCGTGCCCGCGTGCACGCGGTGTGCACCCACGCCCTGATCGCCTGCCCGCCAGGCGTCCCCCACCCGTGCGTCCGCCTGCCCTCGTGCCGGCGAACGTGCCCCATGCCCGATGCAACCCGTATGCCCGCAGCGAGAGTTGAGTCCAGTGGAAACCATTCTGATCGTCGGCGGACGTCCCGAGACGCTGGTCAAGGCCAAGGCGCTCGGCTTGCGCGTCCTCTTCCTCCAGCACCGCGACCGGATGATGCCCGGTCATGTCGAGGCCGCGGACGCCCTCTTCATGGTCGACTACACCGACTGGGAGCTCACGCGCCCGATCGTCGACGCCATCCACGACGTCTACAAGTTCACCAAGGTGATGTCGCTCGGTGAGCAGGCCATGGAGACCGTGGGCCGTATCAACGACCGGTTCGGCCTGGGCGGTACCCCGGAGGCAGTGTCCACCCTCTACAAGGACAAGCTGCTGATGCGGCGCCACCTGGCGGACAAGGGCGTGCCGAGCGTGCAGGCCGTCGAGGTCACCGACGCCGCTGCCATCGGCGAGTTCGGCCGGGAGCACGGCTACCCGGTGGTGCTCAAGCCCATCGACAACACCGCCAGCCGTGGTGTCGTCGTCATCGAGCGGGCCGAGGACGTCGACCGCGTCTGGGCGGAGGCGGTCGGTCTGCGCGAACGCGACGACCTCGTACTGGGCCAGTTCTTCCCCGTCGGCCGCTACCTGGTCGAGGAGTACCTGGACGGCCCCGAGTACAGCGTGGAGAGCTTCTCCTTCGACGGCCTGCACTCCGTCGTCGCCATCACGGAGAAGTACACCATCGGCGTGGTCGAGTCGGCGCACGCGCTGCCGGCCCGGCTGGCCCCCGGGACGGACGCCGGGATCGCCGACTACGTCCGGTCCTTCCACACGGCCATGGGTCTGCGCGACGGCGTCGCCCACACCGAGATCAAGCTCACCTCGAAGGGGCCGCGCGTCATCGAGTCCCACGACCGGCTGCCCGGCGAGCGCATCCCCGACCTGGTGATCAACGCGTACGGGATCGATCTGGAGCAGTACGCCTGTGGCGCGCCCTTCGGACTGCTGCCGGTCCTGCCCGAGCGCCCGACCGCGAACCGGGCCGCCGCCACCACCTTCCTGCGGGCCGTACCGGGCGTGGTGACCGGGTTCGCGGGTACCGACGAGGTGCTCGACGACCCCGACCTCATCGAACTCGACCTGTTCGTGCGCCCCGGCGACCGCGTGGTCGAGGTCGTCGACAACTTCGACCGCAGCGGCCAGGTGCTCGTCACCGGCCCCGACACCGCGACCGCCGCCGCGACCGCGGACAGGCTCGCCGCCCTGATAACCGTCGAGACCACCCCGGAGCCGCGCCCGTGAGCTCCCACGTGGTCTTCGTCGAGTGCAACCTGAGCGGCTCGGGTTTCGAGGCGCTGGCCGCCGCCAAGCGGCTGGGCCACCGCGTCTCCTTCCTCACCCGCGATCTGGCGTCCTACCTCGGTGCGGTCGGCGAGGGTCTCGACCTGGCCCTCATCGACCGGGTGGTGCACTGCGACACGGACGACACCGACGCCGTGGTGGCCGCGGCGCGCGAGGCGGGACGCGAGCGGTCCCTCGACGCGATCCTGACGATGAGCGAATGGCACGTCCAGGTCACGTCGGAGGCCGCGCGCCGGCTGGGTCTGGCCGGGTCCGAACCGGAGGCGGTCGCCGCGGCCCGGGACAAGTCCCGCACCCGCCGGCTCTGCCGGGCGGCCGGGGTGCCGATCCCGGCGTTCCGCCGGGTGGAGCACGGCGAACCCCTCGGCGACGCCGACATCCCCGTACCGTGCATCGTCAAGCCGGTCGACGAACTCCTCAGCATCGGGGTCAAGCTGTGCGCGACCACCGCCGAGGCACGGGCGCACGTCCGCCACCTGCTGGAGGAGCGCAGCCAGACCTACCGCGGCCGGCCGCGCACCCGCGCCGTGCTCGTCGAGGAGTACCTGGACGGCCCCGAGTACAGCGTCGAGACGCTGACGTACCGGGGCAGCACCCAGGTGCTGGCGGTCACCCGCAAGCTGCTCTCGCCCCCGCCGGCCTTCGTGGAGACCGGCCACGCGGTCCCCGCCCCGCTGGACCCCGACGTACGGGCGGCCTGCGAACACGTCGCCGTCCAGGCGCTCGCGGCGATCGGCTACACCTTCGGCTCGGCCCACGTCGAACTGCGGGTCACCGCGTCCGGGCCCAGGCTGATCGAGGTCAACTGCCGCCCCGGCGGCGACCGCATCACCCGGCTCGTCGCCCTGGCCACCGGCGTCGACATGGTCTCCGAGCAGATCGGCATGCACCTCGGCCGCCGGCCCGACCTGTCCGGCCGCGCCGGCCGCGCCGACCGGGGTGCCGCGATCGTCTTCCTGCCCAGCACCGCCGGGCGCATCGACGAGATCACCGGCGTCGCGGGGGCCCGCGCGCAGGAGGGCGTCGTCGACGTCCAGCTCTACGTCGAGCCCGGTACCGAGACCGGAACCAGCGGCGACAACACCGACCGGTTCGGACACGTCATCGCGGTCGGTCCGACCAGTACGGCCGCCCTGGAACGCGCCGAAGCCGCCGCCAGGTCGCTCACCTTCACACTCGCCGAGGCCGCGGACGCGTACGCCGTCTGAAGCGCCCCGCCCCCGAACAGGAACACCATGACTCCCACGTTCGTCATGCTCGAAATGCTCAACCCGATGCTGGAGGTCGCCCGCGCGGCCAAGGCCCGGGGCCTGCGGCTCGTCGTGATCAACAGCACTCCGCTCCAGACCGAGGGCCCCTACGCGGTTCCCGAGGGCTTCGTCGACGAGCTGATCAGTGTCGACTCCTGGGCCGATCCGCTGGAGATCGAGAAGGTCCTGCTGGAGGTGCACGACCAGAACCAGGTGGTCGGCACCTACGCGGGCTTCGAGCCGGTCCTGCCGTACGACGCGATGCTGCGCGAGCTGGCCGGCCTGCCGAACTCCGGCGCGGACAACCTGCGCGCCCTCCTCGACAAGAACCAGGTCCGCGACCGGCTGCGCGAACACGGCCTCACCACGCTCGGTTCGGCCACTCTGGAAGAGGCCCTCACCTGGACCGAGTGGCCCTGGGCCGGACGGGCCGTCCTCAAGCCCGCCAACGGCACGGGCAGCGCGCTGTGCTTCATCGTCGCGGACCTCGACGAACTGAGGGCGGCCGTCGCCGGCTTCGGTGAGGTCGACATCGCCAACCCGCTGATGCGCGAGTACATCACGAACACCCGTGGCTACGTCCTGGAGGAGGAGGCCAAGGGCGAGCTGCTGTCGGTGGAGTCCCTGGTCTGCCGGGGCGAGGTGCATCCGGTCGGTCTGATGGGCCGCTACGTGCTGGCCAAGGACCCGGTCGTGGAGATGGGCTTCCAGTTCCCCTACCACCACCCGCGTCTCGCCGAGGTCTTCGAGAAGGCCAAGGAGATCCACCGGGTGATGGGCTTCCACAACGGCGCCACGCAGATCGAGATGATGGTGCCCGAGGAAGGCCCCGTCGAGCTGATCGACTTCAACCCCCGGCTGGCCGGCACCGCTTCGATGGTGCTGTTCGGGGAGGCGTACGGGATCCCGTACGCGGAGCTCCTGGCCGCGCTCGGCCTCGGAGAGGAGGTCGACTTCGGCTTCGTCGGGAACACCGTCCGCTACGGCTCGGAGATGATCCTGCTCCCGCCGCCCGGGCTCACCCGCTTCGAGTCGGTCGAGTTCCCCGATCCCACCTTCTGCCACCGCCGCCCCCGCAAGCCCGGCGACCGGCTCTCCGGCCGGGCCGACCAGCTCGACGGTGTCGGCATGTTCGTCATCACCGCGGACACCGCCGCCGAGTTGCACACCGCGGCTCTGCGGGCACGGCGCGAGACGCGGGTCAACGGCGAGCCCCTCGGCGACAACGAGAACAACGTGCTGGCCGCCTCCGCGTACATCGGCCGGGACCTCGCCTGACCCTCCCTGGAGCAATCACCATGAAGACCGCAGTCATCCTGTCCGCCCGCGGCATGCCGATGTTCCGGCCGGACCTGATCGAGGACCAGGCCGGCAAGCGCCTCGTCCTGATCGTCTCCGAGACCGAGTGGGCGGCCACCCCCGACTCCGTGCGGACCCATTTCGACCAGGTGTTCGTCGAGCCGTGCGCGTACGACGACCCGCCGCCCCTGCTCACCTCGGCCGTCGAGCCGGGCGCCGTCCGCCGGGCGCTGAAGGAGATCGTCGCCCCCGTCGGCCCCGACGCCGTCACCCTGCACTGCTACGACGAGCTGTTCATGATGTTCGCGGCCGAGCTGCGCGCCGAGTTCGGGCTCGGCGGCCCGCACCCGGCGGACATGCTCCCGTACCGCGACAAGTGCGTGATGAAGGAGCGGCTGGTCGGCTCCGGAGTGCGCTTCCCCCGCTTCCACCGCTTCGACAAGGAGCGCTACACGCGGGACCGGTCCGGCTGCTTCACCTGGATCGTGGCCGAGGTGGGCCTGCCGTTCATCCTCAAGCCGGTCGACTCGGCCGGCAGCGAGGGAGTCCACCGGGTCGACACGCTCGCCGACTTCGTGGCGCTGCCGGACTCCTTCGAGGGCGAGTTCGAGGTCGAGGAGTTCGTCACCGGCACCATGTACAGCGTCAACCTCGTGACGGAGGGCGGCCGGACCGTCTTCGCCGGGGTGACCGAGTACCTGGTCAACACGCTCGAAGTGGTCCAGGGCCGGGTGAACGCCGACATCAACCTGCGGGACGACGACCCCCGGGTGCCCCGCATGGTCGCCTTCGCCGAACGGGCACTGGACGCCCTCGGCCGGCTGGACGGGTCCACTCACCTGGAGCTGTTCCTCACCCCGCGCGACGAACTCGTCTTCCTGGAGGTCGGCGCCCGGTTCAAGGGCCTGGCGGGGCTTGCCGCGATGCAGCGCAACTACGCCGCCGCCATCGTCAACATGACGCTCCAGGCCGAGTCCGGCATCGTCAGCCGTCCCTACCCGCACTCCCCCGAGTTCTGCTTCGACGCGGTGATCCCCAAGCGAGCCGGGTTCGTGGAGCGGCTCAACGAGCCGCGGATCGACAGCCCCTTCGAGATCAACTGGAAGGTCCGGGAGGGCGACGAACTCGCCTCGACCGACTCGCTGTTCACCGCCGGCGGCACCTTCCTGGTCTGGAACCAGGACTACGAGGCCCTCTACCGCGACTTCTACGCGCTCGCGGACTACCAGCCGATCACCTACCGCCAGCCGGAGGACGAGCCCGCGTGACCATCGCCCCGACCGAGACCCCCCAGGGCAGGGACCTGCTCCCCACCGCAACACGGGAACACCTCACATCGGAGAACACCCGCGCCGTGCTGCGCATCCAGCAGCGCATCCTCGCGGCGACCCGGGAACTGCTGACCGGCGACGGCTTCGCCGAACTGCTGCCGCCCGTGATCGGACCGGTGACCGACCCCGGCGCCCGTGGTGCCAAGCAGGTCGACATCGACTTCTACGGCCACCGCTGGAAGCTGATGACCAGCGGCATCCTCTACAAGCAGGCGTCCCTGCTCACCTTCGACAAGATCTTCAACGTCGCGCCCAACGTGCGCCTGGAGCCGCTGGAGACCGCCACCACCCACCGTCACCTGGTGGAGTTCCACCAGATCGACGTCGAGATCGCCGGGGCGAGCCGCGAGCAGGCCATGGCCGTCGCCGAGAAGGTCGTCTCCGGCGCCGCGGCCGCCGTCCTCGCGGACCTGCCCGGCGAGCTCGCGCTCCTGGGCCGCGACACCGACGCGCTGCGGCGCACCGCCGAGGGCGCCTTCGACCGCATCGGCCACGACGAGGCCGCCGCACGGCTGCACCGCCTCGGTCACCCGCAGGACGAGGGCGCCGAACTCGACTGGGTCGGCGAGGAACTGCTGTCCCGTCACGCGGAGCGCGGGTTCTTCGTCGTCGACTACCCGAAGGGCTCCCGCGGCTTCTACGACCGGGAGGACTCCGAACGGCCCGGGGTGCTGCGCAACTTCGACCTCGTGCTCCCCGAGGGCTTCGGCGAGGTCATCAGCGGCAGCGAACGCGAGGCCGACTATGTGCGGCTGCTCACCCGGATCCGGGAGACCGGCGAGAACCCGGCGAAGTACAAGTGGTACCTCGACCTCGCCCGGGAGGGCCTGCCCGCCAGCGCCGGCTTCGGCATCGGCCTGGAGCGGCTGACCCGCTACATCGCCGGCCTGGACGCCGTGTGGCAGGCCACCGCCTTCCCGAAGCTCCCCGGCGTGGTGTCCCCGTGACCGGCCTGACCGCGCCCGGCTGGGCCGAGGACCGGATCCGCGACCGCGCCCGCACCGGCGAGGCGGCCGTGTTCCCCGACCGGGCCGGCTACGGCAGCGTGCTGTTCGGCGCGGGCTGCGGGGAAGGCGCCGCCGCCGGGTCCGGGGACCAGCTGGACGCCCTGCGGCTGGTGCCGCCGGTGTTCGTGCCGCACCGGCTGGAGCGGATGATGGAGCTCGGCGAGGAGCCGGGTCCCCAACACGTAGAACTGGAGCGCGAGTTCGGCGGCTTCCGTGTTCCGCTCCCGGTGTACGTGAGCGCGTTCGGTTCCACCCGGGTGGCCGCCTCCGACCTGGGCGTCGCGGTCAGCCGGCAGGCGGGCCGGCTCGGCATCCCGATGGTCGTCGGCGAGAACGTGGTGCCGGTCGGCGGATACGGCAGGCGGTCCGGGGACAGCGGGCGGGGCTCGCTGCTGTCCCGGATCACCGCTTACCAGGAGGCGGGCGGGTCGGCCGGCGGCGTGGTCGTCCAGCAGTCCACCCAGGACGCCGACGCCGAGGTGTGGAACCTGGTCTACAGCGACCCGACCGCCTCCCGCCTGCTGGACGAGGGCCGGCTGGCCTTCGAACTGAAGGTCGGCCAGGGCGCGAAGCCCGGCCTGGGCGGACTGACCCTGATCGACCGGGAGGCCGCGGCCCGGCTGGCCGGCCAGTACCGGACCGAGGACGTCTACGGGGAGCAGGCCGGCACCGTGCTCCGCTACGGCACTCCCGGCACCTTCACCGAGGAGATCCTGCGCCAGCAGGTCCGGCTGATGCGCAACAACTACCCGCGCGCCCGCGTGTGGGTGAAGCTGCCGCCGGGCCGCGACGTCGCCGCCGCCGCCCGGACCGCCTGGGCGGCGGGCGCGGACGCGGTCACCGTCGACGGGGCCGAGGGCGGCAGCGGCTGGGCACCGTCGGCCTTCTTCGACCAGGTCGGCCTTCCCCTGGGGGAGTGCCTGTCCCGGATCTCGGCAGGGGGCCGCGATCTGCTGGCCTCCGGCCGGATCTGGGAGGGCGGCCGGGCCGTGAAGTGCCTGGCCCTCGGCGCGAGTGCCGTCGGCCTGGGCCGGGCGGCCCTGCTCGCCGCGGACGAGGACCCGCAGGAGGGTCTGGTCCGCCTCGTCGCCGCGCTCCGGCTGGAGCTGCGGCTGCTCCTGAGCGCACTCGGCAAGTACCGCCCGCAGGACCTTTCGAGCGAGGACGTCTGGCTGCCGCAGCCGCTGTTCCTCCCCTCCACGCCCCCTCCCCTCACCGCACCGACGACGCATCCGGGCCGGACGGCGCAGTCGACGACCGGCCCCCTGACATCCGGAGCCACTTCATGACCTCCCTCAGCACCGAACAGTCCTCGACGACGGAGCGGGTGAGCGCCCGGTCCCTCGGCACGCTCCTCGACGAGCACCTGCGTGGGCACTACTCCGCCGCCGACCGCGAGCGGCTGCGCGAGCAGTTCCGTAGCGAGCACCTGGTCCCGCTGCGCGGCTTCCTGTCCCCCGAACTCCTCGACGCCATGCGGGCCGAGGCCTTCGGGATCATGGACGGGCACGGCGTGCAGCGCGACCTGACGCTCGAGATCACCGACGGGACCCCGCGCCACATGCGGACCGTGGGCCAGCCGGTCATCAAGGAGCACGGGCCGCTGATCGACGCGTTCTACTTCTCGCCCAGCACCAAGGACTTCATGTCCGGGATCGTCGGGGAGGAGGTCTTCACCTGCCCCTACGCCGGCGAGCACTACGTGATCAGCCGGCTGGACCGCTCCGGCGACACGCACGGCTGGCACTGGGACGACTACACGTACGGCTTCATCCTCGTCCTGGAGGCCCCCGACTACCGCGACGGCGGCTTCATCCAGGGCGTGCCGCACACGTCCTGGGACAAGGAGAACCCCGATGTGTACGGGGCGCTGCTGAAGAGCCGGGTGCACTCGTACCACATGGCCGCGGGTGACGCGTACATCGTCAAGACGGACACCACGATGCACCGCGTGCACCCGATCCGGGGCGAGGCCCGCCGCACGATCGTGAACATGACCTGGGTCTCGGCGGAGGACCTCACCACACCCCGCACCCATGAGACCAACGACATCCTCTTCGGCGGGGCCGGAGCGGACCCCGTCTCCCAGAAGTGAGCACGGTGAGAAGGGCGAAGCACGACATGACGACGCACGACATGACGACACAGCCGGACACCCAGCCGCGGACGATCTCCCCGCGCGAGACCATGAGGGGCTTCCCGGCCTTCTTCCAGCCCTACCTGACCTGGGTGACCGGGACCCCGCTGGACGGCGGCAGGCAGATCATCAGCTGGAGCCCCAACAAGGCCGGTGTGCTGGGCCTGTTCCAGATCGCCGGCGGGATCGCGCTGGGCGCATGGGCCCTGCACCCCTTCACCGGCTGGTCGCTTCCGCTGCTGGTCCTGGCCACGCTGCTGACCACCGGCGGCATGCGCCGCCTCGACGTGGTGATCGTCCACCAGACCCTGCACCGCATGTTCGCCAGGTCCCACACGGTCAACCGGGTCGTCGGCGAGCTGATCACCACGGTGTTCTGGCGCTCCCCGTACGACGAGAACCGGCGTGAGCACCTGCTCCACCACCAGTTCCCCTGCTCGATGAAGGACGCCGACACCCGCTACCTGCTGAGCACCGGCATGCGCCCGGGCATGTCGCGTGCGGAGTACCGGCGTTACCTGTGGGGGACGCTGTTCTCGCCCAGGCACCACTGGAACTTCTCCTCGGGCCGGATCAGGTCCAACTTCGCCGGTCCCCTGCCCCGCTACCGGCTCGTGATGTCGCTGGTGTGGCTGGCCGCGAGCGTCGCCTTCGTGGCGCTGACCGGATGGTGGCTCGAGTACCTGGTGCTGTGGATCCTGCCGCTGTCGGTGTGCTTCCAGGGGGCGACGTTCCTCTACACCCACACCGAGCACCGCTGGTGGATCTTCTCCAACGCGGAGAAGCTCACCAAGCGGGAGCGGGACCTGCTGACCTTCGGCCGCATGTGCGGCGAGCCGGTGCCGGGACCGGAGGTCCGCGGCGCGGCCCGGCGGGCCGGCGCCTGGACCAACTGGTGGTTCCGGATCCTCGTCGTGCACCCCGCGTACCGGATGTTCGTGCTGGTCGGCGACACCGTGCAGCACGATCTGCACCACATCCACCCGAACTGCGACTGGGCGAACTCCGCCTACGTGCGCAACCAGGACATCGCCGAGGGCTCCGACCGCTACAGCGACGTGTGGGGTTCGCTGGCGGACCACCTGTACGAGGCCGGCATGGTCGACCAGTCGCTGGACCGGTTGCTGACTCCCGAGCGGACGAGTGACCAACGGTGACACAAGCCAGGGAGCACATCATGGGGGAGCGCCGGATCCTGGTACTGGACGGCACCGGCCGCGGCCACGCCGTCTGCGAGTTGTTCACCCGCACCGACCCCGACGTCGTCGTGTACTACGCACCGGGCTGCGACGTCATCGAGCACGAGCGGATCATCCCGGTGGGCACGCTGCCGCTCACCAACCCGCGGCCGACGATCGAGTTCCTGGAACGGCACCAGGTCGAGTTCGTCTTCGTCTCCAACATCGACGCCCTGTCCCGCGGCTTCGTGGAGGTCCTGCGTGCCTTCGGGCACCGGGTGATCGGCCCGACCTCCGAGGCGGCCGAACTGGAGTCCAGCAAGGAGCGCGGCAAGCGCTTCTGCCTGGACCACGGGATCCCGATCGCGCCGTACCGGTCCTTCACCGATCCCGAGGCGGCCAAGGAGTACATCCGCTCGCTGCCCTACGCGTGCGTGGTCAAGATCGACGTACTCACCCCCGACGGGGACGGTGCGGTGGTCTGCGACAACGAGGGGGAGGCGACCGCGGCCGTGGACGCGTTCGCCCGCGCGTACGGCGGCCGGTTCAAGGTCGTCGTCGAGCAGCGGCTCACCGGGCAGGAACTCTCCGTGTTCGCCCTGCTCGACGGGGAGAGCGCGCTGCTCTTCCCCACCGCGCTGGACTACAAGCGCACGCTGGAGCAGAACGCCGGCGGCAACTGCGACGGCATGGGCTCGATCGCGCCGCACCCGGCCGCGAGCGAGGCGCTGCAGCAGGAGATCCGCACGGTGCTGCTGGAGCCGCTGATGCGGGGAATCGCACGGGACGGCCTGGACTTCACCGGGTTCGTCTACCTCGGCACCATGATCACCGAGGAGGGGCTGCGGGTCATCGAGATCAACGCCCGTTTCGGTGACTCCGAGGCCGAGGCGGTCCTGCCCGGCGTGCGGAGCTCGTTCACCGCACTGTGCGAGGCCGTGCTGGAGCGCCGGCTGCACCTCCAGGAGCTCAGGACGGACGGCCTCGCCCGCTGCTCGGTGGCGCTCACCCAGGGCTGCCTGGACGTCATGGACCCCGAGGCGCTGCCCGGTTGGCCCTTCGGCGCGTTCGAGACGGGCCAGGAGGTCCACGGCCTGGACGCGCCGGACCGCCGCGAGGCGGACGTCTTCTACGCCAACCTGCGCCGGGACGCCTCGGACAGGCCGGTCACCTCGGGCGGCCGGGTGCTGCACGTCGTCGGCCGCGGCGCCACGGCCGACTCGGCCCGGCAGGCCGCGTACCGGCAACTCGGGCACATCTCCTTCCGCGGCATGCGCTACCGGGACGACATCGGGGCCGAACCCGCCGTCGTCGTCCCCCACTGACCCTGTCACGAGTCCTGGAACCCCAGGCGGTTAGGCGGTAACAGCAATGACAGTCACGACCATGCCGGTCACGCACTCCGGGCCGGTGCACATACCGGCGCCGGCGCTTGCGCCGGACGCCGGTACGACGGTGGAGCGCCACGAATCGCAGGTGCGGTCCTACGCCCGCTCCTTCCCGGACGTCTTCACCTCCGCCAAGAACGAGCTGCTGCGCTCTGCCGACGGCACCGAGTACCTCGACTTCCTCGCCGGTGCGGGGACCCTCAACTACGGGCACAATCCGGAGCCGGTCAAGCAGCGGCTGATCGAACATCTCCAGGCCGACGGCCTCACCCACGGCCTCGACCTGGTCACCACGGCCAAGGCGGACTTCCTCGACGTCTTCTCCCGGCACATCCTCGCCCCCCGTGGCCTGGAGTACCGGATCCAGTTCCCCAGCCCCTCCGGCACCAACGCGGTGGAGGCGGCCCTCAAACTGGCCAGGCTGGCCACCGGGCGGGCTCCGGTGGTGGCCTTCAGCGGCGGCTTCCACGGAGTGAGCACCGGAGCCCTCGCGGCGACCGGTTCCGCGCACTACAAGCAGGGCCTGTACGGGACCTTCCCGAACACCGTCCACCTGCCCTACCCGGACTCCCCGCTCGGCGAGTTCGACTCCCTCGACCTGCTCCGGCGCCTGGTGGAGGACCCCTCCGCGGGCATCGAGAAGCCGGCCGCCGTGCTGCTGGAGACCGTGCAGGGCGAGGGTGGCGTCTACGTCGCACCCGAGGAGTTCCTGCGCGGGCTCAGGGAGTTCTGCGCCAGGCACGGCATCCTCCTCGTCGTCGACGACATCCAGGCGGGCTGCGGCCGTACCGGTGCCTTCTTCTCCTTCGAACGGGCCGGTATCGCCCCGGACATCGTCACGCTGTCCAAGTCCATCAGCGGTTACGGGCTGCCCATGTCCGTCGTGCTCATCAAGCCCGAGTACGACATCTGGCTGCCCGGCCAGCACAACGGCACCTTCCGCGGCAACCAGCTCGCCTTCGTGGGCGCCGCGGAGGTCATCCGGCACTACTGGGCGGACGGCCCGGACGGGGCGTTCGCGCGGGCGGTGCGGAGCAAGGGCCGGACGGCCGTGGAGTTCCTGAACGCCACCCTCACCGCCCGGCACCCGATCGCCCTGCGGGGCCTCGGCCTGATGCTCGGACTGGACTTCACCCGCGCCGAGGGCGTCCACGCGGCCGACGTGTCCCGGCTCTGCTTCCAGGAGGGGCTGATCGTGGAGACCTGCGGACGCGCGGACGAGGTCCTCAAGCTGCTGCCGCCGCTCACCGTCACCGAGGAGAGCCTGCGGCGCGGCCTGGAGACCGTGGTGCGGGTCGTGGACCGCCTCGCCGGTCTCCGCACGGACGCGAACAGCGGAGCCGGAGCGGCGGTGGTGTCGGCGTGAGCCAGGACCTGTGGACCGAGATGTCCGACGAGGAGCACCGCGTCCTCGGCATCCGGCCGGCCGAACCGCGCGAGGCGCTCGCGTACTTCACCGGCCGGCTGCGGTTCGAGACCGACCCGTACGACGTGCGCGCCGACCTCACGGCGGGACTGGGCGGGTTCGTCGTCCTGGACGTGCGCAGGCGGCCGGCCTACGACGCCGAGCACGTGGCCGGTGCGGTGCACTTCTCGCACCACGACATGACCCCGCAGGCCCTGGCCGCGCTCGACCCCGCCCAGGTCTACGTCACCTACGGCTGGGGCCCCGGATGCAACGGGGGCACCCGCGCGGCCGCCAAGCTGGCCGCGGCCGGGCTGCGGGTCAAGGAGATGATCGGCGGGCTGGAGTACTGGAAGCGCGGCGGCTACCCGACGGCCCGGGCCGAGGCCCGGCCGGACCGGTCCGCGGCCGCCGCCCCGGCCCTCCTCAACGGCTGCACCGTCTGACCCTGCCCCGCCCCGACGCCCGCTGCCGCCGCCACACCGCCCTCGGGCGTGGCGGCGGCAGCGCGCTGTCCGGCACCCCCGGGCGCCCCCGTCCCGGGCTCCCGCCAGCTCCGCGAGAGGAACAGCACACCGTGATGGCGCAGCTCTCCCCGACAGGCCGACGCATTCTGCTGTCGACGGTCTCCTCGGACTCCCATACCTGGAACCTCGTGTTCCTCCAGCTCCTGCTGGAGGAGCTGGGGTACGAGGTCGTGAACCTGGGCCCGTGCGTGCCCGACGACCTGCTCATCGAGACCGCGGCCGCCGAACGGCCCGACGCGATCGTCATCAGCACCGTCAACGGCCACGGCTGGCTCGACGGCGCCCGGCTGATCCGGGCCGTGCGCTCCGATCCGCGGACCGGAGCGATCCCCGCCATGATCGGAGGCAAACTGGGCACCCAGGGCAGCGACGACACCTCGTACGTCGGGGAACTCGCCGAGGCGGGGTTCGACGCCGTGTGCGTGGACGGGGCGCCCGAGACGGCCCTGCGGTCCTTCCTCGGTGCCCTGCCCGCCGCCGCACCGGTCCGTGCCCTGGCCACCGGGACCTCCTGATGAACAGTCCAGCCGTCCGCGGCGGCCTCGGGGTCGCCCCCGCCCCCGGCTCGCGCGACCTGGGGGAGTACGTCCGCCGCCACTGCGGCAGCGACCTGATCGTCCAGCCCCGCATGGGCATGTCCGACCCCCGGGAGATGGCCGCCGGGATACGCGCGGTGGCCGGTGCCCGCGCCCGCACCGTCGCCACCCTCACCATCGACAGCTACACCCGGGTCGGCGACGAAGCCGGGGCGCGAGCCGCTCTCGCCCGCGGTGGCCGGCTCAACGGGTACCCCATCACCGTCCACGGCCCCGAGCTGACGGCCGCCGTCGCGGCCGCGGCGGGCGACCGGCCCGTCCAGGTGCGGCACGGCTCGGCCGGCCCGGGCGCCATCTTCCGCACCCTGGTCCGCGCCGGGCTCTCGGCCAGCGAGGGCGGCCCCGTCTCGTACTGCCTGCCCTACGGACGCACCCCGCTCGCCGAGTCCGTGGCCCACTGGCGGGACGCCACCGCGCAACTGGCGGACGAGTGCGCCGCGCTCGGCCGACGGGCCCACCTGGAGACCTTCGGCGGCTGCCTGCTGGGCCAGCTGTGCCCGCCCTCGCTCCTCGTCGCCGTGAGCCTGCTGGAGTCCATGTTCTTCGTGCAGCAGGGCGTCACCAGCGTCTCCCTGAGCTACGCCCAGCAGACCCACCCGGTGCAGGACCTGGAGGCGCTCGCCGCACTGCGCCGGCTCGCGGACACCTACCTGCCCGGGCACGTCGACCGGCACCTGGTGCTCTACACCTACATGGGCGTCTTCCCCGCCACGCAGGCCGGCGCCGAACTGCTGACGGACCGCAGCGCCGAACTGGCCGCGCTGGCCGGGGTCGAGCGCCTGATCGTGAAGACACCGGCCGAGGCGCACCGGCTGCCCACGGTGCCGGAGAACGTGCGCTCGCTGCGCCGGGCCGCGGAGGCCGCCGCCCGCAGCCGCTCGGCCCACGAGCTGCCGCGGGCGCACCAGACGGACCACGCGGGAGTGCTGGCCGAGGCGAACGCGCTCGTCGAGGCGGTGCTGGAGCTGTCCGACGACATCGGCAGCGCGCTGCTGCACGCCTTCCGCAGGGGCCTGCTGGACGTGCCGTTCTGCCTGCACCGGGACAACCGCGGCGCCACTCGCAGTGCCATCGACGCCGAGGGCCGGCTGGTCTGGGCCGACCAGGGTGCCCTGCCGCTCCCCCGCCCCGCACGCGCGGGCAGGCGGCGGGTGACCGCGGCCCAGCTGCTGACCATGCTCCGGCACACCGCGGACCAGTACGACACGCTGGGGGCCGCTGCGGGACTGCGGGAAGCCCCGCCCGGCGCACCGGGCGCGCTGCCCACCGCCTCCTGAACGCCCGGGTGTCGCGGGCGGACACGGCCGTACGACGGGGGCGGGTCTTGAACCTGGTGTTCGTGCCGCCCCCCTCCCCTTTGGTGTCCCCTTCCCCCCCCGGCTTGTGTTTGACCCCGCCCCCCGGAGTCTTTT